>NZ_CP180210.1:631605-1263210 GCF_047556435.1 Alteromonas sp. H39
CTTTATCGCCACCGGCAATCAGGCCCATCACCAGCGAGTCCGGTACGCTAAAAGTGGGGCGGCACTCGACAGCATCGAGTATGCCCAGACGCCCGCTGGTGCCGGCACCAATATAAATCAGGCGTCCGCCAGCCTGAAGCTTCCCGACAATACAATCCACGGCGCGGGCAATAGCTGGAAGCTCTGCGGCAACGGCTGGCGCCACTTTGGCGTCTTCATGATTGATGCGCGCCAGAATGGCTTCTGTGGGCAGTAAGTCTATGTCCATAGTATCCGGGTTTCTGCCCTCAGATACGATGCGGTCAAGCTGTGCCAGCAGCATCGTGTTTTCGTTATCGTGTGTCATGATGCACCTGTGTAGTGTGAGGCTGGTTCGGCCTGCAGCGGTTTGCCGGCAAGACAAACCAGAGTAGACAAGAAGGTTCCCAGCACCAGTTGCCAGGTGAACCCAAGGTGTAGTTGCCATGCGTCGGGCAGCCATAGACCGGCAATATAGGGTTGCAAACTAAGCGGCACGATAAAGCCTGTCAACAGCGCGCCGGTTACCGAATAGCGATTTCCCCGTGTAGTAAACAGGGTAACAAAATACACGCCGAGCAAACCGGAATAGGAGAACACCATCACGCCAAGCGCAAACTGTAACAACGGCGTGTCGGTATATTGTTGCCAGTAGTAGCACAGACAGGCCATGGCACCTAACGCCGTTGCCACCAACACCATGCTTATTCGCCCAGCCGTCACATAATGACTTTCCTGAGTATGGCGCTGGCGTGCTTCCCGCCATGGCCGGTAAAGATCCTGGATCAGCACGCTGGACATCGAGTTCAATCCGGAATTTAAGGTCGACAATGCAGCAGCCATGATGCCGACGGTGACCAGTCCGCGGATCCCGTCCGGTATCGCTGTAAGCACATAGTACATAAAAATAGTAACCGGTTCTCCGGCAAAGGTTGGCGCAGGTGCGGAGCTGGTTCCCGACAGCATCAAATCCGGGCGCGAGTAATATACCCACAGCAACAAGCCAATGGTGATAAACAGCAGCATAACCGGGATCACCATCACCACTGACATCAGCATGGCTTTACTGCCTTCTCGGGCATTTTTGCAGGTAAGAAGCCGCTGTGTCATATCCTGATCCAGACCAAACGCGGCAATATTTAACAACACAAACCCGGTAAATACCGACCACAGCGAAAACACACCATCGGGACCGAAATTCAGCTCTGTTGAAAACAATGTCAGTTTAGAGTCCTGTCCGGGCCCTGGGTTCGCCAGTGCGTTAAGAATGGCTCCGGTATCTGCCGGTATGGCGTACAGTAGCGCAACCACAGCAGCGATTGCCGCGCCAACATAAATACCAGCCTGCAAGACATCAGAATAGATGACGCTACGTATTCCCCCATACACGGTGTAAACCAGCCCGGTTAGCGTGATTATCAGCGTGGCAATGATCACGCTGGAGGCGTCGATATTACCAAACAGGATCATCGCTACCGCCAGCGCCGCCATATACAGTCTGGCGCCACTGGCAAAGATACGGCCAAATAAGTACATCAAACCCGCCTGACGTTTTGCCGCGCTGCCGAAGCGCTTTTCCAGAAGCTCATAAACGGTGAAAACCTGCAGCTGATAAAATCGGGGAATGAGAAACAGCGCAACAAAGAACGCTGCCAGAAAGGCACCCAGGTTCGTGGCCAGATAAGTGAGATCGCCGCGATACCCCTGGTCCGGACCACCCAGAAAGGTGGCGGCAGACTGCGAGGTTGCCAGTACCGAGATGGCGACGACCCACACCGGCATACTGTGCCCACCTAAAAAGTAATCGTCTGCGGATGATGCACGTCGATTGACCAGCCAGCCACTGCACACCAGCACCAGACCATAGGCCAGAAAAACGTAGAGATCGGCTGTCGTATAATGGCGTAGCATAATGAATCATTCTTAGCTTTTCTGGAAAGCAGAATAGTTTATTCCTAGTGGTTTGTATACCTGGCTTAAGGGGAGAGCGCGGCAACATACCGGGAAGACTACGAAAAAGTAATGATACTTTGGAAATTCTAAAATCATGTGGTCGTGATACACTTCGTGCCAATGTAATTCTGACAGGACATGACCGCACGGTGAGCAGACAGACCCAGGCCATTATCCACGCCGACGCCATCATTCATAACTTCAAACTGCTTCAGGCAAGTGCGCCCCATAGTCGCAGTATGGCGGTGATTAAGGCAGATGCCTATGGGCATGGTGCGGTGAATGTGGCGCGTTTGTTACGGGATATCTGTCAGCGGTTTGCGGTGGCCATCATTGAAGAAGCCATAGCACTGCGAGAAGCCGGTATTACCGCGCCGATTGTCGTGTTGGAAGGCCCACATCAGCAGCGCGAATGTGCGCTCGCCAAAGCCAGCGATTGCATTATGGTGGCGCATCATCAAAGTCAGCTCGACTGGTTAATGGCGTTACCGGAGGGGCAGCGCCCTCACATATGGTTGAAAGTCGATTCTGGCATGCACCGTCTTGGGTTTGCTATTGATGAGGTTGAGCCAATACTCACTTCCTATCAGGCCCTGGTGACATCAGAAACGGTGCTGGTAACTCACCTGGCCTGTGCTGATGATTTGGAAAATCCGTTCACGCAACAGCAACTGGATGCCTTCGCGGCACTGAAAAACCGCATTGACCTGCCGGTCAGTATTGCCAATTCTCCGGCCACACTGGCCTGGCCGCAAAGCCAGGCAAACTGGAACCGGTTAGGTGTGGCTGTGTTCGGCAGTGGGCCGGACGTGCCAGAGCGCGCGCAACTGAAGCCTGCTATGACACTTCGCTCCAGCGTAATGGCCGTGCGCACAATTACCCCCGGCGAGTACGTAGGCTATGGACAAAACTGGCAGGCCCAGCGCACGTCAAAGATTGCCACGGTCGCAATCGGTTATGCAGACGGCTATCCACGGCATTGCCCCAACGGCACACCAGTGGCGATAAACGGGCAAATTGCACCGCTGGCCGGCCGCGTCTCAATGGATATGATCACGGTGGATGTGACCGATATCGGCGAGGTGCGCCCCGGCGATCGTGTTGAGCTTTGGGGTGAGCAGGTAAACATTGATACGGTCGCCCACCATGCCGGCACCATTGGGTATGAACTAATGACCCGAGTATCTCAGCGCGTCCCGCGCATCGTCAGACATCGCTGATATTTCTCTTGCTCACCTCGGGCGCGGCTGTTAAGCAGCGCCCGTTTCGCCAGATGTCGTTCCACTTATCCGTCAGCAAAACGGGTTGACAAATTCGCGCGCTGCGTGAGCAAGTATCAATACAGATTGGTATTCGTTGATAGCTGGCAGCACACATCCTATTATTGATTTTCCCGCGTGTACCGCAAAACCCGAATCAATACAGACGCATAGTGAGCAAAACCACGCGCCCTGAGGTATACCATTACATCACTGTTTTTTCGGAAGCGAAATGGACGCCTCAAACGTAGTATTAATGGGCGTGATTGCCAGTAGTTGCGCCAGCCTTGGGACGGCAGCAGGCAGTCTCGGCGTATTTGCCATCCGCACCTTGTCTCGCCGTATGGAAGATGGCTTGTTAAGCCTGGCGGCAGGGATCATGTTGGCCGCGACCTTTTTCTCGTTACTGCTGCCAGCTCTTGACTACGCCACCGTAGAGTATGGTTCACTATCCATCAGCGCCATAGCCGTGGCGCTTGGCGTGCTGGCAGGTGCCGGTACGCTGTTCACTATCCATCAGCGGGCGCCTCACGAACATTTTATAACGGGGCGTGAAGGCGCATCAGATACCAAGCTGGGACGTATCTGGCTGTTCGTTATTGCCATTACGCTGCATAATTTTCCGGAAGGGCTGGCCGTCGGCGTTGGCTTCGCCGGAGGCGAGGTGGCCAATGGTGTGAGCCTGGCGCTGGGCATCGGCCTGCAAAATATTCCCGAAGGGTTGGCCGTGTCAGTGGCATTGCTGAGTGTAGGGTATTCACCTGCACGATGCGCGCTGGTGGGCGTACTGTCGGGTATGGTTGAACCTGTGGGCGGCCTGGTTGGCGCGGTTGCGGTAGCCAGCGCGTCTATGCTGATGCCATTGGCACTGGCATTTGCCGCCGGCGCCATGTTGTTCATCATTAGCGACGAAATTATTCCTGAGACCCATCAAAACGGCAATCAGAACCTGGCGACGTTTACCTTGCTGATTGGGTTTGTGGTAATGATGGTCCTGGATGTAGTGATAGGGTAGTTAGCTGCCAGTCATCCGGCTGCCAGTCATCAAACCTTTAATCTGCTCAGTTAGCGTAATGCTGTTCTTTTACGCAACCTACCATTCAGGGCTATCAGCATTGCCCGGTATCGCGCGAGCCTCTGACGTTACGGTGGGGCCTGCTTTTTGGGGTGAGAGTGAACCGGATCACCCAGTAAAGCACACGTTTCGGCCCGTTTCCTTGGCGCGGTACAGCGCCATATCTGCGCGTTCCAGCCAGCGGTAAGACGACTCACCAGCGATATACTCGGCCACTCCAACGGATATCGTTAATTCGATCCCTTCAAGCAACATATTTTCCTGTACGGCCACGCGCAGAGACTCAGCCAGAATAGCGGCCTCATCCAGTGATGTGTTCTCTGCAATGACCACAAACTCTTCGCCGCCGTACCGATAGATGCCGTCAGAGGCACGCAGGCGCTGGCGTACCGTATTGGCGAAATGCACCAGTAGCGCATCGCCGGTGGCATGGCCATGTGCATCGTTTATCGACTTGAATTTATCAAGGTCAATCATCAGAAGTGACGCCCGCTGGCTCGGATGGCGGGTAATTCGCTCGATAATCGACAACAGCGTTTCTTCCAGCGCGCGCCGGTTAGCAACGCCGGTCAGGGCATCGTGGGTTGCCAGATTATTCAGCTCATCTTTTTGTTGGCGCATGCGATAGGAAAAGGCAAAGCAAAACATCAGGGTGCTGCTGCTGGTAACCAGAAACTGTGCCAGCGTCAGAGCGGTCAGCTGTGGCCATAACATGATGGTCGAACTAATAAGAAACAGACTGCTTGAGATAACGGCGTAAACCGGACGCAGCAGAAAAAACAGTGAGGTAAGCGCAGGGTAGACCCAGAATATATTTTCCGCCCCTTTGAGGTAAATGGTGACGGTCATCACAGACACGCACAGCGCAGAAATACCCCATCTCGCCAGCGTGGTGCGCCTGGTGATTAATACATAGAGAAACATCGCCAGGTTGATGACAAGAGCAAATACATCAAGGAAAAATACCGGCCAGTCGCTGGCGATGAACCGGATAACAACAAACGGCAGAATGCCCAGCGTGATGGCTCCGCTGAGTACGATAATGACAAGTAGGTCGGCATCATCTGCGCGATGTTTCATTAAACGACGATTGTCCACACGGCAACGACTCTTATTACTCTATCGGTAGATTGGCAGGGAAATACAACGCTTTTCAAGTTTTTATTGTAAATGTGCAGTGTATAAAAATTATATTTTGGCTAAAAAATAGACTAAGTGGCTGAAAGCAAAACAAAAGCCACTAAAAGCGTATTTCAGGCGACGACGCCGTTAGTCGAAAGTACTAGCGCAGAATGGCTAACACAGGTATATAGTGTGTGCAGTTGAGTCACTCGACTGCTACCGCACTGCCGGTTGCCGACCGGTGCTATCTACCTAAGAGGTGATTGATGCGAACGTCCTATTCCCGTCCGCGGGTAAACCGTGGCGCTTATTCCAGGCCTGTACCAAAGAAAAAGCCTGCGCAGTAACTGCTTTCTGCCGCGGCTGCGAGAAGATTATGGCCGCAACATATCCATAATTACATACAACGCGGATGTCATACCGTAACGCCTGCCTGATGCAGGCGTTTTACGTTGCCACGGGCGGGCCGGCTTATACTTTTAAGGCGATGTGCGCTACACAATCGTGCCGCTCGACAAACGTTATTGATTTCGCACCTTTGTTACCGAACGGGCGCTGACATCAGTCGCTTGTTATCCGCTTCGCGCTTGTCTTCAGTTTCATTCTTACCTTCACCTTCGCCCTCATTCTTACAGTTTGGCAAAGCCATGCTTGAGCACCTGCGTGATCAGTGTGTTATGTGAGGGCAGCATCTGACTGATTTTCTCTTTCTGCATGCACAGCTGCTTGTGCAGTTTATCGGCATAGTGCTGCTCGGTAATCAGCGCTGAGGGCTGAATATGACTTTGGTAGTCCATGCCATACAACACAAACTGATTGCTTTCCACGCCAAACATTTCGTTCACATTGGGGAAATCGTTGCGGTTTGGTGTGCTGTAGCGCCATTTCTCAAGCCTTTCCAACAGACTGTCTGTCGCTGTTTCCGGGCTGGTATTATCCAGCCAGAACTGATGGTCGTTTCGGCGCGATAAGTAATAATGCATTTTAACGAAATCGACAATCGCGTCCCAGCGGTAAACAAAAGAGGTATTAAACGCTTTTGCGGCAATAGGGTAATAGGCTTTGGAGTAGGGGAATTCGCTGACAAGAAAGCGCGCTGCTAGCTCTATCATCGCAATGGCGGTGGCTTCAAGGGGCTCACAGAAGCCCGCTGAAAGCCCGATTGCCACACAGTTTTTATGCCACTGCTCAGTACGATACCCTGTTTTCATAGGGACGCGCCGGGCGCTAGACAAATCAACGCTGTCACCCAGGTAGGTTTGCAATACGTCTGCGGCGCGCTCATGGCTGGTATGGCGGGCGCTGTAAACGTAACCTACGCCACGGCGGTGTTGTAGGCCGATGTCCCAGGTCCAGCCTGCCTCCTGTGCCGTCGAAATCGTATGCGTCGGAATTGGCGCATCGGGCTCAGCATAGGGCACCTGAACGGTAATCGCGTGATCCACCAGCAAAACATCATCAATCGATTTAAATGCCGTGTTGTATTCCTGACCAATTAAGCGTGCACTAAACCCGGTGCAGTCCACAAACAGGTCAGCGTGAAGCTCGCCATGCTCTTCGGATATTACCGACGCTATTGAGCCATCCGGGGCTTTTTTCACATCTGTAACAGTACCAATCAGGTGTTTAACGCCAAACTCTTCAACGCTCTTCTTTCGAAGTAATCTGGCAAAGGCAGCTGCATCCAGATGGTAGGCGTAGTTGAGGCCAGCAAACTCTTTATGGGTGATTTTCTTGGGTGCCAGGTTATTCTCGCAGGTTGTGCCCTGTATGCTGACAGCTTCATCAAAGTAGGGGCCGTATTTGTCCTTTTCCTGTAACCAGTATTTGGCAATATCCATATGAGGGCCACCCAGCGGCACATCAAAAGGGTGGTAGTAATAGTTTCTCGGATGATTGTCAGCCGGGTTGTATAGCCAGTGCGCAAATTTGGCAGCTTGCTTAAAAGTGGCATTGGTTTCCCGGATAAACTCGGTTTCAGAAATACCTAAGGTTTCCAGTGTTACCCGCATGGTGGGAAACGTCCCTTCGCCGACGCCAATGGTGCCGATATCGTCCGATTCAATCAGGGTCACCTGTACCGCGCCGGGTTCCTTGCAGGACAAATGCTTGCCGAGGTACGCCGCGGTTATCCAGCCTGATGTGCCGCCTCCCACAATAAGCACATGCCTGGTTGCCTCTGAATTTGTCATCGTTATTTTTTCTCACTCATCTTGTGGCTACCAACGGTGGGTTCCCTTCGCAACAACATCATCGCGTCGCATAACCTTAGCCATGTCACGGGTTAAACGCAGTTGTAATTTTGGCTGTGTAATATCGAGCCCTAACTCCGGGTGTTGTGGCGCACTGTCAATGAGACGGGCGATTGCCACTACTTCATCAAGCGGGTGGTTACGCTTGATACTTTTGACCTGCTTAGCAAAGCGGGTGTTGGGGTAATAGAAGCTCACGGCATCGCGAAAAAGTGATAGCCAGTTCTTAGTGTAGTCTTTGCCTGTAGAGACGGTTTTATGCAAATAGTGATTTAGTGTAACCAGAAAGGTTTTGTTGGTTTCAATGAACGTTTTATTCTGTAACTCCACGTCCAGAATGCAGTTATACATGGTATACGGGATCACAAAATCCAGCCTGCCGCCTTTAAATTTTATTTTTTGTACGGCCAGTGCCTTGGTGTGCTCTGCCAGGCGGGCCAGACAGTGGTTATATAGCTTCATGTCCATGGCATTGTTGGCAAGGATCCTTTCGCGAAGCGCTGTTGAAATCTGCCTTACCTGGGGACGATTCAAGGTAGCGCGTTTGACGTCAATGGTATCCGGCCACTGAAAATCACCTACACTGGAGAGGTAAGACAAAGACAGCGCATACTGCTCAAAAATACCGGTGTGAATGTTTAACTCGTCAATGATGCCGATAATCTCGTTGGTTCGCTGTTCAGACATGTCGGTATCGTCGTCATAAATGCGCCGACCATCCAGAAACTTCAGCATGTAATTACTGGTCTGCGGATTATCGATATATTCTTCGAAACTTCGCGGCTGTGAAGTTAAATACTGCATGAAATCCTGATTATTACGAATGTAATAATACTCGGAAATGAGCCTGTCGAGAGGATCCCTGAGCATCATAAAGATGAATTCATCCCGGTAGCGGTCCAGATTGTCACGCTGGAAAATATCGCCACAACTGGATTTTTTGGTTTCAAAAACCAAGTGCCGGTAATGGTAATTTATCGGCGTTTGCCAGGATGTCCCCTTAATCACACAGTTGATTGAGGTGCCACCGGTTTTGGGAATATGAATAAAAATGGGTTCTTTCATTTAGCTGTCAGCATAGTCATTCAGTTTGCCTGCAAGCCATTTGGCCAGCTGTTTGCGCTGCCCTTCCGGGACATCACCCAATACCCCTTTCACGTGGTCAGGAATATGCGCAAAGGTGTCTTTGTCGGACCAGACATAATGGTCAAAAGTGGCTTTCCATGCCTGCTTCACCGCAGGAGACATATCAGAGTAGGTCAAAATAGATAGCAGCAAGGTGTCTAAGCCAACCAGCGCTTTGCCGTCGTCCAGCGCGCCGCCATACCAGTAATTTACCAGGCCGTTGATCCCTTCCAGCGCCTCAACATGATGCCACCATAGGGTTGGCACATAGACCGCATCACCGGGCTCCACCTCCGCAATGGTGGCGGTGGCAAGGGCGGCTTTCATTCGCGGAAACTTTTCGAAATCCGGCGCCCGCAAATCCACCAGACTGACAGGAGCCCCGGCGGGGGTTTTGTCCAGCGGCCCGATGTAAAGGTTAGGCAATTGTTCCGGTGGAAAAAACGTGAAGCGCCTTTTTCCGGCAATCACACAAGCGATATTTTCACTGTCATCATTGTGAGTGCCAACCACGGTGTTATTTCCCAGCCAGATCCTTGGCCTTACGGTGTCTGGCAGCAAGGCCATTGGGTGTTGTTGTAAGAAGTCGGGGAAGAAATTATCAATGTGCGCACTTTGCCACGAATGCGTTGCATAGCCCGAGTTTTCTGCACTGGCCTGTACATCATTAAGGAACCCGTCAAGCGTTACCGCGCGCCGTTCAAAGTTAAAGCCGGTGAAGCGTTTGTTGTAAAACATAAAGCCATTTTCAGCGGCGCGGCAGCGCACGGCTTCAATTTTGCCCTGGTACTGATACGACCGTAAATACGCAATAAACTCCGCGGCCGACTGCCTGGCGGCTGCGACTACCGGCCAGTTACCGACCAGGTTTTTTAATATGGCAGGTTTACCTTGTTTCACAATGTCTTCGCGAAACCGCGCCGCGTCGACATTGTGATAAACCTCAACCGAGGGCAGGTTTTCCAGATGCATCATTACTACGACTGTGACTTGATGCGTTTGAGCGCAACCATGCGCTGCAACTGACCAATGGACGTGAGGTGCGCGTATATTGCAGGCAGGTAGTGCCGTTTATGTAGCTCTGCAAGTACGTCCGGTTCTATCTCGTCCAGACGCTCCTCATTGACTTTGTAAACGCCATTCAAACTGGTATTTCCCTCATCGCCAAGGGCGAGCGACAGCGAGGCTTCGTGCAGCAAGTCGTTGTCGACAAGGTAATCGACGAATTTTTTGGTGGCGAGTTCTTTGGTCATCAATTCGGACAAAAACGTGGACACCTTATGCAGGTCGTCGGTTGGCTCGCCATCATCGGTAAATAAACGCTGGCCTTCTGTGCTGCTCACCAGCTCGCTATTTGTATCAATAGCAATGGCAAAGTTTTCCGAGTCTGCGGTCTCTGCGGCTAGCACAAACGGGTAGCGCTGCACGTTAAGCGGAAAATAGTTGGTATTAAGTCGCTCCGGCGTGAAATAGAGGTTTTCGTCCTGCTCAAACCCAAGCAACCCCACGGCTTTAAATTCCGCCGTATTTGCCTCTTTGATAAAGAAAATCGGAAAGTTAATGGCGGCGTGCATAAACTCATTTGCCACCAGCGGCACCATATTGCGGTGGTACATGTGCTCAAATCGCGTAGTGCTTTTCAGCTTCAGGTTCCGGTGCTTGTTATTATCTAGTAACTCAATGTTTTTATTCATAATGATAACTGCAATTGGTTAGTGTTATATGGCTTTCATGCCGTGTAATCTGATTTGATTAATCAGTTCCCGGTGCGTCGGCAACCCTTTGAGGACATGGGTCTGGTATTTCGCCATGCGCTGACGAAATTCCTGTGTCTGCAACTGGTTAAAATAGCGTTTACGTGAATTTGACAGGTCTGTGTGAAAATCCATGCCGTACAAAACATACTGGTAGTTTTCTAACTGAAATATTTCGTATTTACTGAAGAAGTCAGACTCGGCAGGAGGGCGGTGTCGCCAGGCTTCCAGTCGTTCCAGTAAACTGTCGGGGGCGGTGTCCGGTCGGGTATTATCAATCCAGAATTGGGTATCGGTTCTGCGGCTTAAAAAATAATGCAGCTTGATAAAATCGATAACGCGGTCCCACCCATACCGGGTTATTTCATTCACTCTCTTTGCGGAATGTGACATGGATTGTCTGGTGGCCGGGAACTGCTCGACTACCAGCTTGGCGGTCGCTTCAATCAGCAAAATGGCGGTGGCTTCCAAAGGCTCAAGAAATCCCGCTGACAGCCCTATTGCGATACAGTTGTTGCGCCAGAACTCGCTGCGATAACCTATATTCATGGGAATGCGCCGACACTCCAGTTGCGCAGCTGCCGGGCCAATGTAATCGCGAAGCACCTGTTCCGCGCTGTCGTGATCGGTATACTGCGAGGAATACACATAACCGGTACCGCGACGCTTGGTTAACCCAATATCCCATGTCCAGCCTGCTTCCTGGGCAGTTGCAATGGTATGACTGGCAATTGGCGTGGCGTCATCCGCATAAGGTACTTGCATTGCCACAGCGTGATCGACAAATAACATATCTTTTTTGTCTTCGAAGGGTACGCCCAGCGTGTCGCCCAGCAGCATGCAGGCAAAGCCGGTACAGTCGATAAATAAATCGCCGTCAATAATGCCGGCGCTATCCGTCTCAACCGACTCAATATCGCCGTTTGCGGACTGATGCACCGCGGTGACGTTCGCCAGGATATGCTGGACATTGTGCGTTTGAGTACCGTGCTTTGTCAGTAACGTTGCAAATTTTGCTGCATCGAGGTGGTAGGCATAATCAAATACGCCATCAAACTCTTTGTTAGTAATTCTTTTTGGGGCTAAGCCAGCATGACAGGCCTGAGCCTGGGCGGATACCAGATCTTCGTATCTGATATTATGATGCTCGTGTAACAGCCAGTATGGCGTGAGATCAAAGCCTGGCGAGGCCGGATACTGAAACAAATGCTGATACGAATGATGATGGCCGTTCTCAGGCGGGTACAGCCAGTCGACAAAGTTGATAGACTGCTTAAAGGTGGCATCGCACTCACGCACAAACTCGGTTTCGCTGAGGCCAATCAGCTTAAGCGTCTGGCGCATGGTAGGAACGGTGCCTTCACCCACACCAATAGGGGAGATGTCTGGTGATTCCACCAGACAAATATCAATGCCATGCGCGTCTTTCTGACTGCTGAGTTGCGACGCAAGAATATTCGCGGTAAGCCACCCCGCGGTGCCACCGCCCACAATTACGACTTTTCTTATGCTGTTTGTCATCGCAAAATCTGTCAATCAACCGGCAAGCATTGTCTGCCTTTCATACTACGTGAAGCCCTACCGCAATACCATCGGTGCATACCTGTGGTATTGCGATGGACTCGTTACTTGTGTTGCTAAGAAAAAAAGCCAAGCAGATGCTTGGCTGTAAAAGGAACAACACATCAAACAAACATCGTTAGAACGAGAATCGCGCACCCACGACAAAACGGCGGCCGTTTTTGTACAGTGAGTAGAGTCGATCCTTATCGGTGTTGTACTGGACAATTTCTTCATCCAGCAGGTTCACCGCTTCAAGCGTCAGCGAGATATGTTCAGTCACGTCATACGACGCACTGGCATCCCACTGCCCAAAGCCTTCAGTCCACACTTCAGCACCGTTGGGTGAAATGCCCTGATACCAGTCATCACGGTAGTTGTACATCAGGCGCGCACCAAAGGTGTCGTTTTCATAGTAACCGACCAGGTTCATCATGTTTTTCGATGTACCTTCAAATAAGCCGGAGCCGGGTACGTTTTCGTCACGAGTCTGGTCAGATTTGGCATCGGTATAGGTATAGTTAACCTGGACCCCGAAACCACCGAAGTCATGTTGCAGGTTCAGCTCAATACCGTTGATAGTGCCACCCAAATCATTTACCGGCTGATTAAACGCAACAGGCACATCCTGATAGCGGTCATTAGAACGTAGCTCAGTTACAACATTAGAGGTGCGCATCGACGAGATGGTTTTGCTGAAGTAGGTAGCGGAGAACATAGACGCCTCGGCATAATACCACTCGTATGACAGGTCGAACTGGTTGGCAATCATCGGCTTGAGGTAAGGGTTACCGCGTGTACCGGTACTGGAGCCACCGCCTAAGTCACCGAAGTATTCGGTTGACGCAATCTCAGTCCAGTTATGGCGAGACATAACGCGCGCCGCACCTACACGAAAGATCATGTCGTCGGACAGGTCAAACGCAATGTTGGCACTGGGTAAGAACTCGTTGTAATCGTTTTCCGCTTCTACCCAGGCTAATTCAGACGGTGCTAACCAGTCGTAGTTAAGGGTTAACAAGCCGGATGAATCCTGACTGAATTCATAGCCGCCGGAGGTTTGGTCGGTCGATACATAACGCACGCCAACGTTACCGCGGTAGCCGTCGCCGTCGAAATCGCCCTGTACATAAAAGGCGGTGATGTCTTCTTCAATTTTATAGATATCAGCCAGAGACAAGTGTGCTGCATAACCGGCAGGTTCACCATTGAGTGAGCCAAAGGCGATATCTTCCATAGCCTGCTGGTTTTGTGTGACCTGGTTAGTGAACGAGCCGTTAACCACTGCATCAACCGATTGCGAACCTGATGACAGGTTACAGTCGGCCAGTGTGGGGCACTGATCGAAAATCCACCACATGTAACCTGCAATATCCTGCCCCTGAGAGCCTGTCAGGCCAGGGCGTGTTGTTTCGCCCCACTGCCAGCTGTTTACCTGACGATCCAGAATCGAGTTCTCGGCTTTACGAATTTTTAAACCGGTTTTCAACGCGGTGAACGGGCCATATTCAACAGGCACTTCCAGATCCAACTGGGCATAATCTTCTGAATCATGTGTAGGACGTTTACCACCCCAAATCCAGCCTGCAGCAAACTGACTGGCATCGCTGGGATCAACCGAGGTTTCGATAGTCGGTGTACCGCGCAGATCATACGACCAGTCGGTGCCACCAGCCGGTGCATATTCCCACGAGGTTTCGCGCAATGTACCGCCATTCGCTTCAGTGGTACCTACCTGCAGGTGCAACAGATACGTATCGGTGCTGTAGTTCATCTCTAAATCGATAGATTCGGTTTCGGTGCTCGATACACGGTTGATGAAGTTATACGGCAGGCGACCTGATGACGACGAGGCTACCACGTTGTTGTTACCCAAAATGGTGCCGTTTTCGATAGTCTCGATAACGTTACCCGCATCTCCCGGACCAATCAGCAGGTTCTGGTTTCGGTTGTTGGCATCCATTTCAGAATTCAGGTAATTCAGTGTGAATTCCATCTCATCTGTTGGCGCATATTGCAGTGAAGCAAACACGGTGCGTCGCTCGCGTGACTGGTCAAATCGCGGTACGCCGATGAGGGAAGGCACGTTATAGGTATTGCCAATAATGGACGTGTCGTCAGTGTCTTCTGCGGTTGGCGTGACTTTGTTGTATCCCAGTACTTCAAAGCCCTCACGACGAACGGTGCGATCCTGTGCGATGACGTTAACCAGAAAACCGAATGTCTGGTCGTCATTTTTCCACGAGTACAAAGCGTCGAGTTGCGGATCGGTCTCTTCTGAGGTCTCGGAGTACTGGGCCTGCACACCGACGTTCACGGTATTGGCATCAAGCTCAAGAGGTTTGCGGGTGCGCAGAATAACCGTACCGCCAATAGAGCCTTCATCAATAGACGCCTGTGGCGACTTATACACTTCCAGACCTTTTACAATAGAGGATGGCAGCAGAGTGTAGTTAAATGAACGGTTTGACGGGTCAAGGATAAACCAGTCAGCAGAGGCGACCGTCTGTCCGTTTAACAGGGTACGGTTTAAGTCTGGCCCGGCACCACGAATACTGATTTTTTCACCTTCACCAAACTCACGACTGACGGCGACACCGGTGATACGGGAAAGCGACTCAGCTACGTTCTTATCAGGAAACTTACCAATATCCTGCGCGCTGATGGAATCAACAATACTGTTCGCAAACCGTTTATTGTTGATGCTTTCTTTGGTACTTGCACGAATGCCGGAGACTTCGATCCTTTCGATCATATCGTTTTCAGCACTTTCCTCCTGTGCTGTTGCCGTATTTACAGCAAAACTCGACGCGACTGCGAGTGCCAGTGTCGAGAATTTCAGATTTCTTGTTTTCATAGTTATGTGGTCCCATTCGTCGAGGTGAAGTTAAAATGACAGCGATGTCATTTTGAACAATCTTAAATCCTGACAGCGCTGTCATCAAGACTTTTTTTACATGTTTTTTACAGCAACATGCTGCATTCCCCACGACACAAGGCGAAACGGACGATATGGCTGTGCAAAAATAATTCAATTTAGGCAGTTTCGCGGGGAAAAAATGATAAAAATAGGATGAAAGTTTCGCGAGGTGTGCGTAATAACCCGTTATGACATTGCGATAAGCAGACGGTGTGTTAACAACCCTGTTACTTCAGGGGGGCCCAAACGCTGAGCAGACAATGGTGACCACAAGGGCCAGGACTGGTTGTCGTTCTGTCACTGTTATCAGGTGCTGTTTTGACCCATGTTCAGGGGGAGACAACACAGGCGAGGCGGCCAAAGGCATGACTACCTCAGTTCGCATAAGGTTGCGTAACGAGGTGGTGAGCGTTAGTTACCGCGCGGCCACCTGCCTATCTGGCCCGCGGGAACCGGTCTTTCTCCAGCGCAGTAATAAGTGCCCTGTGGGACCCAAGTTTCGCCTGCGTATAGCCCCAGCGCTCTTCCAACGCTGCGGACGCCATTCTCGCGAGGTCGGAGGCCTTGCCGTAACTGTCAGCCATAGTTTGCAACTGCGTTTCTGACTGCATGCCAAAGAGGATAAATTCGTAATGCTCCCGTGTGAACAGGCTTTGACAATCAGGAAATTCATAGCTTGCTGGTGGCGCACTTTGCCAGCGCAGTAATTTTTGTTTCAATCCGTCTGGCCAGGTGCTTTCACGCTTATTGTCCAACCAGAACGCGGTATCTTCACGGCCACTGAGAACATAATGAAGCTTAATAAACTCCACCACATTGTCCCAGCGGCGAATAAAGTTGTCGTTGTACAGCGCTGCGGCGTGAGGTATATCCTCTTGTCGCGCCGGAAACAAATCAGCCACCTGTTTGCAGGCATCTTCAATCATTAGCAGGGCACAGGACTCAAGCGGTTCGATAAAGCCAGCAGACATACCAATAGCAACACAGTTATGCTGCCATGCTTTCGCGCGACGGCCAGGGCGAAGCGGAATTACTCTGATATCGCCAGGCATCTGTTCATCGCCCAGGTACGTCATTAAGGCTTCCCGTGCCTGCAAGTCGCTACAGTCAGCAGATCGGTATACGTAGCCGGCGCCGCGACGATTTCTCAGCCCAATATCCCATATCCATCCGGCGTCTTGCGCGACAGCACGGGTAAAGGGGGGAATTTCAGCGTCGTCGCTTGCATAAGGCACTTGTACGGCAATAGCACGGTCGGCCAGCAGAATATGACTGTAATCCACAAAAGGCACATTCATCGACTGGGCTAACAAGCGGGACGAAAACCCTGTGCAGTCTATAAAAATATCGCCGGCAATATCCCCGGCCTGGCGGGTCGTGATATGACTAATTGCCCCCGTGGGGTTGTGATGCACATGGGTAAGGTCTGCCTGAATATGTGATACGCCCATTTCATAGCTGGCAACACGAGACAACAAATTAGCAAACTTTCCGGCATCGACATGGTAGCCATAATTCAGGTGCCCCTGAAACTCTGGCGTCGATAGCTGCTTGGGGGCAAGTCCTGCCTCGCAGACCTGTTGTTGTATCGATACTGAGTCGGCGAAAGGGTGTGGGTCGTCGCGAAGGTGCGATAACCAGAACGGCACCGGGCTCACCGGCCAGTTGAGTGTAGGGGTATCAAACAGGTGATAAAACGCATCGTTATCGGTATTCGCGGAGTGATGTCGCCAGTTTTCAAACCGGGTTCCCTGATTGAACGTCGCCTGACATTCCTGCATGAAACGGTTTTCCGAAATTCCGAGATGGGCAAGGGTATTGCGAAGCGATGGCCAGCATCCTTCGCCTACGCCAACCGGGGTGCTGCCCGGTGACTCAACAAGGGTAATACGAATGTCGTGATTTACCTTGTCACAGAGCGTTCTTGCCATGTAGGCGGCGGTCAGCCAGCCGGCAATCCCGCCACCTACAATCACTAATCGGGAAACCTGACTCATGTTGCGCATCTCTTATTCTTAATATGCATGGTGTCAGCCATGGCGCATACCATTGGCACGTTTGCTCTGGCAGGCAATTGTATGTCTTCACAACAAACGACAGGGTAGCCAGCGCATCGTCTTTGATAAAACATAGTACCGGCCTGATGACGCACTTGTAAAACCGGTTAGTCGGGCAGGTAGGTAGACTCCCTGACGACCAGCTCCGGGTGAAAGTGCACATGCTGTACTTCCTGGCTGGCGAACCGCGCATTACGGCCCGATTGCACCATGTCGATAAGCGTACGGGCAGCGTCGCGCGCAATTTCGTCGGTTGGCTGCGCCGCCGTCGTCAGTTTCGGCCAGGTTTGTCGTGAGAATGGCGAGTTCTCAAAGCCGGCAATTGCCAGTTTACCGGGCACGTCGATACCGTTCAGTCTTGCAGCAAACAGGGTACCTGACGCTATCTCATCGTTACAGGCAAAAATAGCCGTAGGAACATCGTCTTGCTCCAGCAGTGTCTTCAGCCCTTTAACCCCACTCTCAAACGAATAGCTACCGTCAATTTCCAGTGCCGGATCCACACTCAGGCCACTGTCGATAAGGGCCTCGCGATAACCTTGCTTTCGCTCTTCTGTGGAACGGTGACCCTTGTCACCGGAAATAAAGGCAATACGTTTATGCCCCAGTGAAATCATGTGCTCAACAATATTTCTGGCGGCATCTCTGTCGTGAACAAATACGCACGGACGGTGCGTACGTTTGGTTGCGCTTCCTGACACGATCCGCACGTAAGGGACATCAAGCTCATCAAGTGCATCCATGACACTGGCCATTTCCGATAACGGTGGCGATAACACAAGGCCAGACAACTGAGACTTTCTCACCATTTGCACGATTTCGTCGATGACATTCGGACTTGCGGCCTGACAGGGGTGAATAATCAGCTCATAACCGCGTTCGCGACACTCCCGTAGTATGCCGTTTTGCATATTGATAACGTAGTAAGCGTTCGGGTTGTCGTAGACGTATCCAATGGCATAGGCTTTGGTGCCTGCCAGATTCCGGGCTGCTGTATTGGGCTGATAATGCAACTGCGCAATGGCTTGCTGGACTTTCTCTACGGTTTCCGGTTTAACGGTAGGTTCCGCGTTGATCACCCGCGACACCGTTTTAAAGGATACACCGGCAAGTTTAGCGACATCTTTTATGGTTGTTTTCACGCCACAACAATTCCTGAATGTCGTTATCGTCACTGCTGAGCGATAACGCTGTTCGAACAGGCACCTATGATGCCTTTTTCCAACAATAATGAGTAGTGCTCATGTCCGTCATATGCAAATAATTTACATCGAAACCTGACTTTCTGACCGGTGACCTTACTGCAATAAACGCGGCAAAATTTCCGTTTGACGATGTGGTTGTCAGGTCATACCTGCTCATACCACAGGGAACACGTGGGGTAGACATGGGTAGCACAGTTAATGTTAATAAAAGTTTGCATGAACAATAGGCATGTTGTAAAGTGAAATTAATGACAGCGTTGTCACGCGGTCTTTAATACTTATTATTATTTGTTAACTATGCCCTGTAGTATCTGCTTTTGATGCGTTTTCGTGCTAAATGACAGCGTTATCAAAAAGTGTGGGAATGTTTTACGCTGGTGGGACACAATGCTCAATAAAACAATGTTACTGATAAGTGGTTTGCTCTGCATAGCAGGCTGCGTACATTCAGCACCTTCTCGAGCGCCGCTGCAACAACTGGCGGATAATCTGGGGGTGAAATATCAGGTCATCGATACAGTCTCACAGTCTGCGTGCCGGGAAGCGGGAATCGACAGCGATTGTTTTAGTGCCGCCGTTACCCTGACATTGCCAGCCACATTGCCCGATTCTGACTGGGAGATTCGCTTCAGTCATGTCGCTCCCGTTGAGGCAGTCACATCTGACGACTTTACCGTAACGCACATTAACGGTGATTTGCACGCACTTACGCCAGTACGCACTCTGTCACCGGGTGAGACACTTGAAGGCACTCTTCACGCACTGTTCTGGCATGTGTCCCGTTCTGATGCTATCCCGAACTGGTATCTGGTAGCCCCCGGGGCAGAGCCGGTGATTATCGAGGCTACCCGGGCGAGAATCGATCCGGCTCGTAACATCAATACGCCGGTTCATGCCGGGGAATGGACAACTCCGAATCAGACCCGACGCAGCCAGGCAGATACAATGCCGCTGGCCGATGCTGAGTGGCTGTTTGAACATTATGCTAACTGGGCTGACTACCGTCCCGACAGCGCCCCCCGCGTTATTCCGGATGTCACAACTTTGGACATGACAGGCAAAACGATCCCGGCTGCGGCTCTTGCAATAACGCTGGCATCGGAACATCCTGCCCGTAGCGTACTTAAGCAAGCTGGAATTCGGCTTGAAGCAAACGGCTTTCCGGTAAGGTTTGAAGAAAGTCAGGAAGTGACTGGCTCGGCTTACCAGATGAGCATAGACAGTGATGGTATAACGATTTCTGCCGCAAGTGCGTCTGCCAGAGATTATGCACTGATGACACTGGCGCAGCTGTATCAGCCTGGTAAGCAGGCATTCCCGTCTGTCCGCATTGCTGATGAACCGGCCTACCGCTACCGTGGCATGCACGTTGATGTGGCCCGCAATTTTCCGGGAAAAGCCGTGCTGTTTGAACTGGTTGAGCAAATGTATCGGGTGAAGCTAAATAAGCTGCATCTTCATCTTGCTGATGATGAAGGCTGGCGCCTGGAGATTGAAGAATATCCTGAGCTCACTGATATCGGTAGTCGTCGCTGTGAGTCAGAGAATGGAAGCGCGTGTCTCATGCCGCAGCTTGGCAGCGGGCCAGACGCAAATAGCAGCGTAAATGGCTATCTCTCGGCAGTCGAGTATAAAGCGTTGGTGCAGTATGCGGCAGCACGTCATATCGAAATTATACCTTCGGTTGATATGCCGGGACATGCCCGCGCCGCGATAAAAAGCATGCAGGCGCGACTGCAGGCGCATCCTCAGTCCCCGGATCTGGTAGAAGAGGAAGACACCACTGTTTACCGCTCTATTCAGTTTTATAATGACAATACCCTCAATCCCTGTATCGCGGATACCTATGAATTTGTCGATACCGTGATCAGCCGTATACAGCAGTTACACGATGATGCCGGCGCGCCCTTGAAAGTTTTTCATATGGGCGCTGATGAGACCGGCGGCGCCTGGGTGAGCTCGCCTGCCTGTGAGGCCATGCTGGGTGAACCGCTGACCAAGGAGACAGCGCATCAGCTGCTGGCTCACTTCGTAGAGAAAGTGCAGCAACTAACCAAAGATAAAGGGCTGATTCTGGGCGGCTGGAGTGACGGCATGAGCATGTTGCCAGCGCAGAAACGCACTGAGGATACGCTGGTAACCGTATGGACAACGCTGCCAGCGGGTGGAGCAGGTACGGTTGCTGAATGGAAACAGTCCCAGGCGCAGGCTGTGCTGGCTTTCCCGGATGTTCTGTATTTCGACTTCCCTTATCAGAATCATCCTGAAGAGCCAGGGTATTACTGGGGGTCTAAAAATACGGACTTGTTTAAAGTGTTTCAGTTTACGCCTGAGGTGCTGCCGGTACATCAATACCTTTGGACAGACAGGATGGGCAAGCCGTTTAGCCAGAACCCTGAGTATACGGATGCAGCGCAAGACATCGCCGGGATCCAGGGACAAGTGTGGACGGAAGTGATCCGCAGTGCTGACACGCTGGAGTATATGGTCTATCCGCGCCTGTTTGCCCTGGCCGAGCGTGCATGGAATCCAGCTCCATGGACGAAGGAGGCGATTGATACCGTGGCGGGGAAAGCGGACGCGGTGAATGCCCTGCATGAACAGCAGTACGCTGCATATTCGGCTTTTGCCGGGCAACTGGTAAGCTATCAGTTAAAACAACTCGTCGACCGGCAGGTAAATTTCCGTCTGCCGCCGCCGGGAGTAAAAGTGATAGATGGCAGTGTGAACGTAAATGCTGCTTATCCGGGGCTTGGCATCGCCTGGTCGGCAGATAATACACAGTGGCAGCCGGTAACCAAGGCGCTCACACTCAAGCCTGAGTATTACTACCGTACATTTCTGCCAGGAACTGACAGAGTTAGCGCCAGCGTGCAGCCTGCAAAGGCTGCGGCCACACAGCAGTAATGGCAGCAGAGGACATGACATTGCAATCGAGTAATTATTTTTATGTAGGTGTTGATGGTGGCGGCACGAAGTGCCGTGCAGAAGCCTACAACGCCAAAGGCGACGTGATCGGTGCCGGCGTTGCCGGGCCAGCAAATGTAGCCCGGGCTGCAGACATCGCCCGGCAATCAATTGTAAACGCGGTATCTGCAGCACTTGCTGATGCCGGTTTAAATGCGCCCGAACAACTTCGTAAAACGGCGGTAGGTGCTGGGCTGGCAGGCGCAAATTTACCATCGGCATCAGATGCGCTGAATAACTGGCAACATCCGTTTGCTGCGTTCTCGTTTACCTCTGATCTCCATGCCGCCATGTTGGGTGCGCACGGTGGTTGCGACGGCGCCGTACTGGTGGTTGGCACCGGCTCCTGTGCCGCAGCGCTGACCCAGGGCAAACTTCAGCAGTTTGGCGGTCACGGATTTACGCTGGGGGATAAGGGCAGCGGGGCATGGATGGGGCGTCAGGCCGTGGTCCACACCCTGGAGGTGCTGGATGGTGTGCAGGAAGGCAGCGCGTTGGCGAATGCTGTGTGCGACCACTATCAGTGCCATACGCCACTTGCGCTGGTCGACAGGCTCAACCAGGCACCGCCTGCACACTTCGGACAGTTGTCACCAGTGCTGCTGCAACTGGCAGGAGACGGTGATGTAGCAGCAACTCAGATTATTGAGAATGGGGCACAGTACCTTACTGCCATTGCCAGAAAAGCCATTGCGCTAAGCGGCAATAAACTGGTGCTGGTGGGTGGTGTCGCCGGTTCGATAACCCCCTGGTTAGCGGACGATGTGCAAAAAGCCATTGTTCATGCGCAGCATGGCCCGGAGTGGGGCGCTTTTTATTATCAGCAACACGCGAAATAGGAAACTTTCAGCTTTATGACTACCAGTATTATGGCACGCGAGGCGGCATCCAGCCCAAGTGTGATTCGTGCACAGCTAGCGAGCAACCGCGAAACGTGTGAAGCGTTAGGTGAGCGTTTTCGTCAACAGCCACCCCGGGCAATAATGATGATTGGTCGGGGCACCTCGGACCATGCCGGCGTGTTTGCAAAGTATTTATTTGAAGTGGGCTGTGGCGTGCCGGTAATTGCCGCAGCACCGTCTGTGGCCGGGGTGTTTGAGGCTACCCTGAACCTGGAGGGTTGTGTTGCTGTTGTCATTTCTCAGTCGGGAAGAAGCCCGGATATCCTGCACCAGGTCAAACTGGCGAAAGCGGGAGGCGCATATTGTGTCGCGCTGGTGAACGACACTACCTCGCCGCTCACCGAAATGGCAGACGCTGTTTTACCGCTGCACGCAGGAAAAGAAAAAGCGGTCGCGGCCACCAAAAGTTATCTGGCGACGCTAAGCGCACTGTGTCAGCTATACGCCTGCTGGAAGCCTGATGCGGCTCTGAAAGAGGCACTCGATGGGTTGCCGGACTGCATGCAAAAAGCGCAGGAGGCCGGACCCAGGTTACGCGCAGAGGATCTCAGCGGCATTGCTCACTGCGTGGTACTGGGAAGAGGCTTTGGCTATGCCATCGCCAGAGAAATCGCCCTGAAGTTAAAAGAAGTGCTTGGGATCCATGCCGAAGCATTTAGTAGCGCAGAGTTCCTGCATGGCCCGGTGACACTGGTTGAGAAAAAGCTGTGTGTAATAAATGTGTCGCTGGATGATGAGACAGCCAGTTTTCATACTTCGCAACTGGCTGATATTGCGCAGCGTGGCGCAAGAGTAACGGATATCAGCCTGAGCACAGGCACCCACAAACGGCTGCAGCCGCTGGTCATTATGCAGCGGTTTTATCTGGATATTGAACAGGTTGCCCAGGAAATGGGGCTGGACCCTGATACCCCACCTGGCCTGAAAAAAGTTACGGAAACAGTATGATTGTCACGGGTAAGCAAGTACTCACACCTGTCGGGTTTGAGGCATATAAAACGCTGGTAGTTGAGGGCTCCTGCATCAAGGACATTCGCGATGCTACCGACAAGGAGCGCGCTGGCGCACATGACATGCTGATCCCGGGCTTTATCGATGTCCAGGTCAATGGCGGTGGTGGGGTACTGTTAAATCAGCAGTGCACTATGGAGGCCATTAACACCATGATGTGCGCGCATCGTCATTTTGGCACTACGGCCATGATGCCAACGCTTATCACGGATTCAACGGAAACGATGGCTGCTGCGGCACAGGCGATTATTGACGCCCGAAGCAATGACATTCCCGGTATCGTTGGCGTGCATTTCGAGGGCCCGTGGTTAAGTACCGCGAGAAAGGGCGTGCACAGTGAAGCATTCATACGCCCCCCTTGCGATGAGGAACTGGCCATTTTGCAGAATCCGGCGTTGGGTGTGGTAATGGTCACTGTAGCGCCGGAAAATGTGTCTCCTGCGGTCATTCGTGTTCTGACTGACGCTGGCGTAAAAGTGTTTCTCGGGCATTCAGATGCATCCGCGAAAGAAGTAGGCGAAGCCCTTCAGGCCGGTGCGGTAGGCTTTACCCATTTATACAATGCGATGTCGCCGCTGCAGTCCCGCGCGCCAGGCATGGTGGGAACAGCACTGGCCCATGACGCCAGTTATGCCGGCATTATTGTTGACGGCTATCATGTCGACCCTGTTGCCTGTCAGGTCGCCTTTCGGGCTAAAGGAGTTGACAGAATGATGCTGGTAACCGACGCCATGGCGCTGGCGGCTACAGACCTACAGGAAGTGCCTTTCTTTGATACGCACATTGTTCGTGATGGCGACAAGCTGACCACGCCGGATGGTACGTTGGCAGGCTCGTGCCTGACCATGATAGAGGCGCTAAGAAATACTGTGTCAGAGTGCGCCGTCCCCTTAGCAGACGCCGTGAAAATGGCAAGCCAGACACCGGCTGAAATGCTGGGTATTACCGATAGATACGGCAAGCTTGAGGCAGGATTGTCGGCAGATATTCTGGCGCTCGACCACTCGCTTACCCTTACCCACGTCTGGCAGCAGGGCCGCCTGACGGACACGCCAACGGAGTAATAACAATGACAACACTGGCTCAATCCGACACTGCGCGTCAAAGCGCGCTCATACCGATGATCACCATCGGGGTTTTGTTTTTTATCTTTGGGTTTATTACCTGGCTGAACAGCTCACTTATTCCGTTTCTGCAAATCATTTGCGATCTGAACGAAATAGAAGCGTTGTTCGTGGCCTTTTGTTTTTACATTGCCTATGTGGTGATGGCCTTGCCGATGTCATGGATCCTTGATCGTACCGGCTATCAGCGCGGGATGGTCATCGGTCTGGGATTGATTGCGCTGGGGCTTGTAATGTTTGTGCCAGCTGCTAAAACCCATTATTTCAGTATCTTCCTGCTGGCGCAGTTTGTGATGGGCTCCGGTCTGACCATTCTGCAAACGGCGTCCAATCCCTATATCGTACGTATTGGTCCCCACGAAAGTGCGGCAGCCCGGATCGCTGTGATGGGATTGTTAAACAAAGCGGCTGGGGTACTGGCACCAATCCTGTTTACCTTTCTGGTACTGTCTGACTTTCCGGACGTAAGTAAAGCCAGTGTGGACGCAATGAGCGCATCTGACCGCGCTGTGCTGGTAGCTGAAATGGCCAATAAAGTGATCACACCCTACGTCGGTATGGCAATCGCCATGATTGTGCTGGCGCTTGGTTTGTCCAGAGTTAACCTGCCACCGATTCGCGAAGAAGCACCATCGGATGCGCCGTCTCACGAAAGTATTCTGCGCTATCCGCAGCTAATTCTTGGGGCAATGGCGTTATTCTTTTATGTAGGGGTAGAAGTCATCGCCGGCGATACCATCGGGCTGTACGGCTCTTCTCTGGGGCTGTCGAATGTCACCAGCCTTGGGGCTTACACCATGATGTTTATGGTGATTGGTTACCTGGCGGGATTAGTGCTTATTCCCCGGTTTGTATCACAGAGCCAGGCGCTCACAGGGTCGGCCGTATTGGGATTGATTGTTTCCGTGCTGTTGCTGTTAAGCAGCGACAGCAGTACCGCTATCGCGACAGCGTTGTGGGGCTGGATGGGCGTGCCGGTCGTACCCGACTCCGTTGCTCTTATTGCTCTGCTTGGTCTGGCAAACGCGCTGTGCTGGCCGGCTATCTGGCCGCTGGCGCTGGCAGACTTAGGTAAACTGACCGCACGAGGCTCGGCAGTTCTGATCATGGGGATTGCCGGTGGCGCGGTGCTGCCGCTGCTTTACGGTGCGCTTGCTGATATTACCAGTCTGCGTTCGGCGTATGTCATCCTGCTGGTAGGTTATGGCCTGATTGGCTGGTACGGGCTGGTTGGGTACAAAAAGCGAAGCTGGTAATGCTTATTGGCCGGTGACGCTGACATCGCGTTAGAGATACGCAAGTCAATCCCGACCAGCGTCAGCCATCTCAATGAAGTAAACAGAGAAGGGAGCAATGCTCCCTTCTTTATCGATGATTATCCGTTTTGCGGGTGCATATCGTTGCCGAGCGAGACGTTAGCGTCATCGCCCTTTTCGGACTTTACCGGCAAAGAGTACCTTTCCGGACGATGGTTAAGTGATATCACCATGTTGAGGCAAAATGCCGCAAGTACGGAAATCACGACCAATGGTGTCTCAATATAAAACAGCGCTGCCGCCAGGATCACGCTATCCACAGACAACTGGAACGTGCCTGCCCGAAGGTTATATTTCGATTGCAGATAGAACGCTAGAATACCGAGTCCGCCTAAGCTTGAAGAGTGGCGAAACATGATAAGCATACCGGTGCCAATCAGAATGCCGCCAAATACCGCCGCAAAAATTGGGTTTATCCGGCTGATATCAACTACGTGTTGCACCTGATCGCTCAACAGCGAAACCGTGGAAACAGAAATAAACGTATTCAGCGTAAAACGTTTGCTGATTTGCGTCCATGCCAGCGCGTAAAACGGCAGATTAATAACGAAAAACAATACACCAAAATCCAGCCCCGCCGCATAGCTACCAAGTAAGGCGATGCCGGCAGCCCCGCCGATCATCAGGTCCTGCGATTGGAACAAATGTACCCCGAACGCAACAAACAAGCCTGCACACAACAGGGCAAACACGTCCTCAATGACACTGTGATTTGTCTTTTGCATAAAAAATAATGGGTTACGAAGTTAGGTAGGTATTATACGGCGGCACCACCATTGATAGCAGTGCCTGAAACAGATTGCTTCGGCAGGCTAAAGCGCGAATGGTATGGCTGGCTTTACAACTCTTTTCAGTTCAGTGAACAGGCTGTTGCGTATCTGTAAACGCTGCACCAAGTTGATACACAGGTACGCAATGTGGTGGTTAACACCGTTAATAGCAGTGGCGACTTTCCGCATTGTCGCTTTGTCAGAAAGAATGCATCCAGACAGGATAAATAAGCGCAACAGCAATATGTAATGTATTGATGAGTATTCGCCCCAAAAAAGGAACATTAGCATATCTGACTGGCAACTGGCGGTGAATGGCAGCCATTAGCCCCATTATCAGAAACCAGGGCGTGAAAAACCAGGCCGGTTCGAGACGTACAGCCATGGTAACCGCATCATGAAGTAACCCATTTGCCACAAACGTAATAACTAGTGCTATCGATACCGGCATTACCTGAGAAACAGGGTGAAAGATATATTTACCCAGATAGAAACTGAAAATGGGGTTCCAGTGAGTCCAGAACCGGTCGAAACCCCTGGCTCCAAATGCACGAACCAACATGTTTCTAAAAGAGCCGGAAGCGCCAAGCCGAACGCCGTTCTGTCGCTTTACATATCGCCTGAGTGTTAACCGCACTTTCTTGCCGTTTTCTGGAAGCGCTTCTGATGATTTGCTTTTTGTTGATTGCAAGTGGTTACTCACTTTTTGGCAGAGTTAAGGAGTTATTGCTTCTGGTTACTGTAGTCAGCAGCACCACACAGAACACCAGTTCTACTAGCGCACCGTAGCCTGCGGACAGATACGCCGGGAGTCTGATGAACATACCTGCCGCGCCACCTGCCATCAGCACGATGCCGATCAGCCAGTAAATCTTTAAACCGTATAATGTGTGAAATAGCAGATATCGCACGCCGATAGTCAGCAGCATCAAAGGATAAAAAAGCCAGGGTTGGCTGAACAGCATGACAAAGGCGATAAGCAAGCCCATAAACAGCACCACAGTGCTTTCCATTGCCAGCGCAGAGAGGGGGTTGTTAGCTGAGTGTTTGCCCGGGCAGCCAAAGGCACGAGCCAGCATAAGGCTTAACGGAAATATCAGCATGCCGCCAAAAAACAGTACCAGGGCACTGGCCTGCATAGAGATAAGCAGCACGCAACAGGTTGCTGCCAGCCAAACGAGCCCTGAGACCAACAAGCCTGTTGCGCCATTGAGGTAGCCAGCGCGCATGTCCTGTTGTGCAGCGGTTATATCCATGAGGCCTTTTTTACCGTTTTTCTTGGTGGCGGACGCTTGTATAAAATAAACGCTTCAATATGCACTAACACCAACATCAACGACATGAAAAGCAAGGCTGGTTCGTCATGCCGGTATACGGTTAGTTGGTATTTATCTGGCAGGTTTAGTGACGGATCATCCGCTGTTGCCATTACTTTGCCCTGATAATAGAACTTCAGCGTACGATCAACGATGTTGCCGGTAACTTCACATCCCTGAAACGGCCCCCCAAGCACCTGATAGCGAGGGGTTAACGACCAGAACTTACGCTTTACCAAGTAATCCTGCATATTGCCTGACACATGCCAGGTGGCAGCATTAGCGAAGATCTTTCGTCGGAATGTCAGTACCGGACAATAATCCTTCATCACGTGCCAGACATTAAATGCCATGCCCTGCTCACAATACGTTTCATAAAGCGGGTTGCGGCGGTCATCATGAATTTCCATCAGGTGCCGCGGGCTGTAGATGTGTTGTCGGATTGTCAGGTATTTCATAGCTTCCCTCTATAACGATTTACTGACATTTACTTCAATAACGCGGTTTTGCTTACTAAACCATATAGTGCAGGCGTACTCATCTATGTGTAGCAGGCTGTCAGCAACGATCTTGCTTCCATTCGCGGTAAACTCGGTGCGATATCGCAATAAATTAGCGGTATCCAACTGCCTTTTCACACTCTCTTTCGTAATTCCCTGATAAAAGTTTCCACACAGGTAGGTAACTTCCTTGCGCGCCTCGCTCCAATACCAGGCAAATACCAGCAACGCGATGATGGCCGCAACCGCCGCTATATCGCCATAAACTGAACGCGTAATTGAAGACAAAACTAGCGAGAGCCTGATTTGAGCTGCAAAGCAGATACCGCAACAAAGGCGGTCAGAATCAGCACCGTCAAACGCTCACACCTCCTCAGTATCGCTGAAAAAAAGGTGGCTGCGCCCCTGTATGGTGCGGCTGAGGTGCTCATCGAGAGCGGCATGTCTCGTGTTTTCATATCCTCTCCGGTTTGCGATTTACCGCTATCATAACCTGATTTTTCTGGTAAAAAACCTGTACCTTTTCAGATAACTTATGCTCGCTACAAAAACATAGCCACCGTAGACTTTATTCTTGACGGCCGGGTAGTTAAGGATACTTTACTAAGCGCAGAAAGCAGACTCAATGGCTGCCGCCGACACGAGTGTAACGGGGTGTGTCGTGGTGAACCAGCGTCACAGATCCCAGAAGACGTCGCCTGTCTGTGTATTGAAAAGGTTAGCAATGCGAAAGTCTGTTTCCAGTGACGGCGCGTAACGGCGACGCTCTATAACTGCGAGAGTCTGACGGGCAGACGTGCAGAGCAGTACTATCTACGCTGGCATGCAGAGCTCGGCTGTAATACGGCGATATGTACCCTGACAGAGACAATCAGGCACTATTCAGAGGGCGACCTGTTTACTGTTGCCGTAATAATGCAGGGGCTGCGTACTAACAGTGCCGCAAAGGCAAAATAGTGTTTTCTCCGGTGTTTTCTTTACTTATCCAGCCCGTTGCGGTTTTGGTAGAGGCACTCTCTACCCTCAGCAGTTGTCCCGTACTCACGCAGCGACTTGTTTCTTATCGCTCACCTACACATCTTCATGTGCTTGCGCGTGGCTTCGTACGTGAAGGTTGTTCCGCCACCTGGCATTATCAAGGAGTGTAAACGATTATAAAATCGGTGAGTACAGCAGGCCGGTCGCGCAAGCACTGAGCCGCGCTTATTCGCGAACGCCAATCGTGTAGTAAAAGCTGACAAGATGAGCGTCGTCATAGAGTAGTTATCTTACGGCAATCAGGTAGTCAGAATATTCCCCTCGTCATACATATCGGTTGTGCTGGCACAATACCTGCTACGTCTGTTGTGAACAAAGCAAAGAAATGGAGAGACAGATGCTTAATTTGACCAAATTGTTTGCAATATCCAGTGTTGCATTAGCCCTAACTGCATGTGACGTGAATAAAACCGAAGAAGGCGAAATGCCGGATGTGGAAGTTGACGGCGGTGAAGTACCAGAATACGAAGTCGTTAAGAAAGAAGACGGTAAGATGCCAAGCGTTGACGTTGAAGGCGGTGAAATGCCTGAGTATGAAGTAGAAACGGCTGATGTTGAAGTTGGTACAGAAACCAAAGAAGTGGAAGTGACTGTTCCGGAAGTCGATGTAGAAATGCCGGAAGAAGATGAAGATGACGAACCGAAAAACTAAGGTGTCGGTACGCTAAAAAAGCAGTCCCAATTGGGGCTGTTTTTTTATGCCTGCGCGAAAATTCAGTTGGTAGCAGGGCGCCATGAAGCCTGTAAATCTTTCCGGGTGCTGTAATATGGTTATATTGTGAGCAATATGTGAATGAGAAGGGTAAGCCCCGAAGCAGCCTGTTCACGTCGAGTGACAGCGGCAACCTACCGAACCATCCTCGTAATCCCATTGCTCGTACTCTCCCTGTTCGGATTCCATATCACCTTGCAGTGCATCACACTGGCGCTTAACCTCCCGACAGTGCTGGAAGCTCTGCGATGGCGATATCGGAGAGTCTGTGGACGGGATATCACGAACGGTGGTGGTACAGCCCGCTGTTAATAGCATTGCGAACAGGATTAAAACTCGCATTATTTCCCTTCCTTCTATTTCATTGCGGCAATTAACATCAACACGGCCTGGCGACAAGGTCGCACTTGTGCGGTTAGCGATTTCAGCCTGCCTCTCAGGCTGCATTCAGGCAATGCTTAGCCACAACCCGGTCGCCAGCAGAAGTGGTGTTAACAGATTAATCATCACATTTACCGCCATAGCGGGCGCTAAAGCCGGGATGTCATCAGGTGTCTTCATGACGATTCTTACCGAAAACATCGCCAATGGCACAGTAAACAGGGCCAGTGTCGCATGTATAGGTAATACGTCAATGACGATGCCTGCCACCACGCTAAGGTAAGCAAGCAGCAAAAGCACGGCATAAAGCCTGGCGCTTGCTGCACGACCTATAGCTATTGGATAGTGGTTACGGCCCACTGTCTGGTCGGCCTCTACATCGGGGAATTGATTGAGTAACAACAATCCACTTACCAGAAACGTTGGACAAAGCGATGCGACAAACGCTGCAACTGAGTAGTTGCCGGTAAGTGCCACATTTGAGCCCTGTACCATCAGAACGCCAAAACCCAAACCCGGTGCCAGCAAACACAGGACGGGATGGTAGACCCACCAGCGGGTATAGCTGACCAGCAGGAAAAGCCCTGTAAGGCCCAGTGGAACTAGCGCGTAACCCTGCAGGAACACAAAATACAATCCCACAAGCGCACTGCTGAGTAGCGTTATCCATGCAGTAATGTGGGCGAGCCTTGCACTCTTCGGATGTGAAGGCAACGCGCCGCTGCCCCCGCTAAACGGCGTGCGTGAAGTGTGAAGATCCAGGCCGCTGTTAAAATCATCATATTCGTTAAACACATTGACGCTGACATGCGCCATCAGGGCACCGAAAAGCACCAGTAATACTGACGGTGCATCAATATTTTTCTGCTCCGTTAAAGCACACGCCAGTCCAACGCTGACGCAGGCTGGCGTCAGTAGCAAAAAAGGTATACGAAAAGTGCCGAGAAGCGTTTTCACTGTGTCAGTGATTCCGCTGGCAGATGTGCTGTCCCGGGAGTGACAAGACTGGCTGTCACTTCTCTCCATGACGATTTCCTAAACGGCTGTCATCATGAGCAGGGCGAGAAGGAAACTGATAGTCTCTTTCTATTCTAGCTACCTGTACGCGGTAACTTTTGTACCATGAAAGCTGGCCATTTTTCTGTGCTGACAGGTGTTCGATATCCTGTTTCCAGGCCGCAATAGAGGCTTTGTCTTTCCAGTACGATATGGCAATTTCAACCCCTGCCTCAAAAGACGAGACAAAATCAATGCAGCCGTATTTAGCAAACGCGAGTTCTCGTAATTGTTTTGCGTTGGCAAGGTAAGCATCATCCAGCATATTCACTTGTGCACGAAAAATGACGGCGTACATGGCGGTGTGTTGGCCTAAGTGAGTGGTCGACTGGTAAAGAATGGGCGAGTCAATCTGACATTGCAACCGAAAAGCCCCAGATGTTTGTCGTAAATCAAAAACCGGTAGCGGCGTTTTACATTTTGCAGTGACGTTCGGTATTACAGGCGATGCAGCGTAAGTACCCGGGGCGAGTCAATCGTCAGGAAACCTGAGAGGCTTTGCTGCTTCCATTATTTCGTATGTCATGCGTAAAGATGACCAACGAAAGAATCCTAAAACCAGACCCATAAACAACGAGGCCAGGAACACCTGAATAATATCTTCGTCCCACGGCAGTATATTGAACCAGTGCACAGCGAATTTAAAAAGGAAAAAAAACGGGATACCGACCCCGAGCACACCGGAATAAAAAACGTAGCGTGGCTTACCCGCTTCAATTGTATCTCTGATATCGTCGATTTCATCTAAAGGATGCATTGTCGTTGCCTGTTGTAAGCCTGAAAGTTATCGTACTGCGGATAACCAAAGTCTGTAAAGATGAACCGAAGTACAGGTTTAAATGAGTATCCTGCTCATACAGCTGCACGTGGGGTTGTGATAACCACTTTTCAAAAAAGGCGCATTCCGGGGGCTGAGGTGCCTGACTGCGTGTTTTCGGAAAAACCTTAATCTGCTGCTATGCTCACAGTAGCAGTGTGATCTATGTGTATCAGAAAGCTGTAACCGTTAACACACTAACAAAAACATTCCTTTCACAACGCGTATGCCACTGGCATCACTGCCGATTAGCACTCTATTCTGGCAACGGTGTAAGCGCTATTGCCCTTGCGGAGAAGAAAGGATAAGCAAGGACTGCAGTATGAAAAAAACAACCTGCACTTTACTGACGTTAGCGCTGCCCACGATGTTGCCGGTACAGGCACAGGAGGAGGGACTTCCATTCGAATTGGGCGGCCATGTCAGAGTAAATTACAGTCATATCGACTGGGCCGAGGATGAGCTGCGTGACGGTCTCGAGTTCGAATCGTTCCGGCTGAATGTTTCCGGCGACTACGACAGTTTCAGCTACAAAGCGGAATACCGGTGGTATGAGAATACAGACTTCAACACCGTTCGCTACGCCGATTTAACCTACACCTTCGATGAATACTGGAAGGCCACTGCCGGGATAACGAAAGTCCCGTTTGGTTTGCAGCCTTTTGCGTCAAACAGTTTCTGGTTCTCGGCCAATTATTATATCGGGTTTGAGGATGACTATGATGCGGGTGCGGTAGTGGAATATACCCGCGGCGACTGGACGGTGCAGGGCGGCTACTTTCTGAATGATGAATACAATGATGCCGGGCGTTTTGGCCGCTACTCGTTTGATGTGGCTGACAACGGCGAGTTTCGCAATAAAGAAGATGGCCAGTATAATTTGCGAGTAAATTACACCGGTAATTTCACCACTCGCAGTACCACAGATATCGGCGTGTCATTTCAACAGGGCGATATCCTCAATCTGGATACACTCGACTCTGGCGACATGACAGCTTACGCCTTACACTTGCGCCACATTCAGGACCCTTTCCAGGTAGACTTCCAGTTCACTGACTTTGATTATGACCTGGCGGCCCCGGAAGGTCAGCCTACCGATCGTCTGGCGCTGTCCTCCTTTGAGTTTCCGTTTTTGGCAACCAGTGCCGGAAAGAGCTACGTAGCCAACCTGGTTTATACCTTACCGATGAAGTTTAAGTCGCTAACGCCGGTGAAGTGTTATACCGAATACAGCCGCGTTGAGCCTGACGATGACGCGGCACTGGCGTCTTCGCAATGGGTAAATGGCTGTAGTTTTGGCTGGTCAAAACTGTACGTGTATATCGACAGTATTCAGGGGAAAAATATGTGGTTTTCCGGAGGCCCTGGCGTTGGGCTGGACTTAGGCAGTCGGCAGCATACCACTCACCGGCTTAACATCAGCCTTGGCATTTATTTTTAGGGGATGATTATGCGCATAAGTATATTAATTTTCAGTGCGTTGCTTGTGCTGTTTTCAGCAAAAAGTGACGCCCACGCGTGGTTGAAGTTGCGCATTGCGACAACCGAATATGCACCGTACACCTCCACATCGATGGAGCACAACGGGTATATCAATCACATTATATCGAAAGCGTTTCTGGAAACCGGCGTTATCGTAGAGTTCACCTCATTGCCGTGGGATGAGGCTTTAGAAGCTACGCTGAATGGCGAATATGATGCCCTGTCGTACGGTAATTTTATCCGCTCACGGGAAAAGGAGTTCTGGCACAGCGAGCCAATATCGGTCGAAAATCTGGTGTTTTATATTAATGAAAACAGTGGCATTAGTGAGTGGGCATCACTGGATGATCTTAAACAGTACAAAATGGGGATCACCGATGGTTACCTGTATAATGACGAGCTGGCGTCCTATATTAAAAATGCGCCGAACGTGGTGTCAGCGGAGTCGGATAAAGCGAATTTCGACGCGTTGATTGACGGCGATATTGATATCTTTCCCATCGATGAGCTAACCGGCTGGTATATTCTGCAGCGTGAATTTAGTGATGCAGCGACAGATAACCTGACCGCGCTGCGGCCTTATATTTCTACTGTGACTACTCACTTGCTGGTGCCGAAGGGCAAAACTAACGATAAGTTGGTGTTGTCGCTGTTTAATGAGGGACTGCAACGCCTGCAGTTACAGGGTGAGATGGAGCGTTTCAAACGTCTGTTGCGTGAAGGCTACTACCAGCATCCGGAAAAGCCTGTGAATTACGATCGACGCTAGTGTGACGCGCTAAGAGCGATATAAAATAACGCTGCTGTGCAGCGTTTTTTTATGGCTGCGTGTTACCTGAAAGAAGCAGGCTTTAATTCGTAGCAGAGCAAAGCTGACGGTTAACCGCAAGATTCACAGTGAGGGAGGTACAGAATTTGGCGTGATGTTCCGATTACAACGGACATGGTTGAAGCAGCAGAAAGCGCAACCGCTGGCAGCAGTACCAGTAATCCGCTTCCTTTTGCATCAGGAGCTATTTGCGAAGAGTATTTTTCACCTTAACGATTACCCAGATAAGGGCGAAAGCGGCCGCTGCGATAATCAGTATGCGGGTAAATCGAAACTGCGCGGGGCCCTGTACGCTCAGTTCGTACACACAGGCTCCCAGCGCAATGTAAATTGCGGCTTCTGTAACTTTTCTCAGCTCGGATTTTTGTTTCATAATTCCATGCGTTTTTTTCAGTGCAGGGCCGTGCGTGATGCCATGGTTACCACTATTCCACCGCAAACGGTCTGCGCTGAAGGTAATCGGTTTCAACCTCCATCTCATAGAGGATGCGTGTGGATTCCAGATTTAACGCCTCATGCATACTTGCGCGAAACGCCTCGTACTCGGGTGACATCTGAATATCGGCAGCCTTCTCCCATGTCGCTTTATCTGGCCACTGGGCATAGGCAATGAGTGCGCCGGACTTATCCCGGTGCAGACGCGACCCCAGACTGCCTTTGAACAGATAAATTCCCTGTGTGGTTTTCGCCCAGGCATCAAGGAACTGCTGTTGCGCACCGGGTTTCACCACAAACTCAAACATCACGATATACATAGTATTTCCTTATCTTGCATACGTTGTTTCTCTGACACGAATGCGTCAGAACAGCCTTCTTCCTGTTATAGCAATATACAGCGCTATGCCGCCCGCGATGGCATACAGCACCTCAAAAGCACCCACATTGCTGACCCCTTCAGTGACGGCGGCATAACTAAGCATAACTGCGAGTAACAGCGAGGGCAGGCCGGCAAGACCAATGAGCAGACGAAGGCCAACAGGAAGCAGTTTTTGTGAAGAGGTGTCAGACATAACGGACCACATGACAGCAATGATTCCATTCATAGTATGCGCTCGGCGCAGATACCTCAATGGCTGTTTTGTGTGTAGATACAGGTGTGGTTGTATAGCGAAGGAAACGCAGAGCCATGCTCTGCGCGATGTGGCAACTGCCCGTTGAGCCAGGCAGTGCCGTTATCATGCGTTACCTTCTCAGAGATTACGCTTTAATCTTTTTTCAACCTGCTTTTTTTCCCACTTTGGGCCGAAAATACTGAAAGTTTCAAATACGGCAATGCCATGAACCATGATCCCAAAGCCCCAGCCTGCCAGAGCCCAGACTGCCCAAAGATACCAGGGCGATACCATCAGGTTAACAACAAACATCAGTGCCGTTGATACGACAAATACCATAAGGTGAGTATAAAACGCTTTTAAATCTCTTACCCGCTCTAAAGCTTCAGCCTCTTCAGCGGTGATCGTTGTGGTGCTTTCCATGGGTTCCTCCGTTGCCAGTTCACTTACGTCGATGTCAAACACAGCGGCAAGCGACTTCAATGACTCCAGACTGGCCTGCTGACCACGCTCAATTCTCTGTACGGTACGAATATTTAATCCGCTGAACTGGGCTAACTGGTCCTGTGACCAGCCATGTTGTAATCGCAGCTTTCTGATAATCATTGATTTCTCTTTGCTTACTATGAGTCGTGTTTATAGCAACGTTTTTCCAACGCCGGTTACGGCGTTTGTACGACACGATTACGACAGCGCAATAACGACGGGGGCTACAGAGTCATCGCCTGCGTTGGTAATCAAATGCACACGGGCGATGGGTAAGGTTACTTATTCATTCAACTGGCGTGGTTTTTCACGCGTGGTACGGTTAAATTAGCATACTGTTAAAAAGTATGCCTGGCATAAAAAAGCTCATGGCAAAAGCTGCCGAGCCGGTTAGGGCAAAAGCCAGGCAGCAAAAGCTGGCCTGAACCGCAAATGTTTTCGGTTTGGCACTGGCACTGGTTTGAAGTGAAACCACAGCCAGCGTAATGCTGTCGCGTGCTTTCTGGTAATGGTGTTTTAACCAAACTGCGGCAGGGGTAAAGAAGACAAACAGGAACGCGAAAGCCGCTTCAATGCCACCAAAGTGCACCAGCATCGCAATCTCGGGGGCGAAGCAGCCTGCAATCGCGATAACTATCCACACCACGGTTTTCTGCTGCCAGCTTAAATCACTCCATTTCATTTCTTATCCTTAATACTCACTGCAGTTGCATTAGTGGGCAGCATCATCAGGCGTATCGTTCGCCTCATTATACTTCCTTTTAAGGTATTTAAGGTTGGCATTCACTTCTTTCAACTCGCGCTGCGACGACCTGGCTATGTCGCGCATGTCTTTCACTCGCTTCGATATCAGAAATATGAATAGTGGCACCAGCACCCAAAGCAGGATCAGGAAAAGATAAAAAAGACTTCCCAGCAGCCCCACTCCGCCCAAAATACTTTCCTTCATGCAGATAGTTCTCCATACAATACGATGTCCTAGGCACCAGTGGTCTTACAAAACGCCACCTGTGAACATTACTGGTTTGAACACTACAGTATTGAACCTGGCGGCGTCACTTTTCAGCAAAACGCAAGCTGAAACCTGCACTCGTTACACTTAAAGGCTATGCCCGAAGTTGCCAGTGGTTAGCTTGCGTTCGTTCCGCTGACACGTGGGGTGTTTTGCTTGTGGCGCTAATTATTCCAAGCGGAAATCAAGGCGAACCACCTGGCAGGTACTTGCTTGGGCCGGAAAGCGCCAGCCAGTCAGCGCAGCCGCTGCAGCGTTCGCAAAGGTGTCGCCGGGATACCCTTCAATAACATTGATGTTAACCGGCCTGCCATCTTCGGAGATATCATACTCCATTTCCGCGTAGCCCTGGACCTCGTCCATCGCCGCAGCCAATGGGTAATTCGGATCCTTTCTTGAAATGGGGGTTATAATATTTGACGGATCGTTTTCTGTTTCATGAAAACCGCAGCGTGATGGATTTTTCATTACATCAGCTTCGGAAATTTCGAGCGGCCCGTATGAGCTCGAGCAGGCCGTTAGTGAGATGGCAGCAAACAGTAAAGAAGCGGTGTTAACGTATCCCTTCATAATTTTGTCCTTTTTAGATTCAGCGTTAGTGTATAAAAGCTACGCGGTCATGTTGCGTGTGACACCTGCCGTCCGCGCTCTAGAAGGCCGGTTGCGACCAGATGGTCGTGCTGCTATCGCTCTGACTTCAATGGCGCCAGCAGAAAGTAAAATACCCAGGCAAACCAAGAGACAAAAATAACCGCAAGGATCCACGCTACTTTTTCTCCCCCCTGAGTTTTGTCTGATTTCGCAATTATCCAGATGGGTAAGATCCAAATAAAAAGAGTCAATAGTGTGTCTACCAGTGATACACCGCCCATTGTCTTCCCTGTTCAATGTTTATCTAAAAAAAAGGTTAGCATACCCGCCAGGCGCATTTCTACCGGTAATCCCTGACCGTCACGCCAGCGCCACCGGATGATAAACAGGCCGTAGTAGCCTGTGCCGGTAAATCACGAATCCACGTTAAGAAAAACGCTACTTTGCAACACGATGTACTCCCGCCCAGGCCATTGATGCTCCTGTGATATAACTCAGCATGTGGCCATTGAACTCGATGATTCCACGAGTGTCGTACGACATAAACAACAGCGTGACGCTGAAAAATACTACGCAACTGACAAGGTAACCTGAAAAATAAAGTCGGCCGACAGCAGTGACTGACGCGCGAAACAGGTTCAATACCAGGAAATAGCCAGATGTGGTGATGAGAAGTGTGAAGACAAACGCCCCACAATAAAAGAACAAGGTTATCAGCAAATGTTTATTCGCTGGCGAAAGGGCAATTATCGCATTGGCGGACGCCGCTACGGCACTTTCTGGCAGCCAACTCATGATATGAGCGCTCACCCAGAACGACACAAGACCCAGCATAATTACAAAAACCTGGATTATGGTATCGGGCGTATTGTTGTTCATAAGAGTGATTCTTATTGACGAGATGAGTTTCAGAGTGTCACGAATAGCAGAAGGCTCCACATCGCGAGCACGGCGGCAAAGTTTATGGTAAAAACCAGCCCTCTGACTCTTACATTCGAAGAGAAAATCTGCACCACACTATGTACGATCCTGCCGGCTATGAAAAGCCAGGCAAGTGATAAGAATACCCCAGGAATGTCGGTGTGGTGAATCATCAGCAACACACAAACGGAGTGAAAAAACAGTGGCCACTCAAACTGATTACTGAGATTGGCGCTGACTTTCGTTTGTAAGTGGGAATATGGATTGGAGCCATCAGCGCGCTGCCCGATTCCCCATACTGCAGGGGCGCGCACTACGGTCAGCAGTACATAAAGTGCAGTGCACCAGATTACGTGGGCAAACATCGGAACTAACAAGCTGATCATGGGCAATGGTGTCCTTGCTGATAATGATGGTGCAATAAGGCTACCACGGTATGGCTAATCCGGTGAGTGATACTGCCGGTAACGATACCGCTGTTACTGTTTACAAGAGCAACGGACTTCGCCGTTAATCGTTTGTTGGCTGAACCTGGAGGCAGGACATTCCATTTTCATCTGATTGCACGCAGCGGGGTTGCCTGAAGAGGATTTTACCCCGGTGATCGCTTCTATGGCAGTATCAGCCAAAAAGGTCTTAAAGGAAAAAGGCTCGGAAGCGGGCGACTGCAGCGAGGCGCAGCCAGACAAAAGCAAAAGTAGGGTAGTGACTGATAAAAAGCGTTGAAAATATAACATTAACGGTCCGTCGTATTGGCTGAGTGAATTTCGAGTCATACACACAGTAAAAATTCCTCAATGTCAGAATACAACAACACCGCCCTCGAACAACCCGGATACCGGAAATAATGTTCGGCACACCAGTACCTTCTGACCTTCGATTAAGGACGGCTTGCACGCACGTCGCTACAAATAACCAAAAAGTAAGAGTAGTGGCAACATCACAATTTTCACTGTAGCCCAGCGCCTAAATAATCAATAAGACGATGACGCACGATGCGCTACGTTGGCAGGGTTTCAAATGCAGGCAGCGTTTCCAGCTCGTTATCCCATTCAGCTTTGCTTGCTGTGAAAAGGTGAGCAGCAGGGGGAAGTGTAACGGCGCTGTCAAGAGAACCAGCAGGAACTACCAGCGTTCCATCACCGTCAGCCCCCGGAAGTGCTGAACCACAGTGCTGACAAAAGCGCTTACTGTGCCGCGTGCCTTTCAGCGTAAACGAGGTCACTGCGTCTTCACCGGCCTGCCATGAGAGCGTGGCCGAACGGGAAAATAAATTCGCAGCATGAGCAGAGCCAGTATCCTTTTGGCAATAGTGACAGTGACACAGGAAGAAGCTGTCAAAGCTGCCAGTGATGATAAATCGTACCGTACCGCATAAACATGAACCCGTGTATTCAGACATGGTTTTACTTCCCTGGTTAGCCTGCATAAAGTGTAGGTGTGAAAGCGTATCTTCTATATTGCCATTTGCGTTGAACAGAGCCCGATATCAGGCGCTTTACTATCAGGCCTGACGCTGAGAAGCGCCTCTCATTATCTGGGTTACCATCAGAAAAACGGCATAGCCAATCCATGACGTGAAAAGTGTCAGAATAAGCCAGCCGGCTTTCTCTGCGCCTTTGGCTCGCGTTGAAAAACCGGTAAGAAATACGGGTACAAGACAGAAGCCAAGAAAAGCCAGAAGCAACAATTGCCAAATGCTGATATCCACGCAACCATCCTTGAACTGATAGGTGAAAAAGTCAGGTTATCTTTTTATTTGCGGTTTGAAAACCCAGCAGTGATTTAACGAATCGCGAGCAGCCCGCTCCACACCCGGTGAACGACAGCAAAGAGCTTACGGTGAGGTTAGCGGTGAATGTAGTAGGGTATACCGTAATCGTCAGCGACTTTACTCACGGCGCAACTGTGTAATATGCAAGAGTTCACCAACTGGCCCCCAGAGGTAAAACACCTGTCCCCAGGATTCTTGCTGAATTGGCGATATCTTCGTTTTATGCCCCGACGTTGAACACCGCTCAAAGGCCTCGTGTATGTCTGTCACGCAGATTTGCAACATAAAATTTTTGGCCAGCGATTCGTCGTAAAATCGCTGCAGGAAAAAGTAGCAATCTCCGTTTTCGAATAGGGTGAGGTCGTCGGTAACGTACTCACTATGAAACCCAATTTCCGAATAAAAACATTGGGATAATTCATAATCTTTACTGGGTATAAACGGCTTTATATCAGTTACGTTCATATCTTTTTCCTGGCAAAGGTAACGTCATGCTACCGGTCTGCAATACGACGGCAATAACGCCTTATATCGCAGTGTTTCCCCCGCATCGAACAATCAAACACACCGTCTGTTACAAACCTCTGGCTCGTTGATAGGTATATAATCCCGATAACGCACTATACAGTCCTGCGGCCATCGTGAAATCGTGAGGAACACCGTCAAATTCATTAAGTTGTAATGCTAAGTCTGTTGACCGGTTTTGCAGGATGGTTTTCGCAAAGGCATCATAAATTGAGCGCATCTCGCCGCTTTCACTCCCTATGTCCATATACAGATAGGTTCCCGTGTCATTGTCTGAAAGTACGTAGTTTTGCGCGGCCTGCGCTGTTTCCTGCGCGCCCCACCAGACTGCGGGACTAAACGCCAAATGGGATTGAAAAAGGTCAGGGCGCGAGTGAAAGCTATGGATAACCAGCAAGCCGGCAATCGAATGACCTGCAACGGTACTAAAATCGCGTGTTCGATACTGTTTACTTATGCGCGGCATCAGATCCTGCTCCAGAAAATCCAGGAACGTATCGGCACCACCTCCGCTTCCTACAGGGCCTCGTGGATCCCGATTCACAGTGGGCGCAAAGTCATTTAACCGGTCCACCACATCAATGCTAACAATAATATGTTCATAAGCCCCGTTGGATGCATGTAACCGTTCAAGCATGCCGCGAAGCATTTCCTTATTTAACTCACCATCTAACAGGTAAATAACAGGATAATGTTTGGAGGTGTCGGTTTCGTATGATGGCGGCACAATAACATTGACCTTCGGTGTTTGCGCATTTACGAAGGAGCAAAAGAAAATGAAAAATAACAAACAGCTTGCTTTCAAGAGGGGAATTTCCGTATTCAAAATAGTTTTTCTTTTATGAGTTGTAGTCATTCAGTACGTGTAACTGAGGCTTATGCGATGGCTTTTATGAACCCTGACAATGTATAAAACACTGTCACAAGCACACCGAAAGCCAGCAGCGCCCAATTAAACAACATTACTGCACGCCAGCCAACAGATTGAAACGTAAAATATTCTCTGTTCGTTCTTTTCAGTAATATCAACGATGTCGGAACTACCGTTACGGCGTAAATCATAAATACGACACCCATCACGCCGAACGCCGCCATAGTAACAGCGGCACCTGAATAGTGAGGCGTTTGTGCAGTTATATTGTCAAAAAAGTAGTGATTGATGGCGATGACAACAACAGGAAATAACAGCCCGAGAAGCTGACAGCTTTTTACCAGCACGTGATTTTCTTACTCAGCGCGTGACGGCTCACGAATATGCCCTGTATGGGGCCGCCTGCGCCTCGCATCCTATATTTTTTCCTGTTTAAAACAAAATACCGTAAGTCTTTTAAGGCTTTGATGCCGGTTGTAAACATAGCTTCAAATATCCTTGCTTATTGCATAAGCCAGAAAGCCTAGAGGAGTTGCAACGATAAAAGATCCAATAAAACCAAACGGCATCACCATGAATATTAACGCTGACTCATTCAGGGGGCCGTCAGCAATAACCGCATATGTCGTCATAGAGAGAATAACAAGCGTAAAAGCAGCACTAAGGATAAAGTTGGTTCCCCAGATAAACCGGGCTTTTTGTTTAACAGGCTCTGTGGACTGGAAAAGACCGGTAAATATAGCGGGTACGGCTGCGCACCAGAGCGATAATTCGATCATATTACTTACATTAATCGGGTTGTCGTAGCCACTGATAAGACTCATCACAACGATTAACCCGGTAGCAACCCAAAAGTACCTTTCCATGTCTGTATTTCCTTTATTTCATCTTGCTCTAAGTGGGATAATTAACACTGACTAAAACACACGGCGCCAATTATCAGAAGCCTGGGTAAAAAAGCCTGGCGCATTTAAGCTAGCTATATTACTCACTCATTGAGTTGAAGAAATACAACCGCCTCTTTTGTTATTTTTTTCGTTCATCTGAAGTTTCAAGTCAGAGTGTCCCTTCCGCCACCGTTTTATTAATCCATTTTTCAAAGTAGGAAACTCTGGAATAATTTTCAATGACGCCATACCGCGCTTCGTTCCAGTTGGTGGTCTCAGCATTCTGCCAGGAGCTAACCCCGATAATATACAGTTCGCCGTTTACAGTGATAAATGCGGGCCCACCTGAATCTCCGGGCCCGCTAATTCCTTCTAGAGGCAGCGCATCTTCGCCTTGATCGAAAATAAACCTAATCCATTGGCCTGCAGCGCTTTCGACTTTATTGTTGGCCAATCGGGTTTTACCGTCTGCAGCGGATATTCCATTGCGGCCATCTCCACTGTCTCCACGACCAACAAAAGTCGCAATTCTCCCTGTTTCTTTGTTTGAAGTATAAAGCTTGGCTATCGTCGCCCCTTCGACTGGCGTTGATAGTCTGACAAGAGCAATATCGTAGGGAAACCTTTTGTCTTCCCATAATGGGTGGATGACTATTTGTGCGATTTTGTAAAGTGAGTCCTTAAATACTACTTTGCCGTCTTTCTTCAGGTATTTGGCTACATGTGCTGCCGTCACTATCCAGTTGTTTGCTATCAGGCTTCCCGTGCCTTCGACTATTTCCTTTTGCTGGTAAATCCCATAAAAAGTAACGGTTGAATTGTCTTTTATTGCCGCATCTAAGTACTGCTGATCTGATACATCATGTCTTATCACTATTGCATGGGTGTTCAAAGAAATGAGAAGAAAAAGTAGATACATCCGGTTCATATAACAGGTCCTCTGCCAAAAACTGGCGGGTGATATCATTTCTTTATAACGTTATGGTACTACCGAACCATTTATTACACCGTCAGCAGTCTGGCAAGAGCAGAATGCTCCTATCATCTCCTGGTTGCTAAGTCGGCATGATGATATAGCCTCGGAATCAATAGTATTGCTCATGCGACATGTACTCCCATATTCTACTATTGGCGACTGGCTCTTATCGCGAACAAATTGAGAATGGCATCCTTGAATTAAAATTGTCACAATTGCGAGATAAATCAGCTTTTTCATTTTCCTTCCACCTTTTGTATTTACACGTGGTACATAAGCCTACATCAGGCGCGAGTTTAAGCGCTTTAAACCGGGCGAATTGGCAAGCCTAACGTTCTTGCATTTGTTCGGAACCACTCTTTTATTTACCAATGTGTTTATACAAAAAAATATTGCTTACCACTCTGCTGCATAGCGCTCGTTTGCTTTAAATGCTTCCGTTTCCAAAGGGGCATTCTCATAACCGTACTCCGCTAAATCAGAGAAGTGTTGCGTTATCACATTGTCTAAGCTCGATCTCTCAATCTGAAGCACGTGTACCAGCTCATGCGCTAGCTTTGCCCTGTTTAATTCAAACCCATTACGCACATAAATTGAGTAACCGAATACTTGAGCGTTGTTGATGACACCCTCGCCAATGAATCCCAGTGCTTCACCCAATGTTTTCAAGGCAAAATTTTCGTATGGAAATGGCACTTCATCGACGTACACAACCCTGACTTTTTCGGGTTTTTGAATTCCTATATCGCTAGCCAAAGATAATTGTCGTGCATTTAAAGGCGTTCCTGACGCCAGCCCTTCTTTATCAGTTTCAAAAGCCCAGTCGATGTACTGTGGAAGCAATATATTTGAAATTATTTTCTGGTAAGACAGTGCTGCAGCGATAATGGCAACGACCAGTATGATGGCGGTAAACTTGATGAACTTCATAGACTTCAAATCCTTTTTATAAAATTCCTGGTGGCTTTGGAACAAGTCCTAAGCACAACACTACCACTTTAAGGCAGACAGAGGCAGGCTACAATAATTAGCGAAGTGGGCTCAAGTGTTAGTGTCCCGTTGACGTGGTTTGTATGGATAATTCTTCCCTAAATTCCCCACAACTTTTCAAAGATGGGTAAAGTGAGGCCCAGACTTTGGCTGCAACCAAAGTTGGCTGTGTGGTAGTTCGATGACTTGCAGGCTCCTCAATTGAGAGACCGATAACAAACATGAACGCCACGCAGTGCTCCAAGCAACATACTCGAATAGTCGACTGGGCCCCGAGCTCGCATTTAGCAAACCAGAGTTAGCTTATTATGAATAAAACCGAAGCGCAAAACATTAACGCCGGCGTTGATACCGGTAAAGATTTCCTTGATATTCATGTTCGTCCACTCGATGAATACTTTAAAGTTAGCAACGATAAAAAGGGGATTTCAGAAGCAATAAAACGATTGAAAAAGTTAAATCCTGATCGTGTCGTCATTGAGGCAACTGGTCGTTACGAAGTGGCTTTTATCACTGCTTGTGCGACTGCCAATATACCTTTTAGCGTAGTGAACCCTGTTCATATAAAGCGTTTTGCAGGTGCCATCGGCCGTAAAGCAAAAACGGATAAATTAGATGCGGCATTGATTGCCCATTTTAGTGAAGTAATACAACCGCCCCTGTCCGAGCTGAAGCCAGAGAATATGCAGCAAGTGGCTGATGTAGTGGCACGCAGGAGTCAGCTTCTTGAGATGCAGACTCGTGAGAAAAACCGGCTTCAAATTATGCCCACAAACGTTCATCCCAGCATCAAAGCCTTGCTCTTGGTGTTAAAAAAGCAAATTCAAAAAATGGACGATGAACTGGCTAAACTCATTGAAAGCTGCCCGGAATTTAAAGCGAAAAGTGACCTCGTTCAAAGTATGCCGGGAATAGGCAAAGTCTCCGCCGCGGCGCTAATTAGTTACCTACCAGAGCTTGGGTTAATGAGCAGTAAAGAAGTAGCAGCATTGGTTGGTGTAGCCCCTATCAGCAAAGAAAGTGGCCGATATAAAGGTAAACAGGTTATTCAGGGCGGACGTCACCAGGTTCGTACTGTATTGTTCATGGCGATGATGTCAGCGATGCAATGTAACGCCAAATTCAAATCCACTTATGAGCGGTTAGTCGCAGCAGGCAAACCTAAAAAAGTAGCGATTATTGCCTGCGTCAGAAAGATGATTGTCATCCTCAATTCGATGGTTAGAGACGGCGTCATGTGGGAAGAAAAAACTGTTTAAGTTTAGGGTTGACGCCATAGTCGTTTGTTAGGTGCGTGTAGCTAATGGCGACTACTTTTCATTTGTTTAACGCATTGAGTAGAAATCGCTTCAAAAACATTACCGATATATTGATAGCAATCTCTTTCCTTTTCAGACCAGTCGTCTCCGCCCTTGTAACGAGTTGGAATGATGTCGTTATACATATTAATGATATTTTCAGAGATCTTTTCGGAATCAAATTTAATATTTGGAAAATGAAGTGTTGCTATGACTTCCAACGGCTCCAGTGAGTTAACAGCGCTTTTCATTAGTTCACGCAGCTCTTCAGTTTGTTCTTCTTTTGTATATAACCTCTTAATGAAAGCTCTTGAATTAGTACGGAAATTTAATAAATCCTGATACATTAACTCTAGCTTTTCAATATCAAGAGTTCTCCGCGCAGTCTTTCTTGAAAAGTGGTTGTTGAGAATGACGACAGAAATCGCTACCAGAGAAGAAATAAAGATAGCGAAAAACTTTGCCCTGTCCGAGACATTTTCGAATATCGCAAAAAACCATTCCATGTCAACTACCTCCTGAGCACCTAGACACAATGACTCCCTATGAAAGTGCTAGCCTCCGCATTTTCGTGGGTTAGCTGAAAGCCAGTGCCATAATTAGTTTGCTTAAGACTAAATCATTTGGAGGCTAGCATGAATAAACATAGCATGATTTTTATCGGCTTGGATACGCACAAAAACTTTCATGAGGTGGCGTATTGTGAAGAGTCGCGTGGCGCATCGGCAGTCCATTATGGCCGCATCTCTTCTTCAAAAGTCAGCGTTAAAAAGTTGCTTCGTCAGTTTGAATCGAAATATCCAGGCGCGACACTTCACGTTGTTTATGAAGCTGGGCCTTGTGGCTATTGGATTTACCGGCTCATTACCAGTCTTGGGCATTGTTGTTATGTTGTCGCGCCATCTCTTATTCCGAAGAAGCCCGGTGAACGCGTTAAGACTGACCGTCGCGATGCACTGAAACTGGTGAAATTATTAAAATCTGAAGATCTTACGCCTATTTATGTGCCTGAGCCTGAAGACGAAGCGGTACGGGATTTGTCGCGAGCCCGGGAGGCGGCCATGAAGGATTTAAAAGAAGCGAAATACCAGCTTAAAGCCTTATTGTTGCGTAATAATATTCGTTATGAAGGCACGGCTAATTGGTCGCATAAGCATCTGCGCTGGCTGACTGAACTGATATTGCCCCATCCGGCACAGCAGATTGTTTTGCAGGAACAATTTCAAACTATCGACGAGCGCATACGGCGATTAGAGCGGTTGGATAATGAATTAACACATCATGTTCACCAGTGGCGTTATTACCCGGTGGTGAAAGCTATTCAGGCTATGCGAGGTGTGAGGTTGTTGGTGGCAGTGGGTGTTGTCGCCGAACTAGGAGATTTACACCGCTTCGACCATCCCAGAAAGCTGATGGCCTATTTAGGCCTGGTGCCCAGTGAGCAATCATCTGGCGGTAAACGTCACTTAGGGGCTATCACTAAAGCCGGAAATGGTAGAGCAAGGCGACTTTTGATTGAAGGGGCGCACAGCTACCGCTACCCGGCGAACGTTTCAACAGAATTACAATTGCGACAGGAAGGTTTACCCAAGGAGGTTGTTGATATTGCCTGGAAAGCGCAGCTGCGCTTATGCAAACGCTATCAACGAATGAGCAAAAAAGGGAAACACTACAATTTGATAATTACGGCGATAGCCAGAGAAATGGCAGCGTATATCTGGGCTATTGCCAAAGAAGTGGTGCTTACTGCCGTTAATCCCAAATTGCGGTTAAGTCGGGTACCTGCATGATAAACGAGTTTGAGCTAACGCATTCGGATCAGGCCGCGGAATGTGGCGCAACCTACGAGGGTGTTATGATGGCAATGACCTGACGGTTATTGACCCACGAGCCTAGACTGATGAGAAGGTGCCACGGCGGATTGAGTAAGGTCAGCACTGCTTATTCTTAGAATAAGTAACCTACGAATACCAGCATACCAACCGACGACATTACAGCCTCATCCGGTGCGTTAGCTCACTTTAATTGAGAAAGAACAGAGCTGATTATGGACCGAAATAATGTCAGGGAGGCACTCGGTTATTATTGACAAAGGGAGTCATACCAACACCCAAATATGGGGCGCGGACGCGCAGGCGAAAATAGCGAAGCCGCCTGCGTGTTAGCGTCCCAGTGCGCCCTGGCGCACGCCATAATTTGTTTGTTATATGCCATTGCTAAAATTACGACCAGTAAGCTTTTTAAACAGCCACTGAACTGAATCTTTGCCAGTGATACCGAAAATAATAAACAAAACACCCACCAAAAAGCCTATGACGCTGCCTAGTGCGGATAGATGCTCAGAGAGAAAAATATAGCCATAAGTACACGTAAATACTAGGCCTAAAATAGTCCCTAAAATCCTTGTAAACTTCATAACAAAGTATCCTTTTTCAACTTGGCATATAACACCCGCATAAAGGGCGATAACACATGGGCTAAATTAGGAACGAAGTGACGCAGCCCAGGTGTTAGCGTCCCAGCGAGCTTGCGAGCGATTTAATGCGTTTGTTATACGCAATTTGCCACACCTGTAGCGCATTGCTACAATGTGATGACGAACCATTAGGAGACATATTATGGCAACCGCGAGCGTAAGACTAGACCAAGATCTAGTTGAGAAAGCTACAATTATGGGCAAAGCACTAAACCGAACTATGCCAAAACAGATAGAGCATTGGGCTAAGATAGGTGAAATGATGGAAGATAACCCAGACTTGCCTTACGAATTCGTAAAACAGGCAATTATCTCCAAAGCTGAAAAAGAGGCAGGAAAATTGGAGCCTTACGATTTTGGCTAAGATTACCAGTGTTTTACAGACAGCTAATTTTAAGAGAGCAGTAAAAAAGTTACATCAGAATCAGAAAAAAGACTTGGATAAAGCTGTTAAGGAGCTAATGGCCGATCCTCTTCTAGGCGAGCAGAAAAAAGGCGACCTAGCTTTTCTTCGTGTGTACAAATTCAAGATGGTCAAGCAGTTAACTTTACTTGGTTACAGCTACGAGGATGGCACTGTAATACTTGAATTGATAGCTCTTGGCTCTCATGAAAACTTTTATCGCGATGTTAAAAAGTTATTCTGACCAATTGCGTATAACACCCGCATAACGGGCAAAAATACGTAGGCTATAATACCGAGCGAAGCGAAGGGAGCCTACGTGTTTTTGTCCCAAACGAGCGCAGCGAGTGGTTAATGCGTTAGTTATGTGACCTTGGCTTGCCGTTTAATGTAAAATACCGTTACACCCAAACATAAAAGCCATGCAATAAACTTTAGCAAGCACACAACAGCAAACCAGATAGGCCTGCTTTTAAACGAAACTGTATCAGTTATTCGCAGATTTTGTATTTCTAGATTGATTATTGCGCCCAGTAATTGATGACCTAACCAAATCACTAAAAAAAGAGAAATAAGAAACCAGAGTAGATTTACAGTTCCTAATTTTTCGAGCTTCATCGACTTCCCTTGGGCACATAACACCCGCATAACGGGCAAAAATACGTAGGCTATAATAACGAGCGAAGCGAAGGGAGCCTACGTGTTTTTGTCCCTAGCGAGCGCAGCGAGTGTTAATGCGTTTGTTAGTTGCCATACGCAGTCTTGAGAATAATCGCGACCCCGGCAACGATTGCTGTAGTATAGCTAATAGCTAGGATAGAGTTGATACCCAACAAGGTGAGCCACCATTTATTAATAAATCCCTCCCTTAAACGAACCTCTTTACTCCATAACCGGAAAGAGCTATTCATCAAAATTACAGCCGATATAAGTAGCATGAAAAACACTAGCAATATCCCGAATCCAACGGTTGGTGCGGAGTCGGTAGGGTCAGAAATTCTGTGTGCAAAAGAGTAAAGGTAGACACTCGCTAAAATGGTAATAGCAAGGCCGCTTATTTGTGCTGACTTCATGAGCCTCCTTGGTAACTAGACACAATGACTCCCTATGAAAGTGCTAGCCTCCGCATTTTCGTGGGTTAGCTGAAAGCCAGTGCCATAATTAGTTTGCTTAAGACTAAATCATTTGGAGGCTAGCATGAATAAACATAGCATGATTTTTATCGGCTTGGATACGCACAAAAACTTTCATGAGGTGGTGTAGTGGTCAAGTCATTTTGGCCACACCGTTGTAGCTATTCCAGTACCGCTTCTCCGATTCATTTGGCGTTAAACCACCGTTGTATGAATGCGGTCTCAGTCGGCTGTAATAGCCAAGAATATAATCACCAACCTTTCGTTTGGCTTCGGTAAAACTTCGATAGCCTATTGTTGGAACCCATTCTGTTTTAAGACTTCTAAAGAAGCGTTCCATCGGGCTATTGTCCCAGCAGTTTCCTCTGCGACTCATACTTTGCGTTAAACGATAGCGCCAGATTAACTGACGAAATTTACGACTGGTATAGTGAGTACCTTGGTCGCTATGGAACATTACGTTTTTTGGCTGTCCGCGATACTCAAACGCCATTGTCAGTGCCTGACAGGTCAGGCTGCTATCAGGAGAATAGCTCATCGCCCAGCCTATTGGTCTACGAGCGAACAAGTCCATAACTACTGCCAGGTAAGCCCACCTATTGCCTGTCCAGATAAAGCTCACATCTCCACACCAAACCTGATTCGGCTCGGTTACCACGAACTGCCTGTCCAACAGGTTCGGGATAGCAACATGCTCTTGTGCTGCCTTCCTGTATGCATGTTTAGGAAGCTGGCAGCTAACCAGATTCATAGCTTTCATAAAACGTCCTGCACGATAACGTGTCAGAGTAATATCGTGTGATTCATCGTTTGTGATGATATCAGCAATGGTTCTGGCTCCAGCTGAACTACCGCTCAGACGATAGGCTTCACGGACAAGGCTGCGAAGCTTGATAGCTTCCGGCGATGGGCGCTTGTCACGCTGTCGCCAGTATTTAAACGTGCTGCGATGGACATCCAGTACCGCGCACAAGTGGTTAATTGAATAACGACGTTTATTGCTCTGACTCAGTCTCTCGATTAACGCGAGTGTTTCATGGAGTCCGACATCAACAGAGCTGAAGCCTTTTTTAAAATTTCCTTTTCTAACTCAAGACGTTCAACCTGCTTTTTCAATTCACGGATTTCGCGCTGCTCTTCGGTCATGGGTGTCGCCTGTGGTGCTTTACCTTGACGTTCTTCACGCAATTGGCGCACCCACTTACCAATCGTGGAATAACCGACACCCATCGCGTCGGCCGCTTCTTTATGGGAGTAACCTTGGTCAACCACCAACTGTGCGGTTTCGAATCTGAATTCTGGACTGAAATTAGGGCCTTTCTTCTTAGCCATCTTGTCACCTAATGTTGTTATGCTGCTATCATAGCAGCTCTAATTAGGTGGCCAAACTCACTATGCCACTACATGGCGTATTGTGAAGAGTCGCGTGGCGCATCGGCAGTCCATTATGGCCGCATCTCTTCTTCAAAAGTCAGCGTTAAAAAGTTGCTTCGTCAGTTTGAATCGAAATATCCAGGCGCGACACTTCACGTTGTTTATGAAGCTGGGCCTTGTGGCTATTGGATTTACCGGCTCATTACCAGTCTTGGGCATTGTTGTTATGTTGTCGCGCCATCTCTTATTCCGAAGAAGCCCGGTGAACGCGTTAAGACTGACCGTCGCGATGCACTGAAACTGGTGAAATTATTAAAATCTGAAGATCTTACGCCTATTTATGTGCCTGAGCCTGAAGACGAAGCGGTACGGGATTTGTCGCGAGCCCGGGAGGCGGCCATGAAGGATTTAAAAGAAGCGAAATACCAGCTTAAAGCCTTATTGTTGCGTAATAATATTCGTTATGAAGGCACGGCTAATTGGTCGCATAAGCATCTGCGCTGGCTGACTGAACTGATATTGCCCCATCCGGCACAGCAGATTGTTTTGCAGGAACAATTTCAAACTATCGACGAGCGCATACGGCGATTAGAGCGGTTGGATAATGAATTAACACATCATGTTCACCAGTGGCGTTATTACCCGGTGGTGAAAGCTATTCAGGCTATGCGAGGTGTGAGGTTGTTGGTGGCAGTGGGTGTTGTCGCCGAACTAGGAGATTTACACCGCTTCGACCATCCCAGAAAGCTGATGGCCTATTTAGGCCTGGTGCCCAGTGAGCAATCATCTGGCGGTAAACGTCACTTAGGGGCTATCACTAAAGCCGGAAATGGTAGAGCAAGGCGACTTTTGATTGAAGGGGCGCACAGCTACCGCTACCCGGCGAACGTTTCAACAGAATTACAATTGCGACAGGAAGGTTTACCCAAGGAGGTTGTTGATATTGCCTGGAAAGCGCAGCTGCGCTTATGCAAACGCTATCAACGAATGAGCAAAAAAGGGAAACACTACAATTTGATAATTACGGCGATAGCCAGAGAAATGGCAGCGTATATCTGGGCTATTGCCAAAGAAGTGGTGCTTACTGCCGTTAATCCCAAATTGCGGTTAAGTCGGGTACCTGCATGATAAACGAGTTTGAGCTAACGCATTCGGATCAGGCCGCGGAATGTGGCGCAACCTACGAGGGTGTTATGATGGCAATGACCTGACGGTTATTGACCCACGAGCCTAGACTGATGAGAAGGTGCCACGGCGGATTGAGTAAGGTCAGCACTGCTTATTCTTAGAATAAGTAACCTACGAATACCAGCATACCAACCGACGACATTACAGCCTCATCCGGTGCGTTAGCTCACTTTAATTGAGAAAGAACAGAGCTGATTATGGACCGAAATAATGTCAGGGAGGCACTCGGTTATTATTGACAAAGGGAGTCATACCAACACCCAAATAAGGGGCAATAATGCGCAGGCTATACTGCGAACGAAGTGAGTTGAGCCTGCGTATTATTGTCCCAGTGCGCCTTGGCGCACGCCTTAATTTGATTGTTATACGCAAACCAAAAGCAGATTGCCAGCATGGTTAAAGAACTTGGGATAAAAGAACAGCGAAGCTGAACGAAATTATGGTGCGCGAACCTTGTTTGACCCGGAAGACACCGCTGCTTTTTGCTGAGAGTTGCCGAAAGACGTTGAGAAAAGCTAGGCGCAGAAGCAATTAAAATAATTGAAAAAGGGTTGGCGCATAACACCCACATAAGGGGCAGTAATACGTGGGCTAAAATTTGGAGCGAAGCGACAGAGCCCACGTGTTACTGTCCCAGCGAGCCTGCGAGCGGCTTAATGTGATTGTTAGCTGCCAACCTGTGTGATGTGCAGTAACTCACCCGACGGCCCCCATAAGTAAAAAACTTTACCCCAAGATTCTTGGGATACTGAAGTGATTTTTTGCTTAAGTTTGGATTCGGAGCATACCCGAAAAGCTTCATCGATGTCAGATACACAAATTTGTAGCATAAAGTTGCTGGCTAGCGATTCATCATAAAAACGTTGAAGGAAGAAAAGGCAATCGCCATTTTGAAATAATGTGAGGTCGTCACTTACATATTCAGAATCGAAACCAATTTCTGAATAGAATGACTTAGAAATTTCATAATCCTTGCTTGGAATAAAAGCCTTTATATCCGTTACGTCCATTGTAGGTTCCATTTGGCTGCTAACACCCCAATTAGGGGCACAAATACGTAGGCTAAAATCCTGAGCGAAGCGATGGGAGCCTACGTGTTTGTGTCCCAGCGAACGCAGTGAGCGACTATATTGGATTGTTATGTTCCACTGTTCAAGAATTGCTCATAGCATTCTGTACAAAGCCAGTTATCGTTTTCAAGATTATGATAACCAACTCCGTGCTCCTCATTTTCTGAGCTAAATAATTTCCACCAACAGATCTGACAGTGGTCATGGTCCCAAGTGGGAGAGTCGGAAGACCATTGCTCCTTGACCCAAGTCTTAGTTTTAGCCCATTCAATAGGTTCGTCTACGTCGGAACGCTTCCATTCATCTCCGTGAATTAACACTACTGAACCTTTCATATTCCTCCTGGAACATAACACCCAAATAAGGGGCAATAATGCGCAGGCTATACTGCGAACGAAGTGAGTTAAGCCTGCGTGTTATTGTCCCAGTGCGCCTTGGCGCACGACTTAATTTGATTGTTATACGCAAACCGAAAGCATTTTGCCAGCATGGTTAAAGAGCTTGGAATAAGAGGACAGCGTAGTTGAGCGAAGTTATGGTGCGCGAACCTTGTTTGACCGTGACAATACCGCTGCTTTTTGCTGAGAAGCGCCGAAAGGTGTTGAGAAAAGCCTGTCGCTGAAAGCAATCAAATTATTGAAAAAGGGTTGGCGCATAACTTTTACTTAAAGGGCAAAAACACTGTGCTAAGCTCTTTGCGGCACAGTGTTTTTGTCCCAGCGCGCCCCGCGCGCGTTTTAAAGTTTTTGTTAGGTGCTTTCTGAAGCATTAGATACATCCAAAAAGGAAACTGCATTAGCTTGCTCAAACTTATGGCTTTTTAAAAATGAGATAAGTTTTTTTAACTCTGCGTATTGCATTAATTTGTAATGGACATCCCTATTTCGTATATCTTCGTCATCAAAAAAGTGATGAAGATTAGCCAATACTCCTTTAAGAGGGTTTAATGCTTCCTGATCAAATGTCAAGAAAACCGTTTCTGCTGATTTAATATCAATCGTATCGTTTTCAATGCTTTCTAAAAGCCCAATAAGCCTATTTAATTCCGCAGAGTCCATAATGGCACCTAACTTCCAAATATGGGGCGCAGACATGTGTGCAAAAATGGCGAAGCCGCGCACATGTTTGCGTCCCAGCGAGCGACAGCGAGTGCCATAATTTGTTTGTTATGTGCGTTTAAAAACAACAGCATATTAATTGCGCAAATAGGTAACAAACTTAAGCGTCTGCTTGGCTGCATAAAAGACCATTATTGCTAAAACTACCAGAGAGAGAAAGAAAATAAACGATGTTGGAAAATGATTAAGGATTCTTGCTTTTCGGCTAACAAATTCAATGGAGCTTCCATCTTGCCACATTTCGGAAACTAACTTGGTTAACCAGCCCGTACCAATAGTAACTAGCCACAATGCCAACGCTGCCAAAAAAGCAATTTCCGTATCACCGTTTTCTTTCTGCATGTTACTCCAAGCATATAACAACTTACTAGACCCCAAAACGGTGCAAATTCACGGCCCACTTTGGGGTATTTAATTTCTTTGTATATTCGAGATTACTCCATAACCTTCTCAAATAAAACACGAAACCCAAAATGGTGTTTTTGTCCTTTCGTTTAAATACGACAAAACGGCGGTATGTACAAAATGGTGTACTTCACGCACGCCCGTCGTCATTTCCCCGCTTTAGGTCAGTATTTTTAAATGCATATAGCCGGTAGGCTGTTTTTTATTTATACGACGCACATGAAATCTACTTTCCTGAATTCGCTTTACGAGTTTATGCTTATCAAGCGTTATGCAAAGCGCACTATTGAGACCTACTTAAGCTGGATCGCAGACTACATTCGCTTTCATCAGTATGCACACCCGGAAAAACTTGATGAAACTCATGTTGAGGCGTATCTCACGTATCTTGCTGTAAAGCGAAAAGTGGCAGCGTCCACGCAGGCAACAGCGCTGAATGCGCTGATATTTCTTTATGGTAAGTATCTTGAGAAGCCATTGCCAGATGACATGAACTTTCTGAACAGCGGTCGCGAAAGAAAACTTCCGGTTGTGCTTACTCAACAGGAAGTCAAAGCATTACTTAACCGAATAGCGCCTCAACACTATCTGGCTGCCGCCATGCTTTACGGCAGCGGCCTCAGACTAATGGAATGTGTCAGGTTGCGTGTGGGAGATATTGATTTTGACTACAAGTGCGTCCGGATCTGGTTTGGCAAAGGAGGCAAGCACCGCGTCGCGACACTGTCCGAGTCTCTTGTCCCGCTTCTGCAGTCGCATATTTCGCGGGCGGAAGAGCTGCTAGCGCGCGATCTGCGCGTTCCGGAGTTTGCAGGTGCCTGGTTGCCTCAGGGGTTAATGAAAAAGTACAAAACCCGTAATAAGCAAATTGAGTGGCAGTATCTGTTTCCCTCCAACAAGCTGAGTATCGACCCGGAAAGTAAGCGTCTGAGGCGACATCATATCGACGAGAAGCAAGTGCAGCGTGCGGTAAGAACGGCAGCAAGTGATGCAGGCATTATAAAGCACGTTACCCCACATACGCTGCGTCATTCCTTCGCCACGCACTTACTACAGTCAGGCGCAGATATACGCACTGTGCAAGACCAGTTAGGCCATGCTGACGTCAGAACCACACAGATATATACCCACATATTGCAGCAAGGTGCGCATGGGGTAGTGAGTCCTTTGTCTAATCTTATATTATAGTTTGCGGGGGTAAGTCGCGACCCGACGTCAAACTCGCTTCTTTGATTACTCAGTCACCACAAACGGCAAATTAATCGTTGAAGCATTGATTTCCGATATCCACATATATTTGCCCGGCGACAGGTCGACCGTGACATAGCCATGATTACCCGCTCTCATATGCTCCAGTCCGCCGAGAAAAGTCACAGGTGCGGGGGCGCGCAGGCCGCCCACGTTGGTCCAGTCCATCCAGTGATAAACGTCGTCTACGTTAGTGGTGTCCTCTAATCTGGCTAAGTTAAGGTCATATGGCATAAAGCCAGCCGGGTCTTCTTCAATATTGATACGAAACGTACGCTTCCCCGCACTGACGCTGAAAGGGCCTGTCACGCCCGAATTTGTGACGGTGAGCGTATGATCTGCTGCGGGGGAGGACGTTCTTGCGTCGGCTTCGTATACATCGATTTGTTGCAGCATTCCCATAAGCGTATGCCACTTTCCGTCCGGTGATTTCACGTAACATTCCACAAGGTAGGTGCCCGGCTTATCGATAAGAAATGTCGATTGGGTGCTTAGCCCTGGAGAAAGCAACCCGGCGCCACCTACCCAGGTCATCTGTAATCCCCATTCGGGAACATGTTCCTGAAAAAACGGGCCGATATCGGCTTTGGTCAGCTCACCGCTGCGCAGACCCTGCATGAGTGGCTCAAAAACAGGTGCCACATGCTCCAGTTGATCCTCAATAGTTTTCCCTTCTACCAAACGATACATGGCGACAAAATGTGCCTGACCGCCCATATTGGTAAATGAGAATGTTGTCCATCCTGTAGGCAAGGTTTCAGGAGCTTCTATGGCATATTCGGTAGTGACGATTTCAACTGTATTAGGTGTTGACGAATTTGCCACAGCCGTTGGCAACATGAGTGCGCTTATCGTGCTAAGCGCGATAGTAAAAGTAGAAGTAAAGGACAATCTGGCGAACATGCGCATCTCCTGGCTGTCGTTTAATATTTGAACAACACTTAAGCCTAGACAATACCGGTAAGTTAGCAACTTACCGTTGCAGACAACAAAAAAGGGCCCGCAGGCCCTTTTGTCATTTCAACCGAACAGCACTTACACGCGCTCGAAGATGGTCGCAATACCCTGACCAAGACCAATACACATGGTCGCCAGGCCAACGCTCTTGTCGTTGTCTTCCATCAAATTAAGCAGCGTGGTGCTGATACGTGCGCCTGAACAACCCAGCGGGTGACCCAGTGCAATCGCACCGCCGTTCAGGTTCACTTTCTCATCGTAACTGTCCAGCCAACCCAGTTGCTTAATACAAGACAGCGCTTGTGCCGCAAAGGCTTCGTTGAACTCGGCAAGCTCGATGTCGTCCATAGTCATGCCAGCACGTTTAAGCGCTTTCTGGGTTGCAGGCACCGGGCCCTGACCCATAATCGCCGCATCACAGCCAGCCACACCCATCGCACGAATGCGCGCACGTGGCTTCAGGCCAAGTGCTTTGGCTTTGTCTGCCGACATCAGCAGCATGGCGGATGCACCATCAGAAATAGCAGATGATGTACCTGCGGTTACCGTACCATTAACCGGATCGAATACCGGGCGCAGTGCCGCCATGGTTTCTACCGTGCTTTCCGGACGGATCACTTCATCAGCATCAATCATCTTCAGCACGCCATTGGCGTCGTGACCTTCCACCGGCACAATTTCGTTGTTCCAGCGTCCTTCCAGGTGCGCTTTGTGCGCGCGCTGGTGCGAACGTGCACCAAACGCATCCTGCATTTCACGGCTGATGCCGTTTTGACGGCCCAGCAGTTCTGCAGTCATACCCATGTTGCCAGACGCTTTCGCGGTGTATTTGGCCAGGGCGGGGTGGAAGTCTACATTGAACGTCATTGGCACGTGACCCATGTGCTCAACACCACCAATCATAAACACATCACCGTTGCCGGTCATGATGCCTTTGGCGGCATCGTGCAGCGCCTGCATCGATGAACCACACAGGCGGTTTACTGTCACGGCACTGGTGCTGCGTGGAATGTCGGTCAGCAGCTGTGCGTTACGGGCAATGTTGAAGCCCTGTTCTTTGGTTTGCTGTACGCAGCCCCAGATAATGTCTTCAATCTCTGAAGGATCCAGGTTCGGGTTGCGCTCAAGCAACGCGTTCATCAGGTGCGCTGACAGGGATTCAGCTCGCACGTTTCTAAATACGCCACCCTTGGAGCGCCCCATTGGGGTACGAATGCAATCGATTACTACGACGTCTTTCATGTTCTGTCTCCTATGGGTTTATGCGAAGTAAGATTTACCGTCGGCGGCCATTTGGCGCACACCGTCTGTAACCTGGTAAATCGGACCTAAGTGAGCGTACTTGTCAGCCATTTCAACGAAGTTCGCTAACCCAATTGTTTCAATCCAGCGGAAGATACCACCACGGAACGGCGGGAAGCCAAGCCCGTACAGCAGCGCCATATCGGCTTCTGATGCACTGTCCACAATGCCTTCTTCCAGGCAGCGAATAGCTTCGTTCGCCATGGGCACCATCAAGCGCGCGATGATTTCTTCTTTATCAAATTCGCGGCTGTCAGCAACGTGCTCTTTCATCAGGCCGTATGCTTCTTCTGATGCGGTTTTCATTGGGCGACCGCGCTTGTCTGTGCCGTAGTCGTAGAAACCTTTGCCGTTTTTCTGACCTAAACGTTTGGCGTTAAACTGGATGGTGACCGGGTCGTTACCAATCTTCTGCATACGCTCAGGAATGCCGTCAGCCATTACGCCAGAGGCGTGATCGGCGGTATCCATGCCCACAACGTCAAGCAGGTAGGCCGGGCCCATCGGCCAGCCAAAATCTTTTTCCATTACTTTGTCGACTTTCACGAAGTCAGCACCGTCCAGTACCAGCTTGCTGAAGCCTGCAAAATAAGGGAACAGTACACGGTTAACCAAGAAACCCGGACAGTCGTTTACCACAATCGGCGTTTTACCCATCTTCAGTGTGGCAGCCACCACAGCGTTAATGGTGTCTTCTGAGGTTTTCTCACCACGGATAATTTCAACCAGCGGCATGCGGTGCACCGGATTAAAGAAGTGCATACCACAGAAGCGCTCTGGCTTATCCAGGCTCTCTGCCAGTTGGTTGATAGAGATAGTGGAGGTGTTCGAGCAGATGATCGCATCATCGGCTACCACTGATTCGGTCTCTTTCAACACGCTGGCTTTAATTTTCGGGTTCTCTACCACGGCTTCGATAACCAGATCGGCATCTTTCATGGTGGAGTATTCAAGCGTTGGCGTGATGGCGTTCAGCGTGGTTGCCATTTTGGTGGCGTCTACCTTGCCGCGCTGCATGCCTTTGCCCAGAATTTTCGCGGCTTCTTTCAAGCCTAAATCCAGTGCATCGCGGTTGATGTCTTTCATCACTACCGGCTGGCCTTTCGAGGCTGCCTGATAGGCAATACCGCCACCCATGATGCCGGCACCCAGTACTGCAGTCAGGTTGATCTCTTTCGAAGACGATTTCGCCAGCTTCTTGCCTTTGCCTTTCACGTGTTGGTCGGCCAGGAAAATACCAATCTGCGCTTGCGCGGCATCGGTTTTCGCCAGCTTCACAAAGCCTTCGTTTTCCAGCTTCAGCGCGCCGTCACGGTCAAGGCCAGAGGCATTTTTCACCGTTTCAACCATCATGTGTGGGGCAGGGTAATGTTTGCCAGCCTTCGCGGCGACCATGGCTTGTGCGGTAGAGAAGCTCATCATGGCTTCGTTTTTATTAAGCGCTAATGGGGCTTTTTTCGCAGTGCGACGTTTTTCCCAGTCAATTTTGCCGTCAGCAGCGTCTTTCAGCATAGAAAGCGCAGCGTCTTTTAGCGCATCTGGCGCTACTACGGCATCAACCGCACCTTCATCCAGCGCTTGCTGACCTTTGCGATCTTTACCCGTGGTCATCCACTCAAGAGCGTTATCTGAACCAATCAGGCGCGGCAGACGGACGGTGCCGCCAAAGCCGGGCATCAGGCCCAGTTTTACTTCTGGCAGGCCAATTGAGGCTGACGTATCTGCAACACGCAGGTCACACGCCAGCGCCATTTCACAGCCGCCACCAAGGGCAAAACCGTTTACCGCGGCAATGGTGGGGAAGGGCAGATCTTCAAAGCGGTCGAATACCTGAGAGGTTTTGCCAACCCACTCTAATACTTCATCATCCGACTTGCTGAACAGGTCTGTGAATTCGGTAATGTCAGCGCCAACGATAAACGCAGATTTACCACTGCGTACCAGTACGCCTTTCACATCATCGCGACCTTTTAAAGCCTGAGTGGCTTCATCCAGTTCGCTGACGGTCTGGCGGTCAAACTTATTCACTGAACCTGCGGCGTCAAACACCAGCTCAGCAAAACCGTCGTCAAGCATGCTGACGGACAGACTCTTGCCTTCGTATATCATTATCATCTCCTTTGGCATTGGCCAGGATGCCAGTACAGGGCCGTCCCTTTGTGGGTACAAGGTGGAAAGTACGACTAATAACGTCGAAAAAGCTTCCAGGGATCGAATTGTACTGACGCGTTAGGGTGGCTAGATTCTTGACAAAGCCACGCAAAATTTCAATGAAAAATTCAAACAACTGTTTCAATTTGTGCAAAACATGGCGTCGCATGTCATTTTTTCAAGCGTAAACACGACAAATGACATGCAATTGTATCAATAAAGAAAGCGCTGTTAGTGTTCATTCACTTAAACTAAAAAACACATTACAGCCTTAGCACCAACACGCACTGTCGCGGTAATCTGTCAAAGCCGCTCTGGCAATGGCATTGCGGCAGAACACGCCCAGATGGTGGCTTAAACGGAACATTACAAAGGCAGCATGCTACCAATGTACACATAGACTTCTGCAAACCATCGCTTGTATAATGGCCGCAGTTGAAGGTGATCGCCAGTCCTAACAACAATAACAAACTAACTGACAAAGTGCGTAAGTGCAGTCGAGGCCAGGAAGCGCTGAGTGCGATGCACAGATTCCACCTTTCTTTACGGGCCGTAGTGTTCCGTTTAAGTGTTAAGTCGGTATGAATGTCGCGTGCAATCATAATGAATTTGTTCTTGCAGGTAGGGTGACACGATGGACGTTTTCTCGTCGACAATAAGAAAGGCCAGGTGTTTCAGCGTTGCGCTGACGACGGTCATGTTGCTGTGCGTATTGCCGGCGAGGGCAAACTCCTTATTGCCCCACGACGGAAAAGACGCCCAGCGTGAGGCATTCGAAGCCCTTGAAAAAGCCATACAGCTTACTCCCCGAAATAAACTGCACTCTCTTTCCAGTGAATTTGATGCCCTTCAGGGGTATCCGCTTTATCCTTACCTTGTACGGCAAAAATTATTACGTGACTTGTCCATTCGTAATCGCGAAGAGGTAGAACGTTTCCTGTTCGATTACGACAACCAGCCGTTTGTATACAGCCTGCGCCGAAAATGGCTGGCATACCTCGCGGATAAAGGCCATAAGGATGCTTTCATGGCCAGCTATCGTGACAATATGGGGGCAGCAATTACCTGTCAGTACCTCGGCTATCAGGTGCAGATGGCAAGCAATCCGGCTTACTGGCTGGCGAAAGTCGATGACATCTGGTTGTCTGGAGAGTCGCAACCCAATGAGTGTGACGATATTTTTGCACTTTGGCGTAAGCACGGCATGATGACTGACGAGAAAGTGCTGGGGCGAATTGAAAAAGCCGCCATGGGTGGCAACATTCGGTTAGTGCCGTATCTGCAAAAGCGGTTATCCGATGATACGTACTATCTGGCAGAGCTCTGGGAGCAGGCACGCCGCTCGCCCCGTATCGCGTTAAAAGCCTCACGCTTTCCGTTAAAAAACAAAGATGACGAAGCGCGCGTTTTAGCCTGGTCGCTGGAGAAGCTGGCGTGGCAGCGAGTGGATGACGCCGTAAAAGGCTATTACCTATGGCAGCCAAAGAAAATCTTCAGCGCAGCGCAAATGCGGGACATCACGCGTGCCATCGCTCTGAGTATGGCAATAGACAATCATCCTGACGCCCGCGAGTGGCTGATCAAAGCCGATGTGTCCGGTGCGGATGAAGACGTCAAGCGCTGGCATGTGGCATATCTGCTTCGCCAGCAGCAATGGCAACAGGTATTGGCGGTAATAGGTAGCGCCAGCGACAAGCGGCAGGAAGAAGATAACTTCCTGTACTGGCGTGGCCGCAGCTTTGATGCGCTGGGCATGCCCGAGCAAGCTTCAATGGCTTACGAAGAGCTCGCTGGCGAGCGCCATTTTTATGGTTTTCTGGCCAGCGCCAAGCTGGCTAAGAAGCCGTCTCTGATGCATCGCCCTGCGCCGCGCGATCCTGCGGTTATTGAACAGATCCGTAATCTGCCGTCAGCCAGACGGGCCTATGAGTTTTTGCAGCTCGGGCGTCTGATTGATGCCCGCCGCGAGTGGCGTCATTTATTGTTCTCGCTCAATAGTACACAGGTGAAAGATGCGGCTATTCTTGCCAGCGAATGGGGTTGGTACGATCAGGCCATAATCAGCTTCGCCCGCAGTGGCTACTGGGACGACGTTGAACGCCGCTTCCCGCTTGCCTACGCGCCCGAGTTTTCATCGGTGGGGAAAACCTACAATGTGCCGCAGGCATTTGCGATGGCGATTGCGCGCCGCGAAAGCTCGTTTATGTCAGATGCAGTATCTCCGGCAGGTGCTACCGGGTTGATGCAGTTAATGCCAGGCACCGCGCAGTATATTTCCGAGCAACGGGTAAATCGCCAGACCCTGTTTGAACCAGATAAAAACCTCCATTTTGGGGTGCAGTACTTGCGCTATCTGATGGATAAACTGGACGATAATCCGGTGCTGGTTTCCGCGTCTTACAATGCGGGCTGGAAACGGGTGCTGGAGTGGCTACCGGAAAAGCAATCGCTGCCTACCGATATCTGGATTGAAAATATCCCTTATCGCGAAACGCGACATTATGTAAAAGCGGTTCTGGCCTACCGGTATATCTACGAACAGCAGCTTGGCGAGCCGTCGGAATTGTTCAATGAGCTGGCAACCCGCCCCATTCCGGCAGCAACGTCAATAGTCGAGAGCCAGTCCACCGGACAGCTTCAACTGGCCCCTCAGTAAGCGCCATAGCGGGGCAGGAAGACGGGGCTTTAGCAATCATCCGTTGTTGTCATAAGCCCCCGCTTTCTGTTGGTGCATTTACTAAGGGTCATCAACGCCCTTTCGCAGTCACCGCAGCATCATCTCATCCTTATCCCATAAAATTGAGAGTATCTGGCCTGAGTCAAAGCGGTCATCTTTGGTCAGCCTGATTGAACTATCTCAGCCACTGTCGGCCTGACTTTCCAGACAAAATGCTCATCCTCGTCACGCACCATAACGTCTGTGTAAGAGTCATGGTAAACTATTGGCCATTGAAGCGCAGCTAGCGGGCTAACCCCGGTTTTACAGGTTATTCCGCTTCAACTTGCTGCAAGCGGTTAGCAAAGATAAGAACAGGGTGTTCACCGCTTAACATTAATTATCAGATAACAGCAATGAGGTTTTATGACTGACCACAAGGCAACGTATCAGGCACACATTGAAGAGCTGCAAGCCCGCACCCGCGAAGCATTGCAACGAGAGGGATTAGATGGGCTGGTGATCCATTCCGGGCAGGGTAAACGCCTGTTTCTGGATGATAACCATTATCCATTTAAAGTGAATCCGCAATTCAAAGCCTGGGTGCCGGTGGTTGATAACCCGAATTGCTGGCTGGTGGTAAATGGTGTAGATAAACCCAAACTGATTTTTTATCGTCCGGTAGATTTCTGGCATAAAGTGCCGCCAGAACCGAACGACTTCTGGACGGACAGCTTCGATATCATTTTGCTTAAGCAGGCTGACGCGGTAGAAAAGCATCTGCCATATGACAAAACCCGCCTGGCTTATATCGGTGAATATATCGAAGTGGCCCGTGCGCTGGGTTTTGAGAACGTCAATCCAGATCGTGTATTGCATTATCTGCATTACCAGCGTGCGTATAAAACCGATTACGAACTCGACTGCATGCGTGAAGCGAATAAGCTGGCAGTGGCAGGCCATAATGCGGCTGCAGAGGCATTTCGTCAGGGCGGCAGCGAGTTTGACATAAACCTGGCTTACGCCAAGGCGTCGCGGCAGGGCGACAACGATGTGCCCTATACCAGTATTGTTGCGTTAAATGAGCATGCGTCGATTTTGCACTACATGCAGTGCGATACGGAAGCACCTGCTCAAAACCGTTCATTCCTGATTGACGCCGGTGCCAATTACCATGGCTACGCTGCAGATATTACCCGCACCTACGCGATGGAAGACAACCACTTTGCGGACCTTATTAAAGCTGTCGATAAGGTAACGGTGACCTTAGGTGATGCGCTTAAGCCGGGTGTGGCATATACCGATATTCATCTGCTGGCGCATGATGGCATTGCTCAGATCCTGCATGATACTGGTATGGTTAATCTGGCTGCGCCTGACATTGTCGAACAGGGCCTTACGCGTACCTTCTTCCCGCACGGTATTGGCCATTTCCTCGGTCTGCAGGTACACGATGTTGGTGGCCTGGTGAATGATGATCGCGGCACACCTAAGCCATCACCTGATGAGCATCCGTTCCTTCGCTGTACCCGCGTTGTCGAGCCACGTCAGGTGTTCACTATTGAACCGGGATTATACTTTATCGATAGTTTGCTGGCTGACCTGAAAGCAACGCCAGCCTCAAAATATATTAACTGGGATACGATTGAACAATATCGTCCATTCGGCGGTATTCGTATTGAAGACAACATCATTGTTCATCGTGATCGCAACGAAAACATGACCCGGGATTTAGGTCTTAAGTAAAGTCTAAACACACAGGAGCGCAGGGATGCCAGACGCCGGAATCATCTCGTTACTCGTCGTGTCGCTGATTGCCGGGCTTGCTATGCCCGCCGGCGCGCTGCTGGCGTTCGGGCGGGGAATACAGCCAAAATGGCGGGAAAAAGAGCTTCGTCACGGTGTCCTGGCTTTGGGAGCCGGTGCACTCGTATCGGCAGTCGCGTTAGTGCTTGTGCCCGAGGGGATCAAAGACGTGTCGGTATTGGCGGCTTGTCTTTGTTTTGTGGGCGGGGCGCTTGCCTTCATGGCACTGGACATCTATCTGGCAAAAAACAAAACCCCGGCCAGTCAGCTTGCAGCGATGCTCAGCGACTTTATCCCCGAATCACTGGCGCTGGGCACCACTGCCGCGTTAGGAGGCAGCACCCTATTGCTTGGCCTGCTGATTACGGTACAAAACTTTCCTGAAGGTTTTAATGCCTATCGGGAAATGCGTGCAAAAGATCGGGATAACCGGAAAAAAATTGTCTTGCTGTTCTGTGTTATGGCGCTGCTAGGCCCCATCATGAGCGCGATAGGCTATTTCTGGCTGGCTGATTATCCGGTAGTCATCAGCGGCATTATGCTATTCGCTGCGGGCGGCATTTTGTATTCCGTGCTGCAGGACATTGCCCCACAAATTCGAATGGAAAATCACTGGTTGCCGCCGTTGGGAGGTATATTAGGTTTTCTTATCGGCATGATTGGCTACATGCTGGAAGGATAAAGGCTATCAAAACAGGATGACATGATTATCACAAGGGGGCCGGTTTCATGTCTACGGCGCCCAGAATGATGTAAACAAGTCCTTCGCAGAGCCGCTGCTGCACAGTTTCTGATGTGTCTTTTTTATCGAACGCCGTGTTAATTTGCTCAATGCAGGTTTCCAAATCCGGAGGCGGTGACATGATCAGTGTCATGTCCCAACCGTCAAATTTGCTCGACTCAATGGGCAAATCCTGCAACAGGGTAAAGTCGTAGTGGCGGTGGTCCAACTGAATCTTCTTCAATAAGGGGGTAAGGACGACATCTTCCCCTTCAAGTACCTGATAAAAATAACGATTAATAGCTATCAATGCGCCCTGAATACCAACGGTAGAATTGGTGGCTTTGGCCTGAATGCTTAATTGTCTTATTTCGGTACCACCAACATGTTCAGCGATATGACTGCGGTAAATAATGCGTTTTAACATGGAGACTTCACGTGTTGTCGTTTTGTCTTTTACGTGGTGGCAAATAATCGGATCGTATTATTGGTACAAACGGCGCGTCGCTACATCAGATTACCAATTCGACCACGCTGCTGCAGAAGGTGAAGAATGATTTGTCTCATCCTGTGGCATTTCCCCTGACAGGTTCTCAGGTGAAAGCGTGTCAGGCGCTCGCTCGCAAAGAGACATCAATTCAGCCCGATTCAGTGCATGCAGTAAATGAAAAGTTGTAGCGCCACTCGCGCCACGATGTATGGACAACAGCGTCAGCTACTACACCTCACAAGTGGGAAACGAGGCGGCCAGACATCCCGGGGAACGGCATGCTGATTTCAACATGCCGGCAGTAAAAGAGTGAAGCTGTTAGGAGATAAAGATATTAGTTACTTCGTTCCACTGACATATTGGCCAGCGCAATCAGGGCAGATTTGTAGTCAGAATCAGGCAATGCTGAAAGGCTGTCAATTGCCATTTGCACCTCTTCGTTCGCACGCTTCAGGGTATAATCGATAGCCCCGGTGCTTGCCATAATCTTCTGGATACGCGACAAATGCGGTAATCCGTTATTGTTTTCAATGGCATCACGAATCAACGCGTTATCATCGTTATTTTCTGCATGCCACATGGCGTAAAGCAGCGGTAGAGTAGGCTTACCTTCCGCTAAGTCATCACCGGCGTTCTTGCCCATTTCATCGCTGTCAGCAGTGTAATCCATAATATCGTCGGCTAACTGAAAGGCGGTACCAAGATGCTTGCCGTAATCCTGCATTGCTTGTTCAATGTGCTGGGGTTGATCGGTAAGCACCGCAGCAAGCTGAGTAGCGGCTTCAAACAAGCGTGCAGTTTTGCCGTATATCACATCGAAGTATCGCGCTTCGGTGGTATCCGGGTCATTACAGTTCATTAACTGCAGCACTTCACCTTCGGCAATCTGATTTGTTGCTTCCGACAGAATTTCCATTACCCGCATACGCTCAAGACTTACCATCATCTGAAAAGAACGCGTATAAAGAAAATCACCAACCAAAACAGATGCCTGATTACCGAAAATGGCATTGGCTGTTTCGCGGCCACGACGAAGCGTAGACTCATCTACCACATCGTCATGCAATAACGTGGCGGTGTGGATGAATTCGATAATAGCGGCCAGTGTGTGATGTTGCTGGTTTTTAATTCCCATCGCACGTGCAGACAACACGGTAAGAAGCGGACGCAATCGCTTTCCGCCACTATTCACGATGTAAAACCCTAACTGGTTAATCAGCGCGACATCCGAGTCGACTTGCTGTTGAATCAACGCATTCACCGCCTTCATATCGTCTTCGGCGAGCGAACGAATTTGATCTAAATCCATAGGCATTGGGCTGTCTTTGTTTGTAATCGCTTATTTTGGGCAGATTGTACCTGAAAGCCCGAGACTATCCACCTTGTCGGCCTGAAAAAAGCACAGCTGAGCGTAATTTTATGTCAACGTGTTGTTTAGCGAAGACAATGGATGCAGCAAACTGACATGCTTGTGGTCATGAAATTGAGCTTGTAAACTACGTCAAAGTGAAGGGGTGTCAGGCGGCGATCCTACTGCGATCCTGACTATTATTGCCTGATCCAGAGGCTTGTAACCGTCAAAGTTCTGCACTAAAACCTAATTTTGAACAGTGCTTTAGGGGACAGTCCGGCTTGGTGTACTGGTCGGAAACGGTGGTTTTCAGCCTCCTCGTTAAAGAAATGCAGCAATGCGTGAAAAATAATCTATTTTTGCGTTTTTCGGGGTTGTTATCTCGGGATGTTTCACGTACAATTCGCGCCCTGTTTTTTGAATTGAAGCGTCAAGTGACGCAGAGCGGAGTTTTATATGTACGCGGTTTTCCAAAGTGGCGGTAAACAACACCGTGTGGCCGAAGGCCAAACCGTTCGTCTAGAAAAAATCGAAGTCGCACCAGGCGAGTCGGTTGAATTTGACAATGTATTAATGGTTAGCAACGGTGACGATGTTAAAATCGGCACTCCTCTTGTTGCTGGTGGTAAAGTGACTGCTGAAGTGATTACACACGGTCGTGGCGAGAAAATAAAAATCGTCAAGTTCCGTCGTCGTAAGCACTCACGTTCACAAATGGGTCATCGTCAGTGGTTCACTGAAGTGAAGATCACTGGTATCAACGCATAATAGGAGCACGAACACATGGCACATAAAAAAGCTGGTGGTAGTACCAAAAACGGTCGCGATTCCGAAAGTAAACGCCTCGGTGTTAAGCGCTTCGGTGGTGAATCAGTTCTTGCGGGTAACATCATTGTTCGTCAACGTGGCACACGTTTCCACGCAGGCGACAACATGGGTATCGGCAAAGACCACACCCTGTTTGCACTGAAAGACGGCAAGGTTCAGTTCGACGTTAAAGGTCCGAAGAACCGTAAGTTCGTGAGCATCGTAGCTGAGTAAGCGCAGAGCTCTCGCCGAACAGGCTTTGAAAAACCCCGCGCTTGCGGGGTTTTTTGTTTCTGGTAAAGAGAATCATGAGGGTATTGCGCAACTGCAAGGCATTACGTTTTGCGATGAACGCACCGCGTGCAACAAATACGCCTGACACGGGAAATGCTGGTAAGGAAAACCGAGCCGCGTCAGAGATGTCAGCAAGCGCGCATGAAAATATACAGTGATGTTCCTGGCTGTTTCTCAAGTAGCCATCCGTAAACACATCATCATCATCGGGAAAGTTTCATGCTGTATTCTGATGAATGGTGTAAAATAATAGTCCGTACGTATTCCTATTGCTGAAAGTCTGGCGTTCACATTTGTGAGCTGGCGTGAAACAGATAGCGGCTATAGGAATAGGTATTGAATCATACCGCCCTGATGCGGTAGTAAACCCACAGTCTTAACGACTCGGAGCGATAAATGAAATTTGTAGATGAAGCTGAAATTCGTGTTGAAGCTGGTGACGGCGGCAACGGCGTGATTGGCTTTAGACGTGAAAAATATGTACCGAAAGGGGGCCCGGACGGCGGCGATGGAGGCGACGGCGGCAGCGTGTATCTGCAAGCCGACGAGAACCTGAATACCCTGATCGATTACCGCTTCGAACGTTTCCACCGTGCCCAGCGTGGCCAGAATGGCCAGGGCAGTGACTGCACGGGACGTGGTGGAGAAGACTTGACGTTAAGCGTCCCTGTGGGTACCCGCGCGACCGACGCTGAGACCGGCGAAGTACTTGGAGATCTCACTACCCACGGCCAAAAAATGAAAGTGGCGCAGGGCGGCTATCACGGCTTAGGTAATGCAAGATTTAAAAGCAGTACCAACCGCGCACCGCGGATTAAAACCAATGGTACACCGGGCGAGATCCGTAATTTAAAACTGGAACTGATGTTACTTGCAGACGTCGGCTTGTTGGGTATGCCTAATGCCGGTAAATCCACGTTTATCCGTTCTGTTTCTGCTGCAAAGCCTAAAGTAGCGGATTATCCTTTTACTACGTTAGTTCCTAATCTTGGGGTCGTCCGTCAGGATGCGCAGCGTAGCTTCGTGATTGCTGACATTCCAGGTCTGATAGAAGGTGCCGCAGAAGGTGCAGGACTGGGCATTCAGTTCTTAAAGCATCTTGAACGCTGTCGGGTGCTGTTACACATTGTCGACTTACTGCCAATGGATGAAAGCGACCCTGCTGAAAACGCACAGGCCATTATCAATGAGCTGGAAAAATATAGCCCCAAACTGGCCGCTAAGCCTCGTTGGTTGATTTTTAACAAAGTGGATCTGCTACTTGAAGAAGAAGTAGAAGAGCGTGCTCAGCGTGTGATTGAAGCACTTGGATGGGAAGGCCCTGTGTATCAGATTTCGGCATTCCAGAAAATGAACCTGGATCCGTTATGTCACGACATCATGAATTTCATCGAGACCCTTCCGGCTGAGAGCACCGAGGAAGACGAAAAGTCCACGGAATTCCAATGGGATACCTATCATCGCAATACCGTTGACTCTGTTGACGACGATGACGATGATGATGACTGGGATGAAGACGATTACGACGTCGAAGTAGAATATCGCAAGTAAGGACGGCCATGAAAATTGCAATGATTGCAGCAATGGCAAAAGGACGGGTGATTGGCGCTGACAACGGTATGCCCTGGCACCTGCCGGCTGATTTAAAGCACTTTAAACAGACCACGTTAGGCAAGCCGGTCATCATGGGCCGGAAAACCTATGAGTCAATCGGACGTGCGTTGCCCGGAAGAACCAACATTGTGGTATCTTCACAAACCGATTACGCGCTGGATGATGCCATTGTGGTGGCTAGCCCGGAAGAGGCGCTGAGTGTAGCTACGACGTCGCCGGATGCCGCCGATGAAGTGATGGTGATTGGAGGGGGGAAAATATATGACGCTTTTCTGCCGTCTTCACAAACACTTTACCTGACCTTCATCGAGCTGGAGGTAGAGGGCGACACCTGTTTTCCGGATTATGAGGCGCAGGCGTCCTGGAAGGAGGCTGAGCGACAGGAAAATCAGCCCGATGATCGCAATCCGCATGCCTATACGTTTGTAACGCTAGAGCGTGATCTCTAAGATTGATAAGACGCTCTCGCCGGTTGTTAAGAATAAACTAGAGCAAGTAAGTTAAGGAGTAACAGATGCAAAGGATTATGGTAATTGCTGCAGTAGTGACGTTAATCAGTGGCTGTTCAGCATCGACGTATCATTTGACTCAGACCACCGTAGAGCATGCCGCAGAGCAGCAGCGCATCGATCAAAGCTTGTCGACGATGCATGACCCTATGCTCAATGTGCCTGCTCCGCATGAACCACGTAGTATCCATATGCCCAAACGCAACCGCACCGGAAAGGACTATTTGTTGATGGGACTGTTTCAGGCAGGCATTGAACTGATGATTGAGGGCGCGCCTGAGCACTAAGCCAGTTCGTACAATAGTAAGCTGAAAGGATGCGGTCCCGGACCTGATATAAGCGGTTCTGTGACGCGTAGCCAGCGTGGCTGATGCTGCCTCTGCCAAAGCCTACAGTCAACGCCCGTCAGGTGTTAACGCGAGTTATTTCAATACCAATAAAAATGCCACGCACACGCGTGGCATTACTTTTTTCGCTTGGAAGAAAAACTCAGCCGCTCATTCGCGCAAACAGGTTTTCCAGTGTCAGCCCCTGATGGCCCAGGGTATCGCGAAGTCGACGCAAGGCTTCAACCTGGATCTGACGTACGCGTTCACGGGTCAGACCAATTTCAGCGCCCACATCTTCCAGTGTAGAAGGCTCGTATCCCATCAGTCCAAAGCGTCTTGCCAGCACTTCACGTTGTTTGGGATTAAGATCTTCCAGCCATTTCACAATGTTGGTTTTAATATCGGAATCCTGCAGGTTTTCTTCCGGGCCATATTCTTTTTCATCAGCCAGAATATCCAGCAGGGCTTTATCGTTTTCACCACCAATGGGGGTGTCAACCGACGTAATACGTTCATTCAATCGCAGCATGCGGCTGACGTCATCAACCGGTTTGTCCAAGGCTTCAGCAATTTCCTCAGCTGTTGGCTCATGGTCCAGTTTTTGTGAAAGCTCACGAGCGGCGCGCAAATAGACATTTAATTCTTTTACCACATGAATGGGCAGACGAATGGTCCGGGTCTGGTTCATGATGGCACGTTCAATGGTCTGGCGGATCCACCAGGTGGCATATGTTGAGAAGCGGAAACCGCGTTCAGGATCAAATTTTTCCACAGCGCGGATCAGACCCAGGTTACCTTCTTCTATAAGATCAAGTAGCGCGAGACCACGGTTGTTATAGCGTCGGGCTATTTTCACAACCAGTCTTAGGTTACTGACAATCATACGTTTACGTGAAGCTTCGCAGCCGCGTAGGGCACGTCTGGCAAAGTACACTTCTTCTTCTGCTGTAAGCAGAGGTGAGTAGCCAATTTCTCCCAAATATAATTGGGTGGCGTCGAGGTTTTTGGGGAGCTCTTCCTGGGGAAGCACGATATCCTCGTTATCGTCATCCGCATCTTCGTTCAAGGTGGCTTCTGCTTTGACTTCAGCTGACATTTCCATGTCATCTAATTCATCGCGAGACTTCGGTTCGACTACAGCGTTTTTAGTTTGACCCACAACTGCATCTCCTGCTCTGTTTGGTTACCTTTGTACGTTCTCTCCTTTCATTTCTTATTATTATTTATAGTTATTATGGACGTTGCGTTGGCAGATACCGCAGCGGATCTAATGACTTACCGCGATACCTCACTTCAAAATGAAGTTTTACCGAATCTGAACCGCTATTCCCCATTGTCGCAATAAGTTCGCCTGCGCTAACCCATTGCTGTTCTTTTACTTTTATTGTGTCGTTATGTGCATACGCACTCAAAAAAGTGTCGGTATGCTTTATAATTATTAAGTTGCCGTAGCCTCTCAGCGCGTTACCCGAGTAAACGACTTTTCCATCTGCGGCAGCCACTATGTTTGTACCTCGTGCTGCCTGGATGTCGACACCCTTATTACCGGATTCTTCTTGGCTAAATGTGGCAATCAGCTTACCTTTGGCTGGCCAAACCCACTGTTCCACTTTATCAGGAAAGGCATTGGGAGCGCGCTTTTTGACGCTTTTCGACGGCTTTTTGACGTCGTTAAGTGGCTGCCTGTTAACATTTTTTTCACTTTCACCATACGCCTGCTCTTTAGTACGGTCAACCGTATTTGTATAGACTTTAGGCGAGGTCTGACCAGTTGGTTTGGTCGGTGATTTCGAACTACGTTTGGCAATTTGGGGCGCGGTTACACGCAGCGACTGGCCTGGAAAGATATTGTAGGGCGGGCGTAAATTGTTATATCGCGCAATATCGCGATAGTCATTTCCGGTGTACCACGCTACGGCGTAAAGCGTATCGCCCTTTTTTACCGTGTAGGTGTCTCCCTGAAAGCCCTGATCTTCAATCGGCTGGCTATTGAGCACAACAACAGGGGCTGGCGGTGTAGAGCCACAGGATACCACCGCCAGGCAGCAAAGAATGACAATAAACGTTCTGGATACCGCGTACTGCATGCGCGCTGTTCAGACCTAGCGCAATATCAGATACGCCAACACGGCGAGTGCAACGACGGCCCAGCCGAGAATTTCGACATATTGCCTAAGCTTCGCTTCCATTGCCGCGCCGCCCCAGCGCATCAACCCTGCAACAAGAAAGAATCGGGCTCCGCGGCCTACTACTGATGCCATCACAAATGGTAAAAACGCCATGTGCAGAAAACCTGCGCTAATGGTGAATACTTTATAAGGAATAGGGGAGAACCCTGCCAGAAAGACAATCCATACACCATAATCGGTAAACCACTGCATGGCAGTATCCAGCTTAGGCTGGTAACCGGCAGATTCAATAACGGGCTGCAGCCAGGCTTCAAAAGCAAAGTAACCCAGAAAATACCCGGCAATGCCGCCAATGACTGACGTTAATGTGGTAAGCATTGCGAAATACCAGGCTCGCGATGGCTGTGACAGCGACATGGGCGCCAGCATCACATCGGGCGGGATAGGAAAAAACATCGATTCAGCGAAGCTAAGACCACCTAAATAGCGACTCGCATGAGGATGCCTGGACCAGCGAATCGCAAGGTCATAGCACGGCTGAAACACTTTCACATTAGCTCTCCTGCTACCAGCGGTACAAATCTGACCGATTCCACGGTTTCTGTCCGCAATTCTCCGTCCACACGATCAATGCAAAGTAGTGACTGCTGCTCATCTCCAACCGGAATGATCATACGTCCTCCTTCCTTCAACTGATCGCACAAATCCTGAGGTAATGAACTGGCTGCTGCCGTTACGATAATCGCATCGTAAGGACCCTTAGAGGGCCAGCCTTTCCATCCATCACCATGCTTCATTGATATATTGTGTAAATCCAGTTGGTTCATCCGGCGCTTGGCATGAAACTGCAACGACTTGATGCGTTCTACCGAATAGACACGCTGAAACAGCTGCGCCAGTATCGCGGTCTGATAACCGGAGCCGGTGCCAATTTCCAGCACATTGACAGCCTGGTTGGGCGCATCAAGTAACAGCTCCGTCATCTTAGCAACAATATAAGGTTGCGAAATAGTCTGCCCCTGACCGATGGGCAAGGCCGTATTCTGATACGCTTTATGTTTCAGGGTATCCGGCAAAAAAATCTCTCGGGGTGTGCCGGCAATCGCGTTCAGCACTTTCTGGTTTTTGACGCCTTCCGAATACAGTAATTCGGCCAGCGCGTCACCTTTTCTAGAGGATCTCATGGTACCTTATTATTATCCTTATTAAACCAATCTTTATCAGATGACGGGGTCCTTATTTCGCCATCCAGTCCTTCATATCATCCAGGCTTTGGTAAGCCGTCATATCAACACTGAGCGGGGTCACAGAGCAATAGCCGTTTGCCACCGCCTCAAAGTCCGTTCCAGGGCCGGCATCCTGTTCTGCCCCAGCCGGGCCATACCAGAAAATTTGTCTGCCAAACGGGTCTTTATCTTCTACCATCCCTTCAGCACGATGTCTGCGGCCCTGGCGGGTAACTTTAATGCCTTTGAGTTCCTCATATGGCACATCCGGCACGTTTACATTCAGGATTTGGTTTGCCGGTAGCGGGTGCTTCTGCAATTTTTTGATAATTTCCAGCACCACGCGGGCGGCGGTCTCAAAATGTTCCCCCTTTTTGCTGGTGAGAGAGACGGCAATGGCCGGCAGGCCCATGTAGCGGCCTTCTGTTGCTGCCGCCACAGTGCCAGAATAAATCACATCATCGCCCAGGTTTGCGCCGTGATTAATGCCCGACACCACCAGTTCAGGATCTTCTTTCAAAAACCGGTTTACGCCTAGATGAACACAGTCGGAAGGGGTGCCATTCACAGAATAAAAACCGCTGTCCATTTGCTGAATGCGCAAAGGCTGGTGCAACGACAGTGCATTGGAGGCACCGCTGCAGTTTCTGTCCGGCGCGATTACGGTAACATCGTGTTCGCTGGCAATGGTCTGGTGCAAAATCGCCAGGCCCTTTGCGAATACGCCATCGTCGTTACTCATTAAAATTTTCATGAATCTACCTGACTATACGCTGTTGATTGGAGTGACCATATCGATGCATTCCCGCAACACAGACGTTGCGAAGCATCCGCTGGGAAGACTGAATGATACCGTTAATGTATCACCCTTACCTAACCATTCAAGCTGCTCAGGCCATATTTTTATCGCCCGGCGCTCCTGCTCAAAGCCGGCTGAAGCAAGAAAGTCGGTTACCCGCGGATGGGCCTGCGCCACGGCGCATTCCAGTTCCCGCGCCTCGCCTTGAGTGGGTAAGTTACCCGCACCCCATTGTGGAGCTGTAGGTGACAGGTCACCGGTTTCATAACGTTGGGGAATGGTGGTATCACTACCATCATCTACAAAAAAGCTGTTGGAGCCCGTCAGTACCAGCGTATCTCCCGGCAATACATGGTTGAATTGCTGTTTTTGAAGCCGCGTTGACACCACTTCGTTAAAGAACCAGCTTCGTAACGCGGAAAGCGCCATCGAACGCTTATTGCGGTGGCGAATCGTTTCGCCCTGGATCATGCGTTCTGCGAGTACCAGATTGCCGCCGCGCATCACTTCGCCCTGATCGTTCATACGCATAACGCCGAAGCGCTGTTCGCCGTAATAATTAGGCACACCCTGGGTGGCGATTTTCGACAGTGTGTCTTCAACCGCCTCGATGTTGTTCACCTGGCGAAGCTGAATTTGAAACGCATTGCCTTTTAGCTGACCGGTTTTCAGCTTCTTATTATGGCGGGTGTGTTTCAATACCTTAACACCTTCCAGATTGAAGCCGGAAAAGTCGAAGTCAGCCTTGCCGGGTGCATGCAGGCCAAACCACTGGCGGGTGACAGCGTATTTATCTTTTCTGCCAGCATACGTTACCTGGCGTAGAGGAAGGCCGGTATAACGGGTCAGCTGTTCAGCCAGATATGCCGTGTTGGTGTTTTCCTTTTCAATAAACACAAACTGGTGTTCACCATCACCGGTGGGCTCGTAGCCTAACTCTTCAGTTACCTGAAAATCGTCGGCCTGAAACTTAAACAGTCCCGTAGAGACCGGTCGGCCATATAAATATTCCCAGTGCTGTGTGGTTAACTCCATGAGGGGTCCTTTTGCAGCAACACCACCGCATGGGCGGCAATGCCTTCTTTACGTCCGGTATAGCCAAGTTTTTCGGTGGTGGTCGCTTTCACATTGATATCGTCAACCGGACAACTGCAGTCAGCTGCGATATTGTCGCGCATAGCGTCGATATGTGGAGCCATCTTTGGTGCCTGCGCTACAATTGTCATATCAGCATTCACCAGTCTGTAGCCCTTTTTTTCTACCTGTAGCATCACGTGCTTTAGCAACTCGCGTGAGTTGGCACCGGCGTAAGCATCGTCGGTGTCAGGGAAATGTTTGCCGATATCGCCAAGTGCCGCTGCGCCCAGCACCGCATCACATAGGGCGTGTATCAGTACGTCTCCATCTGAATGGGCTATCAGGCCTTGCTCGTACTCAATTTGCACACCGCCGATGGTGATGGGGCCATCACCACCGAACTTGTGTACATCGAATCCGTGTCCTATTCGCATACATTGTCCTGTGTTTCTTTTGCTAAACGTTCTAAATAAAATCCAGCCAGCGGCATATCTGCCGGGCGGGTTATTTTTATGTTGGCAGGGTTGGCATCGATCAATGCGACGGTAAATCCGGCCATTTCCATTGCCGATGCTTCGTCTGTGACGGGACGTTCCTGCGCCAGTGATGAGGTCAGTGCATCTTTGAGTAACTGCGCGGGAAACAATTGTGGCGTTAGCGCATGCCATAAGTCGTCGCGGCTCTCGGTATGAGAAATGGTATGCGACTGGCTTACTGCGCGCTTCATGGTGTCTCTTACCGGAGTTGCCAGAATACCACCGGCTATTCCGGTCTGGCTTATCACACCAAGCAGATTGTCGATATCAGTGTGACTCAGGCAGGGGCGGGCGGCGTCGTGCACCAGTGCCCAACAGTCTTCAGGTAATGCTGATAGCGCATTGAGAACTGAGTTTGCGCGTTCGCTACCACCCTCGACGATGGTTAACCAATCTGCTGCGGCAACGGGCAACGCATGAAAGTAAGGGTCTTGTGGGCTTAACGCCACTACGACATGCTCGATAGCCGGATGACTGATCAGGGCGTCCAGTGTGTGTTCGATAATCGTTTTGCCAGCCAGCGACAGATACTGTTTGGGACGATCAGCCTGCATACGGCTACCAACACCAGCAGCAGGAACAACCGCGATAATTCGGGGGGATGTGTTCATTAATTGATTTTAGTCATTGTCAGCAGGCAGAATACGATAAAAAGTTTCGCCTTCTTTAATCAGTCCCAGCTCATTACGTGCACGCTCTTCAATCGCTTCCAGGCCAATTTTCAAATCGTTAATATCCGCTTGCAGCAGCGCATTTCGTTGAGACAGATTGGCATTTTGAAGAGACTGTTTATGGACTTCCTGTTCGCGCGCGAGATAGTCCGGGATACTGTTTTTACCTGACCATAGCCGGTACTGCAGCAAACCCAGCAAGAGCAGTAATACAATGGTAACCCATCTATCTTGCCACACGGTTATCACCTGTTGTTATTGGATTCGGAGTTATCGCCAACATGGGCGACAGGCGCCGCCAGTGGCTGCGCCTGATTTGTGACTTATTATGCCGTGCCAGAACACTATTGCAAAGGGTAAGGAAAGGTCTGGCCAAGTTTATGCGCACCAGAGGCCACCAGAATAAGGTAATCGCTACCGGACTGCCCGGGTAATAACCCGTGTTGGTAAGGCTGATGTGTGCTCCTGAGTCCGGTCCCTGTGACTTTAGCAGGGAGCGTTTTCGGAAGCACACGTATGGTCTAGTTACTATTGCCAAGTTTGCCTTTCAGCTTGTCCAGCAATTTGTTTTTCTGCTTATCGACGACGCTGGACAACTGGGTTTTCAGCAGTTCATCCAGTTGGGCCGTGTCGCCCTGAGCCGCATTTAGCATGGTTGTAATGTCAACAAGCTGGCCGGACGCAGCGTCTTGTTGCTCAGCAACCATGGCATTAAGCTTGGCGTTGAGTTCGTCCAGTTTATCCTGTTGCGAGGCAGTCAGCTGCGTGAGTGCCATCTGCGCCAGTTGATTATCAAGATCCGAGCTGATGCCAAAATCCGGGTCTGATAAGGTACCCGCTAAACTCATGTCCATCGACAGACTGGATAACCCCTGGAGTGCCTTAGCAATCGCGGTAGTGATGTCATTGCTTCCCGTCGCTTGCATCGCCAGTTCACGAAGATTAACGGTACCGGTTCCGGATAACAGGTTGTTTTCCACGGTCATAGATCCGGTTGTCTGCATCAGGGCGCGAGTGAGCGTAGCATTCAGCTTTTCGTTCTGGCTGAACGGTATATCAGAGAGATTCACACCGGCCAGCGACCATTGCTGGCTGGCATCCACACCGTCATTGTCTATCCAGAACTGACCGCTCGATTCAAACTGTTTCAACAACTCGCCTGCCGCGGCAATAGTAAATGTGGTCGGCTCGCCGACGATAGGATGCGTATTCGTGATATTTTTCCAGACGCTGGTAATAGACTCTTCTTTCCACTTCACGGAGACGTCAGCCTGACGAACCAGAACAGAGGGCAGGTCGCCGCTTTCCTCTTGTACACCTTCCTCACCCTGAAGCAGTGGCAGCACGATTTGAACCGCTGACATCAGGTATTCGGTATATTCAGCCGCCTTTTCGCCAAACACAAACTGGGTAACCTGCTCAAGCGCCGCCTGATCACCGGCAATGACGCCTTTGAGTAATTCATAATCTTGTTTGGGGGCATTTTTCAGTGCTTCTACACTGCCTGCCAATGCTGTTTTGGCTTCTTTGGCTTTTTCGGTGAAGTTACCGATAAGTGCTTTATCCTGGCGAATTTCTTCTTTTAGCTTATCCAGGGTTTCCTTAGCCTGAAGTAATGCCTGTGGATCGCTGTAATCCGTTTCTTTAAGCTGATTGATCTGCGTTTTATAGTACTCCAGTCTTTCTTTATCAGGCAGTGACTCATAATCGGATTTAAGACCCTCTGAATACTGTGAGTACGTTTCTTGCGCGTCTTCAACAGCAGCGCTGGTCTTCAACGGATTACGGGCCAGCAGCTCATCTACCGATGGCACCGCGTCCTGCGCTTTGGCTTTTATTTCGTCAAAAGAGAGAGAATTGGTCGGCTGACGATACACTTCGCCGGGTGTTTCCCGAGGCTGGTCAAACTGTACCTCAAGTAACTTCAGGTTATTAACGATCACGCGGTTTGATAACAGCGGCATCAGTTCAACGTCGGCTTGCGCGGTACCAATAAGAACTTGGTTTCGTTCAGGATGAACGGCGTCTGTCAGTCCGATTCCGTGCATTTCTACTTCAACCGGAAACAGACTATGATCGAACTCTGCGATATCGACCTCTGCGCCATAAGACTCTGAAAGTTTAGATTCCAGAATGCTTTTGATAATGGTATTGGCGAAAATCCAATAGCCGAGAATAATCAGCACCAGTGCCGCCAGTACGATGTAGCGACGACGAAACCCCTTACTGCTCATACCTTCACTCCTTGTAGTTCACGCAACCTGTTTATGCCAACGCTCATGAGAATTTGCGCTATACGTGGTGGCGGTTTAAAAACACAGGCACGGTGTCACCGCCGGGTGGCTTACCCGTAGTAAGGCAGTAACCCAACAATGAACCACAACACTGCTGACAATGCACCCTGTGAACGGAAAACTGGCGACAGCTGCTTACATTCAATGATGGAGTAAGCAGCGTGACTTCAGCGTGTCTTTGTGTAATTGACGCTAAGTGGCCAGATCCCCACCCAATCCCCAGTGGCTCAGCAGTTAGTCTATGACAAAGGTGGGTGCCAGTACAGCGCAACCCTTTTCCGGTATACCGGCAACGTTACAAAACTGATCACTCTTGCAGTAATGCAACCGTGACATAGCCAGACAAATGCGGCGCGTGCCTTGATACTACGACACCCTTACCTTTCCAGTTTAAACCCATCGGTGATGGCTTTGAGTGCCTCACAACTTTTTCGCAGCATTTCACTGGTCCTGGCCAGTTCCTGTGAAGAAGACAGACTCAGGTCGGCGGAGCCAGACAGATCGTTTATTCGCATATTCACTTCTTTCGCCGCTTCGGCTTGTTGCTCGGTGGCAGTGGCAATTTCGCTGTTCATCGACACGATATCATTCATTAATGTATCAGCCCGTTGCAGACTCTGGTTTGCATGAGCCGTTTTATCACTGGTTCCGACAGCGGCTTCCTGACTGTTTTTTACTGCGCTTACCGCTGCGCTGGCACCACTTTGAAGCTTTTCGATCATTACCTGAATTTCATCGGTACTTTGTCCGGTGCGGCTGGCCAGTGTGCGCACTTCATCGGCCACCACAGCGAAGCCGCGGCCTTGTTCGCCAGCCCGCGCGGCTTCGATGGCGGCGTTCAGTGCCAGAAGGTTAGTTTGCTCGGCAATGCCCCGAATGACATCCAGCACCGAGCCAATACTTTGCGACTGACTGGCCAGAGCATCTACTACGCTGTTCACTGACTCGATTTCTGTGCTCAAGTCGCGCATATCATTTACCGCAACTTCAACCACTTTGGCAGCTTGCTGAATATGGTTACGGGCCTCTTCGGTAGACTGATTTGCGGTTTCGGCATGTTGCGAGACGTCCTGGATTTGTGTTGTCATCTGCTCCATTGCAGCCGCAACCTGCAAGGTATTCTGGCTCTGAGATTGTGACTGGGCATTGCTGGCACTGCTTGCCTTATCAAGTTGATTCGCCTGCTCTGTTACCTGCGACAGAGTGCGACGAACGGCGATAAGAGAGTGACGCATTTTCTCGGTGTACTCATTGAAGTAGCGCGCCAGTCGCGTCATCTCATCTGCACCATCTTCAGGTAGTGCCTGGGTAAGATCGCCTTCTCCTTTGGCAATGTCTTTCATACTTTCTGTGACCTGCTGAACCGGACGCACGACGCTACCGCCAATCAGTGCCATCAGCCCAGCCACAAGCAAAATGCTGACGATGCTGGCAGCAATAAACAGGTTTCTTAGCTGAGAGTATTCAGCATCAAGGCGGGTTAAATAGATACCAGAACCAATAGTCCAGCCCCAGGGTTTGAATTGTTTTACATAAGAAATTTTTTCGGTAGGTTCTGTTTCGCCAGGCAGGGGCCAGACCTACTCAACAAAGCCCGCTCCCTGTTGCTGAACCACCTCTGCCATTTCGGAGAAAAAGCGCTTACCGTTGGCATCTTCAAAACTTCGCAGGTCCTGACCGTCCAGGTCGGCTCGCATAGGGTGCATCACCATGCGGGGTAAATCATCCTGCACCCAGTAGTAGTTGTTATCGTCGTATCTCAGTGTGGCGATAGTCTCAAGTGCCCGGCTTTTTGCTTCTTCCTCCGACAGTTGGCCGGACGATACACGCTGAGCAAACGCGGCGGCCACGCTGTGCGCGGTTTCTACCAGGTGTTGATTTTCGCTAAAAGCTTGTTGGCGCAATGCCTCGTGATGGCGGTTGAGCGCTAAAATAGTGAGCAGAGTCAGAATAATAGCCATCAATAGGGTGATAAACGTGAGTCGTTGAGTCAGGCTGAAACGGCGCAACCAAAGCATGCCATACCTCTCTTTTATTGTTGTTAACTGACACCAAATAGTAACGTGCACCTGCCTTGCCAACGCGCGCACAAGCGCGCCACGGCATTGCCTCTACTTCATACAGCGAGTGTGTGCACGGTATCAGTATCAGTCCCTGGGACATTGCCTGGCATGAGTGACTAACATAAAAGGCCGCGCCGCCATCATGGCACAGCATCCTGTTAGCCCGCACCAGAGCTGTTGCCGCCCGTTTTATCGCCAGGTCAAATATTGGACATCTGCATGTACACAGGCCTGCCTTCAGGTATTTCTACTGAATACCGGTTTGGGCTGATACCTGTTAACAGTGTAGTAAGAATTTCTGAAAAGGCGTTATTTGCGTTAATTTCACCTTTTTAAGCGACCAAACCCAGTCAAAAAAAACGTTATTTTGCAAAATCATCAACTGCCCGCAAAAGTTGACACAAAGGGGGTTGGCGGATGATAGGGGTGTGCTAGTATCCGCGCCGGATCAGCGCTATCGTGATCTTCTGCAGGTACAGGTAGTTATAAAGAGACTAAAGCGCAATACGTAAGCGACTTCGACTTTACTTGCTATTTGCCGAATTCGTCGCCAATGTGGCGATAATGAAGATTTTTTATACAAAGGTTTTTTGTTTTCCAGTTTTAATTCATAAGGGTTGCAATGCTCACTAACGACGATCTTTATACAACGACTCCCTTACGCCAGCGTATTCGCGATTATTACCGAATCAGCGAGTCGGTGGCGATTGACCAGATCCTGCCGATTGCAGAGGTCAACCCCAGAGCCCGAAGCAAGGCATGGGAACGTGCAAGAAAAATGGTGTTAAAAATACGCCGTGATCAGGAAGGTCATGGTGGCGTCGATGCCTTGTTGCACGAGTATTCATTGTCTACTGCCGAAGGTGTGGTGCTGATGTGCCTGGCTGAGGCACTTTTGCGGGTACCGGATCAGGAAACGCAAGACGAGCTTATTCGTGACAAGTTGTCAAAAGGCCAGTGGACTCCCCACCTTGGCAATTCTGAATCACTCTTTGTAAACGCTTCGGCCTGGGGCCTGCTGCTAACCGGTAACATGGTTAACTATGCGGACAAGCGCAAAAAAGAACAGTTCGGCCTGCTGAAACAGACCCTTGGGCGTCTTGGAGAGCCGGTTATCCGCCGCGCAATGAACATCGCGATGCGGGTTATGGGCCGTCAGTTCGTAATGGGCGAAACCATTGAGGATGCAGTAAAGCGCGCCGAAGAGAAAGAGAAGAAAGGTTACGTCTATTCCTATGACATGCTGGGCGAAGGTGCCCGCACGATGAAGGATGCTGACCGCTACTATGACGCGTATGTGAAAGCGATTAAAGAAATCGGCAAGGCGGCAAAGGGGCGTGGTCCAAAGCGTTCTCCCGGTATTTCCGTCAAGCTCTCTGCAATTCATCCGCGTTTTGAATTTCTGCAGCGCGAACGGGCCATGGCAGAAATCCCCAAGCGCCTGAAAGATTTGTGCATGATGGCCAAAGAGTATGACATTGGCCTGACGGTGGATGCTGAAGAAGCAGATCGTCTGGATTTGTCTTTGGATATCATCGAGGAAGTGTTCAGCGATAAAGATCTGGAGGGCTGGACGGGTTTTGGTCTGGCAGTTCAGGCTTATCAAAAGCGCGCGATCCACGTCATCGAGTGGCTGCGCGAGCTGACAATACGGGTTGGCAGAACCCTGATGGTGCGCCTGGTAAAAGGGGCGTACTGGGACACCGAAATTAAACTGACGCAACAGGCAGGGCTGGAAGAATTTCCTGTCTTTACCCGTAAATCGTCAACCGATGTGTCTTATCACGCCTGTGCCAATCGCCTGCTGGATTATCGCGATACCATTTATCCCCAGTTCGCCACGCACAATGCTTACTCGGCATCGGTAATTATTGAACTTGCCGGTGATGATAAAGAAGGGTTCGAGTTCCAGTGCCTGCACGGCATGGGGGATACGTTATACGACCAGGTAGTAACCGAAGATAAAATCCAGTGCCGGGTGTATGCACCGGTTGGTGAGCACGAAGATTTGCTGGCCTATCTGGTTCGTCGCCTGCTGGAGAACGGCGCAAACTCATCGTTTGTTAACGCCATAGTAGACGATGAAAAGCCGGTTGAGTCACTGCTGGAAGATCCGGTTGAGAAAACTCAACGTCTGAAAGTGCGTTATAACAAACTGATTAAAACCCCGCGCGGATTGTACGCGCCGGAACGTGATAACTCTCGCGGTTTAGACCTGACAGACGTCAATGCTGTACATGCGTTGCAGCATGAGCTGTCTCGCTGGAAAGACTTCTATCGGGTAGATGAAAGCGACATCCCCGAAAACGGCACGGCTGTGAGAAGTCCGTCAAATCACAGTGACATCGTGGGCTATCACGTCTATACCACGCAGGAAGAAATGCTGGCCTCACTGGATAAAGTCAGTGATGGCTTCCAGGCCTGGTCAAAACGCCCTGTTGAGGAGCGTGCGGAAATTCTTAATCGCACTGCCGATGCACTGGAGCGTCACATGGCTGAGCTTATCGCCATCTGTGTGCGCGAAGCCGGTAAAGTGGCTCAGGACAGCATTGATGAAGTGCGCGAAGCTGTCGACTTCTGTCGTTACTACGCAGTGCGAGGACAGGAGCTTGCTGAAGATCAGCGTTTACTGCCCCGTGGCGTGACATTATGTATCAGTCCATGGAACTTTCCGCTGGCGATATTTATGGGACAGGTCGCAGCGGCGCTGGTAACCGGGAACACGGTGCTGGCAAAACCTGCCGAGCAGACCAGTATTATCGCCAAGCGCGCGATAGATATTATGCACTCAGTCGGCCTGCCGGAAGATGCGCTGCAATTGATCATTTCACCAGGAAAAGGCGTGGGTGAGACCCTACTGCCTGATGAACGCATCAAAGCGGTAATGTTCACCGGTTCCACACAAACCGGGACACTGATTTCTCAGACACTGGCTAACCGGGGCGGTGAGCAGGTGCCGTTGATTGCTGAAACCGGTGGTCAGAACTGCATGATTGTGGATTCCACTGCCCTCCCGGAACAGGTGGTTGATGATGTAGTGCATTCAGGTTTCCAAAGTGCCGGTCAACGCTGTTCAGCACTTCGGGTGCTGTTTGTACAGGAAGAAATTGCTGACAAACTGACTGAAATGTTAATAGGCGCAATGAAAGAGCTGAAAGTGGGCGATCCGGCGTATTTGTATACAGATATTGGTCCGGTGATTGACGGTAAAGCCCATAAGTCACTGACTGACCATGAGAAATACATGGAAGGCAAAGGTAAGCTGTTGTACCGCGCGGCATTGCCGGAAGTGGCAGAAAATGGCACCTATTTCCCGCCAACGCTCTACCAGATAGACAACATTAATGTGTTGGAAAAAGAAGTGTTTGGCCCGGTTGTACATATTGTGCGCTTTAAGGCCAAGCAACTGGAAGAGGTGTTAAACCAAATCAACGGGACAGGCTATGGGCTGACCATGGGCGTCCATTCGCGCATTGAAGAACGTGGTCACGAGCTGGCAGCTAAGAGTCGTGCCGGTAACGTCTATATCAACCGCAATATGATTGGTGCGATTGTTGGCGTGCAACCCTTTGGCGGACGCGGCCTGTCTGGAACCGGCCCCAAAGCGGGTGGACCAAATTACCTTACGCGTCTGATGATGGAGCGTGCTACACCGAAGCCGTCTAAAGTTGAAGACGTGGACGCAGAAGATACAGCGCTTATTGGTGACGAAAAGGTTTCCGGTGAAGCGGAATCGATGATGAAAAACGCCATGAAGGTTGAGGCTGAGTGGCGACACAAAGCGCTGAACGATCGTATATCTATGGTTCGTCAGTTGCTGGCAAAAATCGCGAAGGTCGATATTGTTGAAGAGCTTGCCGATGACCTTAACAGGACATTGGCAACGTCTCGACAGCAACTGACCTCTATCGAGCGCAGACTGGCAAAACCAACTGAATTGCCTGGTCCAACAGGTGAGTCCAACAAACTTTACCTTGAGCCTCGGGGCGTTCTGGTCTGTTTCGCCGATAAAGACGTGACGTTTGAATACTGGACGCTATCCATTGTGACGGCGCTGGCAACGGGTAACGTTGTGGTTTCGGTCGTGTCGGAAGAGTTCTATGAAGAAGCGCTGGAATTCCAGCAAAACTTCGAATTAACCGGTGCGCCCAAAGGTGTATTCCAGGTTGCCAAGCTGTCTTATTTCGATGCGTTATTGATGGACAAAAACCTGGCGGGCGTGGTTGTCGACTCCAGTACGGAACGTACTGCCCGCATTACGGCGATGTTGTCATCTCGCGAAGGAGCAATCTTACCGGTTATTACTGCCGAGTATAACGATAAGCTTATCCAGCGACTGATGACAGAGAAAACCATCAGTATCGATACTACGGCATCAGGCGGTAACACATCGCTGATGACGCTGGTGGAAGATGATGAGTAATAACTGATTGCGTTTTTGCCTCGTCATATGATGAAGCATTCACGCCACTTAGTACGCGAGAGCCCCGCATTGATGCGGGGCTTTTTTGTTGTTTAGAAAAATGCCGGTGCTGCTGCGTACACTAAGACCGACAAACTTTGCCCAAAACCCGCTATCTGGGCTCGGGATCTTCTGTGCGGCTTTTGATTTAACGTGTTACTTGCCTGGCGACAGCAAGTTGTGCCCGCCGTACCCTTTACATAAATAATCAATGCGGTTACCAACGCGATGAGACCTGTTCACAGTATGCATGCCATAAAAAAGCCAGCGAGGACGCTGGCTGAGTCAGGGTAATGTCAGAGCAGTAGGGAAGCACCTACATCCATTGGTCGCCGCGCTTACGCTTTTTCGGTAAATACGACAGGATCACACCAAGCAAAATCCCGGCTCCCGCTACCATCCCGCCGCGAGTAAACCAGCGAAACAGCTCATCCTGATCTGCCCTTTCAATTTTCGATGAAAGTGTCGTGATCTCTTTCGCTTGCTCTTCTGTTCGCTGCGTCAACTGCGCTGCGGTCTGACGTGCCTCGCTCAGTTGTTGGCGAAGTTGTGTGTTTTCACTTCTTACTGCTTGCAGGCTGGCCTGACTATCGGCCAACTGCTCACTTAACAGAGGCAGTTGTTCCGCCATTGAAATGCTATTGCTAACGTACCGGGTTTCCACCCAACCGGTTCTCCCCTCGTTATCCTTTACCTCGCTGAATTCTTCTTCGCGGTTAGTATTGAGAAGAGTAATTGGGGTGCCGGCTTCGATTGAACCTAAGATACGGTAATTTCGTCCGGGGCCGGCATGTAAGAAGACGAAAAGATCATCCCGGATATAGTGTGAAGAGGACGCCTCGATATTAGCCGTATCCTGCAAGCCGAAACTTTGAAAGGAAACCGCGATGAGTGCGACCGATAACCACCTGCGAATCATATTCATTCCATACGCTGAGAAAAAACATTAGAGATGGTATGGGTTGCATCAGGTAAAGGCAAGTCCGGGTTGTGGCGCTGTGTACGGAAGCACAGAAAAACGACCATTGAATTCCCGCGTTTTTCTATCAGGGGCAAGCGTAATCTAAGGGTTTCAGCCCGAGCTTTCACTGAGGTAATACCACCAAGCCTACATACTGTGTAAATCGTGTCCGACGTTTATTTTCTGGCGCGAGAGGGCGTTGCACAAAGTGAAGGACGGGGGTAAGGTGTGGACACCTCTCTTTATATGCATATTTCATGGCTGAAGTTGAATTAAAATTTGTCACTCGTCAAAGTGCGCTGGCACCGTTCCTGGAGAAGGTCATTCCGGCGCTGCAGCAACAGGGCATGGGCGTTTCCAAAGCTACGGAAATGCGTCTGCAAAATGATTATTACGATACGAAGGAGCATGAGTTTCAGGCGCGCAAAATGGGATTTCGCGTACGAGGCAATAATGGCGAATTTGAACAAACCCTGAAAACGCACGGAAAAGTGAGTGGGGGGCTGCATGAGCGGGCCGAATACACTGTGGCGTTGTCAAAAGACGAGCCTGACCTGAGCCTTTTCGATGCGTCAGTATGGCCGCAGGATTTGAATATCAAACACATAGCCGGGCATCTCGAGCGTCAGTTTAGCACCCACTTTACCCGCACTGCATTTGATATAAAAGTCGAAGATACGGTCATTGAGCTGGTACTTGATGAAGGTGAAGTTACTACCGGTAAATCACAATCCCCCATCCATGAAATCGAGCTGGAGCTTAAATCCGGTGATGTTGCTATGGTGTTTGTCATTGCACGAATCATCAACGACCAGTTACCCGTTCGCCTTAGCGACGTTTCTAAGGCCGCCCAGGGCTATCAATTGTTGCACGGCATTCAGGCTCAGGTAGCGTCGCTACCGGATTTTCTGCCACTGGACAACAATTGCAGTACCGAAGAGGCTTTCGCCGCCGCTATGCGCTGTGCGCTGGCACACTGGCAGCGTCACGAGCACTTATTTATGGAAACCGGCGCCATTAAAATGCTGGCTGAAGTGGCAAAGAGCCTTCGCCTGATGCTGCAAAGCGTGTCGTTGTATTTGCCGGTATTGCAATGTCCGGCGATGCTGTCGCTGCACAAGCAGCTACTGAACTATGCGCAGGAATGGTTGTGGCAGGATGACCTGCAAAGCCTGCGTTACTTATTGTCTAAAAAGAGTTTGTTCAATAAAAATCTTTCACGTCACCCTGCACTGCTAAGTTACCTGCAGGGCCGAAAAGCCGGGTTGCTGCAGGCCCATAATCCGGAAAACCTGTTTTTTGAAACCACAGCCACATCGGTGAAATTGTCTGCTTCGGCCATTCTGCATAACCGGCCGTGGCGTAATGAGGCGAAAGGGTTCGACATGCCGGTCATGGAGCATGCCAAAGGGTGGTTGTCACAGGGGTGGCAAACCGTGCAGCAGAGCATGCCGGTTAATCGCGATATGGCTGCTGCGAATTATACGGCCATCGAGATTTTGCTGCGCCAGACGTTATGGAATGGCTTTTTACTGGCAGATTTATTTGTGGAAGAGAGGGGAACCTTCCGTGCTCCATGGCTGGATTTGCTAACCGGCATTGATGAGCTGCGGGCGCTGTTAATGCTGAGGCATACCCTCAAAGAAGCTGAGCCGGAAGCACAGGATGAACTGGAAGCATGGGTTGATGAAAAGACACAAAGTTTACTGAAAGTGATGGAAAGGACCCGGCAGGTTGCAATGCGTGGCGACGTTTACTGGTAAACAAATACAAGGCGCAAGATGACTTCGTTGTCAGTGATTTACTCCTATTCATTAATGGCGTCCTCCGCGTTCTGGGGCGTATTAGTGATTAAGTTCTGGGCCACACATGAAAAACTCCCCGGCAGACACTGGTTGCTGATAGCAGGATTACTCTGGCCACTCCTTATATTTGATGAGTGGATCAAATACACTGAATTCACCGCTATGGTCTGGGCGCTCGGCGCTTCCGACTTTATTGCTCCGGTGCTGATGGTCTGTTGTTATAGGGCAATTACGCTGCTGGTTTTAGAGAAGCCGACATATCACCGCCTGTTGTGGCTGCCGGTCATTGCGACTGCGTTATTGCAGTCAACGTTGATTTTCATTCCTGTGGCGCTTCGGGAAACCTGGTTTGAGGCGGCGCCATCGGGAAGTCCGGTGACCTGGTGGCCACTATATTCCGTCAATCTGTTAGTTGGCTTTTCTGTTCTGTTTTACAGCATACTTATGGCTGAACGCATTCAACATTACCACCGTTATCTTGGCGAGCAGGTTGTCGATACCGGACAGTACAGGATTCGTCGATTATCTGGTGTTGCCGGTACCTGTGTTGGCGCCGGCTTCGCCAGTATTTTACTGGTGACAGCTGCGACATTTGGCTTTTTCCCGGTAGACTTCTGGCAATCGCTTCAACACATGTTGATGGCACTGGTGATCTTATTGCTGTTGGCTGGCCTGACGACGCCAAGACAAACCTCGCCCAGTCCGCTGGATTACGAGCGGCTGGAAGCCGGCGCTGCTCCGGAACCGGAGATGCTTGACGCGCTCCAACGAGCAGAACAGCTAATTATTGATGAAAAGCTCTACAAAAAACTGGGCCTCACGCTGAAACAGTTTTGTGTGCATGCGCGGACAGATCCCACTTTGCTGGCGATATCGCTGCGTGTGCTCAGGCAAAAATCATTCAGAATGTGGGTATTCAGCTATCGTCTGGAGTACGCGAAAAAGGTCTTGCTGCGAACGGATACCAGCATTTCAAAAGTGTCCAGGCGACTGGGGATCCCCTCCGACACGGTGCTCAGCGATGCACTTGCCAAGTACGCGAAACAAACATCAGCGGTGAAAAATACCGTCTGACAACGCTTTTAACGTTGCCAATTCCCCGGCTTATCGTCGTGAGCACTCGTTCTTGCGGGGAGGACAATGCCGGTACTTCAGGAATGCAGTGCCGCGTATTTATCGGCCAGTTGCTCCAGTGACTCTCTGCGCACTGGATCAGGAACAATACACTCTACCGGGCAAACGCCTACGCAGCTTGGCAAGTCATAATGCCCGATACACTCAGTGCACCGGTCTGGGTTGATTTCATAAATCTGATCACCGGCGAAAATCGCGTTATTCGGGCACTCATCAACACATAAATCGCAGTTTATGCATTCTTCGGTAATGGTTAATGCCATATTCTCCCTCTCCCGTCACTGGTATGTTTGTGAGTCATCAGGAGAATAGTAAAAGTTGCGGATTTCACTGGCAAAGTGAAAATGAAAGAGACTTGATTCAGGTCAACAGGCGTCCTGCTTCGATGCCATGGTTTGCAACAGCATCGAGAGGCAACCGGCTCTGGGAAGTGACTGTACAACCTGCCGGGCATAGCAAAAAGTGTAGACAGAGCGTGATGGCGGCGGCTGCGCACAGCCAGAATGACACCTGGAATATCAACCAAACTCGCGGGCTAAGATATTCTGAGTAAAGGTTTTACGCAGATAAAATCCCCGTGGGCGGGTTTTAATACGATTTCCCTCTTCATCCAGCGCATCAGTTAATACACTGCCGTTTGCCGCTTTAGGACGAATGTGCAGCGCATTTCCGTGACGCGCGGTAATCGCTTCAACGTTGCCCAGCAAGATTAATTCGGTCAACTCTTCCCAGTCCTGTTGCAGTAAACGGTCGTCGTCTGCAGTGGGCGTCCACAAAAAACCTGTCGCCACACGGCGTTGCGCCAGCGGTATCTGCCTGTCACCTTCAAGCGGAAGCCACAGTACCATTTGCAGTTTGTTACGGACGCTGGAGGTTTGCCAGGTGACACCGGGCTGAGGCAAAAGCGGCGCAAAGCATACATAGGTTGTTTCAAGCGGCTTTAATGCAGCGTCAATCGGAATGGTTTTCAGCTCGATACCGAGTTCAGGAAAGTCCTGTTGCGGTTTTGAGCCAGCAGTTGCCCCCAGCCATAGCTCCAGTAGCATGCCCGGCCAGCCTTTATGACGCTGCAGGTTATCAGGTATAGCGACGTTCGCCATCGATGCCAGATCGCCCAACGTCAGACCAGCTATTTGATGGCAACGCTCAAGCAGTTCATCAGGTGTGGACGGGGGAGTCCGCGGTGGCTGCATACTTTCCTCATTCATAATAATGCACCGGCCCAGTATATCAGTAAGTGAAACCCGACGCTTTCTCTGGCAATGTCATCCGGCGGTGACTGAAGTAGTGTCCAGGCTGGCGTGTACCTGGTCTTTGTCTGTGCTAACCAAAGAGCATAGCCGGCATAAAATGCTGATGTTGGACAGCTTTTCTGCGCCAGCACCGCGGCAAAGGCAAATTATTAATGCTTTGAATGCTCAGCAGTTTATGGTCAAATGCGATAATAGAAAAGTTTATCGTGCCCGGGAGTCTACGTGATAGATGCCGACGGATTCCGTGCGAATGTGGGCATAGTGATTTGCAACAAAATGGGTCAGGTATTTTGGGCAAGGCGTTATGGTCAACATTCATGGCAGTTTCCTCAAGGCGGAATTGATGACGGGGAAACTGCAGAACAAGCGATGTATCGGGAGCTTCATGAGGAAGTAGGGTTAACGCCAAAAGACGTGACCATACTTGGCGTAACGCGCAACTGGTTACGTTATAAATTGCCGAAACGACTGATTCGGCAGGGAAGTAACCCGGTATGTATCGGACAAAAACAAAAGTGGTTTTTACTGCAACTGGACTGCAATGAAAAAGATGTCGATGTACTGAAAACCGGCCACCCCGAGTTTGATGATTGGCGCTGGGTAAGTTACTGGTATCCCATTCGTAACGTGGTCTCGTTTAAACGCGACGTCTACCGACGTGTGATGAAGGAATTTGCTGGGACTGCAATGCCAGCCCATCAGCGTCATCAAAATCAGACTTCGAAGCGTCAGCGTAAGCGCAGGCGCGGCTAGGAGGAAAAGGTGGGACAAGACGCCGGTAAAGGGAATATGCTGACGACGCTGAAAAGCATCGTGCAGGAGATTAACCAAATCCCGCAGCTGGAAAAAGCCTTGTTCCGCCTGGCTACCCGCGTCAAACAAACGATGCAGGTGAACTCCTGCTCCATCTATCTTGCTGATTATGTCAATCAGGAATTTATCCTTAAAGCTACAGACGGCCTGCATCCTGACGCTGTGGAGCAGGTGCGTATCGGGTTTTCCGAAGGGTTGATTGGCCTGGTAGGGCAACGTGAAGAGCCCCTGAATATTGAGAATGCCCACCAACATCCTCGTTTTAAACATTACCCCGAAGTTAAAGAAGAAAATTACAACGCGTTTTTAGGTACGCCAATTATCCATCAGCGTAAAGTGCTTGGTGTTATCACCATGCAGCAGCAGGACATGCGGCGATTCAGTGAGGATGAGGAAGCCTTTCTGGTGACGCTGGCGGCACAGATAGCGCTGGAAATCACTAATGCTGAAATTAGGGGGGCACTAACTAACAGCACATCGCTGGACTACCTCCCCAAACAGAAAAACGTGCGCGGTATAGCCGGCTCGCCCGGTCTGGCCATTGGTGTCGGGTTTGCGCCTGAGCGTAAAATTGACTTGCGCGACTGGGTGGTGCGTCATACCAACGACGCTGACAAAGAAATACAGATCTATCGCAAAGGCGTGGAAATTACCCGCGAGCATGTCGATAACCTCTCCGGTCGGCTTGATAAAAACATTCCCGATGATGTGAAATCGATTTTTCAGCTTTATCATCACCTGCTGGATGCGAACAGCCTGGGACGCGAAGTTGAGGCCAAAATCAGAGAAGGGTGGGACGCCGCGTCTTCTCTGAAAATGGTAGTAGAAAGCTATGCGGCGCGTTTTGAGGCGATGGAAGATCCGTACATGCAGGAACGCGCCATCGACATTGTTGATCTTTCAAACCGGATCCTGACAAACATACTAATCGAATCTCGCGGCCACACCATTGTCGAGCGTCAGGCCACTTGCGACAGTATTTTGGTAGCGCAGGAGGTGACCGCCACGATGCTGGCTGAATTTCCGCGCGATAAGCTCAAAGGTATCTTGTCCATACGCGGTTCTAATAACTCGCATGCTGCGATCCTGGCCAGAGCCATGGGCGTACCGGCAGTCATGGGATGTCAGAACGTCTCACCGGCATTGCTTGAAGAGAAAGAAATTCTACTGGATGGGTATTCCGGTGAAGTCATTGTTGCGCCGGAACGCAATATCCGCAATGAATTTGTTCAGCTCATTGAAGAAGAAAATGCGATATCAGAGCGTATCAATGCCGACAGTGACAAAGCCTGCGAGACATCAGATGGTTGCCGCGTAGCGCTATATATTAACGCCGGGCTGTCGGCTGAAGTGGAACTGCATGTTGGTGCAGGCGGCGATGGTATCGGACTTTACCGCACTGAAATTCCGTTCATGCTGAGAGAGCGCTTCCCTTCTGAAAAAGAGCAGGTGCAGTTATACCGTCAGGTGCTTGAGTCTTCGCCCGATTTACCTATTACCATGCGTACCCTGGATGTCGGGGGCGACAAACCGTTACCGTACTTTCCCATTAATGAAGAAAACCCGTTTCTGGGATGGCGCGGGATCCGGCTGACGCTGGACCATCCGGAAATTTTTCTTGTCCAGATACGCGCTATGCTTCGTGCCAGCATCGGCATGACGAATCTGCAAATTATGCTGCCAATGATTTCTTCTGTGGGAGAAGTGCAGGAAGCACGGCGTCTTATTGATCAGGCGTTTTATGAAATCAGCGATGAGGTTCAGCAGACCGGGGAGCGTCTGGTGCGGCCCAAGCTGGGAATCATGCTGGAAGTACCTTCCGTGCTGTATCAGCTTCCACAACTGGCGCGTCACGTAGACTTCTTTTCGGTAGGAAGTAACGATTTAACCCAGTACCTGCTGGCGGTAGATCGCAACAACACCCGCGTAGCCAGTCTCTATAATGCTTACCATCCCGCCGTATTGAGTGCCTTGTACGATATCGTCAAACAAGCTAATCAGAATCAGGTGCCGGTGACGGTTTGCGGTGAAATTGCCGGAGAGCCTGGTGGTGCCATCCTGCTGCTGGGGATGGGCTATCGTAAACTCAGTATGAATGCGTTTAACCTTCGCAAGATAAACTGGCTTATCCGAAATGTTAGTCTGCCGGAATGTAAAGGGCTGCTTTCCTGTGCTTTGACATCAGACTCCCAAGACCAGGTGTTTGAGCACATTAATCAGTACCTGGAAGAAAAGGGGCTGGGAGGCCTGGTAAGAGCCGGTTCCTGATAGAAGAAGCAGGCTTAAAAGCGATCCCCTGTTTTTTAGTGGCTGCAAACGGCGTAAATGGGTTAAGAAGCCAGGTACATTTTTCTTATTTCATGGGCAACGTACGATTTTCAGGGTAGTTAATAGCCAGTTCGTTTAAAAGCAATAATATTGACTTTCGTTAAATCCATACACTTGTATGATAAGTTTAACTCGTACTTCCCTTCACACCGTAATATACTTTTTTGAACGCATCATAAAGGAATATGCCATGTTGTTTGGGAAAAAAGTCCAGGAAGTCATAACGCAATCCGACCCCCTCTCCGAGGAACGTATCGAAAAACTTTCTCGCCATCGTCAACAACGTGGGAATGATTGCGTTTGATCTGGATGGCCAGGTTATCGATGTTAATGACGCCTTTCTTAATGTGGTGGGGTACCCCCGGACAGATGTAGTGGGTAAACACCATAAAATTTTCTGCAAACCGCAACTGGTGAATTCTCAGGAATATCGTGATTTCTGGCGTGACCTGAAAAACGGAGAGTCGTTTAAGGGTCAGTTCGAACGTGTGGGTAAAGCAGGAAATACAATATGGCTCGAAGCCTCTTACTTTCCGGTTACCGACAATAGCGGACGGGTGTTACGTATCGTTAAGCTTGCGACTGACATCACAAAAGAGCACTCAAAAGCCGTTGAAAACGAAGCGCTACTTACGGCGTTAAATCAGTCTATGGCGGTCATTACCTTTACCACGGATGGTCATATTCTGGACGCTAACGATAACTTTCTTAAGACCATGAAAGTGTCTTTGGATGACATTGTTGGCAAACATCACCGTATGTTCTGCGACAGCAAATTCTATCAAGCTAACCCTGATTTCTGGACATCGCTGGCCAACGGCAGTTTTCAGTCAGGTCGTTTTCGCAGAATAAATGGCAATGCTGAAGAAGTCTGGCTGGAAGCCACCTATAATCCTATTCGGGACCATCAGGGGAAAGTTGAGCGTATTATTAAATTCGCCTCAGACATCACGCCCCGGGTCAAAGTGGCGCATAATGCTATCGACCTGGCTACCGAAACCTCAGTAACAACCTCGCAATATACTGATGATGCCATCGCGTCACTATCCTCTGCTGAGCAGATTTCTGCGGCCATTCGCGAGCAGGTGATCCAGGCAAATGGCAGTAGTGAAAAACTTGCTGCGCAATCAACCGATATTCGTAATATCGTTGGTACCATCAGAAGCATTGCTGAGCAAACCAATCTGCTGGCGCTTAATGCCGCTATTAAAGCTGCGCGTGCCGGTGAGGCAGGCAGAGGCTTTGCGGTTGTGGCAGATGAGGTCAGGACACTCGCGGGGCGGGCCAGTGAAGCTACCAAAGATATTGAAGATGTAGTGAATACCAACGCGACGCTGATAGATGATATTAACGCACAAATGGACGATATCGATAAAAGTGCTGCCGAAGGGCAACAGGCAGTATCATCGGTATCTTCCAGTGTGGAGCAGGTGAAATCCGGCATCCAGGCACTGGTTACGGCAGTAAAACAACTTATTCAGTAGCAAAAGTCGATTATTTGCGCGCTGCTTTATGATACGCTACGCGCCAAATAATAAGGGCGCGCTAATGGATCCTACCATCATCATTTTCCTGAGCTGTATGGCTATCGGGACAGTTGTCGGTTTGCTTGCTGGCATGCTGGGTATTGGTGGTGGGCTAATTATTGTGCCAGCCCTGTCTTATCTGATGGTACATCTGTTACCCCTGTCGGGCGATACTGTCATGCCAATCGCGGTGGCAACGTCGTTATCAACCATCATATTTACTGGTGCGTCATCCGCACGCGCACATTACAAACTCGGTAATCTTAAAAGAGAACTGGTTATTATCACTGGAATAGGCATTGCGGCGGGGGCTATCGTTGGCGCCCAGATTGCCAGCCATATATCAGGACATCTGCTGAAAAACATTTTTGCGACGCTGGTAATACTTATTGCAGCCCAAATGCTGTTTGGGAAGCGGGAAGCCTCCCGATTCACGTATACCAAACCCATTTTAGTTACATCAGGTTCAATAACCGGGGTGATCAGTGCGTTAATGGGCATCGGTGGCGGCGCGTTGCTGGTGCCAATGCTGTTATGGTTTCAGGTGAACATGCGCCACGCCATTGGCTGTGCCGCAATCAGCGGCTTATTTATTGCTGTTTTTGGTACCGCAAGCTTTATTATTGCTGGTTGGAACCGCGCCGGATTGCCTGATTGGTCGATAGGATATGTTTACCTGCCCGCCACTTTTGGTATTGTAGCGACATCCATGTTTACCGCGAACCTTGGTGCCAAGCTTGGGCAGAAAACGAATACGCGGGTTTTAAAGATGATTCTGGCGATCTTACTGGTCATCGTCAGTATCCGAATGATTTCAGGAATAGAGTAATTCATGACAGACAGCAGTTATCTGGTTTTCCCTAATATCGACCCGATTATTTTTAGTCTCGGTCCGCTAAGTGTACGTTGGTACGGTGTGATGTATCTCGTTGGCTTTATAGCGGCTTATCTGTTGGCCCACAAGCGACTGGAAAACACCAACTGGTCAAAAGAACAACTCAGTGACTTGCTGTTTTGGGGGTTTGTCGGTGTCATTATTGGTGGTCGCCTGGGATATGTGCTGTTTTATCAGTTCGGTATGTTTCTGGAAAATCCACTTTATCTGTTCAAAATATGGAGCGGTGGTATGTCGTTTCATGGCGGCTTACTTGGGGTGCTGGCGGCCCTGTACTGGCAGTCCAGAAGGATGAAGGCCAGCTTTCTGGAAGTTGGCGACTTTGTTGCTCCGCTGGTTCCCATCGGTTTAGGCGCAGGCCGTATTGGTAATTTTTTGAATGCCGAATTGTGGGGCCGAACTACTGATGTGCCTTGGGCTATCATCTTTCCGGGCGCTGGTGGAGAGCCGCGCCATCCGTCTCAGCTTTATGAGTTCGCGCTGGAAGGCGTATTGCTGTTTGTTATCTTGTGGCTGTATTCTGCCAAGCCTCGTCCGGTAGGCGCTGTCAGCGGATTATTTTTATTGGGTTACGGAAGCTTCCGCTTCATTGTAGAATATTTCCGCGAACCTGATGCACACATAGGCTTATACCAGATGGGGCTAAGTCAGGGGCAACTTTTATGTTTGCCAATGATAGTTCTGGGGGTATGGTTGATAATCCGAGCTTATCGCCAGGATGCGAAAACTGTCACAAAAACTACAACGAAATAGACATACGTCATGAAAGAATATTTGCAACTTATGCGACACGTCAGAGATAACGGCGTGAAAAAGGAAGACCGTACCGGCACCGGAACGCTGAGCGTGTTTGGCTATCAGATGCGATTCGATCTGGCACAGGGGTTTCCCTTGGTGACCACCAAAAAGTGCCACCTGAAGTCAATTATCCATGAGTTGTTGTGGTTTCTTAAAGGCGACACCAATATTTCCTACCTCAAAGAGAACGGTGTGTCTATTTGGGATGAGTGGGCCACCGACGACGGCGAATTGGGGCCGGTTTATGGGCATCAATGGCGTTCCTGGGACGCCGGCGACGGCACCACGGTAGATCAGATTAGCGACGTTATCGAGCAAATCAAAACAAACCCTGATTCGCGCAGGTTGATTGTCAGCGCCTGGAATCCGTCAGTACTTCCTGATACCAGTCACTCGCCGAAAGAAAACGCCGCCATGGGTAAGCAGGCGCTACCGCCGTGTCACACGATGTTCCAGTTTTATGTACTTAATGGCAAACTGAGCTGCCAGTTGTATCAGCGAAGTGGGGATATCTTCTTAGGTATTCCGTTCAATATTGCCAGTTATGCATTACTGACGATGATGGTGGCTCAGGTCTGCGACCTTGAACCGGGCGAGTTTATTCATACTTTGGGGGACGCGCACCTTTACTCCAATCATCTGGAGCAGGTAGAAACCCAGTTGTCTCGTGAGCCTTTCCCGCGTCCGGTTATGAAAATTAATCCAGAGGTGAAAGATATCTTTGGCTTTACGTTCGACGATTTTTCCCTGGAAGGGTATCAGTCACATCCTCATATCAAAGCTCCAGTAGCGATCTAGGGTCAGACTATGACGACACCAGTACTGATCTGTGACGACTCCAGCTTCGCACGTAAGCAAATGTCTCGTGCTATTCCTGACAGCTGGGACGTGGACGTGTCTTTTGCGGCAAACGGTGAAGAGGCATTACGCCTTATCCGCGAAGGCAAAGGCGACATTATGTTTCTGGATCTCAACATGCCGGTAATGGACGGATACGAGACCATGAAAATTATTCGCGAGCAGGACTTGCCCTGTCTGGTCATTGTGGTGTCTGGAGATGTACAGCCCGAGGCCCGTGATCGAATGGTTGCTATGGGAGCGCTCGACTTCATCCGTAAACCGATTGATAACGACAAGCTGACATCGCTGTTGAACCAATACGGTATTTACAGTGGCGACAGCAAGGCGGAAAAGCGTGCAGAGCCGGTGGCTACGGAGCAGGCTGCAAGTACCGAAGATAAGCTGGACGCGTATCGTGAGCTGGTGAATGTGGCCATGGGTAGAGCCGGTGAAAACCTGGCAAAGTTGATGGGCGAGTTTATCGATCTGCCTATACCCAATGTGAATCTTATTGAAACAAATGAATTGCATATGGCCATTGCGGAAATTAACCACAATGAAAGCGTTTCGGCGGTATCAAAAGGGTTCATGAACGCTGGCATAAAAGGCGAGGCACTGGTAATTTTTAATGATACCAATGCCGCGAATATCGTCGAACTGCTTCGGTACGATTCCTCACAGGCTTCGCAGCAACTGGAGCTTGAAGCACTGATGGATGTGTCCAACATTCTGATTGGCGCGTGTTTAAATGCACTCTCCGATCAGCTTAATGTCCATTTTAGTCACTCCCATCCTATTTTGCTGGGTCGACATCAGGGCCTGGATGCCCTTCTGAATGGCAGCGTCTCTCGCTGGAACAAAATCATGGCCGTTGAAATCGGTTATGCCATAAAAAGCCGGGATATCCGCTTTGATCTGTTGCTGTTGTTCCCGGACGAAGCGATGGAAAGAATTTATTCCCGGCTGGTTGAAGAGGAGGAAGGCGTATGACCGTACCCTCGGAACTTGCCAGAATGCATTGGCAGCATGAACTGCTCAGCTCTATCGAGGTGGGGATAGTCGTACTCGATAAAGACTTCAGGGTCGAGGTCTGGAATCAGTTTATGGAAAACCATTCCGGCATACTACCCAGTCGGATTTGTGAAACTTCTTTATTTGGTCACTTCCCTGAAATCGACGAACAGTGGCTGCGCGCAAAAGCCGATCCGGTATTTTCTCTGAAAACGCCAGTGTTTGTGATTTGGGAGCAGCGCGCACACCTGTTTCGTTTTGGCAGCAACCGGCCAATTACGTCTGACTCTGATCATATGTATCAGAATGTCACTATGTTCCCGCTTACTTCTTCAACCGGCGAAGTTGAGCGTATGTGTATGCTGGTTTATGACGTTACCGATCAGGCGTTGGGTAAGCGCCGGGTTGAGCGGCTTAATGACGAACTGAAAGTCATGAGCCGGGTTGATGGCTTAACCGGATTGTATAATCGCCGGTATTGGCAGGAGCGCTTCGACTACACGTTTAAGCTGGCCAAACGTCGCAGTAAACCCATTACCGCCATGATGCTGGATATCGACCACTTCAAGCGGGTAAACGATACCTATGGTCATCAGGCCGGCGACAAGGTTATTCAGTCACTGGCCAGCGTGATTAAGCGCTGCGTGCGGGAAACCGATCTGGCGGGACGCTACGGTGGTGAAGAGTTCGCCATTATACTCACAGACACGCTGGAAGATGGGGCTAAGAAAGTGGCCGAACGGATCCGCAAGCAGGCTGAAGAAACGCCGGTCGAGCACGAGGGGCAGCAAATCAGCTTTACCGTCAGTCTTGGATTGGCGGAATACAGCAATCAATGTACCTCGTCCATGGCGTGGCTTGAACTGGCTGACCAGGCGCTGTACGACGCGAAGCAGAACGGCAGAAACCAGTATCGGATCCGACGTCTGTAATAGTCAGCAACGATCGCCAGACTGTGTGCTATCAGTGTCGACAGAACTCAGGTCATGCATGTAGCGATAGGGCAAGCTTTAACGTATTTTTGAGCTCCTGATAAGAGATTGGCTTTACCAGATGATATCGGATGCCGGCTTGCCGGGACGCATCTTTGTCAGATTCATACGCATTGGCCGTGGCTGCCACAATTGGGAGCTCCAGGCCTGATTCACGCGCTACTTTAGCTACATCCAGCCCGTTCATATCCGGTAAGTTGATATCCAGCAGCATCAGGTCAAATGTGTGACTTCTTAGGCTCACCAGCGCTTCCTCACCAGTTTTTGCAACCATGGGCTGATAGCCAAGGTTGTGCAACATGTCATTCATAATTTCTGCATTGATGGGCTCATCCTCCACTACCAGGATCCGTCTCCCACTGGGTATACTGTTTCGTTCATATCGGGGAGACGCCAGTTGTTTGAGGGTATCAATGAACCGCGCACGGTCAACGGGCTTCAGAAATACCTGCCAGGCTGAAATCTGGCTGTTGGCGATAATGTTGGCGATTTCCGGTGTTGCCGACATCATGATTAACGGCGGCGTTTTCTCTCCAAAAATCGCAGAGACAGTTCTGGCAAGCTCTACACCACTGATGCCCGGCATGTAAAAATCAGCAATGATGGCGGTGTATCCGAGCATCTGCTCATGCCGTGCGAGAAGCTCTGAACCAGATTTAAAACATTCCGCTTTAAACCCCTCGCTTGTTATCAAGTTACTCAGGTACTGCCGGCTAATTTCCAGATCATCGACGATGGCAAAGGTGGCATTCGTTTTAGCCTCCACCGGGATTGCTTTTTCTTTGCAAGGTTTCAGAGGAACGGTAATCGTAAATTCAGAGCCTACCCCAACCTGACTGGATAGTGTGATGTTGCCACCAATACTCTGCAATTGTTGCAGCGCTACGGTCAGCCCGATACCCGCGCCAGTGTACTGACGGTTCGGGCTCACTTCACACTGATAGAAGCGCTCAAAAATGCGTTCATGGTGGCTCTCTTCAATGCCTATGCCCGTATCGGTGACGGAGATTGTCAGCAGGAACTCTCCCGGAAGTACCTCTACCTCAAGTCCCACCCCGATAAAACCTTTCTCAGTAAACTTTACGGCATTATCCAGCACATTCTTTATCGCTTTATTCATCTCCAGCGGATGCCCTTTAACATAGTGGGGAAGTGACGAGTGGCATCGCATACTGAACTCCAGTTGCTTGGCGCGACAAAGCGCCGAAACCGGAGCGATACACTCCTCCATCAGTTTAACGAGATCGAACTGCATTTCTTCTGACGACGACATCTGGCTGGTCACGCCGATGATATCCAAAAGGTTATTGGTCATGGTTAACAAGCGGTAACATGCCTGCTCGGCTTGCTGTATGAGCTCATGTTGTTTTGAGCGCATGTTGGGGATGAGCTCCAGTGCCCCTATCATGGCGCTGATGGGGGTGCGAAATTCATGACTCATTTTTGAGAGAAAGTCGGCTTTTACCTGGTGTGCCATGTCTGCATTTGCGCGCTCACGCTCCGCAGCTCGCTGCGCATCTTCTCTGGCCATGAACTGTTTGATCACGATATTTTCCAGTGGCCGAAAGAGAAAAAATACCGAACCCAGCATGGCTAATAACATCGTTAACCATACCAGTGCTTCCGCCCAACGCTCTCTGTTGAGGCGCTCGTTCAGCATCGACTCGTAAAGGAATACCGCTCTGTCCAGACGATCCAGTAAGCGCAGAGTTTGTGCTGCGGAAGGGAGCTGAGCTTCAGACAGTTCAGCCAGAGGTAACTCCGATATGCGCGTAGCGCGCGCAGCATACTGTTTCACCATGTTATCCAGAGAGGTTAGTCCATCATAATAGTGCTGCTTTAATTCAGGACTCAGCGTGAGCACTTCACCCTGATACACGACTGCGCCCGTCAAGATCGCGTGATTTTCCAGAAACATAGCGATACGCTCCCGCAATTCGTTTCTAAGAGCGTCGTGCTGGCCAGGTGGCTGTTGGTTAACAAGCATATGCGTTATTAACGCAATACGTTGTGACAGCATGCGTTGCATGCCGGCCTTATTTATCACGGCAGGCAATATGGCATTGGAGGCAGAGTTAAATTGGGAGTACGCGAAAAAGACCGTCATCAATAAGGCGATAACCGAGAATGCAGTAACGTATGTCCGGGTAATTGTTTTGCGAAGCCTGTCGCTAGAATCCATGTTGCGTCCGTACCTGGTACCACCTCACACAGTTGCTATGTCAACCGCATGAGGCTGACGTGTTGAATAACCTGGCGGGTTGCCATTATCGACTATGCACCCGATGTTAAGATTACTCCACTGTGCGGATCGTCCTGAAAAAATGCCCACCTTCCATAGAAGATAGGAGTATTTGGCGCCGTTTGCCACTCTTGCTGTGATTCTTTGAAAATAAACAATCCATTGCCGTTCAGCGGGCCATGAGGTCTCCACGTTGATGCCAATAAACTACTGGCATGGACCTGCCATGCTGGCATTCTGCGCATGACATCAGGCAAAAGAGGCATCGCTGCGGTCGCCAGTGTGGGTCGTATGGCAGTCCGTTAGTGGCGAGAGTCACCTGGCACACACTTCAGGCCGCAAATAACGTGATTCATTCGCCGCCAGTCACCGCTGCCGTCGCATATGCTGGTTGTGTGATTGCCCGTTAGCAGCGGGAATCGCCTGGAACATGCCAGAGGCCGGACAAGACGATTCATTAGCTGTCAGTCACAGCAACCTTCGGGGCAGTCTGCGCTTCCAGCCTGATGACGTGATGCCGGATAGCGCGTAAGAACAACAGACTGGGGATCACCATCAGCGCTGTAAGAATAAAGAAGGCGCTCCAGTTACCGTTAAGGCTGTCAACGATAAATCCGCTGCCAGACGCCAGTAATGTTCGTCCCGCCACACTAAGGGATGCCATCAGCGCGTACTGGGATGCACTGAATGCCCGGTTACACAGCAGTGAGATGAAAGCCACCATGGCAACGGCACTCCACGCCGCCGTAAAGCCATCCACGATGACGGTCGCGGCAAACAATACCTTGCTGGGGCCGGCCTGCGCCATCCAGGCAAACATCAGATTCGATGCCGCCATGGCAATGCCAGCTATCATCAGGCCCCGGTAGATACCGTAACGGATATTTACCATGCCGCCGATCAGGGAAAAGACAATTGTCACCCACCAGTTCAGCAGTTTGGATAAACTGCCTATTTCTGTATTGGTAAAGCCAATTTCCTTGTAAAAGACAATGCTCATTCTGCCTAAAAAGGCTTCGCCAATTTTAAACAGAAAGATAAACAGCAACATAGACAGCGCGATCTTTATGCCGTTACGAGTGAAGAAGTCGCGGAACGGCTCTACCAGCGTTACCATGATCCAGCTTGTGAGTTTGACAAGCAGGGTACGCTTACGGTTACCCAACATGGCGTTGTATCTGCCAATTGCCTCCTGATGCGCAGCCTCCCGATCGACATCCGGTTCTTTAGCAAATAAGGTGGCTGCGGTGAGAACCAGCATGATCCCGGCCAGCATCAGGTAGATTTCAGGCCAGTACCAGCCGGAACTGTCAGCCATGAAAAACGGAATGGCGCCGAGTCCGCCATAACCGGTCCACCAACCCGCGGTTGCAAGCGACGATGCTGCAGACAGTTTGTCTTTTTCATCCTCTTTGATTACGTCGATGCGATAGGCATCAATCGCGATATCCTGCGTAGCGGAGAACACAGCCAGTATCAGTCCGGTAACTGCCATACTGAACAGGGCGAGCTGCGCATTAAACTGCGACATAACCACACAGCAAAGGGCGATACCCAATTGCAAGAGACTTATCCAGCCACGGCGCTGACCCAGCCAGAGCGGTTTTACTCTGTCCAGTAGCGGTGACCACAGAAAATTAATTGAATAGACCGCAAAGATAGCGCCGAACAACCCGATGGCGGAACGCGACAAGCCTTCATCTTTAAGCCAGGCTGACATGACTGAACCAATCATGACCCACGGAAAGCCACTGGAAATACCAAACAGAAAAACGCTGAGTAAACGCCGGTCACGAAAAGATTTTAGGGTATGCAGCAAAATACAAAACCAATGACAAATTTACTGTATTGGATCACGTATCCGGACTGGGTGCAACCTGTCCGTGATGCCTCAATGGTAACTGGCAGAAGCGTGTTGTGGGATGAGGGGGAAAGTGAACGCTACGTGCCGTTGGAGCATGTGTCCTCATCAAAGAAGCAGGTACGTAGCGATGACGACGTTGTTGGCAACAACAATACCCAAAGCGTCTCGTGGTCCCTGCAGCCTGCGCAAAGTTTATTCAGGTATAAGCGCCGTCAGCGTTAGGGGAAAAGAAGAGGTATCGCAGTAAATAAGAAAGTGGAGTATTTGAAGGCGCGAAAGAAGGGTTAACAGCCGCTGGCAAAAGAGTATAGCATTGCGTTTCAGGGGCGAATGCCAATGCAGTCAAACGGGCAGATACCTTTACCCTCAAGATACAGTGTGCAATTTGCCAGTTCTTCCACCAGATAATTGTCATACTTTAGCTTTTCTTCAGGCCAGTAATGAGTCTGGTGAAGCAAATGCCAGAATACACGTTCTCTTTGGGTGTAAGGATGTTCCAGTGAGTATTCGACTTGTGCCCATTCTTCTAACGTGTCCCAGAAGAACAACTCAAGTTCGCTGAACGGGAGCTCACCTTCCCAGAATGCCCGCAGATAGAAGCAGAGCTGCTGGGCCTTATGTTTGATGAAGGGTTCAACTTTCACGGGATTACTGCCTGCTTGCCTTATCTTCGTTTTAGTATAGTCGGGGCTGTTACTGATTGCGTTGTCACTCTAACAAATTAGTCGGAGGACAATGAATTTTCTAGGAAAAAAATCTTTAGAGAGGGTTAAGTTTGACTTAACAGCCTTTGAATTACCAGCCTAAGTGACTGATCCAGCCGTAGATCTCACTACTTAACCAGTTCACAAAAGGCGTGTTGGCAGCCTGACCGGTGGCAGTGAGCGTGGACATAGAACCGAGGCGACGCTGACGATATTGCAGCTTAAGTGCAGTTTTTGCCGCGTGTGAGCGTTCTGCTGTGGTCATGGCTTCCCATGGGGTTACGTCTGGCAGGCTGATATCTAAGATGGGAAAGCCACTTTGTGCGATATACCCTGGAATGTTCTCGTTTACTTTCCGTTGTGGCCAGAACGGTACCAGCGTTACCAGAGAGTCAGGGGGAGCTATCGTTCCGTCATTCGCGGCACTCAGTACCTGCGCAGCCGTCATGCCACTGGCAATGACGATTCTGAAACCTTTGTGTGAGCTGATATGGTTAGAAATCACGCCCATCAGTAACGTAGTCTGTGTCTTGGAGGCTTCGAAGTTTACGGCAGGTGTCAGGCTGTCCTGCATCGGGTGTAGCGTGGTCACGGTTGCGGCAGCGCCGTCAGTGTTCTCGTCGCCCGAGTCAGGGGCTGCAGTTTCAGACGCTTGTGAAGGCGTCCCGCTTACCAGCAGTGAGGGGCTAATCAGCGTATGCCATCCTTTGTCATTCAGCTGTTTTGCCAGTTCACTGGCTGACGCCAGGTTCAGCGCCTGATTGCCCTCGTTGACCAGAATAACAATAACCCCACGCGCAAGTGGCAGGGTGGATTCAGAGTATAAAATAGGAACCGATATATCCCCAACCAGCAGCGTGTCATAATCTTCCGGGAAAAACTGTCTGGCAACGTCTTCCACACGCAGACTTGCCGCTGCCTTACCTGACAGACCGAGAAAAGTGACAAGTGCACAAAGTGTGAAAAGAAAATGCTTCAAAGCTGCCTCTGAATTGCGCTAACGCGATACTTTACTCTTATCGTCTCTGAATCAGGAAACTAAAGTCAAAATCGTGGTTTTTGATGCCGGGAGCGCCGCCGTGGCAGTGACGATCAACGTCTTCTTTTTTAACCTTTAACCGCTGCAAGCCGCCGCGGGTGAGGCTGTCGCGATGGCCTCACGAAAAGGGCACTCACTTTCAAATGTCAGCGGCGTGTCAGAGACAGGGTGTCTGAGGCTCAGGCGCAGCGCATGAAGCTGTAAACGCGGCGCGAGTGCTAACGCCGCGTCATGCGCATACAGGCGATCCCCAAGAATAGGATGACCGAGTGACAGCATATGCACCCGCAACTGATGTGAGCGTCCGGTGACCGGATAGAGGGCAACTGTCGTGATGCCGTCCGCACACTGAAGAACGTCGTAGCGAGTCAGGGCCGGTTTGCCGCGTTCGTGGTCTACCATTTGTTTCGGCCGGTTTGGCCAGTCGCAGATAAGCGGTAAACTAATTTCACCTTTTGGCGCTGCCACGTTGCCGTAAACCCTGGCAATGTAGGTTTTGCGGGTTTCGCGCTTTTCGAACTGCCGTGAAATATGACGATGGGCATCTTTGGTTAATGCCATGACCATCAGACCGGACGTGGCCATGTCCAGCCGGTGCACCACCGTCGCGGTGGGAAACACCCGCTGTACACGACTTATAAGGCAGTCTTTATGCTCTTGCGCTTTGCCAGGCACGCTGAGCAGTCCGCTTGGCTTATTAAGCACCACCATGGCATCGTCCTGGTAGATAATTTCCAGGTACGGTGTTTGTGGTGGCCGGTACACAAAATCCGGGTTTGGCATGACAGCGCTCTCTTACTGGTTCCGGTGACTAAGGGTTATTCACCACAATGCGAAGCGCATCAAGCTGCACGTCTGCCTGTTGAATTACTTTATCCAGCGCCTGCTGCTGACGTTCGATAAATTCAATTTCGCTATCTCGTACCGCCGGGTTACGTTTTTGCAGGTCACGTAAACGCTGAGCATCGCCCTCGAGGGTGTTGTGCATAACATCCAGTGCATCATGCTGAATTTGATTGCTGCGCTGATGCGCCATTTTGCGCGCGGTCTCCAGGTGCAGCGATAGCGGCTGGTGCAGCGCTTTGGTCAGCTGCTGCGAAATTTTCCGGCCAATAGGGCGGTGAATATCAAATTCCAGATCGACCTCGTGACCCTGCGCATCCAGACAAATACGCACAGGTGTTTGCGGCAGAAAGCGCCCCAGTTGCAGGCTTTTTGGGGCATTGGCGTCAAGCACAAACAGGGCTTCCAGCCAGTAAGCGCCTTTGGGCAGGTCCGGCTCTTTGATAAAGCCCATACTGGCTTTGCCGTTGACATCAGTAAGGATCATATCAATGGCGTTGTGCACCAGCGGATGATCCCAGCTTAAATAGTGCACATGTTCCAGCGTCGTTGCCGCACGCCGCTTGTACGTTACCGTCATCCCTTCCGGATCCAGCCCCGGCAGTTGCGACACCATTGACTCGGTCGGGCGCAGAATAAAGCAGTCATTGCCCTGTTCTTCCTGCTGTACGCCGATAGCATCGAACATCCGGCCCATAAACCGAGAGAGGTCCTGAGCGCTGTCCAGCTCAATAATAGATTCCAGCAATCCTTCCACGCGGCCTTCACCAGAAGCGTTTAATTCCAACAGGCGATCGCGACCTTCTTCAAGCTGGGTTTTGAGCTGGTGGTTAATGGTTCGGCTGGCTTCAATCAGCTCTTCGCGGGCTATAATGTCATCGGGTTGCAGGCACACGCCAAGTAGCTGTGTCTGGACCTGTTCGTACACGCCAGCACCGGTCGGACAGGTATTCTCAAAGGCATCCAGACCTTCATGATACCAGTCAAGCAATACATGCTGTGCGGTGTCTTCGAGGTAGGGGACATGGATCTGGATATCCTGTTGCTGACCAATCCGGTCAAGTCGGCCAATTCGTTGTTCCAGCAAATCCGGCGTCATCGGTAAATCGAAAAGAACCAGGTGATGGGCAAACTGGAAGTTACGGCCCTCACTGCCTATTTCACTACACAGCAGTATTTGTGCGCCATCTTCCTCTTCAGAGAAGTAATGCGCGGCTTTGTCACGCTCGACGATACTCATGCCTTCATGGAAAACGCTGTGACGAATGCCGGTTTGCTGGCGGATAACTTCGCCCAGCTGTTGCGCGGTGACGGCACTGGCACAAATCAGCAGCACTTTTTCTGGTTTGACGGAGGGCAGAAACTCCAGTAACCAGCTGACGCGCGGATCCACCTGAGTCCAGCTGGATACCAGACCTGGCTGACGTTCAGGGTAAAGCGCGTCGATTAAGTCGGTGTTGGTAACAACGTTTTCGTAGGCTTCAGGGATCGTCAGCGGGTAACTGACAAGCTGACGCTGGGGAAAGCCTTCGATGTTAGCCCGGCGGTTACGGAATAACAGTCGCCCGGTACCGTGACAGTCAATTAACTGGTGCAGTAAGGCGTGACGCGCGTCAGCGTCAGTCAAGTCGCCTGCGTGCTGCATCACATCCGGTGCCAGTGTTTCCAGGGCTTTGCGTTGTTTCGCATCTGGCTCGGCATCCGATAGCAGCGGGGCCACCGCATCGGCCAGCTGACTGTATCTGGATTCTTCTTCCAGAAAGGCGTTGTAGTCGTGGAAGCGGGCAGGATCCAGCAGGCGCAGACGTGCGAAATGACTTTCATGGCCCAACTGGTCCGGCGTTGCTGTTAGCAGCAGTACCGACGGTGTGATCTCAGCCAGCGCCTCAATGCACTGGTACTCTTTCGAGGGCGCTTCAGGTGACCACGCAAGATGATGGGCTTCGTCTACCACCAGCATATCCCATTCGGCGGTAAGCGCCTGCTGTAAGCGCTTCGGATGCTGACTCAGTAAATCCAGGCTGCAGAGTACCAGTTGATCATTGTCAAACGGGTTGCCGCCTTCCTCGTCAAGCGCCTCGCAACGGCTTTCATCAAAAATCGAAAAGGCCAGGTTTACCCGGCGCAGCATTTCAACCAGCCACTGGTGCAGCAAGGAGTCAGGCACGGCTATCAACACGCGGGAGACTTTGCCGGTTTTGATTTGCTGGTGAATAATGAGGGCAGCTTCGATGGTCTTACCCAACCCCACCTCGTCTGCCAGTAACACGCGAGGTGCATGTCGACTGCCCACTTCCGATGCAATATGTAGCTGGTGCGGGATAAGTTCGATGCGTGCACCTGCCAGACCTATCGTATCTGACTGCAGGTAATCATACTGATGACGCAATGAGTTAAGGCGCAAATCGAACCATTTGGGTTTATCCAGCTGGTTGTTGAAAAGACGCTTTTCCGGCTGGTTCAGACGAATATGATGGTCTAATAACGTTTCGGACAGTCGCACATCGGCTTTGGTATCTTCACGCAGACCGTGATAGATGATGACACCCTGACTCTCCTCGACCTCGGATACCGTCATAGACCAGCCATCCTGGCTCTTCACGGTTTCGCCTGGCTCGAACGTCAGGCGTGTGAGCGGGGCTTCTTGCTTGGTATAAATACGGCTTTCACCGGTAGCCGGGAAAAGCATTTCGACGGATCGGAAATCGACACTAATGACGGCACCCAGACCTAATTCTGTCTCAGTATTGCTTAACCAGCGTTGACCCACCGAAAATGGTTTATCTGTACTCATATTTCACCTACCTGACAAACGGGGGGCGGTATTGTACGCATTGCGGCGCGAACTGAAAAGCGCTGAGTGAAACGCATTGTTGGTGCACCCCGGCTGATAAAGCCTGACATCGTCCGGGCTTTCACGACCGGGTGAACTTGTCCTGCTCTCTCGCTAAAGCTGTGGCAATATCAAAAAACAACGCCTTAGACGGTGTTATCTCACGTTATCGTTACAAAAAAAGGCGAAGGGCTGGTACGCTGCAGCTCGACAATAATCATTGCTGAGTGTAGCACAGCGTGCTAATGGCAGCGGTTGGACTCCCAGAGTTTTTCGAGGCGGCGGGTGGGCAGAGTCTGATTATTAAAATGTTTTATCTGTTGCAGTGTCTGGCATATCGCTGCCCGGGCTTCTTCGACCTTAATCGCGCGTTGCGACTCTGTGATGTTTTGATCCTCAAACGCCCGGACCAGCGCTTGCTGATGGCGCGATAAGGTGGCGTTCATGGCTTTAAGCAATGTGTCATCAATAACCTGGCTAAGCACTTTTGTACCGGTTTTAAGCGGAACCGACGCGCGCGCTTTCGCTTTCTTAATGGTGCTGGCTTTTACCTGCCGCTGGTCGTCTCGTCTGGCATAATAGGCTTGGACCAGCGTGCCAAGAGCGCTGATGCCGGCAACGACTAAGCCTGCAACATCCATCCTGATTTTTTCCCTTTTTCATACGCGTTTGCAATATCATGCCGCAACCATGAGGAATGTAAACCCGCATTTTTCTACTCAGATTGGACGAGTCTGCTGAAAAGGCGCAGGCGTAAAAAATTTGCAGAAAAAAAGTGCGAATGTGCAAAAACTGGATTAAGGTGGAATTGAAAGTCGACGCGACACGGAGTGGTAGTCCGACTCGACCGGTATCCTCTCCAAAGCGAGACTCTTGATTGCACGTCAGCAGTTAGGCGGGCCTGGTTTTACTCACTGGAGCGACGGATGCCACGACAAAAATCCACTGATACAAAGATCTACGTCTTAGACACCAACATCCTGCTACACGAACCCCACGCATTCTTATCTTTTAAAGAGCACGACGTTGTCGTTCCGATGACGGTGCTTGAAGAGCTCGATTATATCAAGGACAGCAAGAAAGATGTTGCCCGTGATGCGCGTGTATCTATTCGCGCCATGGAGGATTTGCTTCATGAAGCCACGCCGGAAGATATGCTGGCCGGGGTGTCGATGGAAGGGATGGGGGCAGGTGAAACCGCGCCAACAGGGTGTCTTTCTATTTTTACTGACCTGACGATGGCTGAGTCGCAGCAGGTTTTTACCAGCAACGAGAATGATAATCGCATCATTAATGTCGCGCTGCATTTGCAAAAGACATACGCCCCCCAGCAAGTGGTGCTGGTGACGAAAGACATAAACATGCGTCTGAAAGCCAAAGGGGCCGGCCTTGCGCATGTTGAAGACTACCGTACCGACCAGTTGATCAGTGACATAAAATACCTCTCAAAGGGATATCATAATTTTGAGGGGAATTTCTGGGAACAGGTGAAAAGCGTGGACAGTCGCACCGAGGGGCGCGATACCATTCATACTGTGCCTCGTTCCGTGTTGCCGGAGGCTTATGTCAATGAATTTCTGCTGGACGATACCAAACAGTTTGCCGGCCTTGTCGAAGCAAAAACCGAAGACTCGCTGGAAGTGCTGGATCTGGGCTACGACAGGCTGATGGGGCGACATGCCTGGGGCATTACACCGAAAAATATCGGGCAGGCCATGGCGCTGCATTCGTTGCTTGACCCTCACATTGATCTGGTGATCCTGACCGGACCAGCGGGCAGTGGTAAAACGCTATTGGCGCTGGCTGCGGCGTTGGAGATGGTGGTTGAGCGTAACATGTACGATAAAATTATCGTTACGCGCAGTACCCCCGAAATTGCTGAGTCAATCGGCTTTTTACCAGGAACTGAGGAAGAGAAAATGCTGCCATGGCTGGCTGCAATTACCGATTCTCTGGAAGTGCTGCACAAACATGACGAGAATACCAAGGGCTCGATGAACTACATCATGGAAAAGGCCAACATCCAGTATAAGTCAGTAAACTTTATGCGTGGACGCAGTATCCAGAATGCTATTGTGATCCTGGATGAATCGCAGAACCTGACCGCCTCACAGCTGAAAACAATTATCACCCGCTGTGGTGAAGGCACCAAGCTGATTGTTGGTGGAAACCTCGCGCAAATTGACAGCAACTACCTAAGTGCTGTCACCTCAGGTCTCACTTATCTGGTTGAGAAATTTAAGGACTTTTCCGGTAGTGCGACCATTAATCTGGATGGCGTAGTACGCTCGCGACTGGCAGAGTTTGCTGAAGAGCAGCTATAACCGCGATGTTACCAGACCTCAGGTCACCTCAAAGCGCTGCGATTCTCGCGGCGCTTTTTCGTCATAATCACATTACTTGGTTTAGCAACTGATTCTTACTGAATGGTTTCGAGTGTATAACGGCGGTTGGCAATCGCCATTATGGTATCAGGAGACACTTTGCCAAAGGGCAGCAATGCCGGTCCGGTGGGGTCGAACATCACATAGGTGATGCCGTTTTGCGTGATAGTCTTATCCCCCGCTCGCGGTGGTAAGGCGATCCCCAGAAGTGCATGGTTTTCCAGCAGCACCAGCACCATCGGTGTTGAAGGCAAAAAGGCGCGCATGATGGAAGCGGTCAGTACTGCTTTACTGTCACAGTCTCCCTGATTCTGTGATAACAGGGTAAATGGCGGCGAGAAACCGGAACCATGGCTCTCAGAGCGGTCTTCCAGTGTATTGTAGGGAATGCTTTGTACCCAGCCGAGCAACAAATTCATATAGTGACGCGCATCTGAATGTTGTTGTAGCTGGTCGTAAAATGCCTGCGATAAGGGGATAAGCGCCATGGTACTTTCACGAATATAGCGCACGTGATCTGGCTTGATCGCATTCTGATTAAGCGGAGTCAGGTATTCGGTATAATAGTGCTTATCCAGATAATTGTTGAAGGCAGCAACTTTGGCGCTGCTTAGCTGATCCTGAATATCCGCAACGATGGCGTCACTGGCTGCGCGCACGCCTACCTGAATCTCATCGCCACGCTGCTGAACATTAATGCGTGCAATTCGCGGATCGATATCCCGCGCGGCCTTTGTCATCTCCACTGCCACGTAACGCTGGGCAATATCCGGGCGGTACGTAGTTTGTTGCAGCGGAATATCCTGAAGGGCTTCCCGCTCAAGCGCAAACTGAATGGCCTGCTGCTCTCCCTGTTCATCCAGCCAGACGTATTCAAACTGATAGTGCGTATCAGTATTAAGCCGTTTGAACAGGCGTTGCTGAGCCGCTGTCGAGAAAGACAGTATCACCGCACCTGTGGCGATGAGCCACAGACGCAGTAGGCGGGGAGAAATCCAGCATTGCATAGCCTCATTATGGATAGGCTGTAGGAAAGTACAAGTTTTTGTCTTTAGCACTGAGCGGCGAAGTACGCCGCAGGTTGCGGGCGTGCCACAGAAATCGCTAATTTGGTTGCTGCTGGGCAGCGGTAGTCGTGAACCAGTCCAGCGACGGGTGCAGGGTGACGACACCGCCAACAATAATCAGGGTAGGCGGTTGCAGCTCAGCCACTTCCTGTTTTTCGCATATGGTGGCAAGCGTGCCGGTAACAACACGCTGGTTCTGCAGCGTGGCGGATTGCACTAATGCGATCGGCGTGTGCTCAGATAATCCGTGTTCGATAAGCTTTTGGCAGATGATCGGCAGGCCAGTGAGCCCCATGTAAAACACCAGCGTTTGTTCAGGTTGCGCCAGTGACTCCCACTTCAGGTTGACCGTATTGTCTTTGAGATGACCCGTGGTAAACACAACAGATTGCGCATGATCGCGGTGGGTTAGCGGGATCCCTGCATAACTTGCTGCCCCACTGGCTGCAGTGATACCCGGAACCACCTGAAAGCCAATGCCGGCATCTATCAGTGTTTGGATCTCTTCGCCGCCGCGTCCGAAGATGAAGGGATCGCCGCCTTTGAGCCTAACTACGCGGTTGCCTTTTTTCGCTTCGCGCACCATCAGTGCATTGATATCCTCTTGCGGAAGCGTGTGATTGCTGCGGGCTTTACCGACATAGACTTTCTCCGCGTCACGGCGAACCAGTTCGAGTATTTGCGGTGACACCAGGCGGTCATAAACGACAACATCTGCTTTTTGCATTAGCCGGAGGGCTCGGAAGGTTAACAGATCCGGATCGCCAGGTCCGGCACCTACCAGATATACCTGACCTTCTGGTTTGTCATTTTCCGCCGCAGCCTGTAGCGCTTTTTCGAAGGCACTGTCGGCTTTGTCTTCCTGACCTTTTTCCACCAGTTCGGCAATATCGCCATCCAGCACATCTTCCCAGAAGTATCGACGAGCGGTGACCCCGGACAGCGCGTGTTTCACTTTTTCCCGGAATTTTTCCGAAAATGCGCCCAGTCTGCTCAGGTTAGCCGGCAATACCGTTTCCAGTTTTTGTCGCAGGTAACGAAGCAAAACGGGGGCAACACCGCCGCTGCTCATGGCGACAATGATGGGAGAACGATCCACAATCGATGGGGTAATGAACTGGCAAAGCGGTGTGTTATCTACCACGTTTACCAGGACTTTCTGCTCTCTGGCCACATCGTGAACGTGCTGATTTACCGCATTATCATCGGTGGCAACAAATACCATATCCTGCTGATGCAAATCGGTATCGATGAATTTACGCTCAATAAGCGTGACGTTGGGATGCGCAGACAGTTGCTTTACCGTGTCGCACACCCACGGTGCCACCACTGTGACAGTTGCAGGGGTTTTCATTATCAACTCAAGCTTGCGCGCAGCGACTTCACCGGCACCCACAATCAGGCAACGGAGGTTTTTGGCATCAAGAAAGAGTGGAAAGTAGTCCATGAGATCAACGTGCTAAAACAAGAATTGGCGCTATTTTGCGCCAATTCTTATAAGTTAAAAAACAATTTATCGCGCCAAGTTATTTGAAAAAGTTATAACGTGACAGCAAGACCATTGTTATGAGCGCTTTTTGCGTCCGCCCTTATTGCCGTCACGATTTCCGTCGCGGTTATCACGGCGCTTTGGCGGCGTATCTGACCATTCGCGAATGTTCAGACGCTGACCAGCAACGCGGGTGCCGGTTAACAGGTCACGCGTTTCACCTGGCATACCGGCAGGCAAATCAACGGTACTGAAATTATCGTAAATTTCGATAGCGCCAATGTGCTTCGAGCTGATATTCGCCTCGTTAGCAATAGCGCCAACAATGTTACCCGGCTTTGCACCATGCACATGACCTACTTCGATACGGTAGCGTTGCATGCCTTCTTCCGGACGGCGCTGCGCGCGCGGGGTTTTACCTTTACGGTCGCCGCGCTCGCCACGGTCACGTCCCTGACTGCCACGCTCTTTATCGCGCGGTGGCTTGCTGTTTAAGTCCGGTCTGTCGCCTTCTTTTAGCAACAAGGGCTCATCACCCTGGGCAACCTTAATCAGAGCGGCAATCAACACTTCCGGTGACGCTTCAGACTCACTTTGAATCATGTCTACAATTGGCATCAGTGATTCAAGATTGTCATCTTTGGTGGCTTCCAGCACAGATTGCTTAAAGCGCGTCAGGCGTGTCTCATTCAGCTCACTGATAGATGGAATCGGCATTTGCTCAATAGGCTGACGCGTGGTTTTTTCGATAGCAAAAAGCAAACGCTTTTCGCGATGCGAAATAAACAGAATGGCTTCGCCGCTTCTTCCTGCACGACCTGTCCGTCCGATACGGTGAACATAAGACTCGGTATCGTAAGGGATATCGAAGTTAATTACGTGACTGACACGCTCAACATCCAGGCCGCGGGCTACTACATCAGTGGCAACCAGAATATCAATTTTACCCTGTTTCAGTTTATCTACTGTGCGTTCACGCGCAGCCTGCGGAATATCACCGTTCAGAGGCTCAACATCAAAACCACGGGCGGCCAGCTTTTCAGCCAACTCAACCGTTGCCGTTTTGGTGCGCACAAAGATGATCATGCCATCAAACGGTTCCACTTCCATGATGCGGGTAAGTGCTTCCAGTTTGTGGTGCTGGGCAACCTGACAGAAACGCTGGCGAATGGTGCTGGCGGTGCTGACTTTTGACGCAATTTTTACGTGCTTGGGATCTTTTAAGTAACGCTGGGTGATTTTCTTAATCGGCCCGGGCATGGTCGCAGAGAAAAGTGCAGTCTGACGCTCGGCTGGCGCGTGGCTTAGGATGAGCTCTACATCGTCGATAAAGCCCATGCGGAGCATCTCGTCGGCTTCGTCCAGCACCAGAAATTTAAGACCGCTTAAGTCCAGTGTTTTACGCTTGATGTGATCGATGATACGACCCGGTGTGCCAACAACCACCTGCACGCCACGCTTGAGCTGGCGAATCTGGTTGTCATACGACTGGCCGCCGTATACCGGCAGCACTTTGATTTTCTTACTGAAGCTGGCATACACCTGGAACGCTTCGGCAACCTGAATTGCCAGTTCGCGGGTTGGCGCTAAAACAAGAAGTTGCGGGCTTTTCTCGTCGGCATCAATATTTGCCAACATTGGCAGTGCAAAGGCGGCCGTTTTCCCCGTGCCTGTTTGTGCCTGACCCAGCAGATCATGACCCTGCAGTAGCAACGGAATGCTTTCTGCCTGAATTGGAGAGGGTTTCTCGTAGCCAACTTTCTCTAAGGCTTGTAAGATGGGTTCAGGTAGGTTGAGGTCGCTAAATGTCAATTCGACAGTAGTGGTCATTAAGGGTCCTGGTGCTAAGGCGGGCGCTAAGTCGGGATGACTTGCCGGCAAAGGTTGCAAAACCTGTATTATATTAGAATAACGGACGAGTTGCCATGCAATGTTGCATACTCTGTCCAAAGGGAACCAGAATTATAATTATCAGTAGGTGTACAGGATGAATAGAACAGGCTTTATGAGGCGGTCGCTGATTTCGGTAACGCTGGCCGCGTGTGTAATCACGGGGCTTAGCGGTTGTAGCGAAAAAACGGTTGAAGAGCATCTTAAAGCAGCGAAAGCGCACACCGACGCTGAAGACTCCCAGGCTGCTGTCATCGAATATAAAAATGCCATTCAGCTTGACCCTACTGCTGCGCAGCCCAGGTTTGAGCTTGGTAAGCTCTATCTGGCACAGGGCGATTATGCCGGTGCCGAAAAGGAACTAAACCGGGCGATAGATCTTGGGCAACCAGCATCTGACGTGATCCCGTTACTTTCTCAGGCCTACCAGCGAACCGGTGCGGAAAATGCCCTCGCGGGGGTTGACCATAACACTACCGGGCTTACTGCTGTAGAAAAGGCTGAAGTTGGCTTTTATAAACTTCAGGCGCTGATGCAACTGGAGAAAACCGAAGAAGCTGAAGCGTTGATTGAAGAACTATCAGCCCTGGATACCTCATCAGTATATAAAGGTCTCATTGATTCCCACCAATCAATCATCCAACAAGATTATGAAACAGCCCTGACGCAAACTCAGGCCTTGCGCAAGCAGGCTCCGTCAAATAAAGATGTGCTGATGCAGCTGTCGCGGCTCCATCTGATGCTCAAGCAACCAGAAGAAGCGGTAGAGGTCTATCAGGCCTATATCGATCGTTATCCTTCTGATATCACCAGCCGCTTTGCACTGATCTCACTGTTGATTGAACTGCGTCAACTTGATGCCGCGAAACCGCACGTAGATGAGCTGTTAAAAATTAATGACGATCATGGTCTGCTGAATCAGTACAAAGGGATTATTGCTTCTTCTGAAGGCGACTACGAAACCGCACTGATGCGACTGGAAAAAGCGATTCAGAACGGGCGTAACGATCCGGTCGTGCGCCTCATCGCCGGGTTCAGCGCCTATCAAATGCAGGATTATAATGCCGCCAGTCGTCATCTGACGATGATTGCGTCGCAATTGCCGGATAATCATCCGGGGCTGCGTATGCTGGCTGACAGCCTGTTGCAGCAGGGGGAAAGTGAAGATGCTACCGCCATCTTGGATCGTGTGGAAGGCAGCATGCAGGAAGATGCCGCACTTTTCTCCAAAGCCGGGTTTCAACTGCTCCGCGAGGGTAATATCGTCGACGCGCAGAAAATGATTGATCGCACAGAGACAGTCAGTACCACCTCTGATGATCTGGCCAGATTAGGGATCCTGCAGTTATCGTTAAATAACGTAAGTGGATTGGTTAACCTTGAAGCTGCCGTAGAGAAAGCGCCGGAATCGGTCGCGACACAACGCACGCTGATGACGGCATATGTTGCTACCGGCGAGCTCGAAAAAGCCCGTGCACTGGCTGAGCAAATCCGGGAAGCGAAGCCGGATACCGTGCTTCCCTACGTTTATCTCGCCGATATCAGTTTGCTTGAGGGAAACCTTGAGCAGTCACAAAACTACCTTTCACAGGCCAAAAGTGTCGATGCAAGTGCGCCGACGGTGCGGATGCTGGAGGCGCGTTACGCGCTGGCTAACGATAATCAGGGTGAGGCTGTCAGCGTGCTCAATGCGCTTATTGAAGACATGCCTGACAATGTGGATGCCATCACGCTGCTGTACTCAATTAAAAAAGAGACAGGCGGCGAGTCAGTGGTCCGTTACGTTGAACAGCGACTTAACGCAGACCCGGGTAATCTGGCAATGCGGATATTATTATCGCGTATGTATTTCGCCAACGACGAGCTGGATAGCGCCCTGGCAACATTAAGTGAAGTGAAGCCAGATAAGAGCTCACCAATGACGTACTGGAATCTCAAAGGCCAGGCATTGGTAAAAAATAATGATGTTCAACAGGCAACTGCACATTTCAGTCAATGGCTGGAGCGTTACCCACAGGATAAAAACGCCGCACTGGGTATGCTTCTGATTCTGGATGTTCAGAAGAAGTTTGCTGAAGCGATTTCGCTAACCGAGGCGTTTCTGAACAAACGACCCGATACACAAATACGGGTATTAAAGGCCTATTTTCACGCGATGAACAAAGAGCCTCAAAAAGCCCGGACGATTATCGAACCGCTGCCTGACAATGTGAAGTCACTGCCGTTTGTACGCGGCATTCTGGGCCGGGTGCTGGTGCTGGAGAACAAGCCTGCTGATGCCATAGCGCACATTCAGGTTGCCTATGAGGCGAAGCCCAACGAGCAAAATGCCTTGTTACTGGCCGCGGCTCATGAGCTTGCAGGACAGGGGGAAGAAGCGCTGGCGCTTTTAGCGCTACACGCGAATGCCGAGCCGCAGGATATCCGGGTGCATATGCTGTATGCCGAGCGCCTGATCCCCCATGACAGGAATAAAGCGAAGCTCGCTTACGAGCATGTGTTGAAGGTTGTGCCGAATAATTATGTGGCACTGAATAACCTGGCATACATTTACTTTGAAGAAGACAATCTGGAGAAGGCTGAACCGCTGGCGGCCCGGGCTGTTGAACAGCAGCCCAGAAACCCTGACATCGTGGATACGCTGGCGCAAATCGAAATGAGACGTGGTAACACGCAAAAAGCCTTATCGCTGTACGAGGGGATCGCCAATGAGGAAATCGGCTCGGATGATGTCTTTCTTAATTATGTTGAGGCATTGCTGGTGGCGGACAACCTGGCACTGGCCAGGCGTAAGCTGGAAGACCGGCCAATAACGTCAGAAGCAGCGAAAACACGTCTGAAAGATATTAAACAGGCCTTCGGGATCTGAAAAAGCAGCCAGGACAGCGTCATTCGATGATGTCCTGGCCTTAGCATTATGCCGGGTTCAGGCTAGTGGCTGCCCGTATCAGAAGCCACTAACACACTGTTGCCATCAGATGTTTTTCTCATCATGTTTTATAGCCTGTATTTCGCGCCGCATCACACGGAGCTCTTCCATCACATCCTCTAATGTCGGCTCGTTATTTTCTTCGGCCTCTTCTTTTCTGATCTTCTCGTTTTCCTGCTCCATCACATTGACCACAATGCCGATGACCATATTCAAAAAAGCAAACGCGGTTAAGAAAATGAAGCTGATATAAAAGAACGGACTTAATGGGTAGACTTCCATGGTTTCATACATCACATCAGTCCAGTCTTCAAACGTCATAACCCGGAACAAGGTTAACAGCGAGATAGTGATATCGCCCCACAGTGTCGGATTAATGTTTTCAAACAAGGTGCTGCCGATTGCCGCGTAGATATAGAAAATAATAAACATCAGCAGCATGACGTAGCCCAGCTGTGGCAGTGCCTTTACCAGCGATACCAGCAGCAGGCGGAGCTCCGGGATGATTGATATCATCCGCAATACACGAAACACGCGAACCAGGCGTGCTACCAGCGCCATCTCGGTATCGTCAGCAGGGATGAGAGATATGATGACGATAACAGTATCGAACCAGTTCCAGAAACTCTTGAAAAAGTCGCGTTTACGCTTCTCGCCCAGAAAGCGGATGGTGATTTCGGTCAGAAAAAATGCGCTGATAAACCAGTCCAGAAACACAGTGACAGTCGCGACACCGGCAGGCATGTCATACGTCTTGGCACCGACCAGTAACGCGGACGCAATGATGACGACGATGACAAAGGTTTCGAAAAGTTTGTTCGCTCGAATACGCTCAAATTTTGCTTGAAGAACAGAGGCTTGCATTTCTTATGTTTCACCTGGGAGTCAATAGGGTTGATTAAATGGTTTACTGGTTGCGAAACTGCCCGTTTGCTGGCTAAAATGTAAACGAAGACAAACAGGAACCTTTTCATGGATGAAAAACGTGTAACACTTAAAGGGAAGTTGTATCACCTCGCCCAGTTGCTTGAGGATTGTAATCTTACCCGCGATAACGCTCAACAGTTGAAATACGAACTTCTCACAACACTGTCGATGCTCGAATCGGTGCGGCATTTACAACCAGAAGAGCACTAAACCGAACCCGTGGCTTAATTTCGTAACATTGGTGCTGCCGTGAAGAATAAAAGCGGGTAGCGTCGTTCTCTGGCTATAATTAACGTTTGTGGCGAATTAAAAAACAAGCGTTGTGACGGGAACTTGGGAACACCGCGAGGGGAAATAAACGGAGAGACCATACCGTCTCTCCGACATAAGTTTATTCCGCTGAAACCGGCTCCAGGCCGCGGTTGATTTGCTCGATATCTTCATTTGTCAGCGTACCTGCGGCCTCTTTCAGGCCCACTACCGACTGGATGAAATCATAACGAGCTCCGGACAGATTTCTGCGGGCGTCGAACAGGTTTCGTGTGCTGTCCAGCACGTCCACAATGGTACGGGTACCTACATCAAAACCGGCTTCGGTTGCTTTCAGAGCGCTTTCGGCGGAAACAACCGCTTGTTCAAGCGCGCGAATGGTAGAGATAGCCGCTTTTACATCATTGTAGGAGCTGCGCACCGACTGCACCGTTTCACGGTACGTCTGTTCAGCTTGTTGACTTGCCGCTACGTACTGGAAGCGGGCCTGATCAGTCTGTGAACTAACACGCAACCCCTGAAAGATAGGTACGTTTAACTGCACGCCAATGCTGTAATCATCCAGCGAGGGCAGCGAAATATCGCGTCCCTGACTTTCAATATCGCTTTTGGTACGTCCTGCAGAGGCATTCAGTCCCAATGTTGGCAGGTGGCCGGAACGGGCGGCTGAAATATCTTCTTTGGCGATATCCATCGCCAGTTTATCGACTAACAGCGCCAGGTTTCTATCCTGCGCAGTTTCCAACCATGCCTCAACGGCATTTGGCGTAGGCACGGTGGCTGAGAATGTGCTGGTATCCAGACCATACAAGCGGTCATGGTATTTACCGGTAATCACACGCATGGCTTCCAGTGCAGACTCTAACTGGTTTTCCGCCTGAATTTCCTGGGCCACGGTATTATCGAAATTTGCCTGCGCTTCGTGAACGTCCGTGATGGCGGTTAACCCGACTTCAAAGCGCTGACGGGTTTGCTCTAACTGACGTTCAATGGCACGCTTTTCTGCTCGCACAAATTCCACATTGTCACGGGCACGAAGCACATTAAAATACGCCGTTACCACGCGCACTATAAGTTGCTGCATGGTGGCGGCATATTGCGCATCGCTTTGTTGCGCCACTTTCTCTGCACGATCCAGGCCCACCCAGTTAGCATGGTCATAAAGGGACATGTCCAGGTTCAGCCCGTATGAAAGGGTTTCAGAATCAGAGTCGATAATATTGATGGAGAGACTGCCATCATCATTTTGCGCAAAGTCAGTGCGCTCTGAGCTTCCCACCGTGTAGCCTACCGAGCCTGAAATTTGTGGTAACAGGTTTGCGCGGCTAATAGAGATACCTTCATAAGCAGCATCGCGCTGTGCTTTTGCTTGGTTTACCAGGGGATCATTGGCCAGGGCCTGTTGATAAACCTGTAATAAGTCATCGGCTAATGCGGATGAGGTGATTCCCATGCCAATCATCAGCGACAGTAGAGTTCGTTTCATGCTTGCGCCTTCCTGTTTGTAAAATTGTAGTCACTGGGACTGCTAATGGTTGAAAGTGTATGAAAATCAACTGCAAACCAACAGCCTAGAGTGGTAACAGTCCTTGTTCAACTGTAACAGAATATGTTTCCACACCGGTTTTGATTCAAAAATGCACCTGGACGGGCTTCTTGTGTTATCCAGAACAGAAAGCTGGAGCGCAGGGCACGCATTCACAACGGGCTTTCCAATCTGTACTATGCATCATAAATCTTTTACAGGCAAAAGTGACTGCAAATGAGCAAAGAAATCCCTGCATTTACCTCAAATGATGTGGAAATTACTGATGTTACTCCGGTGTATAATGGTTTTTTTAAAATGCAGCAATATACCTTTCGTCACAAACTCTTCGCTGGCGGGTGGAGTGACGACGTCAAACGCGAGATTTTTGAGCGAGGTCATGCCGTCGGGGTTTTGCCTTATGATCCCAGTCGCCAGGAGCTTGTCTTAATCGAGCAGGTAAGAATTGGGGCGCTGGCAACATCTTCAAGTCCTTGGCTTATCGAAATTATCGCCGGTATCATTGATAAAGGGGAAACGAAGGAATCGGTGTGCCACCGCGAAGCCATGGAGGAAGCTGGGATTACGTTGCAGCACCTGACGCCTGCCTGCAGTTATTTGTCCAGCCCGGGGGGCACCACGGAGCGTTTACACATTTATGTTGCCCAGACCGATGCGTCTACCGCAGAGGGGATCCATGGCCTGGAGGAGGAGTCAGAAGATATCCGTGTGCACCGGGTGGCAGAAAAAACTGCCCTTGAATGGCTGAAAAATGGCCATATTGACAACGCAGCGTCAATAATTGCGCTACAATGGTTTTTCTTACATAAATCCGAACTTATGGAGCAGTGGCAGTCACAGTGACTCAATCAACGCGCAAGTACGTCCCCCATTTACCCACCATGCAAGCGCTCGGTGAGCTGAACTATACGCATTTTATGCGTATCTTGCCTGACTGCGATACCGAAGAGCTGTGTTACCAGTTCCGCGTGGGAAAATCGTTGTGCTACGCCATTACAATCACTGACTCTGCGCGCTACACCAGCACATTAACGATTGAACAGCGTCATGCTTCAGCGCCGGCTTACTTAAAACCTGCCATGACGGTGCGGTTGTATCATGATGCCAGAATGGCTGAAGTGATAAGCAGTCAGAATACCGGCGCGTTTAAGCCCTCATACACTTATCCCAACAGCAAAATGCGCCAGCGCAACGAAAAGCACATGGTTAATGTCTTTTTGGCTGAATGGCTCGATTTTTGTCTTAAGCAAAAGCCGCAGGTGATGACCGAAGCGTGAAGCGTCTGATACAGATTAGCGATTGCCACTTGTTTGGGGAGCCGTCACATGAGGCGCATGACAACAACCCCGCAACATCACTGCAAGCGGTATTGTCGCTGTTAATGCAGGCGTCACCGGACATGCTGATAGTCACAGGCGATATTAGCGGCGATGATTCACCGCAAAGTTATCGTTTGTTCCTGTCTATGCTCACGGATACATTGGGCGATACACCGTGGTATGTGATACCCGGAAACCACGACGGGAATCCTTCGTTTGAAGCCTCGCTGGATCACAAGCAACTGCGTGCCGGCAGCCCAGTCAGCCTGGGCAACTGGGAAATTCACGGTATAGACACACGTTTTAAAGGCACGCTGGGGCATGCCAGCGCATCAGAATTGGACGCAGTAGCCAAGGCGATGCAAACACATCCACAACATCATCATTTGCTTGCTTTACATCATCATATCCTGCCTTCTGACAGCTGGATGGACAGGCATTGCCTGACCAACGCAAAAGAGGTGGCGCAATGGATAGTGCAGCAACCTGGATTGCGCGCGGCGCTTCATGGCCATATCCACACGCACTCTCACTACGACATTGCAGACTGTGCCATAATGGGCGTGCCTTCTACGTGCTGGCAATGGGCGATGCAGCCAGACTTTGGGGTAGACGACACACAACCCGGATACCGCGAGTTATTGCTGTCGGATGATGGAAACTGGACGACAACAATAAGGAGACTCTCTTGACACATGTGCTGTACCTTCATGGCTTTCTTAGTTCGCCACAATCCGTAAAAGCACAGGCGACCAGAGCCTGGTTTAAGACGCACCACCCGGATGTGACGCTTCACACACCGCAGCTCTCAAATTATCCGGCCAAAGTCAAAGCCCAGTTGCTCGACTTACTGGATGCGCAGCCCGCAATAAGAGAGGGTGGATTGAAGGTGATTGGCAGCTCAATGGGGGGCTTTCTGGCTACCTGGCTGGTGGAATCTTTTGGCGGTAAAGCGGTGTTGGTGAATCCGGCGGTCGCACCTTATGAGTTGCTTAAAGACTTTCTGGGTAAACACGTAAATCCGTACAGCGGCGAAGAGTTTGAACTGGTAGCCGACGACATGCAGTTTCTGCGTGATCTTGATTCAGCCGAAATTCGTCAGCCAGAGAGCTATCACGTGATGCTGCAAACCGGCGATGAAACGCTGGACTATCGCGAAGCGAAACAGAAATATAAGGCCAGTGCGCTGGTGGTGGAAGAGGGCGGCGACCACAGCTTTACTAACTACGAATCACATTTACCTGCCATTGCCACATTCTTACTTGGGAATTAAGCCTGGTTTTTTCGGGTAAGGTACATGCCGTTGGCGATCAGGTGTCATTGGCAAAATGCCACTGTTTATATATTGGTGCCGGTTTGTCTGACGGTAACCTCTGGCTGATATCTTTAAACTCAGCGCGTGGATAGCCATCAGATACCGGCGACACCAACCTGATCTTCTGACAGGTAGTACGTCTAACGTTTTTTAACCCTGTGATTTACATTCTAATTCGATGTATTTGTCAGCATTATCAGTGGGCTTTGTGCGGCTGGCGGTCTGGTTTCTCTTTCCGGAGTGAGTGGGGCATTGCCGGTATACCCAACCCCTGATAACATCGTCAAAGAAATGCCCTCTAACTGCGCGCAACCATAACGATAACTATGTCTAATCAATATAATTCTGATGCCATTGAGGTGTTAAACGGCCTGGAGCCTGTCAAACGACGTCCTGGCATGTATACCGATACCACCCGCCCGAATCACCTTGGGCAGGAAGTCATTGATAACTCTGTAGATGAAGCGCTGGCTGGTCATGCAACCAATATCAAAGTCGTATTGCATGAAGATCAGTCGCTGGAGGTCATCGACGATGGCCGGGGGATGCCGGTAGATATTCACCCGGAAGAGAAAATATCCGGGGTGGAGCTCATCATGAGCAAGCTTCATGCTGGCGGTAAATTCTCCAATAAAAATTACGAGTTTTCCGGTGGTCTTCACGGGGTAGGGATTTCGGTGGTCAATGCGTTATCGAACCGTGTTGAGGTGACCATACGACGCGACAGTAATGTCTACCAGATTGTCTTTGCCAACGGCGACAAAATTGAAGAACTGCAGGTTATTGACTCGTGCGGCAAACGTAATACCGGCACGCGAGTACATTTCTGGCCCGACCCTCAGTACTTTGATTCGGCAAAATTTTCGGTCAGTCGTTTAAAGCATAATTTGCGCGCCAAAGCAGTATTGTGTCCTGGCCTTCGCATTCGCTTTGATAACAAAATCGCGAAAGAGTCTGACGAGTGGTATTTCGAGGATGGGCTGCGAGATTATTTATATCAGGCCGTGGAGCAATATGAAACCGTGCCACAGGACGACCCGTTCGTTGGTACGTTCAGCGGCAACCATGAAGCGGCCGATTGGGCGGTAATGTGGCTGCCCGAAGGTGGCGAGCTGGTCACTGAAAGCTATGTGAACCTCATCCCCACAGCACAGGGCGGCACTCACGTAAACGGATTGCGTCAGGGGTTACTGGAATCGATGCGCGAGTTCTGTGAGTTCCGCAATTTGATGCCACGCGGTGTAAAATTATCGCCGGATGATATCTGGGACCGCTGTGCCTACATTCTATCAACGAAAATGCAGGATCCGCAGTTTGCAGGCCAGACCAAAGAGCGTTTATCTTCTCGTCAGGCATCGGCGTTTGTTTCCGGCGTAGTGAAAGATGCCTTCAGCCTGTGGCTGAATCAACACACTGACATTGCTGAAGCGCTCGCGGAAATGTGTATCAGTAATGCGCAGCGCCGTCTTCGTCAGAACAAAAAAGTCGCACGGAAAAAAGTTACGCAAGGGCCTGCATTACCCGGCAAACTCACAGACTGTTCATCTCAGGATATCTCGATGTCTGAGCTGTTCCTGGTGGAAGGGGATTCTGCCGGCGGGTCGGCGAAACAGGCACGCGATCGAGAATATCAGGCGATCATGCCGCTGCGCGGTAAAATTCTGAACAGCTGGGAGGTGGATTCTTCTCAGGTACTGGGGTCACAGGAGATACACGATATCTCGGTGGCGCTGGGAATTGATCCCGATTCAACCGATCTGAGTGGTCTGCGGTACGGCAAAATTTGTATTCTTGCCGATGCAGACTCTGACGGACTCCACATCGCAACTTTACTCTGTGCATTGTTCGTTAAACATTTCCGCACACTGGTCGATAATGGCCATGTGTATGTCGCCATGCCGCCACTTTTCAGAATTGATGTAGGAAAAGAAGTGTTCTACGCCTTGGATGAAGGTGAAAAACAGGGAATTCTGGACCGCATTGAAGCCGAGAAAAAGCGGGGCAAGGTGAATGTGCAGCGGTTTAAAGGTTTGGGGGAAATGAACCCGATCCAGTTGCGTGAAACCACCATGGATCCGAATACCCGCCGACTGGTACAGCTTACCTGCGATGACGCCGAGGATATGCTGGAGCTGATGGATATGCTACTGGCGAAAAAACGCTCTGGCGACAGAAAAACCTGGCTAGAGAGCAAAGGTAATATGGCTGAAGTCGTGTAGGCAGACTGCGCGGCTTATTTTTGTTTTCCGTGAGGTCCGGTACGCCTGACCTTGCAGTTATCCTCAACGAAAATAGTTCAACTCCGGCCTGTGATGCAGGGGCACATCGCTTCGCGCAGCCCACCGTGTAGGAGAATGTTCAGCTACCGCGGTTAAGCGTGAAACGTTTAATAGGCAAACTCTGCATTTTCAGGCACATTTGTGCATATAAACGGGTAAACCGAATTTGTTACTACGTAGTCGACTCTCACGCATTACAGGCAAGGTCGAAAAATAAGCGTGAAACGAGGCGATGGTACCTGGTAAGCAGCGCTATCGAAGCATGAAATTTACGCGCTCACACAGACATGCAGCGCTGTTTATTTTACGTTCAATTGTTTAATGTCACGTCTCAAAAAATTGTGCTAACGTCTCGTTTTAGACAAATGTCTAAAGCCGGTACAACGAATATGTTAAAGAAATAGTGAAAGGTCGAACAGACAAGATGGAAATGGACACCGAAAAGGCAGAAAAGCACTCCCAGAAAGCACCGTTTGTAGTAGGCGTGGGCTCTTCTGCTGGTGGTATTGAGGCACTTATAGGTCTGGTAGCGGGACTCCCCGATGACCTAAATGCATCGCTGATTGTTGCACAACACCTTTCACCCAGCCACAAAAGCCAGATGGCGGATATTCTTGCCCGTGAAACCACCTTCCCTGTCAAAGAAATTAGCCATGGGATGGTGGTAGAGAAAAACACGGTTTACGTAGGGCCTCCCGGGCATCACATTCTTTATCGCAATGGTACACTGCACCTTGAGACCGAGCCCGCTGAAATTGCGCCCAAGCCGGCGGTAAACTTACTGTTCGAGAGTCTGGCCGATGAGTTGGGAGACCACGCTATCGGGGTGGTGCTCTCCGGCACTGGCAACGATGGCGCCAGAGGGCTGAAAGCAATAAAAGGCGTCGGTGGGTTTGCGTTGGTGCAAGATCCGCGTTCCAGCAAATATGATGGTATGCCGCAGTCTGCGCTTGAAACGGTTGATGTCGATAAAATCCTGGAACCTGAAGATATTGGTCAGGAAATTGCGCATATCTCGCAAAACTTTGCTCGTAGTTTTTTTCCGCCATCGGAGGAGGCCAGAGCCGAGTTAATGTCAGCGCTTTACAATAAAATTCGTGAAGCGACAAAAATTGATTTCAGTTTTTATAAACAGTCGACCTTGTTACGGCGGGTAAACCGGCGTCTGATAGCCACCCAGAAGAATAGCCTTACCGAATACCTGGCCTACCTTGAGAAGCATCCGGAAGAAGTCACAGCACTGGCAAAAGAGCTGCTTATTTCGGTCACTGATTTTTTCCGCGATAAGCACGCGTTCAAAGCGATCAGGGGCTACATCGCGGACATTATTGAACGTAAAGGTGAAACGGATAACGTACGCGTGTGGGTGGCCGGGTGTGCCACCGGGGAAGAGGCCTATTCAATAGGAATTCTGTTTCTGGAAGAAATCGAAGTGCAGAGCAAAGCATGTAAACTTCAGATTTTTGCCACCGATATTGATGACCATGCGCTGGCTGTTGCTCGCAAAGGGGCTTACAGTCCCCATGCAGTAAACAGTCTTGATACCGAGTTGGTCGATAAGTACTTTAAGCTCACAAATTACGCGTACTATCCAAATAAAAAGCTGCGTGACTCAATAACATTTTCCCGTCAGGACATTACCCGCGATCCGCCATTTCTGCATGTCGATATGGTGTCTTTCCGTAACGTGTTGATCTATTTCAATAACGACCTGCAGCACCGTGTGTTGTCGCTGTTCCGTTACTCTCTGGTAGATGATGGCGTCCTGTTTTTAGGTAAATCCGAATCTATTGGTCTGAAAGAAGAGTTCTTTGTGCCATTGGACCGGCGCAGTCGCATCTTCAAGGTGAGCGAAAATACCAAGCCACCTGTTGTGCCTAAGATGTTGAAAAGCAGTATGCCCGCCCCTCGGGTGAAAGAAGCCGTAAGCAACAGCTATGAACGCATCTTTACTAATGCTGTGCTGGAAGAGTTTGGTCCTTCTATTCTCATAAATTCCCGCTTTTCGGTGCTTCACTCTTATGGCCGGTTGAAGCCTTTTATTAATTTCCCTTCTGGAGTACCAGAGCTAAATCTGTCCAAACTGATTACGCCAGAGTTCTCCGCAGAATTGATTTCTGCAATGAACAAAGCAAAGCGTACCGGTGATATATCGTTAAGTCGCAGTCGTAAGGTCGAGGCGGATCACCAGCGCCCCTGGATGCTGGCCGTGATCCCATTGGAAAAACGGGATGCAGAGCATTATCTGATTAACTTCCGGGAGGCAGAGTCCGCCACACCGGTAGAAGATAACAGTGATTATGATACAGATAATGCCGATGTCGCCGAGCTGATAGCGGCGAGAGAACAGCTACAAACGCTGACGGAGGAAATGGCAGCCTCCGCTGAGGAAATGCAGGCGCTGAACGAAGAGGTGCAGGCCGCCAACGAAGAGCTGCAGGCGAATAATGAGGAGCTTGAAGCCACGAATGAAGAGCTTCAGGCAACCAATGAAGAGCTCATCAGCGTAAACGAAGAAAGTATGAAAAAGTCGTCAGAAGTGGCGGCTATCAATAATGAGCTGGAAAGTGTTTACAATACCCTGGATTTCCCGATCCTGGTGTTTGATACCGATTTACGCCTGAACCGAACTAATGATGCGGCAAACCGGCGTTTCCACTTAAATAATGGCTCTTATCAGCGCATGTTTGGGGACCTGAACCTGCCGGATTATTTTGAAGATATCGGGCGACGCATCGGCAATACGCTGCAGACTGGCGCGAAAACCAACATTGTTATAAAGCCAACATCCTCAGAAACTTACAACGTATTCGTTACCCCAGTTTTTAATAATCGACACCGGATCACCGGCGCGATACTGGTCATTATTGATAATTCTGAATTGGTTATGGCGCATGAGCGCATTGAAAAGAGCCAGGAACAACTGTTATCAATAATGAATAACTCGCTCGCTGTCGTGGCGTTGAAAGACAACTCCGGGCGCTATGAATTTGTGAACGCGCGTTTTGAAGACATTTTCGGCGTGGAAGCAAAAGATGTATTAGGCAAGACCGATTTACAGTTATTCGAGCGAGACGTGGCAATCAGTTTCCGTGAAAAAGATCTCGATACCATGCGGACGCTGACACCTATCAAAACGGTGGATGATTTCGATTTAGGCAGGGGCCGCATCGTGCTGGAAAGTGTCCGCTTTCCGATTTTTGACGCCGAAGGAACTATCAAATCTATCTGTACGCAGGCCACTGATATCACTAAAAACCGTCATGCTAACGAGCAGTTAAAACTGGCGGGTAAGCTGTTTGATAGGGTGGGTGAGGCTATCCTGATTACGGATAAAGACGAAACAATTATCACCAGTAATGACGCTTTTACTGAGTTTACGGGATACTCACTTAGCGACATTATTGGTAAAAAGCCAACGTTACTGGCGTCTGGACAGCATACTGACGAGTTCTACGACAACATGCTCAATACCCTGGAAGAAAAAGGGTATTGGCAGGGTGAAATTATCAATCAGCATAAAAACGGTCAGGAAATCCCAATGTGGGTGACGATCAATAAAGTGCGTGATGCCGATGGTGAACACCAGAATTACGTAGCGACTTATAGCGATGTTAATGAAATCAAGGGCGTACAGAAAAAAATAGAATTCCTGGCTACTCATGATGAACTGACCAAGCTGCCAAATCGCAGTGTCATGACTGAGCGTCTGAACTTTATGATCAGCAATGCCAGCCGTGCCGGAGCGCGCTGTGGTGTGATGTTCATTGACCTGGATGACTTTAAGCAGGTGAATGATAACCTGGGTCATAATGTGGGAGACGCATTATTAAAACAGGTGACCCGGCGATTACAAACCTGCACCCGCGATACTGATATGCTGGCCCGGTTAGGAGGCGATGAATTTGTTGCCCTGATACCTGCTAACGATCTCAGTGAAGTGGACGATGTGGCAAAGCGCATCATAGAGCTTATCGATATGCCATTCGATATTCACGAGCATGAGCTTCGGATTTCAGCAAGTGTGGGCATCGCCGTGTATCCAAACGATGGTGAAAACCATCAGTCTTTGCTGAAACATGCTGACGAGGCGATGTACATCGCCAAGAAAAAAGGACGCAACCAGTACCAATATTTTACTCAGCAGATGAAAGATGAGGCTGACAAACGCGTTAAGGTTGAAGAGGCAATACGAGGTGCGTTATCCAATGACAGTTTCGAAGTATTACTGCAGCCACAGGTAGAAGTACTGACTGGCGTAGTCGTTGGGGCTGAAGCGCTGTTGCGCAGTGATGATGACATACTGAAGTCATTACCAGCCTCACAGTTGATTGAAATTGCAGAGAAAAGTAAGCTCATTGATAGTGTAGGCATGCTGGCGCTGGAGAAGGTGATTCAGCTTGTTGCACGAAAAGACAGTGACGGTATCGAGTTGCCGCAGATATCAGTTAATATTTCTACGAAGCAATTAAAGCAGGCTGACTTCGCATCCGGCGTGGCTGACATGCTGAAAACGCATAAAGTGCCGTCCAGCGCGATTAAATTTGAGATAGCAGAGAACGCACTGCTCAATCGCATGGAGAAGATCAAAGGTACATTGCAAGAGTTGTCCGATATGGGAATTGAGCTCAGTGTCGACGACTTTGCTTTAAATCAGTCTTCACTTATTTACCTACGCAAGCTTCGTATTAATGAAATCAAGATAGATCGTGACTTTATAAAGAATATTGCAGAGGACGACGATAGTCGTGTGTTAACTCAGGCATTTATTAAAATGGGGGCTGCGATGGGGTTGAAAGTGGTTGCAGAAGGCGTCGAGGAGGAAAGGCAGTTTACCATTTTGAAGGAGTCAGAATGTGAGATTGCTCAAGGCTATTACTTCAATGAGCCCATGTCGCCGGACGCGTTTATGGATTTGCTTAAAAAATCACGTAACCCGTCAACATGAGTGATGCCAAGCACGCTCAGTTGAGCAGCACAGATATTGTTGCTAACTGTGAAAAGGAACAGCTCCATTTAAGCGGACAAATACAAAACTTTGGCGCGCTCTTGGTGGCAGATAGCGAATCAATGCAGATCCGCTATGTCAGTGACAATACTAATGACATTTTGGGTATCAAGGCCGAAACACTTGTGGGTCAGTCACTTTCAGAGCAAACCTGGTTCGATACAGCACTGTGCTCTGAGGTTGGAAGAAGTGAAGGTGCTCGTGTATGCCGGTTTGATCACCGCATCGGGAGCAAAAAGGTCAATCTGCGGGTTTTGCGTGGAGAGAATACCTTTGTCGTAGAAGCTGAACCAGTGAATCTGCAGGGGAGCAACTGGTCCTTGTCTGAACTCAGAGCGATACTTTACCCTCCCACGCATACCGAATGGAAAGCAAAAGATTACTGGGAGAAGTTGCTCACCGCCATTTCGTCAGTCTTGCCCTTTCATCGTTTGCTGCTTTATCGGTTTGAAGATGACTGGACAGGCGAGGTGATTTCAGAGCACGCAAGAAAGGATGATGTTGAGTACCTTGGCCTCAAGTTCCCAGCGTCAGATATTCCTCAGATTGCACGCAAGATGTACTTTGAAAACCCCTCACGGCTAATTGACCATGTTGATCAGCCGCCGGTAGACATTCTGGGTGACAGTGATACTCCCCCCGACCTGACGTGGTCTGACCTGCGTAGCGTGTCACCGGTTCACGCCCAGTATCTTAGGAACATGGGCATAACGACATCCTTCTCTATACCGGTGATACTTTCAGGAAATTTGTGGGGGATTGTGTCGTGTCATCATCCATCGCATCTGCATGTTGATGCACAAAGCCGTTACCAGTCTGAACAGCTTGTTAAACATTTCTGCTCGATTTATGCCACTTTTCTGTCACGTCAGCGCCTGTCACTGTTGTCGACAATCGACGACAAGATTAACAGTATTACCGCGCAGATGTCGTTACTTGATGGTTCGGGCGAGGCGTTGACTCTGCTACTGAATGAAACGACGGTAACCTGCAGCGGCACCTTTTCAGCGGTAGTCATGAATGGCAGCTGGACCTGTTCTACCGGTGATGCAGATATTCCACTGCTAAACAAAATCGACAAGTATTTTCGACAAGACACCTCAGATTATATCCTCAGTAATACCAATATTCGCTTATTGCAAGGTCTGGAGGCCATAGACGAAGGGGATGTCAGAGGCGTGATGGTGATAAAGCTGGATCATTCACGCGATAATACCCGATTATACATTTTTCGCAGACCGGAAAAGCAATTAGTAGAGTGGGCCGGTAACCCTGACAAGAGCAAAGCTCAAGTGAGTGAAACCGGCTCGTTGTCTCCCCGCCAGTCGTTTGAAAAATGGACAGAAGTGAAAGGAGAGGCATCGTTACCCTGGTCTAAGTCTGACTTTCTGTTTGCGAAGAAAGCGCGCGTAGGCCTGATGCGATTCTTCAATCAGATTCGCAGTAACCACGTCTAAGACCAAGTGCACAACACGTCTGGGATAGCTATGACACTAACAACAACTGTCACGTCTGCAACTCGCGTTATTTTGTTCGATCACGACGGCACACTCATCGATTCTGAAGCGACACATTTTCAGCTGTGGCAAGAGGTGCTTTCCCCGTACGGGATAACGCTGGACGAAAATTTTTACTGTGCAGAAATGGCCGGGATACCGGTAAACCAGAACGCGAAAGATGTGGTCAGACACTTTGCAATGGATGTGAACCCGCAGGTGCTTGCCAATGCCAAGCACGCCAAAACCAGGGGGTTCTTGCAGTCTCAGGCGTTCCCGCTAATGCCTTATGCGAAAGAAGCCCTGGCGGCGTGTGCAGAGGCCGGGTATACATTGGGAATTGTTACCGGTGGGAGCGGGCTGTCGGTACAACGAACGCTTAAAGCGTATGGCTTCGAACAATGGATCCAGGTCGTAGTCGCGGCAGAAGACGTTGAGCAAAGCAAGCCTGCACCTGATTGTTACCTGAAGGCGGCTGCGCAACTCGGCGCGAATAGCCAACACTGTATCGCCGTGGAAGATACGCAACATGGCCTGGAAGCTGCTGTGAATGCGGGAATGCGCTGTGTCGTCGTGCCAACATCGCATTCAGAAAAGCACGATTTTAGTAGTGCAACCTCACGTTACAACTCACTTCGAGAATGGGTTGAGGCGGAGATACGTTCGCAGTAACCGTTTGAAAAAAGAACTTTTATACGCTTAACGGGTCTACAGCCTCGATGTAGACGTTGCAAATTTTATGCTCATGACAAAAAATACCCCTTATTCGCCTGACTCCCGGACACTGCTTCAATGATTTTTCGCACGCTACTTGCTGTTATGGCGTTGCTGTTCGTTCTGTTGGTGACAGCGGTTTTATTTATTGTCGAGAAAGATCCCCTGGTCAATGCGTCTGCCCCGGAACAGGTAAATAATGCCGAAACGGTAAATGCATTACTGGCGCAGCTGGAGCGCAGTTTGAAAGACCGCCACCAAAGCCAGCAACTGACCATCACCGAGTCGCAATTTGATTCTCTTGTTGGCTTTGTTCAACGTGCCACTTCAGACTTTCGCGGCCAGGTGAATATAACCCCTGAGGTTAGCGCTATTTATCTTACCTTGGCACTGCCTTACACCCGCGGACACGGCTTCCTGAACGTAAGCATTGCGGTGTTACCCGGAGACAGGTTGATTATTGATAAAGTTAGCCTGGGGGATCTTACGCTTCCCGGATCGCTGGCTATTGGTATCGCCGAATGGCTGGTAAACACCTGGACCCAAAGTGATATTGCCACCTATGCACGCGCCCAGGTCGAGCAGGTGTCGATGACCCATGATGATGTGACGCTGAGTCTTGCGCCCCTTGATGGCTTATTAAAACGTCTTAATGAGGTGAAGAACGGGTTAACGGTGGAACAGGATACCGAATTACGCGATCTGACTGCGTATTATCTGCGTTATATTTCCTGGCAGGATTTGTCCATTGATACACAGTCGCACTCTCTTGCTGACTATTTGCAACTGACGTTGGCACGGGCTGCACAGCGCAGCACATCTGACACCGCGGTGTTGCATAATAAGGCTGCTATTCTTGCTCTTGCCGTATTTGTTGGTCATCATCGTATTGCGAATTTTGTTGGCGATATTCAACCGGACGCCGAGCGCGCGCTAAAGCCTGCCAAACCAGCACTCCTTCGTGGCCGCGAAGATCTGGCTCGACATTTTATCATTTCTGCCGCGCTGAAGTTATTGTCTGAGCAGGGGGTATCTCTGGCCATCGGCGAGTTTAAAGAACTGATGGACAGGGCGATGGGAGGCAGTGGGTATAGTTTTGTCGACCTCGCTGCTGATATGGCAGGCGTCGAGTTTGCCGCGGTAGCTACCGATCCCGATAAAGCGGCAGAGGTGCAGCACCTGATTGGTTCTGTGAGTAATGAAGATTTATTTATGCCACCTGTAGAAGGACTGCCGGAAGGACTGAGTAAGCGTAAATTCGAAGAGGTTTACGGTCGGGTAGACAGCGACAAGTACCTTCAGGAAGTCAATGAAATAAAACAGCGCCTTAAGGCTATGGCTCTTTACGCTGACTCGCGAGGCGAACAAAGCCACATCGAGTAGCCGCGTTGAAAGCCCAGGAGTATCGACCGACTCCTGACAGGCAGAACACTGCGTAAATTGGCGATGTAAAAGTCATCGAGCAGCGCGCTACCGGGCGCTTTGCTCGTTGTAATGATTATGCATATACGGCTTTCAGAGCCACAAAAAGCTTCATAATGCGCTGACATATGCAGCGCCAGGGCCAGACCGAAATAGTCTTATCCTTTATTCAGTGTGGCCTGAAAATGAGCCAGTGTAGTCAGCATCATTTCTATCTTTTTCACCAGATCTGGTAGGGCGACTTTGGCCTCGTCTTCATTCGTTTCTTTGAGTGCCTGCCAGTCGCGGGTTACTTCTTCAACATAAGGGCCAAACCGCTTGGCTTGTGTACTAAACCCGGCTTCTGCAGGAAAAATCGCGGCAAATTTGCCTTTTTGGTCTTGCTGAAGGCGGTCAAGCGCCTGATCGGCATCAATGGATTTGCGATACAATGTTTGAATGGTGTCCTGAAGCTGTTGATGAATTTCTTGCATGCGATTCCTGAAATATGAAAAAAAATCTAAAGATTGTTTAGTGCCTGTCGATAACAGGAGAAGTGGGCAATTCTGCCTACTTTTTAACTTTGCGACAAGCAACAAAGGAAACTGGTATGGATCTACAAGGTGCAAACACCTCTGGAACGTCCGGTGCGTCACTTGAGTTGGCTTCTCTTAAAATGGCTAAAAACCAGCAAAAACAAGAGGGACAAGCGACGCTTCAGCTGCTGGAATCAGCCGCTGACGTACCAAAAAGCACTTCGGCAAATCCTGCGATAGGTGCCAACATTAATACCTTCGCGTAAATTACGGGTGCAGACGTAAGTCTATTGGCGTTTTGCCAGGCTGGCCGCCGATTTCTCTGACGAGTTTCGGGACCAGAAAACCTGGCAGACGTCTTATCACGTCGCGCATCAGTACAGTCGCGTCTTCATCATCCACAAAGAAATGTCCGGCACCCTGCACTTTGTCCAGTACATGCAGGTAATAGGGTAAAATTCCCGCTTCGAACACGGCTTCATTCAGCGCCACCTGCGAGTCAGGCGTATCATTGATTCCCTTAAGCAATACCGCTTGGTTGAGTAGGGTGACTCCCGCTTGTTGTAATGGCAGTAAGCGCGCACGCAAAGAGTCGCTGACTTCATTGGCGTGGTTAATATGTAACACCATGAGGCGCTGCAGTGGCAGGTTGGTAAACCAGCTTACAAACTCGTCATCGATTCGCTCGGGAAGCACTACGGGTAACCGCGTGTGAATGCGTAAACGTTTTACGTGCGGGATGTTGGCAATTTCTTCTGCCAGCCACTTAAGTTGGGCGTCTTTGGCCATTAGCGGATCGCCGCCTGAAAAAATCACTTCATTTATTTCGTTGTGGGCTCGCAGATACGTCAGCGTTTCTTCCCACTGTGACCGGCTTACGCTGTTATCGGCATAAGGAAAGTGGCGGCGAAAACAATATCGGCAATTTACCGCGCATCCACCACGCACAATCAGCAGTGCCCGGCTTTCATATTTGTGCAACAGTCCACGCGCGGCGGTATCGTGCTCCTCCAGCGGATCCTCACTAAATCCCGGTGTTACTACAAACTCGTCCTTTAGTGGCATAACCTGCTTAAACAGCGGGTCGTTCGGGTTGCCTTTTTCCATCAGCGCAGCGAAATGCCGGGGCACGCGCATGGGAAATAACCGCCTCGCTTTGCTATCCTCGTGATAGGCGTTGACGGGCAATTGCAGGTAGCTGAGCAGGTCTTCGGGGTTGGTGAAACTAAAAGCCAACTCTTTTTGCCAGTTATGCTCTACAGCAATCGCTTTTTTAGGTATTATTTGCGTCACTTTGTATTTTGCACCTTATGTTTTATCAGAGGATCTATGGCTAATTACAGCACTAACGAGTTCAAAGGCGGCCTGAAAATCATGCTGGATGGCGAACCGTGTAACATTCTGGAAAATGAATACGTAAAGCCGGGCAAGGGCCAGGCGTTCAACCGGGTTAAAATTCGCAAACTGATTTCAGGCAAAGTGCTTGAAAAAACGTTCCGTTCAGGTGAAAGCGTAGAAAGCGCGGATGTCATGGACACCGAGCTTGCCTATCTGTACACCGACGGCGAATTCTACCACTTTATGAATAACGAAACATTCGAACAAATCGCTGCGGATGAAAAAGCCGTGGGTGATTCCGTAAAGTGGCTGGTAGAGAATGATGTATGTACCATCACACTGTGGAATGGCTCTCCAATTACCGTGACGCCACCTAACTTTGTGGAGTTGGAAATTACGGAAACCGATCCGGGTCTGAAAGGCGATACTGCGGGCACCGGCGGCAAGCCAGCAAAACTTAGCACTGGCGCCGTAGTGCGTGTCCCCTTGTTCGTGCAAACCGGCGAAGTTATCAAGGTCGATACCCGCTCTGGCGAATACGTGTCACGCGTACAAAAATAAGTGAATAGCGTGCACCTGTCAGGTGCACGCCACTGCTATGTCCTGGCAACCCACTACCACACATCAGGCGCGTCTTGCTCGCGCAACCTTACTGAAAACCCTGCGGGCTTTTTTTGACGACAGACAGGTATTGGAAGTGGACACCCCTTTGTTGTCTTCGGCTACCGTTACCGATGTGCATCTGGACGCTTTTCACACTCTATTTGATCATTCGGCAACGGGAAAGCCGCAAGCGCTCTGGCTACAGACCTCACCGGAATACGCCATGAAGCGGTTGCTGTGTGCAGATAGCGGCCCAATCTATCAAATTTGCAAAGCCTTTCGGCACGAAGGACAGGGGCGTTACCATAATCCCGAATTTACCATGCTCGAGTGGTACCGGCCGGGCTTTGATCATCAGGATCTGATGGCAGAGGTCGATGCGCTGCTAGTCGCCACACTGGCATGTGAGCCTGCCGACAAAGTCAGCTATCAGCATGTCTTTCTCGACTATACCGGCATCGACCCGCTCGGCACATCACTGACTGAATTGATTGACGCGTTGGCGCGTTTCAATATTGACATCAGCGCGCCGGAAACACTGGATGAAGACAGCATTTTACAGCTCCTATTCAGTCAGGAAATTGAGCCGAAAATTGGCCTTGACCGCCCGGTGATGGTTTACGGGTTTCCGGCCTCCCAGGCCGCTCTGGCTAAAATTAACGCCTGCGACCCACGCACTGCAGACCGCTTCGAGGTGTATTTTAAAGGCATAGAGCTGGCCAACGGTTTTTATGAGTTAAGTGACGCCACGGAGCAGCGCAAGCGGTTTATTGCGGATAACGCCCAGCGTAAGTCAATGGGGCTTCCTGAGAAACCGGTTGACGAACATTTGCTGCAGGCCCTGGAGTCAGGTTTGCCCGATTGCGCGGGTGTGGCGCTGGGCATCGATCGACTGCTGATGCTGAAAACCGGCGCATCCTCAATCAGCGAGGTTATCAGTTTTCCCGTCGCCACCGCATAGTGCGCTTTTTCCAATATCTGCATTATGGCCTGTATTCACGACGCCCACCCATTGACTTGCCGCAGGCTCAAAACGCCCTGTTGTTCCCAATAAATAGTAAAGACGCAAGCGTTTCTCTGGCCTTTACTTAGTCTACAAACGGCTTCAGCCAGCGTCATAGCCCGGCAACGTTAACGCCCTGGCACGCTAAAACAGAAGCGCCTGTCAGTGGTTATTCGGTGTATTCCACTTATCTCTCAAAACCTTCTGTTTGCCGCTACCACTAAATCTACCATTGACATCAAAAAGTGAAGCGGTAAAAATGTTATAACATCACATTAGTTAAACAATAAACGGAAAAAGATAACCATGTTCAAACATTCGCTACTCGCACTGACAGTGGCTGCGGCATGTTCAGCCAGTCCGGTGGCGCTTGCGCATTCCAGCCAGATATTACAGGCAGGATTGGCTGGTACAGCTAATAGTGCGCCTGTCACAGTAACCGGGAAAGTTACCAGTGTTGACGGCAAGCCGGTTTCCGGCGCGCGTATCGAGGTCGAAGGGTCGCGCAAGACCGCCTATACGAATGATCAGGGTGAGTACACGCTGGCGGACGTGCCGCTTTCGCATATTCACCTGCACGTGTATAGCGACCGTCACATCCATGGCGATAATGATTTGGGTGATGTATCCGGTAATCAGCAGGTCGATTTTGTACTGGAGCCCGCTTCCGTAGAAAATATTGTTGTTACGGCAACCGCAATGCAAACCTCGGTACTGGAATCCGTTACGCCAGTGACAGTGATTGGTGCGCAAGCATTGAAAAAAATTCAGCAGCCGACGTTAGGGGAAACCCTGAAACAGACGCCGGGTGTGCATAGCACGTATTTTGGGCCCGTATCCAGCAGCCCAATCATTCGCGGAAACAATGGCCCGCGTGTGAAGATTGTGCAGAACGGCCTGGATGTGTCAGATGTATCCCGGGTAGGGCCTGATCATAACGTGGCCAGCAATACCTCCAGTGCGACCCAGGTAGAAGTGTTGCGAGGGCCGGCGACACTGCAGTTTGGCAGCGGCGCTATCGGTGGCGTGGTCAACGTGGTAGATAACCGGATCCCTCGCGAACTGCCCTATGGCGTTGAGGGCGAGGCGGAAGTCAGCTATAGCACCGTAGATGAAGGCAAATATGGCAAAGTCGATGTCACCGGTAATCAGGGCAAGCTGGCGTATCATTTTGACGCCTATTCCCGTGATACAGAAAACGTGGATATTCCCGGTTATGCTTCGGTTTCCCCGGATGAAGATGAGCCCAGAGGCACGCTGGAAAACAGCAGCATGGAAACCACCGACTTCACCGCCGGACTGTCCTGGGTGGAAGATGAAGGTTACTTTGGTTTCGCCGTAGAAAAGCTGGATAACCTGTACGGTGTGCCCGGACACGCACATGCTCACGGCGAGGAAGAGCATGATCATGAGGGCGAGACTGAAGAAGAGCACGAGGCTCATGCTGATGAGGCCGAAGAAGGCGTGATGCTTGACGTGGACATGACCCGCTACCAGCTTGCCGGTGAATGGCACTCTCCCATCGAATTTATCACTAATGCAAAATTCGCCGCAGCGTATACAGACTATGAGCATGCTGAAATAGAAGGCAACGAGATTGGCACAGTGTTTTCAAACAAGTCCAGTGATATCCGGTTTTCTGTTACTCATGAAGAGGTGGCAGGCTGGCACGGCGTATTAGGCCTGCAGTTCAATGATGCAGAATACGAGGCCATCGGGGATGAAGCATTTACGCCAGCAACTGATTCTAACAGCTATGCGGTGTATCTGGTGGAGCAGCGACATGTTGGCGATGTGACCTTTGAGTTAGGCGGCAGGGTTGAACGCACAGAGTATGATGCGGCTGACACCATGGTTGATTTACACGTGGATCACGGTGATCACGACCATGATGAGGAGCACGAAGAGGGCCACGAAGAAGGACATGACGACGAGCTGGACCATGAAGATGGACTGCACACGTATGACTTTAATACCTATGATTTCACCGCGACTTCATTGTCTGCCGGGTTCAATTGGGAATATGTCACCGGACAGGCTGTTGCGCTGACATTGTCTCGCAGCGAACGCGCACCAAGTCTGCAGGAATTGTTTGCCGCCGGACAGCATCTGGCAACCGAAACCTTTGAGGTAGGACTGGTGTTCGACATGGATGAAGACGGTGAAATCAGCGAATCGCTGCGTGACGTAAAAGAGGAAGTCAGCACGAATATTGACCTCACTTTTCGCAAGTTTACCGGTGACTGGGGGTACTCAGTATCGTTTTTCTACAATCAGGCCAACGACTATATCTATCAGAGTGCTACCGGCCTGAATACGCTTAGTGAGGAGCATGAAGAGGAAGAATCCGAAGCTGAGCATGAAGCGCACGCTGATGAAGGCTTACCGGTATTCTACTTTCAGCAAGCCGATGCGGATATCTGGGGAATGGAAGCTGAGGGATACTACGATTTGAATGATCAATGGCGGGTGACGGTGTTTTCTGACCTGATCAATGCAGAGGTAGATGGAGATAATCTGCCGCGTATACCGCCTATGCGGGTTGGCACTGAGTTTAGCTATGTCAACGATGGCCTGAGCGCGTCGCTGGGCGCAACCTGGCACGATGAGCAGGACCAGTTGGCCGCTTATGAAACGGTAACCGACGGTTACACGCTGATTGATGCCAGCGTGCAGTATGAGTTCAATCATACCGGTATTGACTGGGTGCTCTTTGCCAAAGGAGACAACCTTACTGATGAAGAAGCGCGGGTACATACGTCGTTCTTAAAAGACAAAGCACCATTGCCTGGTCGCAATCTGACGCTGGGTGTGCGCGCATACTTCTAAAATGAGATGCCTTATTGTGGCTGATCTCAGCCACTGCGGTTACCGTTCAAAATGCAGTGTGTCTTTATCGGCACACTGCATTTTTTGTATCTGCTGTTGAGCGGCTCACCGGTTCACGTCATGCAGTAAAAACGTCTTTGCGTATCGCTTACAACCCTTGTAGGCTCTGTCTTTAAAGTTAATGGGAGCAGTCTATGGATGCGTCAACAATCGCGCGCTGGATGTCAGATATTGACGAAAAGCATATCGTATTAGGCTATGGCAGTCTGATGAATACCGACAGCCGTCAACGTTTTTCGGCGATCCCCCATGACGGCATACCGGTGATGGTGAATGGTTTTTCCCGTGCATGGCTGACACGCAGTGAAGCTGAAAAGCAGACTTACGTTGGTGCTGTGCCGGATAGCAACGCGAAACTGAACGCCCAGTTATTGCCAAGCAAAATGGATCCCAGTCTGGCCGAGCGGGAAAAGGATTATCAGTTCGTTAGCGTGAGTACGGCGGATTTGGAATTTAACCTGTCTAGAGAGGCAAGCGAGCTGCTTTTGCCCTGGCTGGAAACCCGTTCACTATGGATTTGCGAGACGCTGTTGCAACAACCCGCCGATAACGACTTTCCGGTAAGCCAGACGTATATCGACACCTGCATGGCCGGATGCATTGAACATGGCGGCGAGGAGGAAGCGGTTAAGTTCCTGAAAAACACGGCGCTGTGGCAGCATCCCCGCAACTTTGATCGCGATAATCCGGTGTATCCGCGAGCCGGGCGTGTGCCAAAATCGGTTTGTGCGCGTATCGATGCATTAATGGAGGCATATTTATGATGATTCAATCAGGACATATTCGTTTACGCCGGCTGCATCAGGACGATGCAGAGTGGGTACTTAGATTAAACAACGACGCGCTCTGGCAGCGTTTCATCGGTGATCGGGGGGTTACCGATATCGACTCTGCCAGACAGTACATCATGCGTTGCAATAAAAGCTGGGAAGACAATGGCTTTGGCTTGTTAGCTGTGGAAGATACCGAGCACGAGCAGGCATTTGGAATGTGCGGTTTTGTGACCCGCGATAGCTTTGACTGGCCGGATCTGGGGTTTGCCCTGTTACCGGAGGCTCGCGGTAAGGGGATTATCAAAGGTGCGGTGAAGGCATTGTGTGCGTGGGCATGTGAGGTGAAACTCAGTCCCCGCATTACCGCAATGACGCATCTTGATAACAAAGCGTCACAGAGAATTCTGATTTCCGCAGGCTTTTCCCGAATCGGCAAAATCTGCCACAGTGGTAAGGAGGAGTACCTCTACTGGCGTGATTTGTTCCAGTAACAACGATGCTGTCAGCGGAAGCTTCCCGCGGTTAACGACAACGTGAAGTGCCTGCTCACTTTTCACTATGAAACAGCCCGCTTAAGCGGGCTGTTCGGTATGCGCCAGACACTGAAGGCCTGATATCAGTTTTCCGGTTAGAACGGAGGCAGTAATGTCACTTTTTCCAGAATGATTGGCTCAACCGGCACATTGGGTGCATTTAAACGCAGCGAATATTCAGTCTCCACTTCAGACATTTTATCAACGATATCGCCGCCTTCCACAATCATACCAAACACGGCATAACCCCACTCCCGACCGGGATCCAGGCTGGTATTGTTATTCACGTTGAAGAAGAACTGACGGTTGGCTGTATGTGGATCGTTCTGACGTGCCATGGCAATCGTGTGAATTTCATTTTTCAAACCATTACCTGATTCATTAAAAATTTCAGGGAATTTGGATTTCTCATCAAACTCCGGCGTGTAACCACCGCCCTGAACCACAAAGCCTGGTACAACGCGATGAAATATGGTGCCGTTGAATGCCTGTTTGTCCACATACCGTAAAAAGTTGTTTACCGTAATCGGCGCACGGCGCCGGTCGAGTTCAACCACGATGTCACCCATGGTGGTTTCCATTTTCACTCGCGGATAATAGTTGTCCGGCTGCACATGCGAACCATCCTGCTTGTCTTTGGCTGCGACGCTGGCCGTTACCAGCAACAATGCGGCAATCAGTAGTCGAATCATAAAAGCTTCCTTATCGTTTGGCTGCACTCAAAATAACGAATTTCTGCTGGCTTGCAAGTACCTTCACACCACCAAACAGTCGTTTGAGCTTTACGTGATAATCGAGGTGACGGTTCGCTACCACAATCAGATGGCCACCTTTTACCAGCAGTTCGCGGGAGTCATGAAACATTTGCCAGGCAATATGGTCGGTAATGGTATTTTGCTGGTGGAACGGTGGGTTACACAGCACCTTGGTATAGCTGTTGTGGTCTGGTTCATTCAGCAAGGTTTCCAGACAGTTGCTGGGCTCAAACCGGCACTGCTCCAGTTTATCCGGGAAGTTCTCGGCCACATTCTGGTGCGCTGAGGCCAGTGCCATAAAGGATTCATCCACGAACGTCACATGACATTGGGGAGCCATTGACAGCGCGTTTAAACCCAGCACGCCATTTCCACAGCCCAGATCGATCACCTTGTCGGTGTTTTCCACACGCATATGCTCAAGCATAAACCGGGCGCCAATATCCAGTGACTGGCGTGAAAATACGTTGGCGTGGTTCGCCACAGACACGGATTGTCCCGTTGCCAGTCTGGCAGTCCAACGTGTAGGGAAAGGGGAAGATTTTACCGTCGGTAAGGGCTCGGACGGGGTGCAGAATATCAACCTGGCCTTCTTTTTCGCCAGCGAAGTGGTGGTAGGCCCGATATATTTTTCAAACAGTGCCAGCACCGACCTGGTAATGGCTTTGACTTTACCTGCCGCAACCAGCTGGGTATCCGCAGAAATGCAACGGCGTAAATCAATCAGTTGTTGCTCCAGTAAGGCCAGTGTGCGCGGTATTTTAATAATAACCGTTGTCGGGGTTACAGATAACGCATCAACGCTGGTCAGTGCGTTAACTGGCGAAGAGACCCTGCCTGTATCACTGATGTCGCAGGTTAGCCCATTGGCATTCAGATTTTCCTGTAAGGAGCGGTGCGCAATCCAGGAGTCAGATATCCACAGGGGCTGATTATGCGCGTACCAGCATCCCAGTGCGCCAAAATCGTCGTTGAAGATCATGAGCCGGGCGTCGTCCTGTAACGTATCATCACAGTGAGACATAAGCAGTTCGTCAGCACTGTCCCAGGCCTGTAAACTTTTGTGCTGGTGGTTGGCAGGGTAGCGGATCAGGTTGAAACTTCGCCCTGCATGTGAAAAATGCGTATTGTTCATTGTCTGTCGTTATTGCTTAAAACCTTGGGGAGTCGTTGTGCAGTTTTCTTTATTCGGGGATAGCCTTGATAACAACAGTGATGAGCCGTTGGATCTGGCATTGCCTGAAGCCGATGTACGTTATTACCCATCGTGGTTAACAGCACCAGAGGCCAGCGGTTTTCAACAAGCGTTGGAAACCGAACTCCCCTGGTCACAGGATACCATTAAACTGTTTGGTAAGGCGGTAAAAATTCCCCGTTTGCAATCGTGGCATGGGGATCCGGAATGTGCGTACACCTATTCCGGACTGACGATGACGCCCAAGCCCTGGACACCCACCTTGTCTGAAATAAAGCAGCGTTGTGAGGCAACGTTGGCGCATCGCTTCAATAGTGTTTTGGCAAACTGGTATCGACACGGGCAGGACAGCATGAGCCTGCACGCAGACGATGAGCCTGAACTTGGGCCCAATCCGACGATTGCCTCAGTGACATTAGGCGAAGCGCGCCCGTTTATTTTCAAGCACCGCGAGACGGGTAAGCGCTATACGCAAGTACTGGAACACGGCAGTTTGCTGGTGATGGGGGGAGCCACGCAATCACATTATGTTCACGGTATCGCCAAGACCCAAAAGCCTATTGATGGTAGAATTAACCTGACGTTTCGATTTCTTTATCCGCGCTGAATGCGCCGTTGCGAGGTTGGCAAATGAATGTAAAAGCTTTTATCGAGTCCACACTGACAGAGGCGCTTAGTCCGCAGCTTCTGGATGTCCAGGATGAAAGCCATATGCACAATGTACCTGATGGTGCGCAAAGTCATTTTAAGGTCACTATTGTGACCACACAGTTCGAGGGCAAGCGCCTGATTGCCCGCCATCGTGAGGTGAACACGCTGCTCAGTGACGCGCTAAATGGCCCTGTGCACGCGCTGGCACTGCATACGCATACGCCGCAGGAGTGGGAAGCAAGAGGCGGCACGTTTGCTGAATCGCCGGCGTGCTTAGGTGGCAGTAAACTCGATAGCCAGTAAGTTACTGTTTTCAGCTTTCACTACGCGTAACAGCATAACTGCCAGAGCCAGAGCCAGAGCCAGAGCCAGAGCCAGAGCCAGAGCCAGAGCCAGAGCCAGCAACGCTACCCGTCCCAATCTTCTGACATAAACTAGAGCAGCATGACGTGTATGGCGCGCAAGCCATTGTGAATTGTTTACGGTACGTGCACACTATCGCGCACATCTTATCAATAATAATGAACACGCCATGCTCGCCAACATTCTTCGATTTGCTCCTAATATCGTTTTTTCTTTACTCGCCATCATGGTGTGCTTCGGCGTATTAGATGGGATATGGCTTGGACTGATAGCCGGCGACTGGTATCGCGCTGAAATGGAAGGTCTGCTGCGCGACCAGGTGATAACCTGGCCGTGGGGCGTGTTTTACCTTTTATACGCTGGCGTTATATTTGTGCTTGCGGTGGTGGCTAACCGCGACAAGCCGCTTTATTACGCGGGTATCGATGGGGCGCTTCTGGGGCTGGCAAGTTACGGCACTTATAATCTGACCAACTACAGCCTGATCGACGGGTTTTCGCTGACGCTGGCGCTGGTTGACTGGTGCTGGGGAGTGACTGTTACCGGAATATGCGCTATGGCCGGCTGGGTTGGTTTTCAGTTGAAAAAAGATACGCAGGTCAGTGGACCTCATGCGCGACGGTAACGGCAGTAGATTTGCTTAATGATCAAAAGGCCGACACCGCCAGTATCACAAAAAGGTGTAATCACTTTTAAGTAATACTGGAGTCAGTCATTCGTTCAATGGTATTTCGATGCGCCGCATTGCTAAGCGCAACTGGTGGAATGTATGGCGTAACCGCGTATTCACAAGCGCAGGCTGCTGAGATTGGTGTCAGTACCGTAGTTGATACATCGTACTTTGAATCCAGTGACAACAACTACGAATGGATCACCCGGGGCTAGTGGAAATCTCACTGGTTGGAGACATCGGTGCGTTTGACTACTTCATAAGCGGGCAGGTGCTCGAAGGTAAAAACGCCTCTACCGAAATAGGCGATATTCAGGTGGCGTCTAATATTGATGCCGGAGAATTCAGCAAACTCTATGAATACTGGCTGAGTTATGAGTTTGCGTCACTGGATGGCGTGATGACAGTTGGGCAAATGGACCTGAATAACAAGTTTGCTTATGCCGACAATGCCAGTGAATTTCTGAATTCTTCGATGGGGATAAGCCCAACTATATTTACCGTTCCTACCTACCCGGAACCCGCCTTGTCGCTGGTATACGAACAGCATTTGGGGGCAAACTACTCTCTCGCCGGAACCGTGAGTGCTGGAGCCGGCAACGATGATTTTTCCGACTTGTTTTATATGTTGGAGTGGCGTTATCACTCTGACACTATCGGCCTGAAAGCGGGTGGCTGGCATCATACCGGTGAACTGACGGCCCTGGACGGTCATATTGAGGATAGCAGTGAAGGCTGGTATGCCGTGCTGGAAGGGCAGCTAACAAGTATGCCGGTAGGTTACTATGCACAGTATGGATATACCGATAAACGGTTAACGGAAATTACGCAACATGTTGGGGCTGGCATTACCGCCCGCCATTTTTTGCTGAATCATAATGCCGTAACTGGCGTAGGGGTAACGGCTGCCAGGCTCAGCGAATTAACCGATACTCAAAGGCGTTGGGAGACTGTTGCTGAGGTGTTTGTTAAGTTTCAAATCAACGACGCGCTCTCGCTAAAGCCTGACATTCAGTACGTGATGTCGCCAGCCGGGGATGATCGAAACGTCTGGGTGAGTACGCTGCGTGTCGCGCTGTCATTTTAGTACGTTAAAGCACAGCAAGTAACCATGGCCTACAGTGCGCCGGAAAGTTGCAACATCCCATAACCGACTATGGTAACGGGCAACGAAAATACGGTAGTGATCACAATGATACTTGCTGCCAGACGGGCGTCCCCGCCCACGCCTTTTGTCATTACATAGCTGGCGGCAGCAGTAGGGGATACGCAGAGCAGGTAAACGACACCCAACGACGTACCCCGCACCCCGAATGCGTAACAGGAAAGTGTAATTACCAGTGGGTATAGTAAGCATTTACTTATTGTACTTATGACGATATTCCTGGCATCACCGCCTACAGAACGAAACTTCAGCGATGCACCAGTGCATAGTAGCGCCAGTGGCAATGTCAGTTGTGCGAAGTAGTTGCCAGTGCTTACCGCAAACTCCGGTAACGGTATTTGCCAGTAGGACAGGGGCAGAGCCAGTAAAATGGAGATAATCAGCGGGTTGGTGACTATACCCGCTAAATGCTGCATGAGTGAGCGCTTTGTCGGTAGGTAAACATTAAGAATGAATACTGACAATACGTTAAAAAGAAGTGTAACCACGCCAAGGATCACGGCTGCTAGCGCCAGACCTTCCGGACCATAGAGGTTATCGCAGTATGCCAGCCCAATAATACCCATGTTGGCCCGAAAGCCACCCTGGATGACGACTCCCCGTGCTGCTTTCGGCTGGACGGTGTGATGAACGAGTATTGTCAGAGCAATGAAAAATACCAGCGTTGCGATCAGTGTCGCACCCAGCAGTTCTGGGCTGGCGGTCTGTGAGAAATCTGCCTGGCTGATAGACAAAAACAACAGCGCAGGTAACGCGACGTTAAATACCAGCTTTGAACCTGAAGCAACAAAAGCGTCGTCCAGTAACCCCGCCCGAAACAACAGATAACCGGTCGCCAGCAGAACCAGAACCGGGCCTGTAACATTAAGAGCAAAATAGAGTGTTTCGGTATTCATGACTAATCAGAAGATCCTATGCTGGTAAAACGTCTGACACACTGACTTTGCGGTAAAGGGGAAAACCATCTGACTGTGTGTGGTTTAGCGATAACTTACCGGAATAAGTGAACAATTTCTTCACTCGCGCGAATAAACTGAGAAGGAAACGCGACAGGAGCAGGTTCGGTGTCGTGTCATCATCAGGGGGAAGAGACATGTTATCGCGTACAGATTTGAGTCTGAAGCACATCATATTGCTCGGTGTTTTTTGCGGGCTAGCGTGGTTGTTTATCGAGCTGGCCATAGTCATCAGTACCACAGAAACCGTGCAGCTTGATCGCAATATTTTGTTGCTGCTACGGGAGCCTGGCGATGTGACTAACCCTATCGGTCCGACCTGGTTGGAGGAAATGATGCGCGATGTTACTGCGCTGGGTAGCAACTGGATTTTGTTTTTTCTGGTTCTGATCGCTACGGTCTATCTGAAACTTGTTAACCAAAGCAGGCTGGCTATATTGCTTGTTACCGCTATCGTCACTGGGTTTATTGTGGCTTTCTCGCTAAAGCACGGTATTGACAGGCCACGTCCTGATCTTGTGTCGCATGGCACGATGGTATACACAGCCAGTTTTCCTTCTGCACACGCGATGATGTCGACGCTGGTATACTTTACGCTGGCAGCATTGTTATCTCAGTCACAGGCGAGACGGAGAGTGAAGTTGTTGCTATACATCTGTGCGGGCTTTCTGGCCCTTTGGGTAGGCTCCAGCCGGGTATATCTTGGGGTACACTGGCCTTCAGACGTCATTGCCGGGTGGTGCGCCGGTGGATTCTGGGCGCTGTTGTTCTATTATCTGGCGACGCGTTTATCGTTAAAAGAGAAGCTGTAGTGAGCACAAGTCATACCCTGTGTTCTGACTTTTTCCTGGTGCTGTCACACGGTAGGGGATAAAAAATGGGCTTAACCTGGGAGCAGCAAACCGCAGCCTTACTGGCAAATGATGCACACAGAATGACGTGTCTACAGGTCGCGCGTTCACTACAACTGCCTGACTGGTATATTGGCGCTGGCTTTCTGCGTAATGCCATTTGGGATGCCTGCCATCCGCACACCGCTTCAACACCGCTGAATGATATCGATCTGGTGTACTTCGATGCCGAAGATAAAACGCCATCGCGCGACAGTATGCTGGAAGCTCGTGCTTGCGAGCGGTTAGCTGTGCCGTGGGAGATTCGCAATCAGGCCAGAATGCATGAAAAGCATGGCAATTCACCTTATCACAATACCGCGCATGCGATTGCGCACTGGGTTGAAGTGCCGACTTGTGTGGGTGTAAGGCTGAATGACGATGACACCCTGACCTTTACTGCGCCTTTTGGCTTGGGGGAAAACTGGTCATGTAAGGTCAGAATGAATCCGGAGGTACCTCGCCCAGAGGCTTATAAAAAACGGGTGAACGACAAGCGGTGGGCCGAGCACTGGCCTCGTCTGGTATTTGACGACATACCCTGAACGTAAGAATGTGAGAAGCGTTACCTGGTTCTATGAGAGGTCACCTACGCCTGAGCAGCTCAGGTTCTCACCACCTTCAGAAACCAACCGACGAAAACAGATACCAGTAAGCCGAAAAAGGATACCAGTGCTGTGATATACATCAGGTAACTGGTCAGGTCTGGTTCCTGGCCAGTTTTTGCGGCCGTCAACATGCCGGATGCCTGGAAAATATATAGCGCTGCAACAGACAGCAACAAGATAACCGCGGTCGACATGAGCGTCGCTTTCCAGAAAGTGCGAGGCGCATTCCAGTGAATGATGCCTGCCACTAAAACAGACAAACCGGTAAGTAAATATGGAACCACGACAACCTCGTTAGCGTTTACTGGTAGATTTCGTTAAACAAGCGGATCGCGATCAGGACGACGTTGCTCCGACTGTGCCGTATCATAGTACCGCAGGATGAGCGGGCTTTCAAAACCATGAAGGTAGTAAACAGTGTGATTGCAGCAGCATTTGTTTCGGTTCACGCCTGTCGTGTTGATAAATAAGGGATCTTCCTAGTTAGCTTCCGCTGTGCTCTGCCCCTGACTTTGCGTTTTCAGGTGAGAGCGTAACGTCTTAAGGTAAGCCTGCATCTTTTTAACGTGCCAGGTGCGACGGTTTTCTGTGGCCAGTGCCACCGCCCGTTGTTGTGAAACGATGGCTTTATCCAGTTTGTCTGCCTGAAGTTGTGCACGGGCGAGGTTGTACCAACTGTAAGCGTCATTGGGAAAGTGGGTGGCTACCTCAGTAAAAAACGATAATGCGTCATTCGTGCGGTTATTTTCCAGCAACCAGTTTCCCCTATTCTGCAGGCTGAGAAAAGGCGACAACGTTACACCGTATTTTTCTTTCGATAACCGTGCTACCTCCCTGATAATGGCAGTCATACCTTTCGCGCTCACTGCAGAGTTACCAGGCAGGCCGTTATTTGCCTCATCAAACACCCATTCCAATCCGTCCAGTAATGTACGGACCGGGAAGCTCATAAACGCGTGGCCGGTAAGATCCTGATAACGACTGTGCAGTGGCCGGATGTTGGCAAGCATGTCGCGCAATTCGGTGATGTCGTTCATCGTATGCGCGGTTTTTATCTGGCTGTCGGCACAACTTAACAACACGTACCGGTAAGGCGGGATGTTGTCTGCTTTATCCACTATATCCGAGAGAACGTGATTGAAGTTGTCTTTTAACTCAGGGCAACCAATAAAATAAGCCTGAAAAGATTGCGGATGATTCACCAGCATAGACAGGCCGATGGTGCCGTTATGTCTGAAGCCATTAAACATACGAAATCCAGTTAACCGATATTGCTTTTCCAGCGCAGGTAACAGGCGGTAAGCAATAAAATCGGCCAGCGGTGTTGCTTTCTTTTCAGGGGCAAACAGCATTCCGCTGCGATTTCCAGGCTCAGGCGTTACAATAATAGTAGAGGGCCAGGGCGTATTCCCATTGTGGCTCAGCCAGAACTGCAGGCCTTCCAGATATCGCCCTGCCAGGGGATGGTAGTCGAACAATAAATGGTAGCGTTGATCACCCTGCGGGTCATACGTGTCCGGCAGATACACCGTGAAGTTCAGAGGGGCATCGATACTGTCGTGATGAAGCGTAAGCGTTTCGGTTTTCGACACCGCAAGTGGCGGGAATATCAGTAGCAGTGCTGACAGAAATACAGGCCAAATTTTCATAGCGTTCCTTGCGGCTTTTTTGGCAGATTAACAAACTGTTAAAAGATTTTCATCAGCGATGGTGATAGAATCGCCGCCCGTTTTTTAACCATATATAAGAATTGGATATACATGTTTGACATCATTACCAATCGCGACAGCAATGTGAAAAATGATGTGCTGTCGGGAATTACCGTTGCACTTGCGTTAGTGCCTGAGGCGGTAGCGTTCGCATTTGTGGCGGGCGTAGAACCCATGATTGGCCTGTATGCGGCATTTATCATGGGGTTGATAACCTCTGCCATTGGCGGGCGTCCGGGAATGATTTCCGGTGCTACCGGTGCTATGGCCGTGGTTATGGTGGCACTGGTTGCCGAGCATGGCGTGCAATATTTATTTGCTGCGGTGTTATTGGCGGGTGTGCTGCAAATCCTCTGCGGCATATTCCGGCTGGGTAAGTTTATCCGGCTGGTGCCGTATCCGGTCATGCTGGGCTTTGTAAACGGCCTTGCAATTGTGATTTTCCTCGCTCAGCTCGGCCAGTTTAAAGTGGTCAACGCCATGGGCGATTTGCAATGGATGCAGGGAACAATGCTTTACTGGATGCTGGGACTGGTGGCACTTACCATGGCCATTATCTATTTGCTGCCTAAGCTGACTACGGCCGTGCCTGCTTCGCTGGTGGCGATTGTCACAGTTACGTTGCTGGTGCACGGGCTTGATTTGGAAGCCCGCACGGTTATCGACTTTGTCAGGGATTTGCTACCGGCTGATCAGAAAGATACCGCTACACTGGCCGGCGAACTGCCGAGTTTTGCTATCCCCATGGTGCCATTCACCTGGGAGACCCTCATGATTATCTTACCCACGGCAGTAATTTTATGTCTGGTAGGTTTGATTGAGTCGCTGCTGACACTGACCTTAATTGACGAGATGACCAATACCCGTGGTCGCGGTAACAAAGAATGTATTGGTCAGGGTGTGGCAAATACAGTAAACGGCTTTTTCGGTGGCATGGGCGGTTGCGCCATGATTGGCCAGAGTATGATTAATATTAATTCCGGTGGCCGTGGCCGACTGTCGGGGATCACCGCAGCGCTGGTTCTGCTTGGCTTTATCCTGTTTGCTGCGCCACTGATTGAGATGATCCCGCTGGCTGCACTGGTAGGTGTCATGTTTGTGGTGGTTATTGCAACCTTTGAATGGGCGTCCTTCCGCATTATTCGCGGTGTGAACAAAGAGGATGCCTTTGTGCTGTTCCTGGTGACCGCTGTTACAGTGATTGCTGACCTGGCCATTGCGGTTGTGGTTGGTGTAATTGTTTCGGCGCTGGTATTTGCCTGGAAGCATGCGCGTCATATCGAGGTGAAAAGTCATATCGATAATGATGGCTGGAAAGTCTATGACCTGGAAGGTCCGCTGTTCTTTGGTTCTGTTACGCACTTCAAAGACCTTTTCGATGTCGCAAACGATCCTGAAGATGTGGTGATTGATTTTCAAAACTCCCGTATCTGGGATTCATCTGGCATCGATGCACTGGATACCCTGGCTGATAAATACGAAGAGCGGGGCAAAAAGCTGCATATTCGTCATATCAGCTCTGAGTGTCGTGGATTGCTTCGCAAAGCCGGTAAGTTCGTTGAAATGAACGTTAACGAGGACCCTCGTTACCGCGTCGCCACTGACGAGCTGGCGTAACTAAGTATGCCGAAAAGCCCGGATGCACATAGCATCCGGGCTTTTTTGTGCCTGACAGCCGCCAAGCGTATAGGGTACACTCTGTACATCGCATTTATACCTACACGAACTGAACGCTTTCGCTTATGTCGCACCCCTTTAGTGACTACATCAAGATCATCGGTAAAGGTAAGAAAGGCAGCCGCAGCCTGACCGAGCAAGAGGCTTTTGAGGCCATGGGAATGCTGCTGCGTGGTGAAGTGACCGGTGAACAGCGTGGGGCGTTTCTGATGCTGCTGCGCACGCAGGAAGAAACGCCGGCAGAAGTGACCGGGTTTCTGCGTGCCTGCCGCTTGCTGATTAATGACGATTTCCAGCGCTTGGGCGTACGCGTGGATATTGGTTGCTATGCGGGCAAGCGCAGACAGCTGCCCTGGTATCTGCTAGCCGTTGCCGTGCTGGCAAAGGTGGAAGGCCCGGTGCTGCTGCACGGCGCGCATGAGCCGGGCTCAGGCAGGCTTTATGCCAGCAAGGTGTTACCTGCGCTTGGTCTGCCAGTGGCAAGCGATATCGCTGAAGCGTCTTCAAGTTTGAAACGGTTTCAGGCGGCCTATCTCGATCTGGGCGACATTCTTCCTCCCCTGGACGCGGTGATAAAATTACGGGAGTGGTTTGGGCTGCGCTCTTGCGCCAATACACTGGCGCGTTTGTTAAACCCTTCGCTTGCACCTTTCGCTGTGCAAGGTGTGTATCACATGCATCTGGACTACAAGCATTGCCGCGTGAACGAGGCATTTCCTGACTATGATTCGCTGTGTTTTCGCGGTGACGGTGGCGATCCGGAAGTCAATGCAGAACGGGCTACTGATTTGCTCATTACACGTCGTGGCAGTACAGAGCTGATGACTTTTCCTGAGTCTTCGTCACGGTGGGCATTGAAAGATAAAGCAATGGACGTGCAAACCATGTTAGCGGTATGGCGCGGAGAAGCTACCCATGCTTATGGTAATCAGGCCATCCTTGCGACTCTCGCCAGTTTCTTAATGCTGACCCGCTCACTCTCCGTAGAAGCCGCAACTGTGCAGGCAAAGGCGTTGTGGGAGCAACGTGAAAGTACGGCTTTACCTTTTCACTGATATCCAGCGTTTTTCAGGTGGACATTCTTCCTCAGGTGCCAGTTTTCAGTCCAGTTACTGAGCCTGACTGGCGTTAAGCGTGCAACTGCAAAATGTAATGAATTAGCGCTTTGTAAATGCCGGGTTTGCTCCTATACTCGCACGTCAATGAGAGATGCCATTTTTCTGCATTTTCCCCGGTGATAAGCACTGTTTTTTTCAAGGATATGTTGTGAGTTACCCTCAGTTGCCACATGAAGTTGCCAGGCTTCAGGCGTTAGTCGATTTACAGATCCTGGATACGCCTCCTGAAGCGCGATTTGATGCTATTACCAGCGCTGCGCAGGATTATTTTAACAGTTCCTCCGCGTTAATTTCCTTAGTCGCTGAAGACCGGCAATGGTTCAAATCAAAGCAGGGGCTGGACGCAAAAGAAACACCCCGGAATATTTCGTTTTGCACGTACGCCATCGCGGAGGAGTTTTACTTGCTGGTTCCCGACGCGTTGGCGGATGACCGGTTTGCCAATAATCCTCTGGTGAAAGGTGAGCCCTACATCAGAGCGTACGCCGGTGTGATTCTGCATTCCTCAGGAGGCTATGAAATTGGCACCCTGTGCGTGTTATTTGCGAAGGCCAGAACATTCAGCGAAGAAGATATCGCAATGCTGCAGCATTTTGGCAAGCTCGTCGAACGAGAACTTCACGGCAAGTAGCTCAGTGTCGGGCCGGATAAGACCCGGCCTTGTGGTTATGCATCTTTAAGGTAGCCGCGCGCAACGGCAATGTCCGTCTGTTCAATAACATAGTGCCACAGCGCGGGTGCACTGAGTTCCAGATACGCATTTCTTTTTAGGATCTGGCTGCGTGAAATGCCGTGCCGGGCCCAGCTGCCACCGTTGGCTTTCATGTTCTGGAAGACGGGCAACACCCGGTCCATCGCTTTTGCGAACCGGGCATCTGGCGTTTCAGCATCTTCAAACTCCTGCCACATCTGACGCAGCTCTGTATTCAGGGGCGATGGCAACAGACCGAAAATACGATCGGCCGCCGCTTGCTCTCTGGCTTCCTGCTCATCGTGATGGGCATCACTGGCGAAGGCAAACATATCGCCGGCATCAATCTCCACCAGGTCGTGGATCAGGATCATTTGTACAACCCGGGCTATGTCGACGTCATCACCAGCAAAGCGAGACAAACTGGTAGCCATGAGTGCGACATGCCAGCTGTGTTCGGCGGAGTTTTCCTGACGGTCACCGTCTTCGGGTATACGAACCTGACGCTTTACCGCTTTAAGTTTGTCCAGTTCGCGGATAAAGTCACTGATTGCTGCTAGTTCGGTCATAATACTACTCCATAAAAAACAAAAAACGCGCCATGTGCGGCGCGTTTTATACTCTCTGCTAGCGCTGCTTAGTCTTGCGCAGACAACCAGACAATAAGATCAACAATGTCATCCATTGTCATATCAGAAGTAAAAGTCGGCTGATATTTGCCGTTCACAATAAAGCTGGGTACGCCACTTAAGTACTGGCGGTACTGATCGATTTGCTTATTGTTTTTCTGCAGCATGCTGTTTACACCAAAGCTGTTCGCCAGCTTGTCGAATTCTGCAGCCTCAACACCATTGACCACAAAGATATTGCGCAGATCTTTCAGGCCGGTTACCGACGCGCGTTGCTCGTGGATGTAGTTGAAGATTGCCGCGTTCATGGCTTCTTCCTGTTTGATCGCACGACCAATCATCATGGCTCGGGTTGCATCGTCCTGAACGTCCGACCCGGTAAAGCGCATGAAGTTAACGTGCACTTTAGTAAACTTAACGTCATCACCGGCTTTGTCTTTCATCTGTTTTACCAGTGGTTCAAAGCGATAGCAGTGCGGACACCAGTAAGAAAAGAACTCTTTGATTTCAGGCTTCGCAGTAGCTGGCTCATCAAGCACAATATAGTGCGTGCCTTCTTTCCAGCGCGCGCCCTGTTCCTGGGCACAAGCCTGAAGTGGCAGCATCAGCGCCATCAGAATGAATAATGCAAATTTTTTCATTTTATTTCCCTTGGGGTAATGCCTAACAGCCGAAGAGAGTATCATAAGGGTTTTGACACGCCTAGTTCGGCTGCAACGGATTCACTGTGTAACGTATGTTTTTCTGACAGTGTTCCTAAGTGAAGGGGAGCTCATCATCAGGTATCAACACCTGGACGCCTTCTGCACAGATACTCATGTCAGGATATAACCTTATCGTACGGATATTGAAGTGGAATTCGACACGCAACGCAGAAAAACACGACAGGCGTAATAAAATATCAGCTAAGTGATGGGTAGATAAGAAACCGGGTTTATACGACGGTATAAACCCGGTAGGTGCTGACTCCTCTGCGTATTTAGGCAAAGTAGACAGCAATGGCGGTTAGTATTGCAGCGTAATACTCAGCAGCGCGCTGCGGTCATCACCACGATACCCGACGATGTCCTCAAAGCCCGCATTAAACGCATTGTTGATGCGCAGGTTCACACTCCACAGGGCGTCAATCTGATATTGCGCATTAAGCGTTACCAGCGTGTAAGGATGCAGACCTATAGTTTGGGCTGCCGCCGGATACGGCGGGTAAAATGTATCCAGGCGTGAGCCGGTATAAGCGAGTTTCGCATACGCTGTGAACTTGTCAGTATCAAAATTGCTGCGTACGGTTACCGCACCCTGGTGGCGGGCACGTCTCAGCTCTGTAATGTCACCAGCCCCACTATCCTGACTGGCATCCAGATAGCTGTAGCTTAAGGTAATGTCGGTGCCGTTCAACGCCCAGTTCAGACTGGAGTCGATACCTCTGCGCTCACTGTCGCTGCCAGCATTTAGTGCTGTGGCACCCAGGTCAGGTACGAACACATAACCGAGAATTTCATCTTCCAGTTGTGTGAAATACGTGCTGACTTCTGCACTGACATTATCCCAGTTTGCACGTAAACCCAGCTCTATTTCACGACTGACTTCAGGCTCCAGATCTGGGTTCCCGATAAAGGATCCGGGATAGTAACCGAAACGCTCAGTGAAAGTCGGGTTTTTCACTGCCTGACCGATACTGGCAAACAGAGCGTGCTGTGTATCAAGCTGCCAGGTGGCACCAGCACGTGCACTAAAGGCGTCATCAAACTCAGTGTTATCGTCGTAACGGGCGCTTAATGTAGCAGTGATGCTGTCAGTAAACTGTTTACCGGCTTCGCCGAAAACGCTGCTGGTGGTGTCATGGCGGTGTTGATTAGGATCGCCATAGTCTGTTGGGCCACGCTGCTCAAAGAAGCGTTGTAAATACTCCAGGCCGACGGCTAGTTGCCAGCCGTTCTCAGTTTCAAAACGGTTCAGCCATTGAAATTGCATGCGCTCGCCAGTCGTGCCGCCGGCATCCGTACCGCTGGTCATGTTATCCGCGTCGTCGCTACGCCAGTGAATAGATATATCGCTCTGATAACCTGAATCGGCTGCGGAATACTGCCAGTTTACTTTGCTGGTAAGCTGGCTACCCTCGGTAACATTGTCGGCATCAGCAGGCAGACCCGTAGTGAAATCTGTCGCATCATACTCGTTCTCGTAATCTACCGAGCGCAGTGTAAATGTCAGGCTATGCTCATCTGTCAGTCTGGTGTTCAGGTTCAGGCCGGCAGTGAGGTTTTTATAGCCGTCGTCTTCCGGGCCCTGGCGTGAAATATTATCGCCGGCCGTTTTCAGGTAGTCGGCGTAAACCGTGAACCTTGTATCCTCGTGCTGCGTGGTGGCATTCACGCCGCCCTGCCAGGTTTGCTGCGTTCCGATTCCCGCGTGCGCAGTAACGTGATTCCCCGGCTTATTATTGCCGCTGGAGGTGGTGATGCTGAGTACACCGCCTACTGCACCGCTTCCCCACAGTGCACTTTGAGGACCGCGCAGCAACTCAATGCGCTGAACATTGGCGGTGGTCAGGTGGGCCAGGTCAACCAGGCTGCCCTGGCCGATATCATTAGCAATAACGCCATCAATTAACACCAGCAGGTGGTTACTTTCGCTGCCACGCAGGCGGATTTCAGTGAGCGAACCCGGGCTGCCCGATGCCGCGATGCTCACGCCAGGGAGACCTCGCAGTAAATCGGTTATTTGTGTCGCGCCAGAGGCCTGTATGTCTTCAGCAGAGAGTACACTCACCGACGCCGCAAGCTTTGATAAGTCGAAAGGCAGATGGGTACCCGTGACAGTCAGGGTTTCAATCTCGTTTTGCGTTTGTGCCAGCGAGTGGCCAGAGTAAGAAAAAAGGGCAGCCGCAAGTGGCGCCACAAGTCGTGCGTGTGTTTTGGTCATGATTGTTCTCGTCTCGCACTCCGCCCGAGTGCATTACGTTGAAAAGGATCCATTATCTGGACATGCGTATCGGGCCGGTATCCGGGCTTGCTTCTGGCTGTAATCAGCCGCTCGTCACGCCTTCCCGTCAGTCTCGCTGACAGTGGCTTGTGCTGGTTGTGACAAGTGATCGCATGGCGATCGAAAGCTTACCGTTGCGGGGGCAGCGTCAGACTTTCACTGACTTCCCGTTTACCCTCAGACACTGACAAGTGGCTGAGGCACCACGAACGCGGCGGAGTATATCTAAGTGTATGATAAATAGAAAGTGTTGTAGCCGTGCCTTGTGGCCACTACATGCCAACGGTGAGCGTGGGTTCATCCAGCGCCGCGAGCTGCTCTTTCAGCGCCAGAATCTGGCCTTCCCAGTACTTTGGCTCAGCAAACCAGGGGAAAGCACGGGGGAACGCGGGGTCTTCCCAGCGACGAGAAAGCCACGCCATATAGTGAACCATGCGCATGGCACGCAGCGGCTCTATGAGGGGAAGTTGACGTTTATCGAAAGTGTGGAACTCTTCATAGGCTTCAACCAGCGTATCGAGCTGCAGCAACTGCTGTTGGCGGTCACCACACAGCATCATCCATAAATCCTGAATGGCTGGCCCCATGCGACAGTCATCCAAATCGACAAACATCGGGCCGTCACGCCACAAAATGTTTCCGGCGTGGCAGTCTCCGTGTAATCGAATCGAATCGTGAGACGTAAAACGGGCGCTGGTCTCTTTAATGACCGGGTCGAGGATAGCGAAAAAGGCGGTTTTCAGTGAGTCCGGCAGCAGGGTACTGTGCTCCAGCACCTGACGAGGCTTCACCAGAAAACTGTCAGTGTCCAGCTGCGGGCGTTGAATAAAGGGCTTGCTTTGCGCCACCAGATGAATACGGCCAATAAAACGGCCCATCCATTCAAGCTGATCTAAGTTATCCACCTCAAACTGCCGGCCGCCTACGGAGGGAAACACGGCAAAACGGTAGCCCTCGGCATGATGGAGAGTCTGGCCGTCAATGATCATGGGTGGCACCATGGGGATATCGGCGTCAGCCAGCTCAAGCGCAAAATCATGCTCTTCCTGAATTTGCGCATCAGTCCAGCGGGCCGGACGATAGAATTTCACTACCATCCTCTGGCCATCGTCAGCCTGGAACTGATAAACGCGGTTTTCGTAACTGTTTAAGGCCAGCAGGCCGGTTTGCGGAAAAATGCCGCAGGCTTCCAGGGCGTTGAGAATAGTATCTGGCTCAAGCCCTGAAAAGGCAAAGTCTGTCATGAAGTCTACCGGTAGAGGAATTTGGTTGGCTCTTGTATCTCTACTGTATCACCGTCACTGTTGGTTGTAGACACACGGAACTGAATTTCTGTAACTGGGTCTTCCAGGTTATAGGCATCAGTGGCCACAGACACCGGCATGCTGAAGACTTCGCCACCGTCCACAGTGACTTCAGTATCGCCAATAAAGCGGTAATCCGGTAGCCCCAGAACTTCAATCGAGTAAGTGTATTGTGTTTGCGATTTATTCAATACTTTCAGGGTGTATACATTCTCAATCAGACCGTCGTTAGTTTCCCGATACAAAGAATTACGGTCGCGGATGATATCCACTTCCAACGGGACACGCATCATCAGGTTTGCCGTCAATAACCCTATCATGACCAGCAGAACAACAAAGTAGCCCACCAGTTTGGGACGCAAGAAGTGCGTTTTACCACCCGACAACTCTTCTTCTGAGGTAAAGCTTATCAGCCCCTTCGGGTAGCCCATTTTATCCATTACGCCGTTACAGGCGTCAACGCAGGCACCACAGTTAATACATTCATACTGCAGACCGTTTCTAATATCGATACCGGTTGGGCACACCTGAACACACAGGTTGCAGTCGATGCAGTCTCCCAATCCTTTTTCGTGCACCTCTTCATGTGTCAGCTTGCGGGGTCGGGGGCCACGTTGCTCACCGCGACGGCTATCGTATGACACCGTAAAGGTATCTTTATCGAACATGGCTGACTGAAAGCGAGCATATGGACAGATATGCGTGCACATGATCTCACGCATATAAGCGGCGTTACCGTAAGTACATACGGTGAAAAACAAAACGGAAAATACCGCCCAGAAGCCGGCGTTAAAGGTGAAAAAGTCGATAAACAGCTGGCCTATGGGGGTGAAGTAACCAACAAAAGTGAGGGATGTGAGCAGCGCAACGGCCACCCAGGCAGTATGTTTTAAGGTTTTGCGCCAGAATTTGTCGACGTCCATGGGACGTTCGTCAAGCTTCATGCGCTTGTTACGGCTGCCTTCAATTTTCTCTTCAAACCAGATGTAGATGAAGGTCCAGGTGGTTTGCGGGCACATAAAACCGCACCAGACCCGACCGGCAAACGTGGTAACAAAAAACAGTGCGAATGCCGAAACAATGAAGATGTATGCCAACAGGGTAAGATCCTGCGGCCACAGAGTGAGCGAGAAGATAGTAAAACGTTGCTCCATAATATCCAGTAACACCGCCTGATGCCCGTCATACTGAAGCCAGGGGATTACGGCAAACAGAGCAAGAAAGAAAAAGCCGAAAAAGCGGCGGAAGGTTTCCAGTGGCCCCTGTACGGCACGCACGTAAATACGGCTGCGCGAAGCATAACGCCTGTCATTGTCGCTCTGGGCTGGCTTGTGGACTTTCACCGGTGTCACGTTTTTCACCGGGATCTGCTCGTTCATTCGATACCCTTTTTATACAAATGGTGTGTCAGCAGGTCGAAGTATAACAACCCTGTAAACACCTGGCTTAATGTAGATCAAATTATTGCGCGCTGGTTCAGATAAACATGGTTAAAAGCGTTTATGTAAACCGCGTCAGGATTGACTGCACCGTAGCGAAGCCAGGATAAATAAGCGCGCATAGTCTACCGCTTCTGTGTGGGCGTTGACCATGCGCAAGGGGCAGTAATCCGGTGTGCGCCTCAACCTGTGCGGCTAATGGAGGAAATACCCTGGTTTCCATTACGTTAGGTATGAAATTACCCCCAACTCTGGTGTCGCTTCCATGTAGACGAATAGTTGCTACTACACCGATGGCTCTGCAAGTTGGCGGAGGGCTTGATGCGCGTAGCGGTATAAAAAAGTAAGTACCTGCTGCGTGTTTAGAGACTATTCAGCGGCGGCTTGCGTATATTAATTGATATATCTATGTATAAATCCCGTTACTGTACGCGCATGGAAATCATACTATCGTTACGCTGTCTTAAAATCACACAGCGATTTGCTTTACCGGGTAGGCCAAAAAGTTATGTTTCGTTCCTTTGTTGTTATCGCAGAAATTATTGTCCTTACGATCGTTCTTCGATCGTCTTTTGTGCAATATCTGTTTGCAGATGCACAAAATACAGTTTCAAACTGGCTGGTGGAAATTGCAGAAATACCGGACAAAGCTGAACTCGCCAAGCTCAATGAAAGGGTGTCTCCGAATTTTCAGGCGATGCGTCCCTACCAGAGAGACTATCTCGATCGCATTATGCAAAGCCGTACCGGCGTCAATCATTTTTACGAGCTTTACTGCATTAAGGGCGATAAAAATCCCTATATTTCAGGTGCGTCGTTACGCTACTTCTGCACCTCTATTCAGCAAACTCAGCTACTTGATATGGCGATGAACCGTTCAGGTTGAATTCAGTAACAATGTATATACTTACTTAATGCAAGAAAGCCGCGCTGCGTGTGTTTACGTGACGGCGGCTATCCATCTGACACAGGGGGTATATATGAAATATCGTTCAGCCTTTTCCGCCATCCTTCTGGCTGGTTTGTCGGCACCCGTCTGGTCTGCCGCGGAAGTTGAAGTGAAATGGGAAGATCCGGACTCCTTCACCGACGTGAAGCCTGCCAACGAATCACGGGGCGGATTTCAGAAGCGCACGTTTAACGCCCTCGAAGAATACTTTGCAGAACTGGCAGAGTCATTGCCAGATGGCCAGAAGTGGTCTGTCACAGTCACTAATTTAGATCTTGCCGGGCAGGTGTGGCCAAGCAGCTTTGTCGGCTTCGGAAGTTCAGCGGGCACAGACATCCGACTAATTAAAGAGATTGATATCCCACGGATCGCGTTTAGCTACACGTTGACCGATGCGTCGGGTGAAACAATTAAAAGCGCGGATGTGAACATAAAAGATATGGGGTTTATGGATGGCCTCGCTCGAAAACGTCACCGTGATAATCTGGCATACGAAAAAGAAATGATCCGTGAATGGTTCAATGAGGAAATGACCGATGTGGTTGTAAAGCAATAGTCACAGATCTGCTGTCGGATTTCTTTACACAACAAAAAGTGAAAAAAACGCGCCGGAAAATCAAATACTCTTTGATTTTCCGGTTTTTTTTTGCGTGTTTCCTGTTCGCGAAAGTGTCGGAAAAATTAACACGGCAGTCGACGTTTAAATTATGTTAAGTTATTGATATTTATGTAATGTTAAAATATTTGTTGATTAAATGGTCAAGGTAAGATTACTGTCATAAAGGACTGTTACATTTTCAGTCCTTTTGTGCATTGCAGTTTAATGTGCAGGATACGCAACAAAATCAAAAATAGGGATCCACATGACATTACGCTACCCAGCGTTGTTAGCTGCGATGTTCTCTACATCTGCACTAGCGACAGATATTTTTATTAACGAAATTCACTATGACAACGCCAGCACGGATAGCGGCGAGTTTATTGAAGTGGTCGCCCCACAGGGAACTGACTTATCGGCTTACAGTGTTGTTCTTTACAATGGCAACAATGGTAACAGCTATAACACGCTGTCATTTTCTACGCCGACAAGCACCGAAGGCGGGAAAGACATCTACGATTTTTCGCTTCCCACGAACGGCATTCAAAACGGCAGTCCGGACGGATTGGCGCTTATCGCCGATGATGGTTCGGTGGTTCAGTTCCTCAGCTACGAAGGTACGTTTGTCGCAAACGACGGCGCAGCAGCGGGCACAGAGAGTACTGATATAGGCGTTAGTGAGACCAGTTCCACGCCAGTAGGCGCTTCATTACAGCTGGCAGGGCAGGGAACAGTTTACGCAGATTTCACATGGGGGGTTCGCGAAACCAATACCCAGGGCGCAATAAACGAAGAACAGACATTTAGTCTGCCGCAGCCTTTTATCAACGAAATTCATTATGACAACGAAGGCGGCGATACCGGCGAGTTTATCGAAGTCGCTGGTGTGGCAGGTCTGGACTTATCCGGCTACACATTAGAGCTATACAACGGCAACGGTGGTGCCAGCTATGACACAGTCATACTCAGCGGCATCATCCCGGATGCTGATAACGGCTATGGCGTACTCGCCTTTGCTCGGTCAGGTATACAGAACGGCGGACCTGATGGTCTGGCGTTGGTTGACCCGCTCGGTGAGGTGATTCAGTTTTTAAGCTATGAAGGCAGCTTCACCGCAGCAGGTGGGCCGGCTGATGGGTTAGTAAGTGAGGACATTGGTGTATCTGAGACAAGCAGTACACCGGTGGGTTATTCGCTACAACTTACTGGCACCGGTACTGCCTACAGTGAGTTCAGCTGGCAAGCACCAATGGCTGACACCTTCGACGCCGTCAACACTGGCCAGTCATTTGGCTCTGGAGATGATGACGGTGGCGACGATGGTGGCGACGACGGCGGCGATGATGGTGATACCGGCAATATCAGCGGATTGTTCATCAACGAATTCCATTACGATAATGTGAGCTCGGACACCGGTGAAATGGTTGAAATTGCTGGCCCTGCAGGAACTGATTTATCATCAGTGACAGTCTTACTGTATAACGGCAACGGCGGTGGCATTTACGAGACCCTTACATTCTCAGGCACCATCCCTGATCAGCAAAACGGCTTTGGTACTGTTTTCGCTCCTGCAGGAAGTCTGCAAAATGGCAATGACGCTATTGCGCTGGTCGTAGGCGATACTGTGGTTGAATTCATCAGCTACGAGGGCGAGGTAGAAGCAACCGAAGGACCCGCTGCAGGCATGACCAGTGTCGATCTCAGCGTTTCCGAAACCAGCAGTACACCGGTTGGCTATTCACTGCAAAAAGTGGGTAGCGGCAATAAGGTATGCTCATTCGTTTGGACCGAACCTTCTCCGGAAAGTCCCGGAAACATCAACACTAATCAGACTTTCACTGTGGAAGATGATGCCATCTGTAGCGGTGATGACAATGGAGTAGTACTTGGCCAGTGTGGTGATGATGCCACGCTCATAAGTCAGGTGCAGGGGGCTGGCTATGTTACGCCGTTTAACAGCCAGGATGTGATCATTGAAGGCGTTGTCAGTGCGGTATTCCCGGCGTTAAATGGATTCTATATTCAGGAAGAAACCGGTGACTATGACGCTGACGACAGTACATCAGAAGGCGTGTTTGTGTATACCGGTACCAGCGATATGATGGTTACTGAGGGGCGCGTTGTCAGACTGTCTGGCAGTGCCGGAGAGTTCAACGATGTCACCCAGGTATCACTGGACTCAGAAGTACTGGATTGTGGAGCTGGTGCAGTCACTCCTGTCGTTTTGTCATTGCCGGTTGAACAGTACAGTGACTTTGAGTCGCTTGAAGGCATGCTGGTTGAAAGTGGCGAAACCTGGACTATCAGCGGAAACTTTAATTACTTTAGTTTTAACGAGCTCATCGTTTCAAATGGTCGCCTATACAATCCTACGCAGCTTTATCTGCCAGGCTCCGAAGAGCAAATCGCAGCCAGTGATGAGTATACCCGCAACCATATTATCGTAGACGACGATGCGAATGGTTTCGTGTATAACGCCGATACTGACAGCGGCGATTGGTTGCTGCCAGCAGACGGTCTTAGCCCTTTCAACCCGTTGCGTGCAGGTGACGAAGTCAGCAATGTTACCGGTGTTGTCGGTTACGGTTTTGGCGAGTATCGCATCTACACCCTTGCAGAACCCCAGTTAACCCGCGTTAACTTCCGCGAAGAACTGGATGTTGAAGAGGGTAACCTGCATATTGCCAGCTTTAACGTGCTGAACCTGTTCAATGGCGATGGCAATGGTAGCGGATTCCCGACCGAGCGCGGTGCAGACACGTATTCAGAGTACGAGCGCCAGCTTGCGAAAATTATCAGTGCGCTGGGTGACATGAATGCGGATGTACTAGGCCTGATTGAAGTGGAAAACGATGGCTTCGGCGAAGACAGCACTATTGCGCAGCTGGTTGACGAGCTAAACGCGGCATTCGGACCAGATACCTATGCGTATATTGATGTTTCTGCAAACGATGAAAGCGGCTTGCTGGGAACGGATGCCATTATGTCTGCGGTGATTTATCGCCCTTCAGTGGTGTCGCCAGTAGGAGCACCAAAGGTATTGATGGAAGCCAATGCGATTACCGATGAATACGGCTCACTGTTCCGCGACCGCGGCACCCGTCCTTCTGTCGCGCAGCGCTTTAAGCATATGCAGTCAGAGCGCGAGTTTGTATTTAACGTAAATCACCTTCGCTCCAAAGGAAGTGCCTGTGACAAATACGGTATTCCTAATGACGACAGTGCGGTACAGGGTAACTGTAACCTCACCCGGACACGTGCAGCGACGGCGGTATCTGTGTGGCTGGAAGATAACTTTGCAGGCTTACCTGTGGTGATAGTGGGAGATCTGAATGCTTACGCCAAAGAAGATCCTATCACTGAGTTTGAGTCGTTTGGTTATATCAATACTGTTGCTGCACAACACGGCAATAAAGCCTATAGCTACTCGTTCGATGCGCAAGCCGGGACACTGGACTACCTGTTGGTCAATGCAGGCCTGAATAAATACCTGGTCGATGTGCAGGAATGGAATATCAATACCGATGAAGTTAGCGGGTTTGATTACAACGAAGAGTTCAAACCAGACAGCTGGCTGAATACCCTGCCGTATCGTGCATCGGACCATGATCCTGTCATAGGCAGCTTCCAGTTAACGTTGCTGGGTGATCGTGATGGCGATTTTGATGTTGACCAGGACGACATCAAAGACTTTATGCGTGCTGTGGTTCGGGGTCAGGTAACTGACATGGAGTACGACTTTAATGGTGACGGTAGCATCACTGCCCGTGATGTGGCGTATTATCGCCGTCTGTGCACCGTACGCGGTTGTCGCGTTCAATAATTATTGCTAAAGGAACTAAATTGTGAAGAAGTTATTTTTTGCCTTGATGGCATGTGTTTCACTGAATGCGAATGCCGCACTCATTGAGTTTTCACTCTCTGATGATGTTATTAATGTGGGTGAAACTACTACACTGGATGTATCTGTCATCCTGGATAACAACGAATCGTTTGACGGTTTTACAATGGAAGTGTTGTATGACTTTTTCGGCCTGATGAGTGTGGATATCACCAGCCCGTTTTCATCAAATCCGGACGTTTTCTTTGAAGGCTTTGACGGATTTGCTTTGATGAGTGGTGATGCAGCCTTGTCGTTCACTGGCGTACAGTCATTGTTCTCCATTGAGTTTATGGCAATGACTGCAGGCGTATTCGATTTAGAGCTGGTGGTGTACGACTTTTTCGATGACGTGGGTGATTTGACAGGTCCCGCCTTTATTGATGTTGATGTGGTTAACGCGCCAGACGCAAGGCTGACAGTAAACGCGGTATCCGCGCCGCAGACAGCAGCATTGATGCTGTTGGCGGTTGCCGGAATGATGGTGATGGTATCGCGACGCAAGTCATAATACTGACAGATAGACGCACATGCTAAAAAGCCCCGCGATTGCGGGGCTTTTTTATGTCTGATGTTTATCGCAGCTTATTATCTAAAGCGTTAACCGGGTTTACAGATAGTCGAACTCACTGCCGCTGACGGCAAGTACTTTCTGTGCACCAGACTGAAACGCCACTTTATGTGCATCACGGCGCGGCAGAATGCGCGCTTCGTAGAATGCGCTGCACTTGGCTTTTGATTCTGCCAGCGTAGCATTGTCTCCACGTTTTGCTGCATCAGCCATGCTGTACCATAAGACACCAAGCAGAGAGTATGCGGTATAGGCCAGGTAATCACATGCAGCTGCTGCGACATCCTCCGGCGACATACCCAGACAATCTGCCGAGGCTGCGCGCCAATCGTCCAGCAGAGCCTGCGCCCGCGACTGGCTTTCTTTATCTTCCATTTTGCTTACGAACTCGCCGAACGCATTGTATGTGGCTTCTAACATGTTGCCACCGTCACGGGTTAGCTTGCGACCAATTAAATCCAGTGCCTGGATACCGTTAGTACCTTCATAGAGCTGGGCAATACGCACGTCCCGCATGAGCTGTTCCATACCCCATTCGCGAATATAGCCGTGCCCGCCAAAAACCTGAATACCAAGGCTGGTGACTTCCAGTCCCATGTCCGTCATAAAGGCCTTACATACCGGCGTCAGAAACTGAATGACTTTGTTGGCTTCGCGTTTCGCGTCGTCGTCGCCGTTCTTTTCAATGTCCATGTATTTTGCATACATCATAGACATGGCGCGGCAACCTTCTGTCAGCGTTTTCTGGGTAAGTAGCATGCGCGCTACGTCCGGCTGAAAGATGATGGCATCGGCTTTTTCATCGGGCTGCTGTACACCCTGTGGGGCGCGCGATTGCAATCGTTCGCGGGCATAGGCTAACGCCCCCTGAAAAGAGGCTTCTGCGGCGCCAAGTCCCTGCAGACCAACCTGGAAGCGGGCATCGTTCATCATCGTGAACATACATGCCAGACCCTGATTGGCTTCACCGATCAGCCAGCCTTTAGCACCATCGTAATTCATCACACAGGTGGGGCTCGCCTTGATACCCATTTTGTGTTCAATACTGCCGACTGACAGGGCGTTTCTTTCACCAGGCTCATCGTTTTCGTTCAGCAGGAACTTGGGGACCAGGAACAGGCTGATGCCTTTTACCCCTTTGGGAGCATCTGGCAGACGTGCGAGCACCATGTGGATCACGTTGGATGTCCAGTCATGATCGCCGCCGGTGATAAAGATTTTATTGCCGGTTATCAAATAGCTGCCATCATCCTGTGGCTCGGCTTTGGTGGAAAGCAGCGCCAAATCCGTACCGGCATGGGGTTCTGTCAGGTTCATGGTGCCAGTCCATTCGCCGGTCACCATTTTCGACAGATATTTGTCTTTCAACTCATCGGTAGCGTGGCGAGTCATAGCCAATACCGCGCTCTCAGTGAGCATGGTGGTCAGACGCCAGCTAAGGTTGGCAGAGTTCAGCATTTCATGTACAGGCACGGCCATAGTGTATGGCAGGCCCTGTCCCTCGTAATCAACAGGGCCAAGCATGGCGTTCCAGCCATTCGCCACGTAATCCTGATAAGCATCGGCGAAACCTTCCGGTGTCGTCACATTGCCGTCGTTGAGGGTACATCCTTGCTCATCGCCTTCACGGTTCAAAGGCGCCACCACGTCGGTAGCAAACTTAGCACCCTGTGCGACGACTTCGTTTGCCAGCCCGGCGTCGAAGTCTTCCATGCCGAGGCTGGAATAATGATTATCTAACTCTAGCCAGTCTTTCATAAGAAACTGAAAGTCGGCCATGGGAGCCTGGTACTGAGGCATAACACACTCCTTTTCAAACAAGTGTTTAAATTTTTACTTATTATACGCATCTTCGCTGTTAAAAGAGTAGTCTGTTTGTCTCTTCCTACCCAAAATCCTGCGCTATTTGCCTTGCTTTTCGCTTCATCATTGGCATGCTTAAGCCAGATTGTTCATTTGAAAAAGGTTAAGCATGAGTGACTTAGCGCGCGTTTGCGTTGTGACAGGAGGCAGTGTCGGCATCGGACTTGCTGTGTGTAAAAAATTTGCACAAGAGGGGTATCAGGTGGTGAACCTGGATATTCAGACACCTCAGGAACGCTGTGATACTGTGACCCATCTTACCTGTGATGTGACTTCACAAACTCAGGTACAATCTGCTATTGAAAAAATCCGTGACCAGCATGGACGCATTGACGCGCTTGTCTCGAATGCGGGAATACATGTCTCTGCAACCATTGAACAGACAGATGAAGCCTTACTGGACAAGGTTTTCAGTATCAACGTGAAAGGCGCGTATTTCGCAGTTCGTGCGGTACTGCCGATCATGAAAGCCCAACAGCAGGGGGCCATAGTGTTGATGTCTTCAGACCAGGCCCTGGTTGGCAAACGACACTCTTTTGCCTACAACCTCTCAAAGGCGTCTTTGGCGTCAATGGCAAAAACCACAGCGCTGGATTATGCGCCTTACCATATCCGGGCGAATGCGGTGTGCCCGGGCACTATCGAAACGCCATTATTTCACAATGCCATTGATAGATATGTGGCGTCATCGGGGGCTGACAAACAAGCTGTTGTGCAGGAAGAGGCGGATCAGCAGCCGTTAGGACGGCTGGGAACACCGGAGGAAGTTGCCGAACTGGTTTATTTTCTTGCCAGTGACAAGGCTGGATTTATCACCGGCAGTTTATACAGCATTGATGGCGGTTACACCGCACAATAGTGACCATGACCTATGAGTATCATCGATCCCCATCTTCATTTATTTTCGCTTTCCCGGGGGCGTTATGACTGGTTGAAGCCAGACAACCCGCCTTTTTGGCCCGAAAAAGGAACGATTTGTCGCGATGTGTCGGAATATGAACTCAATCAGGTTACGTTGGCGGGCTACGTTCATATTGAGGCCGGCTTTGATAATGACCGGCCGTGGCGCGAAGTAAATTGGCTTCATGGCCATTGCCGGCTGCCGGTTCGTATTGTTGGCGGTATTAATCTGAGTGCTGATCATTTTTTTACTCAGCTGGATGCATTGTCAGCGAAAAGAAATGTGGTTGGCGTAAGGGATATTTTAGATGTCAGGGCGGCCGCGCTGCTGGCACAGCCTGTGGTCAGGCACCGCCTCGGTGCGATTGCCGACAGGGGACTGATTTTTGAAGCTCAGCTACCGCTGACTGACGCTGCGGCAGTAACTCAGCTGGAGCGGGTGCTAAATCACCAGTCAGAGCTTATGCTGGTGATAAACCATGGTGGTTTCCCCCCGGTAACTACCTGCAGTTCGCAGGTGCGCCAATGGGAACAAGCGATGAGGCGTCTGAGTGCGTACCCTGGTGTATCGGTTAAATTATCTGGCTGGGAAATGGTGTCTGACATGATGAACTGGCGACAGGTTCGCCGCACTATTGCTACTGCTTTGACGTATTTCGGATCAGAACGCGTCATGATGGCAAGCAACTTCCCGTTACTTACCTTCCGTATGAACTATGCCGATTACTGGCAACGCATCTGCGAACTGATACCAGAGGATTGTCGCGACGCACTGGTTAGAGCCAATGCGTCGCGGGTTTACCGCTTTTAGGTAAGTTCCTGCCTTCGACCAGCCGGGGCAGTGGCAACAAGAAATACAGCCGCAGAGTTACTTCAGCGCCGTTATCGTCATGTGCGGTGAACGGTAAACCACGTCATCGTTCAACTCAATGCCAATTCCAGGCGTATCCGGAGCTTCAATAAAACCATTAACGGGTTGGGGGTCCTGGATACACAGTTCCCTGTTCCAGTCTTTAATCGCATAGGTGTGATGTTCGTGAATCAGGAAATTCGGAATAGCGGTTTCCAGATGCAGACTGGCCGCCGTGGCAACCGGACCACCACACACATGGGCCTGAATGCGCACGTCATAGACATCAGCATAATCACAAACCTTTTTCGTTTCTGTGAACCCGCCACACAAGCCAACATCGGGTTGCAGTACATCCACAGACTGGTCTTCAAGATAAGGTCGCACACCCCAGCGGTTGTAAAGACGCTCGCCACCGGCAATCGGCACATTCACCCGCCTCGCCACTTTATCGTGGACTTTGGCGTTAAGGTAATTCACGGGCTCTTCGTAATACAGACACCCGATTTCCTCTACAATATCGCCTAACTGAATGGCAGTCGTAGCGCCTAACAAGCTGTGACACTCGAAGATGATGTCGCCATCTTCTCCCATCGTGTCGCGAATTGCCTGTAAACGTGCTTTGAAAAGCTTAAGTTCCGGTTTTGTGAAAAGCTTCGTGCGATCATAGTGGGTTACCCCGTCTTTGTCGTAGACAATGGGATCGACTTTTACCGCGTCATAGCCGTCCTTCAGGGCTTTTTCTGTGGCGCGTGCATAGTCGGCGGGGTCGTTAAGTTTGGTGACTTCTTTGTCCCAGTCGAATTGCAACTGACTGGCATAACAGCGCAGTTTGCCATTGGTTTTTCCGCCCAGCAGCTCGTAGACCGGTACGTTAAGCGCTTTACCACGAATGTCCCACAGTGCTGTATCAATCGCACTCATCGCCGCATAGATCACCGGGCCGCCACCCAAACCCCAGAAACTTTCGCGCAACATGCGTGCCCACAGGCCTTCTGTGTTAAACGGGTTCCAGCCAATCAGCATGGCTTCGGCAATTTCTTTAATCATGTGGGCAGCGGCGCTGTGGCCTAAATCATAAGCCAGACCCGCTTCGCCTACGCCGGTAATGCCTTCATCGGTATAAACACGGACAAATACCGGGTTCCATGCCGGGCGCTTGGGACATTCTATATCGAAGATCTCTACTTTAGTGATTTTCATTGTTGTTCCTGAATTCATTTTAAAAAGGGGGGCAGCGACGCGTGTTCGGTTTCTTGTGCGGCTACTCACAAAAGCCGGGATCCAGACGATATGCTTTGCGCAACATGGCGGGCCAGGCCTTCTGACCTCCAGTCTGCCCCGAATGCACGACTTTCGCCTGATCATAAATTCCATCAACGATGGTTTGCGGTATTTCAATGACTTCGTCGTTAGACTGCATTAGCGCCACCTGAATTTCACACGCTCGCTGTAAATCGTAAAATCGCATAAAGGCATCACCGATAGTCGGACCAATCGTCAGGCCGCCATGATTCGGTAACAGCATGTGGTTGGTATCGCCTAAATCGTCTTGAAGTCGTTTTCGTTCGCTGTCATCAACAGCCAGTCCTTCGTAGCCGTGATAGCTTAGGGAGGGGAGTGAAAACATGGCATACTGACTCCATGGCTTCAGGCCACCTTTCGATGATGCAATGGTAATCGTGGCAAGCGTGTGCAGGTGAATAACGCATTTGGCATCTTCGCGCACCTCATGAATTGCGCTGTGTATGGTAAACCCGGCCGGGTTTATACCGAATTCCGAGCCGTCCAGCACGTTGCCTTCAAGATCGACTTTCACCAGATTTGACGCAGTTACCTCTTCAAATGCCAGGCCGAAGGCATTCACCAGATAATGCTGCGTTCCAGGTACTTTGGCCGAAATATGGGTATAGATGAGATCGCCCCAACGCATGTCTGCGACTAGCCGGTAACAGGCAGCCAAATCTACCCGTGTTTGCCATTCTTCATCAGATACCTGACCTTTCAGGCTTCTGCTTTTAAGTTCGAACAAGCGAGGTCTCCGCGAAATTGAGTGCTACAGAAAAGATAAACAGACCCTAAAAATTAACAGAGCCACGCAGTAGCAACAAGCCATTCAATGGAATAATTCATAACGCTTTGGTTTCAGACTGCTCAGCAGATGGGGGAGAAGCAGTGGGAGGTTGACCCATCGCCACGAAGCCATCCCGCAGTGGGATCAGATCACTGGCAAAGCGTAAATCATCGTGGTCCAGCTCGAAGGGATTGACTTGGTGCAGTGAGATGACCTCCAGGTCGGCCCAGTCCGGCGGATTGAATGTATCCGGAAGCGCGCCAACGTTTGCCTGTTCATGACAGGCGAACAGCAGCATGCCATTAGGCGTTCGCCCCAGCGGCTCGCCTACCAAAACGTTTACGCCGGTTTCTTCCCAGGTTTCCCGGTGGGCTGCACAGGCCAGCGACTCGCCATCTTGTTTACCGCCACCGGGCATATCGAGTTTACCCGACAGGCGATGACGTATCAGAAGGAGCTTATCACCTGCGCGGATCAGGCACGCGGCATTCTCTTCGTTGCCAGAGTAATCAGATGCCGTACGACACATGGGCGGGGCTGGCGCGTCGCTGCTGCATCCCATAATCGTTAAAACTGCGAAAATTACTGATAAGCGAAATACGTCAATCATGAGAAGTCAGTACACTAAGCACATAATTACAATCCCTCTTGGGAACAGCAAAAACGATAATAAGCAGGGGCCGACCTGCGATCGGCGCGGTCAGTAACGAGACAGCATACGTAATGCTGATTAGGTTAAACATACCACGAGCCGCCCACAAACTGATAGGAATGGATAATGTCGCGTAAATCAATTTTTTCTCCGCTGGTCCTGGCCGTGGTCGTATTAGCAGGGTTTCTGGCGTACCTCTTCATCCCGCAGGATGAGGTGGCGGAAACCCGGCAAGGCAGGCCCACTCCAGTAAAAGCTGAACAGGTAAAACGTGTGCCTTTCCCGGTTACCATTGAAGCACTGGGTACCGCGAATGCGAACGAATCCGTGACATTGACAGCGCAGGAAGCCGATATCGTCAGCGAGGTAATGTTTGAGGACGGAGAAACGGTAGAGGCAGGGCAGCTACTCATTCAGTTAAACAATGAAGAAGAGCTTGCCCGCATTGAAGAACTGGAAGCCAATATTGAAGAAGCCCGCCGACAGCTAGATAGAGTACAGAATCTGCGTGCTTCCAGCGCCGCGTCTGAGCAACTATTTGATGAGCAACAAGCCCGTGTAAAGGCACTTCGGGCGCAGCTGGATGTGGCTAAAGCGCAACTAAGGAACCTGCAGGTGCGCGCGCCATTTGCCGGTCTACTCGGAATTCGTGCGGTAAGCAAGGGCTCACTAATCCGTCCTGCCGATGTTATTACTACGCTCGATGATACCAGCGTGATGAAAGTGGATTTCAGCGTTGCCGAAAATCATCTTGCCAGTCTGGCGCCTGGGCAGCGGATCACCGCAAGTTCGGTGGCCTATCCCGGTGCATCTTTTGATGGCACCATCAGCACCATCGATTCACGGGTTGACCCGGTCAGCCGTTCAGTATTGGTACGAGCAATAATCGATAATGAAGACGGACGGCTGCGTCCCGGCATGTTGTTGCAGATTACGGTAGAAAAACGTGTGCTGGACGCGTTAGTGGTGCCTGAAAAAGCACTGGTACCGGTGCAGGACAAACAATTCGTGTTTGTAGTAGAAGGGGAAGCAGTGCGTGAAACGGAAGTCACCCTGGGGGAGCGCAAGCCTGGACTGGTTCAGATCATTGATGGCCTGTCAGAGGGTGAACTGGTGGTCACTGAGGGGACATTGCGCGTGCGCGATGGCTCTAAAGTCAATGTGCTGAATGCCAGCAAAGAGGGGTAGGCCATGTGGTTATCCGATGTTTCTGTTAAGCGCCCGGTTTTTGCTACCGTAATCAATTTGCTGCTGGTGATATTCGGCGTGGTGGCTGTCAGCATGCTGTCGCTGCGTGAATACCCTGATATCGACCCGCCTATTGTCAGCATTAACACCCAGTATCCCGGGGCGTCAGCCAATATTGTTGAAACCCGCATTACCCAGCTAATTGAGGATCGTATTTCCGGCATTGAGGGGATAAAGAATATTACCTCAACCAGCCGTAACGGGCGTTCGGACATTACTATCGAGTTTAAACTGAGTCGCGATATCGACGCTGCTGCCAATGATGTGCGAGAGCGAGTCAGCAGGGCATTAAATAACCTGCCAGATCAGGCTGAACCGCCGGAAGTGGCCAAAGCGAACTCCGATGAAGATGTTGTAGTGTGGTACAACCTGCGCAGCACCAATCTCGACACCATGGAGCTTACCGATTATGCCGAGCGCTTTCTGGTAGACAGACTCTCGATTGTAGAGGGCGTAGCCCGTGTCCGGCTGGGGGGCGGCCGAACTTATGCGATGAAAGTCTTTCTGGATCGCAATGCGATGGCGGCAAGAGGGATCACGGTTACAGATATCGAGCAGGTTATTCGCTCTGAGAACGTCGAGCTACCTGCCGGTGAAGTAGAATCTACGGATCGCAACTTCGAAGTGAGGGTGGCTCGCAGCTTTCTTACCCCGGATGACTTTTCCGAGTTGACAGTGGCGATAGGACAGGATGGCTATCTTGTTCGTTTGGGCGAAGTGGCCCGTGTAGAGCTGGCAGCAGAAGATGATGAAACCGAGTTTCGCGGCGACGGCGTGAACATGATTGGTCTGGGCATTGTAAAGCAGTCAAAGGCAAATACTCTGGAGGTCGCGCGGGCTGCCAAAGAGCAGATAGCAGCGATTGAAGCGTCACTGCCAGACAATATTGTTATCGTGCCAAGCTACGACTCTTCAGTGTTTATCGAAGAGTCGATAAACGAAGTGTATAACACCCTTGGTATCGCGATGCTGATGGTGGTCGTAGTGATTTATCTCTTTTTGGGGAATATCCGTGCAACGCTAATTCCCGCGGTAACCGTTCCGGTTTCACTGGTTGCCGCCTTTATGGTGATGTACTCGCTCGATTTCTCGATTAACCTGCTGACGCTGCTGGCGATGGTACTGGCCATTGGCCTGGTAGTCGACGATGCCATCGTGGTGTTGGAAAATATCTATCGTCGTATAGAGATGGGCGAGCCGCCGCTTTTGGCGTCATACCGTGGCGCAAAGGAAGTAGGCTTTGCGGTTATTGCCACAACGCTGGTTCTGATTTCCGTTTTCGTTCCGCTTATCTTTCTTGAAGGCAATATTGGCCGGCTGTTTACCGAGTTTGCACTTGCCATCGCTGCGGCTGTGGCTTTCTCCAGTTTCACCGCACTGACGCTGTCGCCAATGATGAGTTCGCTGCTGCTGAAAAAGCGCAGTCGGTCTTCCGGCTTTGGTGCGTGGATGGATAATCGTTTTGGCCGACTGGAATCGTCTTACTACAACACGCTTGGCAAAACGCTGCATCAACCCCTTCTGATGGCAGTGTTACTTATTGTCTCCCTGGGTCTGATTTACCAGCTATCAAGCCGCATTCCCAGCGAGTTTGTGCCACGGGAAGACAGAGGAAACTTTTTCATCCTGATGAATGCACAGGAAGGAGCCAGCTTTGAGAGCAATGCCGCAAACTTAAAGAAAATTGAAGATATCCTGATGCCTTACCGTGAGGACGGTACCATAGGGCGCTTGCTGGTCCGAACGCCCGGTTTCGGCGGGAATGCCGGTATCGCTATTGTTGGCGCTGCACCATGGGATGAGCGAGATTACAGCACCTTTGAATTGATGGATGAAATCAGTGCGAAGCTCAACAATGTGCCAGATGTACGCGCGTTTGCCATTATGCGAAGCGGAATCAGTGGCGGCTTTGGTCGTCCGGTAGAGTTTGTGTTGCAGGGCGACACCTATGAAAATCTGGTGTCCTGGCGTGATACGGTCATGGAGATTGCCTCAGAAAATGAGAATCTCATTCAGCTCGACTCAGACTATAAGGAAACCTTTCCACAGTTACTGATAAACATTGATCGCGACCGTGCTGCCGATCTGGGCGTGTCGATTACAGATATTGGACGTACGCTGGAGGTCATGCTGGGCCAGCGACGGGTATCGACTTTCCTGGACAGAGGCGAAGAATACTATGTCATCATGGAAGGTATCGAGTCTGATTATCGCAGCCCAAGTAGTATTGATAACCTATATGTCCGCTCGCAGCGAACCGGTGAGCTTATCCCCATGGATAATCTGCTTACGTTTACCGAGCAGGCCACGTCCTCTCAACTGAATCGCTATAACCGGATGCGCTCGATTACCATTTCGGCCAATCTGGCTGAAGGATACACCGTAGGTGAAGCGCTGGCGTATCTGGAAAATATCGTGCGTACCGAGCTCCCTGATACCGTGTCTATCGATTACAAAGGCGAATCGCAACTGTATCAGGAGGCAGGGAACTCGTTCGTGTTTGTGTTTATACTGGCACTGGCGGTAACTTATTTGATTCTGGCTGCGCAGTTTGAAAGCTGGATCCATCCGCTGGTAATAATGCTTACCGTGCCACTGGCGCTGGTAGGGGCGTTTATCGGACTGTACTTAAGTGACATGACTATCAATATTTACAGCCAGATAGGGCTGGTAATGCTGATTGGTCTGGCGGCTAAAAACGGGATCCTGATTGTTGAGTTTGCAAACCAGCTCCGTGATGCTGGTATTGAGTTTGAAGAAGCACTGCGAAGAGCTGCGCGTCAGCGCTTGCGGCCTATCGTTATGACCGGCTTCACCACGGTGTTCAGTGCATTGCCGCTGGTTCTGGCGACCGGCCCGGGCTCAGAAAGTCGAATGGTAATCGGTATGGTGATTTTTGCAGGTGTGTTGTTGTCAGCGTTTATGACGCTGTTTGTTGTGCCCACGGCGTACGCCTGGCTGGCCCGTCATACCGGGTCGCCACTCAAGCGCACGCAGGATCTTGAACAACTGGATGCGCAAATTCCCTATAAAAAAGGGGACGCTGAATAGAAAAAGGCGGAGTGAACTCCGCCTTTTTTGTGTTTTCACAGCGATGCGTGACAACCTTATAAGATCAAAAGGCAGTTCAGCAGCACATCGTTGGATAACGTGGTGAAATTACTCGTCCATCACCTGGGCTTCTGTTGTAATGCGTATATCAACAGAGTCACTGACATTCGGTACATATTTGTCCAGACCGAAATCTGAGCGCTGAATTTCTGTATGTGCGTCAAACCCGATGGTTTCATTTTTGGTCATCGGGTGCGTGCCTTTTTTATTTAACTTGGCATTGAACATGACGTTTTTGGTGACGCCATGAATGGTCAGGTTACCGTACACTTCGTAGTTATTGTTATCTTTGCCAACAACGCGCGTGCTTTCGAATGTAGCCATAGGGTACATGTCGACATTGAAATAGTCTTTGCCAAGAAACTCATTAGTCAGCTTTTCTACATAGGTATCTACCGTATTGACAGGAAGCGTGACAGAAATGCTGGAGTTTTCAGGCATTTCATAATCAAAATCAATGGTACCTTCAACATCATGGAACGTCGCGGTTGGATTGGAAAATCCAAAATGGCTCCACGAAGCTATTACGCTGGTATGCTCTGGGTCAATGGTATAGACGTCGCTGGCTGCAAAGGCAGGCGTCGCGAGAAATCCTGCGAAAGCGGCTGCTGTCAGCAGTGAGGTATTATTCCTGGTCATGCTTTTTCCTTACTTGGTTTAATCAGAGGTGTCGTGCTGAAAGACGGCTTTTCGGACCAGCACGTTGTTTATACACCCCTTTTTTAAGCATAACGGGGAGGTTTGGTTCAATGGTGGGTCGATTTGTCTGATAAAATGGCTATGAACTGCGGCAAGTGCCAGTCGCGGGCACCCTGAATCTATCGAAACGCGAGTAGCCAGTCTGGTACCCAAAGGCAGAAGGCGATGAGTAGTGCGCTCCAGCATAAAAGCACTGCCGCACGTCGTAAACTGATACCGCGGACAGAAATAAGCGTGCGGGTAACATTATTTGGCCAGATGCGACTGAGCAACAGACCAAAGATTACCGTAACGCCAAACCCAATGGCATTCCACCAGAACCAGAAAAGCGGGCTATCGAATAACCATAGCCCAACGTTCACGGCCACACCGAGAGCCAACCCGGTATTCGCGGCGCGTGGTGAAACGTGCGCGAAGTGAATGCCCAGCAGAAATATTGCCAGCACCGGACCGTAGAAAACCGATCCGATTTTGTTGATGGCTTCGATAACGGTAGGGGCGATATCTCCGGCATAAAACGATAGCAGCAGGGTAATTATGCCCCACCCGATACCGGCCAGTCGTGCTTGCTTCAGGTACCGCGCATTATCCGGACGGGCCTGTCTCCAGCGACCAATATCTTCCACCGTTACCGCCGCCAGGCTGTTTATGGCGGAGCTTAATGATGACATTGCAGCCGCAAGGATGGCCACAACCAGAACGCCAATCACACCGGCTGGAAGATATTCAATGATGAAGACAGGCATCATCCAGTCAGGTTCCCCTTCTGGCACTTGTTGCATGAGCGAAGGCGTGTTTAGGAATAATGTCCCTATGACCAGGCCAGCACTACAGTAAAGCAGGGTGATTGGAAAGCGACAAAACGCAACTGCCATCATCATCTTACGAAGATCAGAAACCGATCGGCTTGATAACGACCGCTGTGCTTCAGACTGGTCACAGCCGTAATACGAGGCATACAAAATGACTCCGCCAAATAACATCGGCAGCAGTCCAAAATCGTTCCCGGATGTTCCCAGGCTTGTTGGGTTTGTCGCCAGTAACCGATTACCGTCCACCTGCGATAGCATTTGTTGCCAGCCGCCGATGGCGTCAAGTCCCGCCCACAGGCACACCGCTGCACCGGCGACGATGAGCACCATTTGGATGGCGTCACCATAAACCACGGCTTTCATCCCTCCCATGGCAGAGTAGATAAGCGTGATCACGCCAATAATGACAATTGAGTGCCATTGCGCTATTCCCATCGTGCCCTGGAGGATCAGTGAAATAGCATAAATCATGATGGCGGTAGCGAAAGAGCGGCTGATTTGAAACACCGCGCTGATGAGCAATCGGGTAGAGCGCGAAAAGCGTTGTTCAAGATAGTCGTAAACACTCACCACGCCAGCTGCATGAAGTGTGGGCAACAGCCGCCAAAGCATCACAATCACCGCGACAGGGAGTGCCAGTTCGTAAGATAACCAGATTAAGCCGCCACCTTCACGCAAGCCAACAAAGGCAGGGGCAGAGATAAAGCTGATAGCAGACAATTGCGTTGCCATCACGGAAAGTGTTAAAGCTGGCCAGGCCAGCGTACGCCCACCCAAAAAGTAATCCTTTTTTTTCTTTCTGCTGGCGAAAGGCCACCCCGAGGATCAGTAAACCGGCAAGATATAGCCCGACGATGATGTAGTCCAAAGTAGTCACGACATGCTCCCTGCGTCCGGCGGCTATTAGGTGAGAAATAAATGTAACAGGACAGAAAATAGAAACCTGCCCGAATTCTCGTGTTTATTTAGTATGCAGAACTCTGGGCGGAATAAAAAGCCCTGAACTGGCTGCGAAGGGAGAGTGTGTCATGCATGCCACAATCTGATTTGAGGCATGAGTAATCTTGATCACGTGTCCGGGAGTACTACATATAGGCTTACACCCTGGCATATTCAGCGACACGACCGGGGATATGAAAACTAATTTGTGCTGACTACATTCAGGTCCGAGTCAGCCGACGTCAGGAGCGTATATTGGCCAGTCAGCATGATGCGCAGTCTTTTGTTCAGCTTCCAAGAGAGGCGTGGTGGGATATTCTGCGTCGCGTTTATGGCAAGATAGAGCAGCACAATTTGTCACTGATCTCTGCTGGTGTCGCCTTTTATTTCCTTCTGGCCATATTTCCGTTACTCGCAGGTACGGTCTCGCTATACGGATTGGTATTTTCTACCGAAGACCTGCAGTCACATTTTCTGACTCTGCTAAATGTAGTGCCGCCGGAAAGCCGGGGGATATTGGAAGAGCAAATGGAAAGCCTGATGGATAAGTCGAATGCGACTCTAAGCTGGGGCGTATTTTTCAGTTTGTTGCTAACCGTGTGGAGCTCCAGTAAAGGGGCTAATGCGCTGATTACCGCCTGTAATATTACCTACTACGAGTCACGTAACCGGGGGTTTTTCAAAGCACTGCTGGCACGTATCTGGTTTACCTGTAGTGGGATTGCTGTAGTGATAATTGCGCTGCTGACCATGACAGTACTACCGCAATGGATAAGTTGGCTTACCGGCTATGAAATCAGTGATGAATCAGTGAAATGGATCACCTGGCCTGTCTTGGTATTGATATTTAATCTGACACTGGCTGCGCTCTATCGATACGGGCCGCATCGGGCACCAGCGAAATGGCGATGGGTGACGCCGGGATCCTTTATGGCGACGGTTTTCTGGTTGCTGGCTACCTATGCATTCTCTTTGTATCTGAATTCGTTTGACACGTACGACAGAACTTACGGGTCAGTCGGGGGCATTATTGTGTTGCTGATGTGGCTGTTCATCAGCGCGTTTATCATTCTGCTGGGAGCAGAGCTTAATTCCGCTATTGAGTTACAGACAACGCAAGACAGCACAACAGGATCGCCAAAACCCATGGGAGAGCGGGGCGCTTATGTGGCAGACAATACACCAGAAGCGCTTAAAGGGCAGCGACTTGGTGCCAGTCGACAGCAAGATGGTGACTCTGGGCCTCTTAACGACGACGGCAGACCAGAGCAATAGCAAAGGCTGCATAGCGTGTTGTTAATTCGGCTGCGCATGCGCCCGTTTGGTTAATTGGCTCAGTGTCATCTCTATTTCGTCTTTTGCATAATGGTTAACCCGGGAAGATAGCCATATCAGGGCTTCTTCATACGCTCGCGTTTTGGCGTTACTCGCAGAAACTACAATGTGAGGGATTACCCCTTTTCCTTCCCAGTTAGTCTTGGTGATCGGATTCACGGCCATCGCGGTTGGTATCCCCACCTCAAAATTATCACTGGTGGTAAAATAGCGCCACGGATTCGCGCCGCCCCGGGTGACCTCCCCAATCAACGTTGCACGCTTCAGGTGCTTGAGGTTATAGGCAAACTCTTCTGCTGCCGAAAAAGTATTCTGACTGGTTAATATATAAAGTGGCGTGTTCGCAAGCCACGATGGCACGTCGTCCATCGTCCAGAATTCCGTCATGTTGTCCGACTCGCGGTCATAAAAACTGTTAAGGTGGGTTCGTGCCTCCAGCAAAAAGCTCGACAAAAAGCGAACCATATCCGGACTGCCTCCGCCATTCTCACGAAGATCGATGATTATCACATCACTGTCTTTGACCAATGTGACAGCCGCATCAGCTAAAGCTCTGGTAGTGGCGGTGAGCTCAGCAAATGCGTGCAGATTAATATAACCTACGTTTCCCTTCAGGTTTTCTACCGCAGCAAAGCCATAATTCTGGCGTGCGATTTTTTCTGGCCATGGCTCCTTTCCACTTTCTCGAGCCTCATCAACATCGGGATCGTTCCAACGGACGCTGAAGTGTTTGTCATAGGCGTGAAGCTGTTGTGTGAGCGCTTCAGAGAAGGTCCGTTTGTCCTTTATTTGCTCAAAGCCTTTTGATCTTGCAAACTCGTCCAGTCCCTCGTTGATATGAGGCAGTGCGGACTCCAGCACATAATGCGCTTTAATTCGGACTTTTATTTCTTCCAACTGTTCATGCTTCTGACGTTCAGACATCGACGCGGCGACCGCTGTGGTCGCAAAAGAAAACATCAAAATAAACGCCCAAATTACGTTGTTCACAACCTGGTCCTTTCTGAATTGCCAACTGAAAACTGGCAGAGGTGTGGCTATGCTAAATCAGATAAATGCGATAAAGCGTAAAATCTTGTTAGCAAGTATGTCGCAGAGCTGGCCCGTTCGTGCAGCAAGAGGGAGCGCGTCTCGTTCAGCAAGCACATGAACGGGGATTTAACAGTAGGGTTTGGTAATTGTTGCTAAGGCATAAGAGCGAATGAATGCGCTTTTATGTAAAGAGAATCGGTGGGAGTTACACACAAAAAAGCCGGCAACATGGCCGGCTTTTTTCAGGTAGTCGAATTTACTCGTCAAGGAAGCTGCGAAGCTGCTCAGAGCGGCTTGGGTGACGCAGTTTACGAAGCGCTTTCGCTTCAATCTGACGAATACGCTCGCGGGTAACGTCGAACTGTTTGCCCACTTCTTCCAGCGTGTGGTCAGTATTCATATCGATACCGAAACGCATACGCAGAACTTTCGCTTCACGAGCTGTCAGGCCTGCAAGCACTTCCTGTGTCGCATTTTTCAGGCTACCGCCAGTGGCTGAATCGAGGGGCTGAATAATTGTGTTGTCCTCGATGAAGTCTCCCAGATGTGAATCTTCATCATCACCAATTGGCGTCTCCATGGAGATAGGCTCTTTGGCAATTTTCAGCACCTTACGAATTTTATCTTCCGGCATGAGCATGCGTTCAGACAATTCTTCCGGCGTCGGCTCACGACCCATCTCCTGAAGCATCTGGCGAGAGATACGATTCAGTTTATTAATGGTCTCAATCATGTGAACCGGGATACGAATTGTACGTGCCTGGTCCGCGATTGAACGCGTGATAGCCTGACGAATCCACCATGTGGCGTAAGTAGAGAACTTATAACCACGACGGTATTCGAATTTATCTACCGCTTTCATCAGACCGATATTACCTTCCTGAATCAAATCCAAGAACTGCAGACCGCGGTTGGTGTATTTCTTCGCGATAGAAATTACCAGACGTAAGTTTGCCTCAACCATCTCTTTCTTGGCGCGGCGTGCTTTTGCCTCACCAATCGACATGCGACGGTTAATATCTTTAATGTCAGCAATGACCAGGCCGGTTTCTTGCTCAACCTGATTCATTTTTGAAATGCAGCGTTCGATTTCTTCGCGGTTCACCGCCAGTGCATCTGCATAAGCGGCTTTTGACGCAATTGCCTCACCCAGCCATTTGGATGACGTTTCGTTGCCTGCGAATGACTTAATAAAGTCTTTCTTCGGCATCTTTGCGTTAACCACACAGTACTTCATTACCAGACGTTCCTGGATGCGGACTTTGTCCATCATCTCACGCATGTTTTTCACCATGCGATCGAACTGCTTAGGTACCAGACGGAATTCTTTAAAGATGTCGCTTAGTGCAGTGATTTGCTCGCGGGCATCTGCATGAGCACGGCCTTTCGCTTCGATAACACTGCGGGTTTTTACATACTGCTCTCTGAGCTCGGCAAAACGCTCGCGCGCCATCTCAGGATCAACGCCACCTTCATCTTCGTCTTCGTCGTCTTCGTCTTCATCATCGTCTTCGTCTTCCAGCTCTTCTTCTGAAAGCTCAGAACCGATGTGGGTCGCCGTTGGTGCCAGATCCTGTTCATCGTCAGGATCGACAAACCCGGAAATAATGTCGCCTAAGCGTATTTCTTCCGCTTCATAGAGGTCCCACTGGTCAAGCAGATAAGTGATGGCTTCCGGGTATTCTGCAACGGAGCACTGAACCTGATTAATCCCGTCTTCAATACGTTTTGCGATTTCAATCTCGCCTTCGCGGGTAAGCAGTTCAACGGTGCCCATTTCACGCATGTACATGCGAACCGGGTCAGTGGTGCGGCCAATTTCACTTTCTACTGTTGCCAGTGCCTGTGCCGCTGCTTCTGCAGCGTCTTCGTCAGCGGTGGCTTCTTGCATGAGCAGTTCGTCAGAGTCAGGGGCTGACTCAGAAACCTGGATGCCCATATCATTGATCATGCGGATAATATCTTCGATTTGATCAGAATCGACGATGTCTTGCGGCAGGTGGTCGTTAACTTCTGCAAAAGTGAGATACCCTTGCTCTTTACCTTTTGCAATCAGGAGTTTAATCTGAGACTGCTTGCTTTGCGCCATATACCCTACACTTCTCACATTCAATTAATTTGCATTAAACACTCTACGTATACGTAAATTGTTTACTGTCGTATCAATGCCGCCTACCCGGTATAACTCTCTGGAATCGTTATCCAGTCCGGGTCTTACTGCCCGATCTCTGGCGAGAAAATCTCACAAACCCACGTTTCACATGGACTGCGGCGAATTAGCCAGTATAGCAGAAATATTAAGGTTTTGACCAGAATTCCGGCGGATTTTTTAGCCAGAAATCACACTATTACGATTTCTGACGTTCTCTCATTAGCAGGTTTAGCTCTTGTTTCTCCGACTGCGTCAACGGTTGTACCCGCGACTGAGAGATCAGAGTTTCAATCCTGCTGTCGAAATGCCAGTCCAGTAGCTTAGCAAAACTGTCACGATAGACCTGTTCTGCGTCCTCATCTGCAACAAGGTGTTCCTGAAGCAGTAACTTCGTAATGTTTGATGAGTGGGGATGATCGCGGAAGTTTTCAACAACCTGCGCCGTATTAGCACGCGGATAACGCTGGCAATAATCATGTACATCCATTAATACGGTCATTCCTGGCATCCCACTGCTTTGCAAAATAGCAGGAACCACTTCTTCACACTCTGCAGCGAGAGACGGCTTATCCAGTAATAATCTGATCATCATCCGAAGGGGAGATAAACGGGTTTTTTGCGCACCATGTTGTGACGCAGAACGTCCGGGCTTGCCTGAGCCACGGTTCGCTTTAGCGATATCCTGCTGTAACCTGAATCTGTCATATTCCCCGAGATGCTTTGCCAGCTCCTCCTGTAGTAAGGTTCGCTGATCATCACCTAACACTTGGTCAATCAGTGGCTGCGCAGCATTTTTCAACGCCATTTTACCTTCAGGCGTACCAACCTGATGCGTTTTCAGCAGACTGTCGAAGAAGAATCGCGATAGCGGCATGGCGGTGTCGGTCAGTTCCATAAACGCATCGTGACCTATTTTTCGCACCATGGTGTCCGGGTCTTCGCCGTCGGGTAAAAACAAGAACGACAGCTGCACACCGTCTTTGAGCGCAGGCAGGGCATTTTCCAGCGCGCGCCAGGCGGCATCACGGCCGGCACGATCACCGTCATAGCAGCAGACGATTTGCGATGTGCCGCGCGTCAGTAATTGTAAATGCTCAGGAGTGGTGGCCGTACCCAGCGCCGCTGTGGCAATGTTAATATCAAACTGACTAAGGGCAACTACGTCCATGTAGCCTTCTACTATCATCACTTTATTTAACTGACGATTAGCCTGCTTAGCCTGATAGAAGCCGAAAAGCTCGTGGCCTTTGTGGAATATACGGGTTTCCGGCGAGTTCAGATATTTCGGACCGCCTTCCTCTAGAACCCGGCCGCCGAAACCGACTACCCGGCCGCGACGATCACGAATGGGGAACATGATACGGTGGCGGAAAAAGTCGTAGGTTTTGCCGTTGTCGTTTTTATTGACCAGCTTTAAATCGATAAGCTGTTTAATACGTTCATGATCAGTACCGAAGGTCTTTAGCACCGCATCCCATTCGTCCGGGGCGTAGCCGATTTCCCAACGCTTGACTATATCACCGGATAATCCACGGCCTTTCAGATAATCAATGGCTTGCTGACTCTTTGGATGGTTGCGCAACTGGTGTTGGAAAAATCTGGCGACCTTATCCATCAACGTGTAGTCATCTTCCAGTTGCTGCTTTTTCTCGGCGCTCATTGCCGGTCGCGAGCCTTTCTCGCGGGGGACTTCCAGCCCGTGGTGCCTGGCCAGTTCTTCAATGGCCTCGACAAATTCGAGACGATCGAACTCCATAATGAAAGAAATGGCATTGCCGTGTGCGCCGCAGCCAAAACAGTGATAAAACTGCTTGTCCTGACTAACGGTAAAAGACGGTGTTTTTTCGTTATGAAAAGGGCAACACGCCTGGTAGTTCTTGCCTGCTTTTTTCAGCTTCACACGGCTATCTACCACGTCTACCACATCGGTGCGCGCCAGAAGGTCGTCTATAAAATCGCGGGGTATCTTACCGGCCATGAAAGTGCATTACAGAAAAGAAAACAAGCCGTACTTTAGCAGGCTGGGGAAGTTGCGCAACAACCCGTTGGCGTGAATCCAACAGGTTGTTGAAAATAGCATCAGGCGTTCAGACGCGCTTTGACTTTGCCACTTAACGCGCCCATGTCGGTGCGTCCCTGTACTTCAGGCTTCAGTACGCCCATCACTTTGCCCATGTCTTGCATGCCGGTGGCACCGGTATTGGCAATGGCATTATCAATAAGCGAATTGATTTCGTCTTCGGTTAATTGCTGAGGCAGGAAAGTTTCCAATACTGCAATTTCTTCACGCTCTTTTGAGGCCAAATCGTCCCGGTTTGCTGCGTCATATTGCTCAGCCGCATCCTGACGTTGTTTTACGCCCTTAGTAATCACTGCTAACACGGCAGCGTCGTCCAGCGTGATTTGCTCGTCAATTTCACGCTGCTTAACCGCAGCCAGGGTCATACGAATTGTACCCAGACGAACTTTGTCCTTCGCGCGCATGGCATCTTTTTGCGCATCTTTTAACTCATCAATCAAAGCCATGATAATTTCCTTTGCGTAGTACCTTTTACAGTAATAATGTTTGCGGTAGCTTACCACCAATACTCGGACACCTTGAGTGCCGACAATACATTGCTACTGTAACAAGTCTGGTTAGGCCACTTTTCAGGCCCCTGAAATACAAAAGGTGCTGCCGGAGCAACACCTTTTTTGACTCAATTGCCAACCCTGTTTTAGTAGAGTTTTACGCGACGTGCGTTTTCACGAGCCAGTTTTTTCAGATGACGCTTTTTAGCAGCAGCTTTTTTGCGCTTGCGTTCCCAAGTAGGCTTCTCGAAGAACTCACGACGACGAACTTCAGACAGAACGCCTGCTTTTTCACAAGAGCGCTTAAAGCGACGCAGCGCTACATCAAACGGCTCGTTTTCTCTAACTTTAACGATAGGCATTAAATTCTCACCTCAAAACTTATCAGTATTTCCGGGTTAAAATTGTGCGCGAAAAAGGCACCCGGGTTAAAAATGGTGCGAAATTCTAATCATATCTGAGACGAATGTAAAGCCTGAATTGCTAAAAAGTAGTCAGTTCGAGGGAAAATTACCGCTTCGGCATTCCCTGACAAAGGCAATAACGGTACACTCTGCGCCTTATTCTACACATACTCTACCGACAGGCCAGATAGTAATGCGAATTTTGGGTATTGAAACTTCCTGCGATGAAACCGGTATTGCCGTTTACGACGATAAACTCGGGTTGTTATCTCACGAGCTCTATAGTCAGGTAAAGCTGCATGCAGATTACGGCGGCGTCGTGCCGGAACTGGCCTCAAGGGATCATGTTCGAAAAATTGTCCCACTTATCCAAAAAGCGCTGGCGGATGCCAATACCCGAGGTGAAGATCTGAATGGTGTGGCATTCACACAAGGTCCTGGGTTGGTTGGCGCCTTGTTGGTAGGGTCGTCGGTAGGCCGTGCGCTGGCCTATGCCTGGAATGTGCCCGCAGTTGGTGTGCATCATATGGAGGGACATCTTTTAGCCCCAATGCTTGAGGAGCCTGCCCCAGCGTTTCCGTTTGTAGCATTGTTAGTGTCTGGCGGGCATTCCATGTTGGTAAAGGTTGAGGGAATTGGTCAGTACGAGGTGCTGGGCGAATCAATTGATGATGCCGCAGGGGAAGCTTTTGATAAAACCGCAAAGCTGTTAGGTCTGGATTATCCGGGCGGGCCGTTACTGGCAAAGCTGGCGGAAAAAGGGGAACCGGGGCACTATAAATTCCCCCGTCCGATGACCGACCGGCCAGGTCTCGAGTTCAGTTTCAGTGGCCTGAAAACCTTTGCTGCCAATACCATCCGCGATGCCGATGGCAGTGAGCAAACCAAAGCAAATATCGCCTATGCCTTTCAGGAAGCGGTGGTGGATACCCTGATTATCAAATGCCGGCGCGCGCTGAAGCAGACCAATATGAAGCGCCTGGTGATTGCCGGTGGGGTCAGTGCCAACACCATGCTTCGGGAAAAAATGCAGCAATTGATGGCGGACATGAAAGGGGAGGTTTACTACCCCAGCCTGGCGTTTTGCACCGATAATGGTGCCATGATCGCATATGCTGGCATGCAACGCCTGAAAGCTGGTGAGACACTTGATTTATCCAGCCCGGCTAAACCACGCTGGCCTCTGGATAGCCTGGGCAAGGTTGACGTCAGCTAACCGAAATGGCGACCGGTTGCACTGGGTGGCGGTGAACAGTTGCACGGCAAAGGGGGCGTTTTTATCCTTTTCCAGCTCACTTATGAGATAAAGCCTGTTCACACGTGGCGCCGGAGCCTGCGCTTTCCTGTCCTGCAGTCTTGCAAACCGCCGTGGCGAAGTCACACCCGATATATCGTGTCGTGTCAGACACGATGATTTCACTCAAATGTGTCAGTCGAAAAATTTAGAAACACTTAACCGATTGTCAGACATAAACTGGACTTACTTATCAACTATCCTGCTGGTAAACTCTTCGCCGCACAAGATTGTGCAGTGGAGCTATTTACCAAAAGGAAGTTGATATGATTATTGCGCGAATTCGTACCTGCCTGGTACTGTTTTGTCTGGCAGTCTCATCCCATGCTAACGCAGGCGCTACCGACTGGATGCCGTTTACGGTTGATGATGGCCATATTCTGGTGGACATTACAATGGCCGGGCACCCGGTTAAAGCCATTCTGGACACTGGTGCTGAACATAATGGCGTAAGCCATGCTTTTATCGAACACTATAAACCGGATTTTGTCCGCGCAGGCCGCACACGTATTAAAGGGCCTTTTGGCGAAGATATCCGCGACCGTTACAACGCCGTTGATGTAAAAATTTTTGGTGTAGATCTTGAGCTGGATAAGCTCGTCGATCTGGATTTCGGCTCTCCGGACCACGCGCTGCTGCTGGGTGCTGGCTTTTTCGACGACTTTATCACCCAGGTCGATTATCCCAATCAACGCATTCGCCTGATTGATCGCGACAGCATCAATATTGCTGAATACCGCAACGTCCGTGTAGAGCAGGACGCGAAAAGTTATATGCTGCTGGTTAACGTCACGCTCAATAAACAGGAAGATGTCTGGCTTATCCTTGATACCGGTTTAAATGGCGGCATTATGGTTGAGCGTCGGATTGCCAGAAATAACAACTGGCTGGATGGTAACTTCAAAACCGTAACCACTGACTCCGTGGGTGTGGCCCGCGATCAGGACATTGAATCGTTTTTGCTGCCCTCTGTGATCCTGGGTCCCTATGAAGTGGAAAACGTCATTGTTTCTACCCCGATAGAAGGTCAGGATCTTCATATCAATACGGATGTAGGCGCTAAAGAGCAGACAGGCACCCGCATACGGGGGAATCAGGTTTCGGGCTTACTGGGTTATGATGTTCTTAAGCATTTTGTGCTTACCATTGACTACGAGCGCGGCTATCTTCATATTGGACTGCCCGAGGACATTTAGATGATGTAGGGCAATGAAGCCAGTCTGGATTATATACATAGTTTTACTTTGCGGCGCATGTAGCGCCGCGTTTGCAGCACCCTCCCCAAAAACGCCGGCCGACAGCAAACAGCACGTGGTGTTGTTGTCGCTGGATGGCTTTCGTCACGATTATATTGAAAAGCATCAGGCCAACAACCTCGCTGACATTGCTCGTCAGGGCGTCAGAGCGCAAACGATGATCCCGGTTTATCCTGCTAACACGTTTCCCAACCACATTTCTTTGGTGACCGGTCTGCACCCTTCACAACATGGCATTGTAAATAACTATTTTTACGACAAGCAGCGCCCGAAAGATGATGGCTATGCAATGTATGGAATGGGAAAGGGCTTGAAGGACAGTACCTGGATCCAGGCGCTACCGTTATGGAATCTGGTTGAGTTTCACGGTGATAAAGCCGCTACTTTTTTCTGGCCTGAATCCGATGCCAGGATTAACGGTGCACTGCCAACCTATCACTATCACTATTCGAAATATTCAGACTATCAGCAGCGTATCGACCAAATTATCGCATGGTTATCGCTGCCAGAATCCAGCCGGCCGCGCTTTGTCGCCGGATACTTCTCGCTTACCGATTCCGTGGGTCACGATTTTGGTCCTGACGCAAAAGAAACCTTCAATGCCGTGCAGCGTGTAGACGCCTTAGTTGGTCAGCTTTACCGGCGTTTGCAGGCACTGCCCATAGCAGTAAATCTGGTGGTGGTATCCGATCACGGCATGACGAACGTGGATATGAATAAGGTAGTTACGGTTGAATCGTTGGAAATTCCGGAAGACTTTGTGTACGAAAATGAAGGTGCTCAGGTCATGATTTACGCCCGACCCGGCGTTGGCGCTACGCGGATAGCGCAAGAAACTGCGCGGCTGGCCAACCACGCGCAAGGGCGTTTTATCGTGCTTGATAAACAGCAGCGCGAGCAACGCCATTATTCACAAGGGCCAAGAACCGGCGATATCGTACTTGAGATATCAGCGCCAGCCAGATTTGTCAGTGAAGACAGTGAGCATGTCAGCGCTGGCGGTCATGGCTATCTGCCAGAACACCCCGATATGGGCGCGACCTTTGTGGCTGCCGGGCCAGCCTTCAAAAAGGGGGAAACGTTACCCTCAATGTCATCGTTAGAGGTATATCCGGGGATTGCGCAGATAATGGAATTGCCCCTGCTATCAGATGTCGCCAGCGACGGGACAATCTTTGCACAAGGTTTAAAGTAGCAACGTACCCGTGCTCTGATGCGGGCGAATGGACATTCTTTTCACCAGAACCGAATGGCGGGAAGCTGGCGGGTTACACTGATTGTGAGCGTAACCAGTCAGCAAACTCCTGCGCGATGTGGGGCGAGCTGAAGGTGCATGATGAAGGACCCGATGCATCGCTGTAAGTTACATGTTTGTCGCTGACATTGATGTGGCTTACCGGCATTTGTACTGTTATCAACTGGCCATCTATTTCGACTTCTTCAGAACCCATTACTTCTCCTCGTTACGCTGTAAACCCGTCGCGCCCGCGCATCCGTATCTTTGCTTCGGAACTTACCGTCAATGCCCGACGACCTTATCGCCATTTTAAACCGGCCACTATTGGCGGGAGCGAAAAAAGTGTAGTGCAGTATCGCTCTTCTTGTTACAGCGGTGTGCCAGCTTTGGTTTATACAAAAGTGATCATGTAAAAACCGTGATTAACGACATTGCGTCTGGTAGCTGGGTTTTAGGAACAATAACATGGAGAAAATTACGACGCGGTAAGAGCGGTTAGTGCAAACTTACTCTTTAATTCTGCCTTTATGCCAGACTTTACTTTCGTTGCGTGATAACAGTCTGATGATATTGTCTTTATGCCTGGCGATAATCAGAATAGACAGCATCGCCACTGGCAGGGTATATAACGGCTTAATAAAAAAGGTGAAAAGCGGCGCAAGGGCTACTGCGACAATAGCACCTAATGAAGAAAATCCGGTAAGAAAAACCACAGCAATCCAGGTGAAAATAAGCAGTCCGGCCAAATCGAGTCCAATAGGTAGCATTGCGCCAAAAGCGGTTGCGACGCCTTTTCCGCCCTTAAAACCGAAGTAAAGCGGGAAAATATGTCCCAGACAGGCGGCTATTGCGATAATCCCAAGGTACAACGGTTCGATACCGAGAAAGTAGCTGCCATAGACCGGGATAGTACCTTTTAAAATGTCCATTACCAGTACGAGGACGGCAGGGACTTTACCACCAAGGCGAAATACATTAGTCGCACCGGGATTGCCGGAACCCGCAAGGCGGGGATCGGGTAGCCGATAAAGCTGACAGATCACCACTGCACTGGAAAGCGAGCCAAACAGATAGGCGGTGGCAGTCATCAGAATTATCAATGCGATCATGTATTACTGTCAGCGTTCACGTTACACTGACGTCACACTACTAGAATCCTCAGGATTGCGCCAGAATTGTGCATCAATTAATGTGCTGGTAAGACAACCAGGCACTGCCATTGCATAGCAGAGAAAATTCAGACAAATTTGGTCAGACAGGGCCAGGCACGCAATATCCTGCAGGACAACCCTGAAAAGATGGTACGGGGAATGGAAAAAATTACGATTACCGGGCTCAGCGTCGATACACTGATTGGCGTTTATGACTGGGAAAGAACCCAAAATACAACATTAAAACTGGACATTACTCTGCACGCGGACCTGGGGCGGGCCATGGAGTCAGATGATGTGCAGGACACAATTGACTATGCCGCTGTTGCAGAACACATACAGAAACTGGCTGGCGAAAGTCAGTTCGAATTGTTGGAGGCATTTGGCAACGCCATCATGAAAAGTGTGCTGGCAACATTTAGTGCGTCGAGCATCGAACTGACGGTATCCAAGCCCAGTATTCTAAAAGATGCTGATAATGTAGCTGTCAGTATGGAGTTATCCCGCCGTTGATACATCCCCACGTTATCCTTATCAGCGTAGGCACTAACATCGACCGTGCTTACCACACCAGGCAGTCGCGCATCGCACTGGAAGCTCACTTCAGCGACGTTTGCGTCTCGCGCGTTTACGAAAGCGAAGCGGTCGGGTTCGACGGAAAGCCTTTCTATAATCTGGTAGTTCGTGCTGTCACGACGTTACCAGTAGACGAGGTTTGTCATCGTTTAAAGCAAATTGAGAAGGAAAATGGCCGCGTTCATACCGACAAAAAGTTCTGTTCCAGAACGCTGGATCTTGATTTACTGACTTACGATGACATGGTAACCACGACGCCGGTGGAGTTGCCTCGTGGCGAGATCTTATATAATGCTTTTGTGTTACAGCCTTTGGCGGAACTGGTGCCGGACACACTGCATCCTGTAGAAAAGAAAAGCTATGCAACCTTATGGCGCGAATTCGACGCGTCATCTCAATCACTCTGGCCAATTGCCTTTGAATGGAGCTCGTAAACCGGCATGACACTTTTTGAAATTATCATCCTTGCAATCATCCAGGGGATCACTGAATTTTTGCCGATAAGTAGTTCCGGCCATCTGCTGTTACCCGCAGAACTGTTTGGTTGGCGAAGTCAGGGGCTGGCGTTTGATGTCGCAGTGCATGTGGGGAGTTTGCTGGCGGTAATGATTTATTTTCGGCAGGAAATTGGGAAGATGACGGTAGCCTGGGTTACGCAGGGATTCAGCCGCCATCAGTCTGTCGACAGTAAACTGGCCTGGTGGGTTATCATCGCAACCATTCCGGCAGTGGTCATTGGCTTTCTGATGAAAGACTGGATTGAAATGAATGCCAGAACGGCGCTGGTGATCGCAGCCACAACCATTATTTTCGGTTTGCTGTTATGGTATGCCGATGCCACAGCCAAACGCCAGCAGCAGCTAGACACGTTAACCTGGAAACAGGCACTGATTATCGGCCTTGCGCAAGTGCTGTCACTGATTCCTGGAACGTCGCGCTCCGGTATCACGATGACAGCAGGTCTGATGCTAGGGCTGGACAGAGAGAGTACCGCGCGCTTTTCGTTCTTATTGTCCATCCCGGTTATTTTGGGGGCCGGCACGCTGGCTACGCTGGATCTGATTTCTGCTGGTGACGGAGTGGACTGGACGGCATTGTTTTACGGTGCGGCCTTCTCCTTTGTTAGCGCCTATTTGTGTATCTATCTGTTTTTGAGCTGGATTTCGCGTATCGGCATGTTACCGTTTGTCATTTATCGCCTATTATTGGGAGCGATACTATTGTGGTTTGTCTTCGCATAACCGACTATGGCATGACAATCGCTTGCGAGTGTAGCGCGCGGGTTTGGGTGTTTCATCAAGAAATAGGAAAAAGGGACTATGTCTGACACGATATTTAGCAAAATCATTAACCGCGAAATTCCTGCCGATATTATTTACGAAGATGACATATCGCTGGCTTTTAAAGATATTAATCCGCAGGCACCTATTCACTTCCTGGTCATTCCGAAAAAGCCGATTGAGACGATTAATGCCATTACCGAAGAAGACAGAGTGGTGGTGGGACATCTCTCTTACGTAGCCGCAAAACTGGCAGATGAAATGGGGGTTGCCGAAGAGGGCTACCGCACCGTGATGAACTGCAATGAATTTGGTGGCCAGACCGTGTACCACATACATTTGCACGTATTGGCTGGCAAACTTATGGGGTGGCCACCCTACACAGATAAGCCTAAAGCGCTGGAATAAAAAATATCGGGTGTGGCGCGGCTCTGGTCAGTATGCATACCCACATATGCTCAATGACCCGACAGGCGTCGCGCCCAGTTGCCATTGTGGTCGGCCTTACAGGCCGCTTCACTGTCGAAGTGCAGATGACGATCGATGCAAGGCACAATAATGCCTGCCTCGCTCAGGTGTGATGTAACGAGACGACCAATATCCGGTAAAGCCTTCACTTTACACTGTTGCATCTGGCTGTCATTTTCAAATATCAGCACAATTGTAAGGCTTTGTGGAAAGCGCTTGTAATCAACTTTATGAGTGAGCCAGACGAAGCCCGGCTGAGAGTCCAGTAACGTCTCGCACACCGCTGTCAGCGCTTTTCTAATCGCGTTATCCCGCTTTTTATCCTGTTTTTTCAATCCCGTTGTCCACGTTTCAACTTTTTCGCCTCTCGCGGGCAAGTGCAACGGAATAATAACAGATTTCAGCGGTTAAGAGTGTGGGTATGACGAGAACGCATCGACTGGCGTGATAGCAGGCAGCAGGCTGTGGTGCCATTGACAGCCTGCATGATGCGTGACACGCACTGCGTTGTTACGAGCTTATGTTCGTTAAACCAAAGCTCTGTTTTTGGCGACAGAGTTATTCAGCCGCCTCTGCTTCTGTGTTGCGGTTGGTGTCTGCCTCTGCCTCCACCTGTTCTACCAGGGTTTTGACCCGGCGTAGCAGCGCCGTACTGTCTTTCAGTCCCGACAGAAATCGTCTTGGGATCCCAGACAGTCCGACCTGGGCACCAACCAACGCGCCGGTTAACATGGCTCTGGCCTGGTTTTGTCCCCCTCCATTGACGGCATGCAAAACAGCAGATTCAAAGTCGTCGCTGAACCGTGATGACAGGTAATAGGCTGCCGGCACAACATGATAGATAGCGCATGGCATGCCATATATCAGCGACACCTTACTGGCTGGCTCAATAGAGATCGCGCTATCTTTGGCGGCTTGAGCAATAAAACCAGGTGTTAATAAGGGATCCGGCGAGGCAAAATTGCCCGTCCTGCCCATAACGAGGTCATCGTTTTCGCCTGGAGGAGGCTTTTTACCACTTCCGGCGTGAAACGGCAGGTGTCCCTGCTGCACTTTCTTCATCAGTGTATCTGAAATTCTGGCATCCAGTGCATCACCTTCCAGCAGCTGCCCAAGCACTGCATTAAAAGCGACAGTTAACGAGACTACCATGTCGTCCGTTTGAGTCAGCATAGTGTTAGATGCCACATACTGACTGAGTCGTTGTGGGTTTTTGGCATAACGCACAGCAATAGCCAGAGTGCGTTCTATTGCCTCTGTTGTATCAGCATGCCCACCAATTTCTCCCCAGGGGCGGCCATTTTCGACACGCTTTTGCCACACATCCCGAATGGACTGACTGGTATAGCCGCCGGGGCCAGAGTAAGGAGTACCATCCGTTCGGGCAAGTAACTCGGTGTCCATATGATGACAGAAATCCTGCTCATCATACGCGCCACGGTCTATGAGGGAGGAAAGTGTGAGGTTTAAGATATACCCGGCCTGACTGAGGTCGCCTGCCTCAAGTCCTTCGTGATATCGGCCTGGCTTTGGTGTTGTATAGTCGTCTATCCAGTCACCAAAGTCCCGGCGCATTTCATCGAGATCGTAATACCAGTGCGGTCCCAGTCCCAGAGCGTCACCAATAAAAGCACCCATTAATGCGCCGGTGGCACGGTCCTGAAAATCGGTTTTCATCTGGTACTCCTTCTATCATAAGCGAGAACGGGAAACAGGTACTTCACAGTGGCACAAAGACACGCGCCGTTTGTACAGCATGTCTGATAAATAGAAACAAACAACCAGATTGGCCTTAACTGTTGTATTAACCAGGGCTGCATGTATCAACCCGTGAGTAAAGCCGGTCTGTATCGCTGGTCATGCCTACCAGTGGTATTGTGTGCGTGTTGATGGTCATCCTGTCTTTACCTTCAATACTTACGTTCTCTGAGTGAACAGGATCGTTTTATGAAATTACCGAGCCCCCCCTGAGAAAGGAATTACGAAGACGTGATTTGTAAGAATATCAAAAAGCTATGTAGCGAGATGCTGTCAGAATGTGAAGTGAGCGGCGCGAGTAACAAGCCCGGCGAGTGCCGGGCTTAGTGTAGGCTGTCATGACCTATGGTCGATTGACAATGACGTGATAACTACAGGCCTAACACGGTTTTACCCTGCTCAAAATGAATATCGACCGGTATATTTGCGGCTTCCAGTTTTGCAAGATCTGAGGCAAGCAGCGGCTTAATAACCCCCATGCTCTCTACCAGTTCGGCTACACCGTTGTAGTCGCCATCGCCCTGAAGTGTCAAAATCAGTTCAGAAAGCGCCTCTACTGCTGCTCCCATCTTCTCCATATTGACGCGGTAATAGCCGTCATCCGTTTTTTCAAATGCGCCCTCCTGCGCAAAGAAATTAAAGCGGATCATATTCGCTTTGCCGTGTGCGCTGGATGCACCAAATCGCACGGAGCGGAAGATGCCGGCCATGAAAGTCACATAGTAATCTTCAAGCACGCCTTGCTCAATTTCACCCTTCTGTAGCAGGCTTTGGATCATATACAGACCCAGAATATCCGCTTTGCCTTCTTCCAGCGCTGACGCATGCTCTTTTAGCGCAGCGCGCACCGTTCCCTCACCATCCAGCGTGTTTTTGATGCCGAGGCCATGGGCGACTTCATGAAACATGGTGTTCGCGAAAAACGCATCGAAAGTGATGTGCTCGCGTTGTTCCGGCGTAATCAGTTTTTCAGCAATCGGTACCAGAATATTGTCAAACTTGGCGCGCATTGCGTTTTTTAGTTGCAGGCGGCGTGTCCCTTTTTCCAACTGCACACGTTCGTCATTCGGCAGGTTAATCGCAATGGTTTTGCTACCTGCATTGGAATGACCGGCATAGTACACGACGTCATAAGCGTTCAAGTCTGCATCTGAACCCGGCATTTCCGACTTGTAAGCGTCGGTGACTGGCAGCCCTCGCTGCAGCTCTGGCAGGAATGCCGCGTATTTTGCCAGCTTCTCGCTCCATTCGAGGTCTTTAATCAGGACATAAGATTCAAAAGCTGCGCGGTAACCAAACAGCTGATCTTCATAGGTTTCAATCGGCCCGATTACCAGCTCTACAGGGTTAGACTTCATGTCCATCCATGCCATATCGGAGGCCAGGTAATCGTTTGACAGCAGCGCGTCAGCTCGCAATGAAAGATAATTCGCAAACTCTTCGTTTGCCGCAAGCCCGGCTGCTTTTCTCAGCAATTCCGCAGCGCGGGTTAATTCACTTTTATAGGCTTCAGAGTAAGGGATAGTGACAAGTTTGCCAGAGGCATCTTCGCGAACCAGAGAGTACAGGCCATCTTTGTCATCCACGCTGGAGGTCATCAGCGTTTCTTTTTCCATATCGTGAGGGTAGAACTCAGCGCCCGGCGGTTTTTCCGGATAGCCAGCAAGGAAGGCGGCATCACCATTCAAACGATCCCATGGACCATAGTTAATGCTGGCAAAGTGACGGATATCTTCATCTTCAATGCGGGACAAAAACGTTCGTTTATCTTCAAAAAACGCCTGTTTCCAGAATAGGTCATCCATAATTTGCGATGCATCGATAAGCACCCCAATCATGGCTTTTTGATCGGCATTTAAGTGTGACAGATCCGCAGTCAGTGAGACCGGATGATAAATGGAGAGCCGGCTTTCATCGACTAATAATTCCTGCTTAGCACCAACGCTTTGTTCAGGTTCCGGAGTCTTCGGCGTTGTACTTTCAGGGGCTTTATTACACCCTGAAAGCACTAGCATTGAGGCGGTCAGCGCCACGCTGATTGTGGTGAGTTTCATGTCGTTTTCCCTTTCATTATTTTAATAGCGCTGTCTGCATACTGCATATAGCTGCTTGCAGACAGCGCGAATCTGCTTCTAGCATAGCGGAGCTGAAAAAAGATCGCTATCTTGTGGGTACTGCGACGAAGTAAGAAACGGTATGTCCGGGATCAATAAACCCTTACACTTACCGTGCACTCTTTGCGATTCGTGATATATTTTTAAACTTCTCCGTTGATAACGACAATGAATCTGCAGTGGTAAGGTGAAACGTGACAGACCTTACCGGTGTTTTTCTGACGCGTTTAGTTCACCAACAGGGTAAGTAATTAACATTTAGACTAATTACTGACTAAAAAACGTATCGCAGTTTGCTAAACTTGTAGTAAGTAAGGTTCGACAATCGCTCATTGCAGGCTAACAGGAAGGTCTGGAACTTGAAGGGCGAGAGTCATTGAATCGGCAGGACTTTGCTGAAATAGTGAGCCGACCACGATGGGTATCGGTGAGACTAAACGTCAAATAAGGTAGGGATATGTCTACACAAAATGCGCTATTGACCATACTGGTTGAAAAAATCAACAACGACACACTGGTACTGCCTACGCTACCGGCAATTGCTTTGAAAGTTCGCAAGGCCGCCGATGATCCTGATATTAACCTTCATTCGATGGGAGATGTGGTTGGTCAGGATCCGTCTTTAACAGCGCGTATGATAAAAATTGCCAACAGCGCCTACATGGGGCGTACGGTAAAGGTGAATTCGATCAATCAGGCGGTTACCCGTATCGGTCTGCGACAAATCAAGAACATCGCAACGGCGCTGGCCATGGAGCAACTGTTTGTATCTAAAAATGAGGTGGTTGGCCAATACATGAAGCGCGAGTGGACAAATACGGTAAACGTAGTTTCAAGCTCCATGGCAGCACTTCAGATGTATGTGGCCCGCACGAAGAAACGTGATTTGAGTCTGGACACAATTACGCTGACCGCGCTGGTGCACAATATAGGCGTGTTGCCAATTCTCACCGAGGCAGAACGACATGAAGAAGTGTTCGCCAACCCGACATTCCTCGATGTCGCTATTGAAAAGCTATCCGGCCAGATTGGCGGCAGTATCATGCGTGAATGGGGCTTCGGTAATGAGTTTGTAAACGTTGCAGAAAACTGGCGAGACCTTGGCGTTATACCGGACAAACTGTCTTATATTGACTTTGTTCGAATTGGCGCAGCGCTGTCAGGTAAAATGGATAGTCAAAAAGATGCAGTGTTTAATCTCGCTGTACAGCGGGGCGCCATCGAAAGCGTGAGAGATCTGACTTCGGATGAATTTAAAGAAATGCGGGATGCTGCCAAGCAGATTTTTGCATAGTCTTTTTCCCTATTAATAAAAAACCGGCAAATGCCGGTTTTTTTTATCTCTTATCATTATCTGTGGTTAGCTGGCGGCTTGTGGGAGCTTACCCATTTTGCCGGCGGCGAAACGGCGACGCCCCCATCATCATAACAAGCAGCCCAAGCGCCAGTCCCCACACCGGGGCCGTTAGCTGAGCAAGGGTAATACCTGAAGCAGAGCATACCAGAGTTAATGTTGCTGCCTGACGATATTCGGGAGCCTCTATAGCCCGAACAACCGAAGCCTGAAAGGTTGCCAGCAAGGCCAGACCTGCCAGTAAGTGCACGACGACCGTTGGCATAGAAAGAAATACGACGACGACCAATGACGCCATTGCTCCCATTATCAGATAGCCAACGCCCGCGACAATTGCGGCGCGGTATCGCTGCCCGGGTTTGGAATCGACATCTTCTCCCATACATAAGGCGGCAGTGATTGCTGCCAGATTAAAGGTGAAGCCTCCGAAGGGAGCAAGAATAAGCTGTATAACGCCCAGTCCTGACAGCACGCTTTTGTGATCAGGGGAATAGCCGTGTGCCCGGTGAATGGCAATGCCGGGCAAATTCTGGGTGAGTAGAGTGATAATAAATAGCGGTAACGCGAGGCCAATAGTCGCAGACAGTGAGAAAGCAGGGGTGACCCAGACCGGCGTTGGTGCTGTCCAGTTAATATCGTCCGGCACCCCCATAACGATGCTGGTAACACATGCTAATAACAGCAGCGTCAGCATCATATAACGGGGAAAAAAGACACTGCCAAGCAGATAAACAGCCAGGAACAGGACAGTGTGAACGGGGTACACTGCCGCGTCACTGAATACGCCCAGACAAATGGGTAGTAAGATCCCGGCTAACATAGCTGAAGCTATTGCCGATGGGATCCTGCCAATGGCCTTGCTCAGGACTTTGCTTTGTGAAACCACAATTGAGAACACCGCGCTGACAATAAAACTGCCGATCACTTCCGGTAGGGTATATTCTCCGGCAGCGCCGATTAGAAATGCCGCGCCCGGTGTCGACCAGGCGGTTACCACCGGCATTTTGTACCACCAGGAGAACAGAATGCAGGAGACTCCCATGCCTAACCCCAGCGCCAGCAACCAGCTGATGACCATCGGTGGCGTGGCGCCTGCTTGTCGGGCTGCATCAATGACCAGAACGACGGCACTGCTGTAGCCCACGACAACAGCGGCAAGACCAGCACTAATATGCGATAAGCGGTAAGCAGACATGACGATAGCTCCTGACAATGGCGACAGATAGGGGTACACTGAGTTGTGTGCGTTTTAGCGCACAATGTAGTGGTAAGATAACATCGTGCGTTATAGCGCACAATAGGGGCATCGTGGATCACTCACACATTAATCAGAACATTGCCAGGCAACTGAAGGCGCGACGAAAAGACAAAGGATGGTCATTGGATAAAACCGCACAGACAACCGGGGTGTCGAAAGCGATGCTCGGCCAGATTGAACGCGGTGAGTCGAGTCCGACAATAGCGACACTTTGGAAAATTGCGACGGGGTTGTCGTGTTCGTTTTCCACCTTTATTACGCATGAGAACAGAGCTATCGTTGAAACGAGCAAGCGAGACGGTGACGCATTCGCCAATGATCCGAACATGCAGGTCAAAACGCTTTTTGCTTATGATCCCTCCACGGGCTTTGAGGTGTTTGAAATCACCCTAACAAACAATCACACCCAGCTGTCAGATGCCCATCAGCAAGGTGTAAAAGAGCATATCCATGTTCTTGAAGGAGAGCTGCAACTCGCAGAGGGAGATGACTGGTTCACGCTCGCAACCGGTGAGCAATCAATACTAAAGGCAGACCGGCCTCATGGCTATCGCGCAGTCGGTTCGCTGACCCGGTTTCTGGATATAATTTACTATCCACAGTCCTGAGTGAGTGTAGTTGGCCTGTCAGTAATAGAGTATGGAGTAAATGAGCACCCCGGCGGCGGTACTGCAACAAAAGCAAAATAAAGCGTATTAACGCATCCTGTTGTCAGGATGCCGGTTGTTACAGGCAACTTATTTTAACAATAACGTACCACTCGCGGTCAAATCACTCTGGTTGCTATTGTTGTCCATGAAGTTTACTTCCCGACTTTTGTAGCAGTACCCAAATGCAGTTCGCTTTACTCTTATTGGCTGTATATCAACCCAGCTTTACTAGGGTACGTCCTGACACCTTGCCTTCCAAAATAGCATCTATCTTGTTGCTTAGGTCGTCCAGTCCACATTCCGTAGTCAGCGCGTTAAGATTATCGAGTTTCCACTCGCCAGCCAACCTATCCCACAAGCGCACGCGAGGCGGCATTGGGCATTCAACTGAGTCTATGCCCAGCAGTGACATTCCTCTGAGTATGAACGGGAACACGCTGACATTAAGCTGAGGTGAGGCCGTCAGGCCGCAGCACGTTACCGCACCGCCGTAACGCGTGGTTTTGAGAGCCTGAGCGAGGTAGTCACCGCCGACACTATCAACCGCTCCGGCAAAGCGCTCTTTTAACATCGGGCGTTCTTTTTTCTCCAGAAACGCATCCCGGGTGATGATGTCGCTGGCCCCTAAAGATTGCAGAAAGTCTCTCTGTTCTGACTTGCCAGTACAGGCGGTGACAGTAAAGCCCGCTTTTGCAAGCAGCGCAACGGCCACACTGCCCACACCTCCGGTAGCCCCGGTTACCAGGATCTCACCCTGCTCCGGCTTAACCCCGCGCTCGACCAACGCCTGTACCGATAATCCGGCGGTAAAGCCTGCAGTACCTAACATCATGGCTTCTTTCAGCGACAAGCCCGCTGGTTTTGCCAGCGCCCATTCGCTGGGTATACGGATATATTCACCAAAGCCGCCGGCGGTGTTCATGCCTAAATCAAAACCGGTAACAATCACTTCATCGCCGGGAGAAAAACGATCGTCTGAACAGGACTCGACAACGCCGGCTGCGTCAATCCCTGGCGTATGGGGGAAGTTTCGTGAGACGCCCGGGTTTCCGGTTGCTGACAGCGCATCTTTATAGTTAAGCGAGGAATAATGTACTTTTATCAGCAGCGAACCAGCGGGAAGATCGTCAACCTGGCGCGATGTGATGGTCCGAATAAAGGTGTTGTTGTCTGCTTTTTCTATCAGCATGGCACGAAATGTAGTCATGGCATTTCTCCAGTGTTTTAACGTAGGGTTGCATGCTATTTTGACAATATAGTGTAATTGCGCAAGTATGCACTTTTTAGTGGGGTAGTACCCAAAAAGAAACTATTGGAGGGCGCATGACCTCTGTACCAACAGAAAATGAAAAACGGCAACCTGTTTGTGGCGTGGCGGTCTCGCTGGAGTTGATTGGTGGCAAATGGAAAGGCGTTATCCTGTGGCACTTGTGTCATAAGACACTGCGTTTTAGTCAGTTGCGTCGGCGGCTACCCGGAGTGACGCAAAAGATGCTGACGCAGCAGCTACGCGAACTTGAGCGGGATAATCTGGTTAATCGGGTCGTCTATGCAGAAGTGCCTCCGCGGGTGGAATACTCGCTTACTACATTGGGGCGCAGTCTTGAGCCTACGCTAAGACAATTGTGTAGCTGGGGGCAGGCATACCATGAGGATTACCGGGAAACATCGGACCAGGGTTGAGTCTGGCGTACGGGGGCAGATGAGTTGCGGATGAAGAGGTGGCCTTAGGTGTGCCATTACCGCCAATGATGGAAGACGCAGCGCCCGGAAAGCAGGGCGCTGCAGTAACATAGCGATTACTCTTGTTCCAGCGACAACGATGTGCGCATAAAGTCCAGAAATGCGCTCAGTTCTGCTGACATAAGCGCGAATTCCGCATCTAAACGGGCCTCTACCTGATCTTTTGGGATGTCGTCAGTTTCTTCTTTCAGACGGTCAGTAAATTTCACGCGTTTGAACGAGCCGTCTTCAGCGATAATTGCAGTCAGTGTTTCCTGATACTCAAATCCTACTTTTTGTACCAGCTTGCCGGAATCCAGGTGCATTTTGATTTCATCACTGTCCAGCGGCTGATTTTTCACACGAACCACACTTTCCAGTTCGTCAGTAGATTTGAATTCAGCTTCTTCGGTCAGGGTGATCCCTTCTGGTGTGCCATCGGTTAACCAGTGTGTCAGCTCGCTTTGCAGACTATGACGGGCAAGCGGCACTACCGGCAGCGACCCTATCGCTTTGCGCACTAGCGCCAGCCAACCTTCAGCCTTACCGTCAGCGGAGGCGTCAATCACTACCATACGCTCGGGAATGGAAATAAAGCCGTGAATATAGCTGTTCTTTTTAAACGCCTGAGGTAGTAACCGGGTAGTAATTTCCTGTTTCAAGTCAGACTGTTGTTTTTTGCTTACTGGCGAGCCGGTTTCCATTTCAATCTGAGCTACCTTATCAGCCAGCTCTGCATTCACAACGGCAGCAGGGAGAATTTTTTCCTGCTTTTTCACCGTGATCCAGTAACGCTCCTGCACTTTATGGAACATGGCGCCGCTTTCTTTCCCAACCTGGGAAAAGGGCGATGCAAACCCCATCGTTGCCGTGTCCTGACTGCCGCAGGGACGGAAGGCGTTCTCGTTTAAAACCTGTTGTAAATCGTCTTCATCCAGCGAGAGTGGCTGGGTAAGTTGATACGCTTTTAAATTTTTAAACCACATTGAATTGCGTCTTGTTACTTAGAGGAGGGGGGCAAGCGTACCAACGGACTGCAAATGGCGCAATTGCGGATGCAATAAAAAGGTGGAGGAAGGGCGCATACTGCCCTGTAACTCAGGCGTCCAGGCGTTTTGGAAAACGAATGATATACTCCAGCCCGTTGCCTGGTTCACTGTTCGCTTCAATCTGACCACCCAGAGTCTGCGTGACGAGGTTGTACATGATGTGGGTACCCAGTCCACTGCCACCCTGACCGCGCTTGGTGGTGAAGAATGCATCGAAAAGCTGATCCAGCTCGTCAGCTTTCATACCGCGGCCATCGTCGCGGTAATTCATAACGATGTCATCGTCGTCTTCTTTAATATCCAGAATGATGTGACCGTCCGACTTATCTTCAAACCCATGATTAACAGAGTTCATGATCATGTTCGTTGCAATTTGGGCAATCACACCAGGCGCACAACGGACTTCGAGATCATCCGGACAGCGAATGTCCACCGTATGCCGGGTCTGTTTAAAGCTGGGTTGCAGAGATTGCAGTACCTCGTGCAAATAGGTGTTGAGGTTGAACTGACGCTCTGCCTCACTGGCCTGGTCAACGGCAACTTGCTTGAAGCTGGCGATAAGCTCTGAGGCGCGGTTGAGGTTACTCAGTAACAGGCTAGTAGTCTGCTCAGCTTCGCTGACAAAATTGGCCATGGTCTTGTTGGTCAGTGACTTGTCTTCATACGCAGATTTTAGTGTCTGAATTCGTTCTTCCAGGAAACTGGCAGCTGTGACACCGACTCCCAGAGGCGTATTGACGTCGTGGGCAATACCAGCCACCAAGCCACCCAGTGACGCCATCCTTTCCGATTCAAGCAACTGGTCTTTGGCCAGCTTCAGCGTTTCCATTGATTGAGCGAGTTCAGCGTTTCGTTTTCGCAGCTCATCTTCGATGTACTGGCGATTTTCGTTTTCCTGACGCAATTCACGCTGATTGGCAATCAGTTCGTCTTTTTGCTGCTCCAGGTCCAGCATAATTTGAGACAGCGACGCCGTTTTCTTCGCCACTTCCTGCTCAAGGATCAGGTTTTGATCATCCAGCTTTTTATTAGCAGTTTGCAGCTCTTCCTGGGTGCCTCTGAGTTTTGCCTGCGACGCCACAAGATCATCGATAACTTTATTATAAGACTCTTTGAGTTGTTGTAATTCGTTGTCATCATCCAGAACCACGTTGATTCTGGACTCTTCCGGATGTTCCGGGTTGAACGAGCTCATCTCGTCTGTAATTTCTGATAGCGGTTCAGACAGCATACGGCGAAAGGCGGTCATGAACAGAAACACAAGAAATGCGGTTTTGACTATGGCATTACCAATTAGAAAGAAAATCCCTACTTCGATACGACTGAAGATGGTATCGAAGCTTGAGTACAAGGTGACATCGCCCACGTTGGACTCGCGGCCGGAGAACTTAAAAATGAGCGGGAAGCTGTAAGAAAACAGGCCGCCGACGTGATCCTGAAGTATGCCGTCCTGTACAGGCTGGCCCTGCATGGCAATGTATTCACCTTTGGCCACAATCACGTTGCCATTTTCATCACGGATCTGCACGCCCACCACAATAGGTAGTTCCATCAAGCCCTGGCCGATAGATTTAGCCTGTGGTGTATTGAGTTCCCAAATAGCCCGGGTGAGACTGGTGGAAAAAGTGTTTTTGAGGGTTTGAAGCTCTCCCTCGATGTGGTTTTTGGTGCTCAGATATTCGGTAAATATCTGCCCGATGGTTACGATCAGCGTCAGCACAAAATAAACCGAAAGAACGCGCGTCAGTAACTTCCTTGACAATCCAGTCTTAACGGTTCCCATGTATACGACACCTTCTCAATTACAAAAAGCACTCCTCATTGCAAAGAATATGCGTAAAGCAGTGAATAAACAAGCAAATTGAGCAGGCTTTAAACAGAAGTTTATCGTCATAGACTTGACACAAATATGTAATGCCTTTAATAAAACTGTCACAGTGAATATGAATAATAGCGGCGTTTTGATATGAGCAGGAAACAATCTATGTCTCGAACGGTCTTGTTGGTAGAGGATGAAGCGCCAATTCGTGAAATGCTGAAGTTTGTGCTGGAGCAGTCTGGCTTCAACACAGTGGAAGCTGAAGATTACGATATCGCACAGGAAAAAATTTGCGAGCCGTACCCGGATCTCATCCTGTTAGACTGGATGTTGCCAGGCGGAAGCGGTGTGCAACTGGCCAAAAGCCTGAAGCAGCATGAATTTACCCGGGATATTCCGGTTATCATGTTAACGGCCCGCGGCGAGGAAGAAGATAAAATACGCGGACTGGATGCCGGAGCGGATGACTACGTCACTAAACCTTTTTCACCCAAAGAGTTGATTGCCCGAATAAAAGCTGTGATGAGACGGGTGACCCCAACCTCAAATGAAGAACCTATTGAGTTTAATGGCCTGAAGCTGGAGCCAATCTCTCACCGGGTGATGGCCAATGATGATCCACTGGACATGGGCCCCACAGAATTTAAGTTGCTGCATTTCTTCATGACCCACCCGGAACGGGTATACAGTCGGGAGTTGTTACTGGATAATGTATGGGGAACAAACGTTTACGTTGAAGACCGTACCGTTGACGTGCATATCCGACGTTTGCGAAAGGCCATTTCCAAACACGGTCACGACGCCATGATCCAGACGGTCCGTGGCGCTGGTTACCGTTTTTCTACTAAGCTGTAATTGTTCTTTCTTACTGGCGACGGATATCACGTCGCCAGGCTCTGTTAACCCGCGGACAACAGGCGTTACTGCATTATGTATTACCCGTTCTCATGGTTGAGAAGCCTTATCCGCCTGGCGGTATATCTGGTTATCTTCGCCCTGGTCGGGCTCTATCTTGATGACATGCTGTTTGCCGTTGCGCTGGGTGCCACGGTATTACTTATTTTTAATTACTGGCATCTGTATAAGCTGAATCGCTGGCTCTGGCATAGCCGAAAGATGTCGCCGCCGAGCGTTCGTGGCGTGTGGGAGCACATTTATGAAGGGATTTATTACCTTCAGCGCCGCAACCGCAATAAACGCAAGGAGCTGGGCGAGCTGGTCAAGCGTTTTCGGGAAGGTTCGGAAGCGTTACCTGATGCTGCCGTAGTGGTGGATGCCAAGGCCTGTATCATCTGGTGTAACCGCCTGGCGCGGTTGGAGTTGGGCCTGAAGTGGCCTTCTGATGCTGGCCGCCGGCTGGATAACTTGCTTCGACACCCAGAGTTTATCGATTACTTTCACGCTGGCGATTTTAAATACCCTATTGAGGTGCCCTCGCCAACGAATCCAGCGAAAACCTTTGAATACCGGATCATGCCCTATGGCGAAGAGCATTTGCTGCTGGTGGCCCGAGACGTCACCCGGGTTTCTCAACTGGAAGAAATGCGCAAGGATTTTGTGGCCAACGTGTCCCACGAACTGCGTACGCCGCTCACGGTTATTAATGGCTACCTTGAGCTGATCCCTGCCGACGAAGACGATCCGTTTATGCAAAAAGCCATGTCCGAAATGTCTGCACAAACCCAGCGCATGCAAAATCTGATAGAAGACTTGCTGGTGCTTTCACGTATAGAAGCCAGTTCAGAACGCATTTATGAGAACGTGGTGGATATGCCAGCTATTCTGGGACAGATAGAGCGCGAGGCGCTCGCGTTGAATGCGGACAAAGGACATACTCTGCGTTTTCACGTGGACCCAACGCTACGTGTGTTCGGTGTAGAAACTGAATTGCGAAGTGCCTGCTCAAACCTGGTGTTCAATGCGGTGCATTATACCCCTGCAGGCGGTAACATTGATGTCTACTGGCAGAAGCAGCACAGAGATGCGCGTTTTGCTGTACAGGACGACGGGGATGGTATCGCTCAGGGGCACATTAACCGCCTGACCGAGCGTTTTTATCGGGTTGATAAAGCGCGCTCAAGGAAAACCGGCGGCTCCGGGCTTGGGCTCTCTATTGTCAAGCATGTGCTGAATCACCATAACTCACAACTGGATATCACCAGTACGGTTGGCGAGGGCAGCACCTTTTCGTTCATCCTTGATGAAGAGCTGATTGCGGAGCAGGATAAATGAGGCGTTTTCCCAGTTTCTTATTGAAGGCGGTTGCACTGCTTTGTCTGAGTAGCGCCAGCGCCAGTATGTTGTCTGCAGAAGCAGAAGAAAGCGAGCAGATTCCACTGTACGAACGCCAACCGGGCGTGGCAGGGACAATCACGTCAGTAGGGTCAGATACGCTGGCCAATTTGATGACGTTCTGGTCACAGGAGTTCCGTGAACTCTATCCGCAGGTAAAATTTCAGATCCAGGCATCTGGATCCTCTACGGCGCCGCCGGCGCTTACTGAAGGAACCGCCACGCTTGGCCCGATGAGCCGTGAACTGAAACCAAGCGAACGCCGTGATTTTATTCGTGCCCATGGTTATCCACCACTGGTGCTGCGCGTGGCGATGGACGCCATCGCCATTTTTGTTGAAAGAAGAAACCCGCTTGAGGGCCTGACATTACAGCAGGTCGACGCTATCTTCTCTGTTACCCAGTTTTGTGGTGCGCCTGTTCCGGTCACCCATTGGCATCAACTGGGCATGGCCGGGCCAGACTCGCAGGCACCCATCCGGTTGTTCGGCCGTAACTCGGTGTCTGGTACGTATGGGCTGTTTAAGATAGATGCCCTATGTGATGGCGATTTCCGTAAGACAGTGAACGAGCAGCCGGGTTCGGCATCAGTGGTATTGTCTGTAGGCTCCAGTATTGGGGCGATGGGGTATGCTGCTTACGGATATAAAACGGCCGGGGTTCGCGCCTTACCGATAGGCCGTGATGCTGACAACCTGATCCCTCTGACCATGCAAACGGTGCGTGATGAAACGTATCCCTACGCCCGCTTTTTATATCTGGTGGTGAATAAAGCCCCCAATGAACCGCTTCCCACACTGGAGCGTGAATTTCTGCGCTTTGTTTTGTCCCGACAGGGGCAGCAGCAGGTGTTGCGAGACGGGTATTTTCCTATTCGTGAAGACGTGCTGCTACGCCAGCGCCGCATCATTGATGGTTAATCGTGTTCCGATAGCAACCACTACCTCGTCGTCGTTGCCACCCCCTTGGGACACCTGGCTTCAGGAAGCCTTCGTCAACGGGCTGTTGCCTCATAAAATTGTCGAGATGCTGTATAACGAAGGTTTCACACCGGCACAGCTACAGGCAGCCATGGGCTCACGTTACCCTGACAATATTTCGCTACGGGAAACTCCAGCCTTTTATAAAAAGGCGGCTGAGCCTGGATTTTTAACAAGGCTTGATAACTGTCGGGTGAAACAATATGCGGATGTGCCGCTTTTCACTGTGGATGACGTATTCACAGAGCAGGAATGCAGGCTGATTACCAGAATTACATTATCTCAACTCGCACCTTCAGAAATTGTTGCAGAGCAAACCGGTAAGCTGACTCGTTACCGGACGTCTAAAACCTGCTTTATGCACAGGACCAAACATCCGTTTGTAGACGTTGTTGAAGACAAATTATGGGAGCTAATGTCACCACAAGTGGGCGGATGTGAAACTGTACAGGCTCAACATTACGAAAAAGGTGGTGAGTTCAAGCCACACTGCGATTTTTTTGCGCCCGGCAGCGAGTCATATCAAAAACTCGGCCGCAGCGGTGGCCAGCGAACCTGGACGTGCATGGTTTATATAGTGGCACCGCAATCCGGTGGTGAAACCGTGTTCACCGAATGGGAAGTCAGCATCACTCCCAAAGCCGGTATGGCTGTCATCTGGAACAACCTTTACCCCGATGGAAGAGTGAATTTTAATACCAAGCACCACGCCATGCCTGTTCTGGCAGGCGAAAAACTCATCCTGACCAAATGGTTCAGAATCAGAAAACACAATCAAAATCAACGAGTTCGGAATCAAGGCAAGCGAACCTCAAAACCGGTAGCACAATATTTAAACAGGTAATGTGAAAGTTTTGTGACAGCACGGTAATGTAACATTTGTGTCATTTACCTTAGGTAAAGTTCCAGCGTTTTCTAAATCCATAAAAAAATCTGCACTTGGAGAAACGAATGGAACTTAAGCACTTATTTCAGGCTTCGGCGATTGCGGCAGCACTCGTTTTAGCTGGTTGTGGTGGCGATATCAATATCAGCGAAGGCGATATTGACAATAGTGTAACGAACAACAATAACGGTGGCGGTGATACGCCAACTACACCTCCGGTTGAAGATGATGATCGTCCTGGCGAGACCAGTTCTTTTCTAAGTGGGCAAGTTTCAGATGCATTCGGTACTGACGTAGAAGTCCGCGTACTTTCAGGTCGCCTGACCGACGCAGACGCTGATGCCAGTGGCAACATCGTTTTGACGAACGACACAGTATGGGCGCTTGAAGGTCCGGTATTCGTGGGTAACGACAAAGCGGACAGCGTCACGCTGGAAATCGAAGAAGGTACCATCGTATTTGGTCGTACCGGTGCAGACTACCTGGTAGTCAGTCGTGATTCTGCCATCGAAGCGATGGGTACTGCTGATAGCCCGGTTATTATGACCTCTTATAACGACGTTATCGGTGACGAAGTTGGCGCGGGCCAATGGGGTGGTGTGGTTATTCTTGGTAATGCACCCTCAACAAAATGTCCTACCGACGGTTCTGACTGTGCGCTTCAGGTTGAAGGTGCAGAAGAAGGTGCAGTATTCGGCGGTACCGACGAAACCGATAGCTCAGGTATCCTGAACTACGTGGTCGTGAAATATGCAGGTTTTGAAATCGCTCCTGACAACGAACTGAACGGTATCACGTTTGGTGGTGTGGGTTCAGGTACAGAAGTGGATTACGTACAGGTTCACGGCAACGCGGATGACGGCGTCGAGTTCTTCGGTGGTACTGTCAACGCAAAGCACCTGGTACTAACTGCTAACCAGGACGACTCAGTCGACTGGGATAACGGTTATAAAGGTAAAATACAGTACGTTTATGTACAGCACGCCTCTGATAACTCCGATGCCAACCGTGGTATTGAAGGTGACGGCGATGGCGGCGACGGCCTTGAGTTCTCCCAGCCTATGGTTGCTAACATGACCGTTGTGGGCAACACGTTTGATACTGAAGATGCTGACTCTGAAGGCCTGCTGCTTCGCGATCAGACCGGCGCTCATCTGATGAACTTCCTTATCACTGGCCCACAAGGCATGGGCGAGTGTTTAGAAATGGATACCGACGACACGGTTCAGGCTAACCTGTCTGACGGCGACCTGACCATGACATATTCTGTCATCGCGTGTAGCGAACCTTTCAACTCTCCGGAAGGTGCGGTTGACCTGGAAACCTGGTTCACTGATCAGGAAGGCAATCAGCTTATCGCATTCGAAGACCGCGCTAACCTGGGTCTTAACATCGATGGTTCACTGACTTCAGAAAGCATGCTGCTGACTGCTGGTGGTGACGCATCAATGATGGATACTTTCTTTGAAGCCAACACTTTTGTGGGTGCTGTAGGTGAAGACGACTGGCGTCAGGGATGGGCGTTTGGTTTCGGTGGCGGTACTATCGAACTGGTTGAAACTACGTCAGGCTGCCCTTCCGGAACGACCAACATTGCATCGGTAGATGGTTCTACAACGACATGTGAAATTTCTGGCACCATTACTTCTGACCTGACACTGACAGAAGGCAATCTGTATGCTCTGTCTGGTGCAGTGTTCGTAGGCGGTGATAAGACTGACAGTGCGGTACTGACAGTTGAGCCAGGTGTAACGGTTTATGGTAACTCTGGTAACGACTATCTGGTTATTAGCCGTGACTCGCAAATCATGGCCAACGGTACTGCAGATGACCCAATCACATTCACGTCACGTGACCATGTTATCGGCGGCCTGGAAGCCGGTGAAGCTGGTCAGTGGGGCGGTATGATTATTCTGGGTAACGGTTACTCAACTAAGTGTCCGCAGGACGGCTCTGACTGTTCACTGCAGGTTGAAGGTGCCCAGGAAGGTGCAGTCTTCGGTGGCAGCGACAACGAAGATAACTCAGGTGTGCTGCGCTATGTTCGCGTCATGCACGGTGGTTTCGAAATCGCACCGGATAACGAACTTAACGGTATCACGTTCGGTGGTGTAGGTTCAGGTACTACGGTTGAGTATGTACAGGTTCACAAAAATGCGGATGACGGTGTTGAGTTCTTTGGCGGTGCGGTGAACGTTAAATACCTGACGCTTACTGGCATTCAGGATGACTCTGTAGACTGGGATAACGGCTACATGGGTAAACTGCAGTTCGTACTGGTTAAGCACGCAGGTGATAACTCTGACGCCAACCGCGCAATTGAAGGTGACGGCGACGGCGGTGACGGTACTGAGTTCTCTAACCCAATGGTTGCTAACATGACCGTTATCGGCAATACCTTTGACACAGCAGACGCTGATTCAGAAGGTATCCTGCTGCGTGACCAGACTAACGCACAGCTGTACAACATTCTGGTAACTGGCCCGGCTGGCATGGGTGAGTGCTTCGAGGTTGACCTAAGCGATGGTGATACTACTGCACTGGGTAACATGGACGGCACAAACACGCCGCAAATGGTCATGCAGTCTTCAGTACTGGCTTGTGAAGAGAACATCAACAACTCTGGCGATTTCGACCAGCAAGCCTGGTTCACGGCGCAAGCTAACAACAGCCTGCTGGACAACACTGCCACTGTTCTTGACGGTATCTACACAGTAGACACCACAACAGCGACAGATGTGTCTACGCTGGACAGCTTCTTCATGTCAGTTGACTTCATCGGTGCGGTGAAAGATGCAGACAATGACTGGACAGCTGACTGGACGGTAGGTCTGGAAGACTAAGCTCCCGCTCTACTAACCTGCATTTAAGGCAAGTACGTTGCGGAGTGTGACGTACTTGCTTTTTAAGTATATAAGACACGGTTTTCACACCGTGAGAGAAATCGCTTTCAAAGAGGTTAATCATGAACAGACCTGCTAACAGGTTTTTTCTAAAGCCGATCAGCCTGGCCGTAGTAGCAGGGCTTCTTGCCCCGGTTACGCCAGCCTTCGCTCAATCTGATGAAGATGAAGTGATTGAGGAAGTTGTTGCTACCGGAACCCGACTTAAAGGGACGGCAACAGCGGTAATGGAAGAACGGAAAAACCAGGCATTCGTTGCAGATATCATGGGTGCGGAGCAGATTTCCCGTACCGGTGACAGCGATGCCGCATCCGCACTTCGACGTGTCACGGGTTTGACACTGGTTGATGGCAAATTCATTTATGTGCGTGGCCTGGGTGAGCGTTATTCTTCAACACAGTTGAATGGCTCGATTGTTCCCAGCCCGGATCCAACCCGTAACGTTATTCCACTGGATTTATTCCCGTCAGATATCATTGAGAGCCTGTCGGTACAAAAATCCTACTCACCTTCTATGCCGGCATCGTTCGGTGGCGGTAATGTGGATATTCGTCTGAAGTCTATTCCTTCAGAGATGATCTTCAACTTAAGTGCCAATTTAGGTTACAACACAGAAAATTCTGGCGATGTGCTGGATTATCAGGGCGGTGGCCGCGACTGGTTTGGTGAAGATGATGGCACCCGCGCAGCGCCTGTTGCTATTCAGGAGCGTTGGGAAAGCAAACAGTTCCTGGACAACCTGGATCCGCAAGAAGCACTGGACCTGTTTTCACAGGTAAAACGCGATTACGGCCCGCTGGAAGAAAGTGCAGATCCGGACATGGGTCTGAACATGACGGTGGGTAACAGCTTCGATTACAACGATGACTGGCGTTTTGGTTTCCTGGCAACTGCCGGATACGATTCGGAAACCCGCGCTACCGAACAGTACGAGCTACAGGATCCGGATCGCATCGGTGATGACATCACGCTGGTGCGTTATTTCGATGATATCCGCGGTACTGAACGTACAGTGAAGTGGTCGTCTCTGCTGACGTTAGGGATTGATTACAACCGCCAGCATCAAATCGATTACAGCATTATTGCGCTGAACGATACCCGCGATGAAATTCGAGAGAAGTTTGGTAACACTGAAAACCTGAGTCTTAGTGAAGGTGTTCGAATTCGCGATATTGACGTTGAATATGAAGAACGCACGCTTTACACCAATCAGGTAAAAGGGATGCATACGTTCCCAGAGCTCAACTTTATGGGCTTTGACTGGCGCTGGTCTGAAGGTCGTTCAATTCGTAATGCGCCTGGCAATATGGAAGCACGCTTTGTTATCGCCGATGACAACGAAGACGGCTTTTATGACCCGGCAACAGAAGGCTCTTTGCTTGATGCACAGACCGCTGCGCGTTATTCCTTCCAGACACTGCACGATCGACTGGAAAACTACGGCTATAACTTCACACTGCCTTACACCATGGGTAAGTGGGAAACCGAGTTTAAGTTCGGCGCAGATTTCGTATCAAAAGCGCGGACTGCAGAGAACCGTCGGTTCGATGTAAACACGCTGGGTTTTGAGAATCGTGAGTTTCTTGAAGGCAGCATCTTCGGTGACATCTTCAGTGACGAAAACCTCGCCGGTGCTGAGCTGAACAACCGTCCTGTGCTACGTGATACGACCATCGCAGGTGATGATTACGTTGCTGCACAGAAAGTTGATGCCTATTATTTCGAAGCGGACTTTTTCTTCGATAACAAATGGCGTTTCACTGGTGGTGTGCGTTGGGAAGACTTCCGTCAGGTTGTTGCACCGCTGGATCCGCGTTCTAACCAGTTTGACCTGAACGATGAAGCGGACCGCTCACAGCTTGCCTTCCAGGAAGACGATTTTTATCCTGCGCTGGCTCTGACATACTTCCTGAAAGACGACATGCAGCTTCGTGCCAGTATCGGCCAGACCGTGGTTCGTCCAGACCTGCGTGAAGTGTCATCATCGACGTATATCGATCCGCTGACTGACTTCCCAATTGCCGGTACACCAGGCCTTGAAACGACCGATATCATCAACTACGACCTCCGTTGGGAATGGTATCGCGAAGCAGGCAATAACCTGTCTGTTGGCCTGTTCTATAAAGACATGGAAGCGCCGATTGAATCGGTACAGTCTCCGGCACAGGATGGCCCGCCACTGATCCGTATTGCGAACGCCGAGACTGGCGAAGTGTACGGTGTGGAAGTGGAATTCCTGCAAGGGCTGGAAGTGTTCGGCGACGGTATCTGGGACAACCTGTTTACCTCCGGTAACATCACCATCAGTGACTCGGAAATTGTGCTGGATCGCCAGAACATCGTCGAGCAAACCGGTGTGTCGGCGGCCATCACTAACACTGAACGTCGCATGACAGGTCACTCAGAGTACGTGGTTAACTTCCAGGTTGGTTACGATTCCGACAACGGGGAGCACTCTGCGTCAGTGGTCTACAACGTGTTTGGTGAGCGTATTCTGATACCCGGTATCGACGGTTTCGACGATAGCTTCGAGCAACCGTTCCACTCACTGGATGTGGTGTACAAGTATTATCCTGACTTTAATACCACCGTCACATTCAAAGTGCAGAATATTATGGATGAGGAAAAGGAAATCACGTTTGAAGACACGTTGCTTCGCTCAGAAACGCGCGGCACCAGCTTCAGCCTGACATACAAGTATGACTTTTAATTAAGTTAGTCTTTAGAAGGGGCCGCATTACGCGGCCTTTTTTGTATGGGGTTTTAGTGAAATTTCTACGGGGTTTTATGACAACCATGTAATAAAACTGTCACAGAAAACTCCTATCCTACGCGCAGAATTTATAGGTCGGGGACTCCCGATTTCTTTTAACAGTAAGGTTTGAATGTATGAAGCTTTTCAACTCGTTGCTGATAGCCGGTGCGCTGGTAGCGACACCTGTGTTGGCCCAAGACGATGAAGTCTTAAAACCCGTTGTCGACGAAGCTGCAAAGATTAATGAATCTGCCGCTAAGTCGCAGGAAAAAATCAACAACATTACCGACCAGATTGGTTCGAAACTTCAGCAATTCAAAACGTTGAACAAAGAGATTGAGGGTCTGGAAGTTTACAATGCGCAGTTGCAAAAGCAGATAAACAACCAGAACCAGGAAATGGAAGACCTCAACGCGGCGATTGATGAAGTATCGGTAGTAGAGCGTCAAATCACGCCGCTGATGATCCGCATGATTACCGGTCTTGAGCAATTCGTAGAACTGGACGTGCCTTTCCTGGCTGAAGAGCGTGCTAACCGTATCGCTGATTTAAAAGCCATGATGGACCGCGCTGACGTGGCCACCTCTGAGAAGTTTCGTCGTGTGATGGAAGCCTATCAGGTAGAGATGGACTATGGCCGCACTATGGAAGCCTACAGCGGCATCCACACTATCGACGGTCAGGAGCGTGACGTTGAGTTCTTACGCTTAGGTCGTACCGCACTGATTTATCAAACTCGTGACGCCAGCGAACAAGGCGTGTGGAACAAGCAGACCCGTCAGTGGGAAGAGCTGGACAGCAGCTACCGCACCCAGATCACAAAAGGTCTGCGCATGGCCAAGAAACAACTTGCGCCGGATATGTTAATGCTGCCAGTGGCAATCACAGACTAAGAGGTTGATGGATATGTTTAACACTGTAAAACGAATCGCTGTTGGTCTGGCTGCCCTAAGCATCAGCGTAAGCGCAATGGCACAAAGTGACCGTGCCCTGGACTTAGACGCGTTATTGAAGCAACTGGAAGAAGGTCAGTTCGCGCAATCTGAGCAAAACAAACAACGTGAGCAGGACTTTATGCAGCAGCGCGCCGAACAGGATCGCATGCTGGAAGAAGCGCGTCAGACGCGCAACAACCTGCTGGCGCAGTCAGAAAGACTGGAAACCCAGTTTGAAGAAAACGAATTTAAACTGGCTGACTTAAACGGTGCTCTGGATAACCGCTTAGGTTCATTAAAAGAATTGTTTGGCGTGCTTCAGCAAGTGGCTGGTGACACTAAGAACAAATTCTATAATTCAATGATTTCTGCACAAATCCCGGGTCGTTCAGACTTTCTGGATCAGATGGCACAGGACATGGGCTCAAGCTCTAAGCTGGCGTCTATCGAAGAAATCGAGCGCGTATGGTTTGAAATCCAGCGTGAAATGACCGAGTCAGGCAAAGTGACCAAGTTCGAGACACCTGTGGTTGAAGCCGGTGGCGAGAAAGTGAATAAAGAAGTGGTTCGCGTGGGACCTTTCGCACTGGTTTCCGACGGAATGTACCTTGAGTACAACGGCGTGACTGGCACCGTATCGGAACTGGTTCGTCAGCCTGCTGATCGTTACATGGACTCGGCTGCAGAACTGCAGGCGTCAAGCGGTGAAATGGTTGAGTTTGGTATCGACCCGACGGGCGGTTCAATCCTGGGGCTGCTGGTACAGGCACCTAACTTACAAGAGCGTGTAGAACAAGGTGGAACGGTAGGGTACATCATTCTTATCGTCGGCGCATTTGGTCTGCTGCTGGCTATCGAGCGTCTGATTACGCTGACAATTGTCCGCACCAAGGTGAATAAGCAACTGAAATCGAAAGAAATCAAAACTACTAACCCGCTTGGCCGCGTGCTAAAAGTCCGTGACGAGTATCCAAACGCGGATGTTGAAGCACTGGAGCTTCATCTGACTGAAGCGATTCTGGGTGAAGTGCCGAAGCTGAGCCGCAATCTGACTATTATCAAGATCATCTCTGTGGTAGCACCGCTGATGGGTCTGTTAGGTACGGTTACCGGTATGATTAACACCTTCCAGGCGATTACCCTGTTTGGTACCGGCGACCCGAAACTGATGGCTGGTGGTATCTCAACCGCACTGGTAACAACAGTACTGGGTCTGGTTGTGGCGATTCCGATGACGCTGCTATACGCCATGCTGAATACGCGTAGCAAGAACATCGTGTACATCCTTCAGGAGCAGGCTTCTGGTGTCATCGCTGAGCGCGCAGAGCGGAGCTGATCATGACTATCGAGTTTTTGGAAGCAATTCGCGATTTCACTGAGTCCGGAGGTCAGGTTCTCCTGGCCATCGGCGTGCTGATATTCGTCATGTGGCTTTTGATCCTCGAGCGTGCGATGTACCTGCTGATTTGGCATAAACAGGCAAAGAAAGACGCCATCAATACGTGGAACGCGCGCGATGATCGCTCTTCCTGGATTGCGTCTCAGGTACGCCAGAAAACGATTTCACAGCTTACGATGAAACTAAATGGCAGTATCCCGATCATTCAGGCGCTGGTGGCACTGTGTCCACTACTGGGCCTGATGGGAACAGTAACCGGCATGATTGAAGTGTTCGACGTTATGGCAATTTCCGGTTCTGGTAATGCCCGTTCTATGGCCTCCGGGGTGTCTAAAGCGACTATTCCCACCATGGCCGGTATGGTTGGTGCGTTGTCTGGCGTATTTGCCGCAACCTGGCTGAACCGTACAGTGAAATCAGAACGCACGCATCTAGAGGATGCATTGGTAATTAAACGTTAATGCCAGTCAGGCGTTAAGGTAAGGATTTTAATATGAAGCAGCATTTTCAAAACCTGGTAGATGAAGAAGAAGCAAACATCGATATGACGCCCATGCTGGACGTGGTATTTATCATGCTAATCTTCTTTATCGTCACCGCGTCGTTTGTGAAAGAAGCGGGTATTGACGTTAACCGTCCTGAAGCCGCTACAGCAGTGAAAAAAGACCGTGCGAACATTCTGATTGCGATTTCTGATACCGGTGAAATCTGGATCAACAAGCGTCGCATTGATGTGCGTGCTGTACAGGCCAACATTGAACGTCTGCATGCCGAGAACCCGCAGGGTACGGTGGTGATTCAGGCAGACAAGAAGGCCACTACGGAAACCCTGATAAAGGTGATGGATGCATCGCGTGCCGCTGGGGTTTACGACGTTTCCATTGCCGCGCAAGAGCCATAAGCCATGCCACGATTTATCATTGCATTTATCGTTTCTCTTGGCATAACGCTGGGTCTGTTCTTCCTGATGTCATCGTTGATAAAGATGGGTGGAAGCGCGCTGACTGAGCCGCCGCAGGGAAGCGTGCTGGACTTTGTCCGGGTGAAAGAGGAAGAGCAGGTCGAGAAAAAAGACCGTAAGCCTAAAAAACCGCCCAAACCAGAGCAACAGCCTCCGCAAATGGAACAGCCGCAAATGGACTCGCCAACGCCGAATGCGGAAGGTTCTGGAATGGACTTTGCCGCAGACGTGGGTGATGACATCTCCTTAGATGGAGGTCTTGCCTTGGAATCCGGTGATGGCGAATACCTGCCTATCGTCAAGGTTGCGCCAGTGTATCCTCGTCGCGCACTGCAACGTGGAATTGAAGGTTTCGTTATTGTTGAGTTTACGGTAACCAAACAAGGTGCGGTTCGCGACCCTATCGTGGTGGAAGCCAATCCGGAAGGTATTTTCGAACAGGCAGCTATCGATGCTGCCATGAAGTTTAAATACAAGCCGCGGGTGGTTAACGGCGAAGCGACTGAAGTGTCAGGCGTACAAAACCGTATCACCTTCCAGATTGACGGGTAATGAGTATGAAGAAGATGACACTACAATCACTCTTCAGCGCTTTGGCATTGTCCACCCTGACGCTGATGTCGGCGGGTTCAGTGGTGCTGGTATCGGGCCAGGTGCAAGCGCAGGAACAAAAGGCGAGTGAAAAGCAAACCCGGCGCGTACCTACATTGCGCTCGAAGGTGTATGAACAGCTTGCGCGCGCGCAGTCTGCTGCGGATGAGGAAGGCAATATCCCTGAAGCGATTTCAATTTTGAAAGAAGTTGAAGATAAAGCAGACTCGATGAACAGTTATGAAAGAGCCATGATGTACAATTTTTATGGCTTCATATATTACAACGACGAGCAGTACGATAAGGCGCTGGAATCTTTCGAGAAAGTGGTTGATCAACAGCCTATCCCGGAAAAGTTCGAAATGACGACGCTGTTCTCGCTGGCGCAGCTGCACCTGATGCAGGGCAACTTTGCCAAAACCATTCAGTTTCTTGAGCGTTGGGAAGGGCTTAACGAAGGCGCGATCCCTCCGAAGAACAAGGTGTTGAAAGCTCAGGCTTATTACCAGAATAAAGAGTACGAGAAAGCCGCAGACTGGATTTCTCAGGCAGTACGTGAACACGAAGCCGAAGGGATGCTTCCTGATGAAGGATGGTTGATTCTTCAGCGTGCCGTGTACTACGAGCTCAAACAACCTGAAAAGGTGAAAGACGTACTGGTGAAAATGGTGAAGTTGTATAACGAGCCTAAGTACTGGACGCAGCTGGCGGGGATGTTCGGTGAGCTGGGTGAAGAGCGAAAACAACTTGCCATTATGGAAGCGGCGTATCAGCAAGGGTATGTTGAGAGCGCAGCGGATATCTTCAATCTTGCACAGCTTTACTACTATCACCGGGCTCCTTACAAAGGCGCACTGTTGATGGAGCAGGCGATGAAAGATGGTGTGCTGGAAGAAAACCTGCGTAACCTGAAGTTTCTTGGCCAAAGCTGGTCACTAGCCAAAGAGCAGGATAAAGCAATTCCGGTGATGATGCAGGCTGCTGAGTTGTCTGACGATGGCGAGCTCGACGCACAGGTAGCGCAAATTCTGCTTAACGAAGAACGCTGGGAAGAGGCCATCGCCTCAGCCGATCGCGCTATTGAGAAAGGTGACCTGCGTAACCCTGGCCTGGTGTATCTGGTTAAAGGCATGGCACTGTATAATCAGGGACAGTATGCACTGGCACTGAATGAGTTGGCAGAAGCAGAAAAGCATCAGAAAAGCCGGGCGATGGCGCAACAATGGAAGCAGTTTGTCTCATCTGAGAAGCAATCTGCTGAGCGTCTGGCAGCGGAATTGGGTACCGAGTAACCTATATAGCTTTCAGATGAAAAAGCCGCGCATTGTCGCGGCTTTTGTATTTGGAATAAGGCTCAATTTATGACTTTCTTAGCGTTGTCGCGCCTGTTCTGAGCAAGTAGGTGCTGATTTAGTTTTCGGAAATTGTGCTATTCAGCGTTTCCAGCCAGCGTTGATAATCGCTGTCGTTGAGCCCATAAGAAAGGAACAGCTGATAAGCCTTGTCGGTATCTTTAATATTTCTGAGGCCCTGGTTCAGTTTTCGAATGGCTTCGACGGCTTCAGGGTTTTGATTATCGGCAAGGGCCCGTACCCAATCCGGCATGATGACATCGCCCACTTGCTTCATGCAGTGTCGCTGCTTTCTCTTTGCATGATTAAGGCAGTAGTAGCTGACTATCGATTGCCCAAACAACAGATAATCTAACCTTCCTTCATCTAATAGCGTATATAGCCTAGTGCGTGCGCGCGAAGAATAAATATTTTCAAAGCCAATATTTTTTGCCATGGTTTCCTGAACAGAGTGCGATGACACACCAATCGTGCTGTTAACCACATCGATATCGCTCATGGTACTTACCTTATTTGACGGGGAGGTAAATATCGCTGAGCCTTCTGCATAAAGCGGATAGGTGAAGTTTGCCCACGCTTCGCGTTCTTTCGTTTTAAAAGCACCAAACACCAGACTCACCCGATGTGCCTGGACTCGCTTTATCGCAGCGCTCCATGCAGAGGGTTGTGTAACGAAAGCGATATCCTGATCGGCAGCAGCAAGGCTTAGCAGTTTCCAGGAGAGCCCGTAGCCGATCGCGGCGTCAACGTATTTGTCGTGATCTTCAAATACCGCGATATCAACACTTTGAGATGCAGCCAGCGTTGAGGAGCAACTCACCATTAACGCCAGCAGGGAAAAGAAAATGCGTTTGCACCACTTATTCAACTGAACAGTAAGTAACGTCGGTAACATAGCAGTGAGGGCAATGACGTCTGGGGCTTTACGAGGTGAAGCCGGTGATAGAAAAGCGCGTGAACCAGAGGGATTGCTTAGCGCGTCGGTGTGCTGGCGTATTTTACTTTTCAATACTTGGCTACAACATGAATGAGTTTTTAGTAGTACATATCAGGAGTGGTTAAAAATCAATGTAAACACCCTTTATTCTGCAATCTTACGTTAAGAGGTGGCCCCACGTTTTCTGACAACAGGCAGGGGTAATGACCAGATAATCGCATTTGCCTAGTTGTGAGGATTTGTCTAGCATGAATAGCGTTTTTAAGAAAAAGGATTTTATTATGCGAATTGCCATTTCGGGCATACTGGCTGCAACGTTTTTGACCTCCGGCGTACTGGCATCAGAGAACGGCCCCACGTTTTCCGAGGTTTACCAACAGTTCCAACAGGCTAACGCTAACAACGAAATCACCCGGGCGCTGCGTCTGTCAGAGAATGCACTCGCGCTGGGAGAGAATAAGTTTGGCAGGGAAAGCGAAAATGCGGCCATGCTCAGGTATACCTACGCAAATATGCTGGCCATCAACAAACACCATGAGCAGGCGCTGTCTGTTTATGATGATGTGTATGATGACTATGAGCGATTATACGGCGAAGACGCCGAGCAAATGATCCAGCTTGCACTGAGCGTCATTACCTTTTACAACGCCATGCCACATCACGTCAAAATGGATGAGATAAGCCAGGTAGATAAGTACTTCGATAATCTGTTGGACGCGCTGGAAGAGAATGAGAGCCTGCAGGAAAAGCAGCGGGCGGCACTGTATCACGAAGCTATGATGACCATTAGCAAAACCGGTAACATCCCGCTTCGTGCCATAGAGCTGAACAGTTTTGCTAAGCGAGGTGTCGAGCTGATAGAAGCGGCCTGGGGCAGTGAAGATGTGCGTACTGTGGAAGCCAAGTTTTTACAGGCGCGAATTTATGAGCTTAACGATAAAGACAGCTATGCGATAGACCGTTATGAAGAAGTGGCAGCGATCCTGGATAGCCGGGTTGCATTTTCTCACCCCTACGCGCTGGCGTCGCATGCGAAGCTGGTGTCGTTACTGGAAAGCCGCGGCGAATCTGAGCGGGCAACCAAACATTGTATCGCGATAGGGAAAATGTCGCCGTGGGATCCCAATCAGGAGCAAGAGCCGTTGTACCGTAAGAACCCCGAATACCCAATGAGCTATGCCCGTCGTGGCAGAGAAGGATGGGTCAGGCTGAGTTTTGATATTAGCGAATATGGGTTCGTTGAAAATATATCGGTGCTTGAAAGCAGTGGCGGCGAGCTGTTTGCCAGTGAGGGCCTCAAAGCACTGGAGCAGTGGCGGTACGCCCCGAAATTTGAAAACGGAAAGCCGGTTGTTGCAAAAGAGCTTGTCGTGCAGCTGGATTTTGAACTGATGTGATGTTGCGGTAACGCTGCAATGTGGGTGGAAATCACCTGCGTTTACGCAAAAGGAGCGCATCGCGCTCCTTTTTCATGTCATCGGCACACGGCGCACGTTGGGGTGCGGACCGGTATTACTGAACGTTATTGAGGTTGATTAATCCCAGCGTTGACTGAACGACAGGGAAATAAAGTCCAGACCTGGATTCGGCTTTTTAAACCCGGCATTGGAATAGTGCAGGTAGCGAAGCGCCAGGCGGTACTGTTGTTGGTTCCCAAACACCGTGCTTACGCCAATACGATCCTCGAACTGGTAGTGTGTTGACACATCCTTGCCAGCAAACCGGGTATCATCCAGTAAAGACACGCCAATTCCAAACTCTGCCTCTATTGGAAAGCCGTGTATCTTTCCCACAGGAATCCGCAAAATGGGCGAAAGCGCCAACACCAGATTTGAGTCATACTCATCCCGTTCACCGTACTCCCAGAAATTGGCGCTGGTCTCAAGGGTCAATGTTACAGGCCAGTCGCTATTCAGAGGCTGGTCAATGTGATACTGGTAGGCAAGTTTAACGCCGTTCACGGCGCCTTCACCGCGGATAACATCAATAGCATAGCCCGGTGCGGCGCTGGTGGCTGCGCTGAAAGCGAGAAAAAAGAAAAGTAATGTTGGTTTCGTCATATGTTCCTCCATACCTCCATGTATGGGAGAAACATCGTTTCAAAATACGTTTTAATTCATTACGTTATTCGAAAAAACGAAACAACAATTTTGCAATAAGTTATGCCGTTGCAGGTAACTGACTCAAGGCCTATGGAGATCCCGCCATAAATCAGTGTAAGCAGCGTTTACTCAAGCAGTTTAGAAACACTGTTGGTGACGTTTTCAGCACCTTGCTGTATCTCGTTCATTACACCGCGCACTGACATGATCCTGTCGCTGTTGTTTCCTACACTGCCGGTAACCTGAGCCATTCTGTTTGTGGCGTCTTCCGTCAGTGCCCGGTTTTCCCTGACCACGGTTTCTATTTCCGTAGTCGATTCGCTGGTGCGTTTGGCAAGATGTCTCACCTCATCAGCGACAACGGCGAATCCTCTGCCTTGTTCTCCGGCACGGGCCGCTTCGATGGCCGCGTTTAATGCCAGCAGGTTGGTTTGCTCAGCCACGCTTTGGATGGTTGAAACGATGGAGCCAATTTTACTGGAATGGTCATTAATTTTTTGCATTAGCGCGTTGGTTTCGGTCACTTCATTAATCATATGCTCGAAGGCTTCAGTGGCTTCATCCAGTGACGCATTGCCCTTAATTGCGATTTGCGCCGTTTCTTCTGATGTTGCCAGTGCCATCTCTGCAGCGCTGGCAAACGCCTGACTGGCTCGCTGACTTTCTGTTATGTCAGTAGCGAACTTGATAACGGAAATGATATTTCCGTACGCGTCATAAACTGGCGTATAAGAGGCTTCTAGCCAAACCTCCACGTTGTTCTTGCCGTAACGTTGATACTTTCCGGATGCAATGTCACCGTGTCCTAACTTGGTCCAAAAGTCCGGATTATCCCGGTAGAAGGCATCGTTACAAAAGATGCGGTGGTGTTTACCTTTGATTTCGTCTAACCGGTAGCCAGTCAGGTTAAGAAAGTTGTCGTTGGCGGTCAGAATGTCGCCATCCGGTGTAAATTCAATAACGGCAGATGAGCGACTGATAGCATCCGTCACCGAGGCCATTTTCAGGTACTGTTGATGCTGTTCGGTAATGTCCTGAGCGATCTTCATGACAGATTCAACGTTGCCGCTTTCATTCTTTACCGGAATGTACGTTGCCTCCAGCCAGATCATGTCTCCATTGGCGTTTAGCCGGGGAAACGTGCCGGTGACTTCTTTGCCATTTCGAAGCGATGCCCAGAGGTTCGAATACTCTCGCGAATCTATGTATTGCTGTGTGCACAACGACTTGTGAGCTTTACCAATCAGCTCCTCGCGCTTAAAGCCAACCATCTGCGCAAAGTGCGGATTTACGTCGGTGATAATGGCGTCTACCGTAAAACAAATGACCGGCACAGAAGTCGTTATCGCGTTAACAATACTCTTGTAACGCAGAAGGTCGGTAAGTAATTCCTGTTTAACTTCATTGTGCTTTTTTATTGTTGTGAACATCGTCGGGTTCGCTCCAGATAAGAATATGCGAATGTACTGTAACCGCTTTCACCACAAACATAAATCAATAATAAGTCTAAGTTTTTTTAATGTACGCCGCGAGCTACCTCGCTGAAGCCGAAATTTGATACCGGTCTCCAGCGAAGGCCCGAATGCATGCGCTTATTTGACCTCGTTTATCATCCCATGCATTCTCAACCAGCTGACATAGGCATCAAACCAGCCTGTACTGGTTGTTGTTTTCGGATACATGCCAAAGCCGTGACCGCCCTGTTCATAAAAGTGAAATTCAACCGGCTTTTTGGCAGCATGCCAGCTTTCAATCAGACCAAACTGGCTGTTTGCAAAGAACGGATCGTCTGCGGCTAAGGCAACGAACAGGGGAGGGGCGTCTTGTGGCACTTCAACCGAAGTAATCGGGCCATAAATGTTAGCAATGAATGCCGGGTTGGCGTCTTCACCCACTAACGTTGTTGCCATGGTCAACATAGCGCCTGCAGAAAACCCAATCATCCCAATCCGGTTGGCATCGATATTCCAGTCGTCGGCGCGGCGGCGGATGAGGGCGAAGGCAGCACGGGCATCTTCAAGTTGTGGAGCCAGTTGTTGTTTCATTTGGGCAGGCTCAGGGCGTGGAGGCCGTCGGCCTGTATTGGAAAACATCTCATCCATCGCGCGTGCGAAGTCAACCATGTCAGCGGGTGTCTGGTTTAAACGATATTTAAGAACAAACGCGGCGATGCCTTGTTCGGCGAGAGCTTCGGCCACGTCCCAGCCCTCGTTTTCCATCGACAACGTGCGAAACCCGCCGCCTGGTGCGACTATCACCGCTGCGCCGCTGGCGTTAGCCGGATCGGGTAAAAACGGCGTGAGTGTGGCAACGGTCACGTTGCGCGCGAACTGGCTGCCATACTGAGAATGCCAGGCTTCATTGTGTTTTGCTCCAGGCAGCGGCCCGGTTCCTAATTCGATTGCCTCAGGCTGAGCCGGAGTGGCAATGACTGTCATGGTGTCGTTTGGCTGGGCCAACGAGAGCGTTGCGAACAAGCAGTTTGTTACAACCAGCAGCGTGGTCATCAAACCACGGACTATACGCCGCAAAGATAACGCTGCACGCACTACTTTGAAAAGGCGTTGAGGCAATGTCAGTCCAGACCGGACAGGGTGATGAGCGAAGGTGTTCATCGTATAGTATCCTTTTTTCATTTTCTTTGATTGCGAAAATCAACGCTGGGTCGAAATCCATAGCAAGTTGTAAAGCCAGTGGGGCTCTCAGCACCATTTAGTGTTGTCGTCATGACCATGGCTTGCCCAAAAAAGCCGGGCGAACTGTGAATAGTGTGGTGGCACGACTTTCGCTATTAGCGCTACCTTCAGTTAAGCTACAAAGGCAATTATTGCTGCTTCCCACCGTTATTCCTTAAATGTTCTGACGATGTCTTTAATAGTGCCGTCGGCATTGAAATACACCCTGTCGATGCACACCGACCTTCGGTAGCTTCCGCCGCCGGGAAGTTCAGCACTGTGGTAGGCCAGATACGTATTGCCGTTAAAGTCGAACATAGCAGGATGAATGGTGGTGGTGCCCGGCAACGGGTCCATAATCACGCTCTGATATTCCCACGGACCTGTTGCCGATGTGCTTGTGGCATAAGCAATGCTTTCCGGGAACCCTGCGGCATACACCAGATAATAGATGCCATTATGTTTCGACACATAAGGCGCTTCTTCAAAATTCGGCAGCGTGTCAATGGCGTGGATCCGGACATTGCTGGTATCGCGGTTTTGCATATTGCCCTGCGCATCGGTGGTATAGCGCTCGCCTTTTAAGTGGATCAGATCCGGCTCAAGTTCCACCCACCAAAGCTGTTGATTCCCCCAGTAAAGGTAGGCGCGGCCGTCGTCGTCAATAAAAACGGCGGGGTCAATATTGCGCCATGTATGGTCTTTGTATGCGGCGGTATCTTCCAGTAAAATCATGGGCATACCGCGAGGGTCTTCAAACGGGCCCTCAGGACTGTCTGACACGCCAACGCCGATGGAAAAGCCAAAGGCATCATCGCGTTGTCCGCCTTCGACAGTGGCATAAAAATAGTATTTTGATTTACCGCTTTCATCTTTTCTGTGTATGACATGGTGCGCGTAGGCATTACCGGTTTTCTCATCCCCCCGCGCCCAGTCAAAGTCAGAGTACGTAAGCACGGCCCCTTTATTTTCCCAGTTCACCATGTCACTGCTTGTCCACAGACGATAGTCATACATGCGGTAATCGTTACCGTCCTCGTACTGCTCGTCGTGCGTGGTGTAAAGGTACACCGTGCCATCAACCACCATCGCGGCGGGGTCGGCGGTGTAGATAATGTCGCCGACTTTGTTGGTTGGGTCGCTGGTATCGTATTTGATGATGGGGTTATCAAATCGTGTAGGGGCAGAATAGGCGTTTTCAGAGACGCTTGCTGAAGAGGACGAACCTTCCGAACTGCAGGCAGATAGGCCAATAAGCGACACCAACACGCTCAGCATCAAAAAGGGAGGTTTACTATAAACTCGTCGATTCAGTCCGGCCATGTCTCTGGGGTTCCACTAAGCAGAATGAAGTGGTTAACATTCTGTTAAAAATGAGAGCGAGAAGAAACGTCAATACCGTTATGAATCTGATTATTGAGCTTATTTTATTTGCTGTTGGCAACACAAAGTGAATTACCTGTCGACAGCAACGGTGCTTAAACGGTATCGGCGAATAACCAGCGAGCTAACAAGCTGAAGTACCTGAGTTCGGAAAACGGAGTTTCAAGTTGTTAACTTTTCGGTCAGAAAGTGCCTGTTTATGACCACGGCTACGTCCGTCTATAAGCCTGTTTTTCATCCACAATCTGAAAATCTGCACGTGTTGTAGCGTCAGGATCTCGCCTTGAACCGCGGTTTATTCCCAACCAAAAAATTGCGTTAGATACCTTCGGTTGGGGATTTCGCTTCTCGTCTACTAAGCTTATTACCTCAGGCAACTTCAGGAGGCACTATGCTTATTTTTGGCAGTACCCGGGAAACGCTTCCGATCACCGTCGAACTGGATCCGACGTCGGGCTTTCCACTGCTGGAAGAAAAGGATGCGATCCTTCAGTACATTCTCGCTTATCTGGCATTGCCCTATTCCATTACCGATTACGGATGTGGCAAGAAAGCCAGTCTTATCATTCATCAGTTGCTTCAACTGGCAATACCACCCTATGCAATTAGTCGTAGTTTGCTGCTTGAACCTGACCTGTCGGTTGACGCCCTGAACAATACTGACTGGCAAACCCGGCAGCATGCGATGTCCGTTCACAATCCGTTAGGTGAAAGTATTGACCTGTCAAACCCGGTGCTAAAACAGGTCATGAAAGAGGAGTGTCCTGATGTACGTTTTTCTGACGATGCATGGACGGTTAACCACTATCAACTGACTGCTGAGCGCCGTAACTCGTTCACGCAGACCCGGTCTCACGTGATGTGCGTTATCAGTTTTTGGGATCAGAAACGCCGACAGGTCAGACAGCTTGTGCTTGATCCCAGTCTGAAAAAGGATGGGCTGTTTGAAGTATCACTAAGCCGAGAGTTAGTAAACTGTCCTGAAGCACTGCTGTTTTCTGCTCCTCTTTTGGGGTACTTCAGAATAGATGAGGCTGCCCTTACGTCCAAGCAAACTAAAGCGATAGCGTCGCTCGGGTATGAAAGCGCTGAACTTGCGTCGCATTCACTCAAAGAACATCACTCTCTGGTCAGGCAACTAGTTCGAGCGCCAGTTGACAGTATCGGCGATCCGGATACGTGGACTTTTGCGAATACAGCCCGCCTTGTGGAGGACAATTCACCTTCAGATGACGCGTATTTTTCCCGGCAACGTCAGGCAACCGGGGAGGGGGAGTGTCTCAGAGAGAAAGTTCAGGCATTGATAACGGCCAGAGAGCACCGACGCAGTGATGCAAGCGCATGTAGGGAGGCGCTGGTTCGCTGTGCAGATGAGTTAAATATCAGAGTCCATATTGCAAGAGACGCGGAATGGGCTGCCAAAAAACTGCAGCCCCTGGCTGATTTAGCCACCCAGGTAGTCTATTTCCAAAGTCTTGAAACCTTGGCGAAAAAACTGGCAAGTGGTAACCGCACTTCAGAGTCACTGCACTCGACAAAAGGGTTACAGGCGCTAAGAGGACTTGGGGTTCGCCTTCGTCGTCGTATCGACCAACTTGCACAAGCATCCAAAGCACAGGATGAGCGCATTGATGCCCGCGCGTTGAACGAGCATTTTCATCAGGCTACTATTGCCACTATCAAACAGATGAACAAGGCCGGACTTACCGTATTTATTGATAAGGTGGGAAATGTACACGGCTTGCTTTTGTCTGAACGCGACCGCGAGGCATTGTCTGGCGGACAACAGCACATTCCTGATTTCACCCGCGAATCAATAAGTCATGGCTCGCATATCGATACCGTCAATAATGCCGGTAAATTTGACGGCAGGCTTGGTGTTCTGTCCGGAATAGAAGTGGCCCATACGCTGTATGATCTCAAGCGCTTTTATGACCGCGGCGAGGGTTACACAGAGACACCCCGGCGAGTACTCGTGACGGCCTACATTGGCGAAGAAATGACGTTTACCGGTAACAGCGTGTCGATGCCGGGTAGTGCCGCGATTGCCAGTCAGTCGAGTGTAGAAGACATCCACGGAATGAAAAACTCGCAAGGCCAGGTGTTTAAGCAACAGTTGGTAAAAATGCTTGAAGCATTAGCATCAGCGCAAAACGAACAGCAAATATTCCTATACAACCACCTTGAGAGCAATGAACCAGACGCACTGATAGATGCCTGCAGCGAACCTGCTGATTTTTATACCAGGCACACTTATGAGCGGCATATTGAGCAAGGCCCGGTGCTGGACAGAGCGAATGTGCCTACTGCGCTTGTCGATACTATTATGGGCATCCATCAGGAGGACTTTTTTATCACTGGCAAGCAAGCAGAAACGGCCGCGCTGTTACTGAACCATCAGCTTCGTCAGTTGACAGCGCGTCCAGATGCTTCTGATGCCCGCATTACCGTTGGGGTAACTGAAGGGCTAGGTGAAGATTGTTGTACAGAAAATGTGTACCCGGCGCTACGGTGGACACTGGAAGGTGAGATGAACCACGCAGGCGCTACGCCGACACCTGACAGAAAAGATTCTGGGGTTGCAGCGGGTCGGCTGGCACGCTACTTCCTTGACTGGTTTGCTCAGTGTGATATTCCCTCAGACATAAAAGATAAGCTGCGACCCAGCATCAGTAACCTGAATTTAACCCCCGGTACTGACAGAAACGTGATCCCCGGTTCAGTGAGTTTTACTACTGCACTGGTTTGCGACTCTGCCCACCCCAGAAAAATGATTGGCCGGGAGGTCAGAGAGGACTTAACACAAACGCTTGAAGGTTACGTAATTGGAACCTTGGGGCGCCGTGTCAGTACAGGGGGAGAAGGCATCAGACTGTGTCGTGTGCAACCTGTCAGTTATACCAATGTTTACGACCGGACCCGGGTTACCCTGGATCTGCGGTGTGACTCGGCCAGAGTGACAAAGGCCTGCTTAGACAGCATAAAGGATATCGTGACATCCATCGAACAGGAGTGTGATGTACAGATTGAGCGTCGTCCTCAACAGGATTTGCCCCCCTTTGGGCTGGAGACGTCAGGTCAGGTGTTACTGATGGAACGCAGCTACGGAGGGAGTCATAACCCGAAGGAGACAGAAATGCTGGCAGATATACTGCGAGGCTCTATTCTTCAGTTCGACGCGACATGCCAGTTTCTGTCCGATAGTAACGACGGCGTTGCGCAACTGTTCAGCTACGTGGACTCAATAATTCCGGATGACTGGAAGCAAAAGCAGCCGCGGTTTACCAGTGGTGCGCTTCACGATACTTGCAATATTGCTGCTCGCGCACAATGTCTCTGAATTCAGGTTAGTAAGGAAGCAGTTTCATGAGCAACGATGGTAACGACAAGCCTGTCTCTATTAATGATTTTGAACCACAGCCGGCAATGGCACTACGCAACAGTGACGAGGTCAATACCTCCCCAAAAACGTCGGAAAGCGCGCTGCTGTGTATAGATATTCAATATCTCGGCGCAAAAGAGGGCTTCGGGACATTTGCAGACCATGGCTCCACGGGGGTATCAGAACAAGCGATTGATTATTATCTCGATCGGGTTGAAAACGTGGTAGTGCCAAATGTTGCTAAGCTACAAAAAGCCTTCAGGAAAAATAACTTAGAAGTGATTCATGCACGGATCCAAAGTATGACTGCGGATGGCCGTGACCGAAGTCAGGAGCACGTTCGTCTGGGACTGCATGCGGCCCCTGGCTCTACGCTGGCTGAGTTTTTGCCCCCGGTCGCACCCAAACCTAATGAAGTGGTATTTAACAAAACGGCCAGCGGCCTCTTTGTCAGCACGAATATTCATTATGTGTTGGGAAACATGGGGGTAAAGGATCTCTATATCGTGGGTGTGTACACCAATGAATGTGTCAGTAGCGCAGTAAGAAGTGCTGCCGACCTGGGATATCGCGTGACATTGATAAGTGATGCGACAGCGGCGATTACGCCATCGTTACAAAAATCGTCAATATTGACCATTAAAGAGCGCTATGCGCAGGTGAAAGAGACAGATGAAGTGCTTGAGGGAATGTAACTCTATTACTGGTAGTTTATTCCACTTCACTCTGATGAGAATAATTCAACAGCGCTATGAGTAATATCGCATTTTCTGAGCTTCCTCAGGTCTGTCCTTTCAGCGTTGAGCGCTAATTTGGGGTGTGGCCGTATCCGCTTTTTAATATACGAGAAGGCGTTCACTCTGCAGAGACGATGGCGGCGTCGCTGAATGAGACAGTAGAAAAATGCTCATCGGAAGACATCAGGAACATAGGTACCAAACACTGTGTTAATTAGTGCAAATTTGAACTTAAAAGTTTTGCAGATAAACAAAATGAATGGAGGCTTCATGAGAGATAATGATTACAACCGCTACTTTATCGCGTCGGATGTCAAAACAGTAGAGAGTCTGATAACCAGTCTTAAAAATGCAGGAGTAAGCGAAGACAATATTGGTGTGGTTAGCCGGGACAGCGATATTGTGCGTGCAGACTTACCTGAGGCGGATTTGTCAGAAAAATCTGCTATCCCGGAATCGTTGAAAAGAGGGGCATTGTTGGGATCGGGTGCCGGTCTTCTGGCTGGTGTTCTTATCAGTGTGTTCCCTGTCGCAGGTCTTGCCGCAGGCGGTGCTGCGATAGCTGGAATGACTGCGGGCGGTGCGGTGGTAGGCTCCTGGTCAGCGACGATGATAGGCGTCAGTGAAAGCAGTCCGTTAGTAAAGCAATTTGAAGACGCGCTGGATAACGAGAAAACACTGATATTTTGTGATTTGTCCGATGAGGAAGAAAAGCGCGTCGCAAAAAGCCTGAGTGATAGCTCTCAAAAGTTAGAACACGGGACACTCTCCAGCGAAGATAAAGCGTCTTAATTTGAGATAAACTGGCTATGATTAAACATATGCCCCAAGCCCGAACAACCCGGAAATCTCTGACATCATTGCGCTGACGCGAAATGGCAGAGGTTTCCTAACGGGGCTGGTTGTATTACGCGCCCTTGCGAAGTTCCCTGCGAAGAATTTTTCCTACCGTTGATTTTGGTAATTCATCAAGAACCGTTATGCTTTTTGGCACCTTATAGCCGGTGAGATGTTCGCGACAATAAGCTCGTAGCGCCTCGGTATCGACCTCTTTTTCGGTCGTGATAAAGGCACACACACGTTCGCCGGAATTGTCATCCGGCATGCCAACGACGGCGGCTTCCATCACATCCGGATGCGATGTGAGTACGTCTTCAACCTCGTTTGGATACACGTTAAACCCGGATACCAGGATCATATCTTTCAGACGATCGACAATTTTCACAGCGCCTGATTCGGTAAACTCGCCGATGTCGCCGGTCTTGAAATATCCATCTTCAGTCATGACTTTGGCCGTCTCATCATCTCGGTTCCAGTAACCCAGCATGACCTGCGGACCGCGGGCCGCAATCTGTCCGGACTCGCCTTCTGCAACAGGGTTGTCATGGCTGTCCAGCAGTACGATGTCGGTATCTGCCAGTGGCAAACCTACCGTACCAATTTCTTCCTCGCCCGGATTGTTAAAGCATAGCACCGGTGCGGTTTCCGACAATCCGTAACCTTCGGTAATGCTGCACCCGGTTACGTCTTTCCAGATAGCAACCGCGCCCTTGGTTAACGCTGTTCCTCCAGAAAGTGTCAGGTGCAGCTCGGAAAAGTCGAGCTTTGCAAACTCAGGATGGCGTCCTAATCCGACGAACAGGGTGTTGATACCCGCAAAGGTGGTAAATTTGTGTGGTCTCAGAGTTTGGATAAAGCCGTCAATGTCACGCGGGTTAGGAATGAGTATGGTCTGACATCCCTTCGCAAAGAAAGTCATCATACATACAGTAAACGCGTAAATATGATAAAGCGGCAGCGGACAGACAACGACCTCTTTGCCATCCCGGAAGCGGGCACCGAGGCGATCCAGCGTCTGGATACTGTTTGCCAGCACGTTCCTGTGACTGAGCGCGGCGCCTTTTGATACCCCGGTAGTGCCGCCTGTGTATTGCAGCATACATAACTCATCAAGCTGGGTTTCTGGACGTGGTGGTAATGTTAGTGCGCTGCCTTTATCCAGCACGACCGTTAGAGATGTCGTGTCGTTGATATCAGGAGCTGAATCGGGGTCAAGTAATTCTGTCGCCGACGTGGTGATGACAGTGGTTATGCCAGTGTCGGCTTTAATGGCCTCAAATTTCGGCATCAGGTCACTCAGAATAACCAGTGCCTTCGCACCGCTGTCGGTAAACTGGTGTTTCATCTCCCGCTCAGTATAGAGTGGGTTAGTATTCACTACCACAAACCCAGCACGTAAAGCGCCGTAAACTGCAATGGGGTTTTGGATCAGGTTGGGAAGTTGTATGGCAATTCTGTCGCCGGGTTCAAGCTCTGTATTATGAAGAAGGTAACTTGCGAAAGCGCGGGAATGCGCTTCTATCTGACTGAACGTCAGTGTTTGCCCCAACGCAGTGTAAGCGGGCTTATCAGCAAACCGCGCCAGTACCTGTTCAATATAATCTGCCAGCGAAGATACATTATCCGGATAGGTCAAACTTGTCATAAGGCGGTAACCACGATTGAAATATAAATTGAGATTCGTTAACCCTAGCAAAGGTTCTGAATTATTTACATTTTGATTACATGATTAGTATCTATTCACAGGGTTTATGCAGAACTATACAAGGTGGTGTTATTTTGTTCGCGCGACCTGATCCGCAACCGCAAACGTGAGCCCGCCAAGAAACCCGGCACTGCTTTGAAGTAATTTTCCGCCAGTATCACGCGCGCCCGCAATCAGCGTCACATCCATGATAGGGTGCATAGCCAGCAACATTACGAGCATCCCGAAGGCGCCGGCACTGGCGCAGATTAAAGCATAAAGTGCCCCGCGGTGCGGTAGAAAGCGGCCAGTCAATGACGCTGCGCCCATCGCCATAAACAGCATCGCGAAAATCGCCGTACCATACGCAGGCAATAGCCCTGCCAAATCATAGGCAATGGTTGCCAGGCGCTCAGCCAGAGGAATCTGCACATTCAGTTCACTGAGGCGAGCCAGGACAGATTGAGTATGAAAGATACTGGCAAAGCTGTATGTGACTAAAAAGGCTGGTACTAAAGTTAATATAAAGCGGACAAACTTTTTCACATTCACTCCCGTTTGAATGCGTTGTTGCTGAGCGTCGACAGTGGTGTTGGCGCAGCCTTATCATTCCATGGTAGGGTAGGCATCTTCAAGTTTTCTTTGCATCTAACATCATGAAAGTATGGCTTTCTTTACTCACATCGCTGACTTTTCTTAGTCCATTTGCAGCTACCGCTCAAAATAATGATAGCGCCAAAGGCTACCAAATCGAGACGATAGCTGAAGAGCTCAATCGTCCCTGGGCTGTGGTAGAAACGCCAGACAGACGCTGGCTGATCACCGAAATGGGCGGCACACTGGTTACACTTTATCCTGACGGCACCACAGTGCGCACAGTGGTGCCGCTGGCGTCGCTGTATGTAGAGGGGCAGGGTGGCCTGCTGGATGTTGCGCTGACACAGGATTTTGCTATGTCTGGCCGGGTGATGCTGACGTATGCGAAAGGGAATGCCGAATGTAACCGGTTGGCGGTGGTGAGTGCGACACTCACTGAGGAGGGCGCGCTGGAGGATATCTCGCCCGTGCTGGAGGTGACCCCATGTAAAGACACGCCAGTCCATTTTGGAGGACGTCTTGCGGTGTTAAACGATGGCACCTGGCTGGTGACGACGGGTGATGGTTTTGACTATCGGGAGCAAGCGCAGAAGCTGAACTCGCAGCTAGGCAAGGTGCTGCGCTTCCGCGAGGATGGCGAAGCACCAGCTGACAACCCGTTTGAAGACGCTCCCTACGTCTATACGCTGGGTCACCGTAACCCTCAGGGGCTGATTGTTGATGAGGAAAGCGGCACCGTGTATCAGCAGGAACATGGCCCGGATGGTGGTGATGAAATTAATGTGCTTAACGCCGGCGAGAATTACGGCTGGCCGGTCGTGACGCTCGGAGTGGATTACTCCGGTGCCAGAATCAGCCCGTTTGAATCCTACCCGGGAATGCAAAACCCGTTGTACAACTGGACGCCTTCCATCGCCCCATCATCAATGGTGTTGTATCAACAAGACACCTTTGCCTGGCTACAAAATCATCTGGTCATCAGTGCGCTTAAATCACAAGGGCTGTTTGCCATCAATTTGTCTGAGAGACCACTTCAGAGCCAGCGAATATTTGCTACTATTAATCAGCGAATACGTGACGTGGCCGCAGATCATCAGGGCAATATCGTTGTGCTGACCGACGGTAGCGCGGCCTCGTTACTACGACTGATACCTCAATCCAGATTGATTCTGAGCCAGAGCTCCAGCCCATTGGGTTGGGGCCGATATGGTGGCGTTTGACAGAAGTAGCGTTAAGCATCACAAATAACTATGTGAAATACACAGCAATAGCCTGGCTGAATGGCCGTTATAAGTGAATGAAAGCGCATTAAAATTTAAATTTACAGTACAAGCCGTTATAATCCCGGCGTTTATCTAGTCACGTCCTGTGCCAAGACCGTTTACTTAGGGCAGGATTAACCATGAGGAAGATATCGTGTTAGAAGAATACCGTAAACACGTAGAAGAACGTGCTGCAGAGGGTATCCCGCCAAAAGCACTGACCGCAGAACAGGTTGCAGGTCTGGTTGAATTATTGAAAAACCCACCTGCTGGCGAAGAAGAGTACCTGCTGGAGCTGATCTCTGAGCGCGTTCCTCCTGGTGTCGATGAAGCCGCTTATGTGAAAGCGGGCTTCCTAAGCGCAATCGCCAAAGGCGAAGACAGCTGTGAGTTGATCAGCCGCGAAAAGGCGGTTGAGCTGCTGGGCAACATGCACGGTGGTTACAACATCGCTACGCTGGTCGACTTACTGGACGAAGATGCACTGGCACCCATGGCAGCGAAAGAGCTTAAGCACACGCTGTTGATGTTCGATGCTTATCACGATGTAGAAGAAAAGCACAAGGCCGGTAATGCGCACGCGACTGACATCATCAAGTCATGGGCAGAAGCAGAGTGGTTTACCTCGCGTCCTAAGATGGACGACAAAATGACCTACACCGTATTTAAAGTCACCGGTGAAACCAACACCGATGACCTGTCTCCGGCACCGGACGCCTGGTCACGTCCTGATATTCCACTGCACGCACTGGCAGCTTACAAGATGACCCGTGACGGCCTTGAGCCAGAAGAGCACGGTGTGAAAGGGCCAATGAAGCAAATTGAAGAAATCAAAGCCAAAGGTCATCCTGTCGCTTTCGTTGGTGACGTAGTGGGAACCGGCTCTTCACGTAAGTCAGCGACTAACTCAGTACTGTGGTTCTTTGGTGAAGATCTGCCAGGCGTACCTAACAAGCGCGGCGGCGGTGTATGTATTGGCGGTAAAGTCGCGCCAATCTTCTTCAACACCATGGAAGATGCCGGCGCGCTGGTATTTGAAGCCGACGTAGACAACATGAACATGGGTGATGTGATTGATATCTACCCGTATGAAGGCAAAATCACTAACAGTGAAACTGGCGAAGTACTTGCCCAGTACGACTACAAATCCAAGGTTATCCTTGATGAAGTTCGTGCTGGTGGCCGTATCAACCTGATCATCGGTCGTGGTCTGACTGACAAAGCCCGCGAAACACTGGGCCTTGAGCCGACCGACCTGTTCCGTAAACCAGAGCAGCCTAAAGACACTGGTAAAGGCTATACCCTTGCCCAGAAGATGGTAGGTAAGGCCTGTGGTGTTGAAGGTGTTCGTCCTGGTACGTACTGCGAGCCTAAGATGACTACCGTAGGTTCACAGGATACCACCGGCCCTATGACCCGCGACGAACTCAAAGACCTGGCGTGTCTTGGCTTTACTGCCGATCTGACTATGCAGTCTTTCTGTCACACTGCGGCGTATCCGAAGCCGGTAGATATCGAAACGCAGCACACGCTGCCTGATTTCATCATGAACCGTGGCGGTGTTTCACTGCGTCCTGGTGACGGTATCATCCACAGCTGGCTGAACCGTATGTTGCTGCCTGATACTGTAGGTACCGGTGGTGACTCGCACACCCGTTTCCCGCTGGGTATTTCATTCCCTGCCGGTTCTGGTCTGGTGGCGTTCGCAGCAGCTACAGGCGTTATGCCTCTGGATATGCCGGAATCTATCCTGGTTCGCTTTACCGGTAAGCGTCAGCCTGGTATCACCCTGCGTGATCTGGTTCACGCCATTCCTCTGTACGGTATCAAGCAAGGTCTGCTGACGGTTGAGAAAAAAGGTAAGATCAACCAGTTCTCTGGCCGCGTGCTGGAAATCGAAGGTCTGGAAGACTTAACGGTTGAACAGGCATTCGAATTATCTGATGCGTCTGCCGAGCGTTCAGCAGCAGGTTGTACCATCAACCTGTCTGAAGAATCTATCGCTGAATACCTGCGTTCTAACATCACCATGCTTCGCTGGATGATCAATGAAGGCTACGGTGATCCACGTACCCTTGAGCGTCGTGCGCAGAAGATGGAAGAGTGGCTGGCGAATCCTGAACTGATGCGTGCCGACAAAGATGCGGAGTACGCTGAAGTTATCGAGATTAACCTGGACGATATCAAAGAGCCTATCGTGTGCTGCCCGAACGATCCAGACGATGCGAAAACATTGTCAGACGTTGCTGGCGACAAGGTAGATGAAGTCTTTATCGGTTCTTGTATGACTAACATCGGTCACTTCCGTGCGGCCGGTAAGCTGCTTGAGCAGTACAACAAAACATTGCCTACCCGTCTGTGGATTTCTCCACCAACCAAGATGGATAAAGCCCAGTTGATGGAAGAAGGCTACTACAACATCTACGGACGAGTAGGTGTGCGTACCGAAATGCCAGGCTGTTCACTGTGTATGGGTAACCAGGCACGTGTTGATGCCGGTGCGACGGTATTGTCTACTTCTACCCGTAACTTCCCTAACCGCTTAGGTGATGGCGCGAATGTGTATCTGACGTCAGCCGAGCTGGCTGCGGTAGGTGCTATCGTGGGTCGTATCCCTACGGCAGAAGAATACATGGAGTATGCAGGTAAGATTGACTCTATGGCTGCTGATGTTTACCGTTATCTGAACTTCGATAAGATGGAAAGCTTTAAGAAAGCGGAAGACGATGCGAAGGCGAAGATCATTCCAACATTGAATGTTGCCTGAGTGAGCGTATAAACTACAAAGCCGGGCACCGAAAGGGCCCGGCTTTTTTTATGGCCTCAAGGAGAGTACCTGCATGCCAATGATAAAACCTGCGACACTGGCTTTTATTGCGCTTTTTTTACTGACAGCCGCTGCGGTTCAAGCGATACCCGACCTGCCGGTAAAATTTGATAGCGCCTCAATTGAAGTGAAGGGGCAGGAGTATCCGGTTGAATACGCACAGACTTACGAACAGCGGGCCCGTGGCCTGATGTACCGAAAATCACTGTGTGAAGACTGTGGCATGCTGTTCAGGTTCAGCACTCCCAAAAAAGCCAGCATGTGGATGAAGAATACTTTCATTCCCTTGGATGTGGCATTTATCGACAGAAACGGCGTGATAACAGATATAAAAGCCCTGCAGCCCCATAACCTTGAGTCAGTGGGCGCATCTGAAGAGGTGATATACGCGCTGGAAATGAACCAGGGTTGGTTTGCCAGACAAAATATAAAAGTTGGCGACCAGATTATTGTTAATCCATAACAACGGATAAACCATATCCTTGTTATCTTGCCGGATCTCAGAACTCTGAGCCGGTGAAAACGGAGAAAACTGTGACTAATGCTTTAACTATTGCCAAATTCGGCGGTACCAGCGTGGCAAATTACGCCGCGATGCAAAACTGTGCACGCATTGTTGCCAGCAATCAGGAAACCCGAATTGTTGTGGTCAGTGCCTCTGCAGGCGTGACGAACTACCTGGTTAACCTCGCGCATACTGCGCTGACGCAGGAGCAGATTGCGCAAACCTGTCAGGCGATTGAAGATATCGAGCGGGCGATCCTTGCTTGTCTGAAAGACAAAGCCAGTGTTGAGGCCAAGCTGGATGATTTACTCGATGAGATGAGATCGCTGGCATTTCATGAAGAGATTATTCATCGGAATGACTTAAAAGATGCGTTGCTTTCCATGGGCGAGCGTATGTCGTCGCTGCTGTTCAGTGCGGTATTGGCTGAGGAAAGCGTTAATACCATGAACTTTGACGTACGTAAGGTCTTGCGAACTGACAGTGAGTTTGGTGCAGCAGCCCCACAGCTTGAAGACATTGCGGCCTTGAGTGAGCAACTATTACGTCCGGAAATTGAAAACGCTATCGTGGTGACACAAGGTTTTGTGGGCGCTGACGAGGAAGGCAGGACTACCACGTTGGGACGCGGCGGCTCCGATTTTACCGCAGCGCTACTGGCGGAAGCCATGAACGCGCAGGTATGTGAAATCTGGACTGATGTGATCGGGGTGTACACCACCGACCCACGCATTACGGATAAGGCACGTCCACTGCCTGAACTCAGCTTTGAGGAAGCCGCAGAAATGGCCACTTTCGGTGCCAAGGTGTTGCACCCGGCTACCATGGAACCTGCACTTCGCAAAGACATTCGTGTGTTTGTGGGATCCAGTAAAGAGCCGGAAAAAGGCGGCACCTGGATAATGCGAGACTGCAAGGAAGAGCCACCCTACCGTGCTATTACACGACGTAAAGAGCAGGTAATGGTGACCGTAAAAACGCCTAAGATGATGTACGCTCAGGGCTTCCTGCAGCAGGTTTTTGCTATTATCGCTAAGCATAAGCTGAGTGTGGATTTGGTAACTACCTCAGAAATCTCAGTGTCGTTTACACTGGATAATCCGGCAAATTCCGTCGCGCAGCGGTTAAACAAAAATACCATTGCGGAACTGGAAACGCTGTGTGATGTGACGGTAGAAAGCGGTTACGACCTGGTAACTGTTGTGGGTAACCACATGCAGACATCGAAAGGCGTGTCGAGCAAGATTTTTGCAGCCGTCTCAGAATATAACCTGCGCATGATTTGCTTTGGTGCGAATCCACATAACATGTCGTTTTTAGTTAACGAGCAGGACAGTGGCGATATCGTTAAAGGATTACACAAATCACTTTTTGAGTAACCTGACTATAACCATATCTGTAGAAGAGGCCATTTCAATAACGGACGAAGTCTTCGATTGCATGGAGCTTGGTTACGGAATAACGCTCCAAAAAGCTCAAGGCAGCCAGTTCCCGAGAATCATCGTGGGCAGTCCAGAAGGGTCGCATCTCAGACCGTGCGTGGCTTTACACGGCGATTACCCGTGCCGAGGCAGAGATACACATTGTCGGGCAGGCTAGTGATTTTGCGTCCATCGTGAAATCGGTAAGCAATGCCACAAGGCGGGCGAGTTTCTTGAGGGAGCTGCTGGAAGAGAGGGATTCGGGGGTTAGTCATTAATGGCTAACCCCCTCATCGCCGGTCGCGGCCATCGGGACCTCTCCCTGTACCGCAATTTCATCTTAAACGATCATCGGTGGTCGTCAAACACCTCAAAATCAGCTCATAAACAAAAGCGAACATTCGAGAACCACCCGTTTCCAGCCAGCTTTTCCATAAGCGCCTCTCTGATATCCACAATTTTCATAACTTTGAAACTTGCGATCGACGCGTTTGGGAACCGTGATTTTGTTTGCCATCACTGAGTTTGTGGGTGTTTGAGTGCGTTCGGCACCCTTGATATCAAGCTTCAGCTCAGCAAGGATTGCCACTGAATTGAGAGTGAATTCCAATACATCTGCTAGTCTTGATCCCATATCCAGACTTTCCCTAAGATTTGAAAGGCTAACACGGAAGGTGTCCAGCATGCCCCATTCTCAAAATGAACAACCTGAGTCCAAGCCACCTCATTGGGAACCTGATCAGCTTGGTCGATGGCGACAGGCTGGCCGGCGGATAATTCACCGCCAGAACAATAAGAAAAAGGGGTAGTGTATGGTAATTAACGATCTTCTCTGGCGGCGACCGCGCCATTACATGGATGTCGATGAAACCCACGACCACGTGCACTGGGTGGAACTTTTCTTCGACCTGATCCATGTAGTGACAATTTTCATTCTGGGGAATTACCTGTCCCATCATCTGGGGTGGCAGGGATTCTGGGTGTTTACGGGACTGTTCCTGGCGATTTTCTATGCCTGGGCAGACAGTTCGGTCTATAACTCGCTGTATATCTCCACGGACATGCCGCATCGCGTGGCGATGGCACTTCAGATTGTCACGATGATGATCATCGCGGCGGCGATTCCCGACGTGGGCGGTGAAGGCTGGATGTATTTCGCGCTGGGCTATGCGTTGAATCGGACGCTGACGGCCTATCTTTACTGGCGGGCGCGCTGTACCGACAGCGCGGCCAATACGCTGGCGCAGGAACAGGGGCGGAATTTTTTCGTGTTGGCCGGGTTGTTCGCGCTGTCGGCTTTTTTGCCCACACCGGTCGCCTACTGGGTCTTTGCCGCCGGCGTGGCAGCAATCCAGCTTCAGTACATGCTGCCGCGCGTGGGCACGCTCCGCTTCGAACGCTTTGTGCCTCAACTCGGACACATCTCGGAGCGCTTCGGCCTTCTGATGTTGATCTTGCTGGGTGAAGGCTTCTTTAAGCTGGTGGTCACGCTGGCCGACAAGGGCGTCTACAGAGTAAGCGCGGGTACGCTGTTCAATGTGACCATGGGCGGCTTGTCCCTCTTCGCGCTGGCCTGGGTTTATTTCGACTGCGCCGGCAATGCAAAACCGAAGAACCGCACCAGTGCCGTGCTGCTGAGATACTGGCTTGCTCACATCGCGATTTTGTGGAGCGCGGTGACGATTGGCGTTGCGCTGGCCGGAGAAGTCTACGTCGGCTTGTGGGAGCCTTATCCGGCCGGTTACGGCGCGCTTGGCTCGGTCGGCCTTGCGGTTTTTTTAGCTTCGCTATGGGCGCTGCATCGAACCGTGGCTGATGCCGATGCCACCGGCAACTACCACAGCGCCGGTCTGAGGCTGTTCGGCATTGTCATGGCGCTGGTTGTATTAGCCGTTCATCCCTTCGTGCCGTCGATTGTCGGCAACGGGCTTTGGGTCCTGGCGCTGTTCTCGCAGATTTGTGTGCCGATTTTTCAGGCGGTAAGAGATGCGCGCCGGTCTAATAAAATGCTGTGATGGAACATGGCTACGGCCATGCAATTTGACAGTTAGCCGTCAGGGATTTGATGCGTCCTTCCTATGCGCATGCGCATGCGCTCCGCAAAGCCATGACGTTGTCAGGGCAATCTTACTTTTATTGACATGTGTTAGGTGACAAATTTCGTTTTGAAGATGGCGAAGCGTATGAAGTCGAAGTGGGGGACTACCACCGAGTGAGAAGAAGACGATTGAGAGTTCTATCCGATTAGAGATACCTCGGACCCCAAAATGCTTGCACGCACTTGTAATCATGTGATTGCAGAAATTCTGAGTCTGCACGTGGCTTGGAGAATTTTCCCGAAAATGCCATCACGATTGCCGGCAATGGGCTTGGTGATGAGATGGTACTAATCCGAGAAGGTGCCTCGTTTAAGCCAAATGTGTATTTATGGCTGTATGAAATGGGGAAGCTTGAAGAGCTAGTGAGTTCGTTCCATGCTATCAGAATGGTTATCGAGACGTGGTTTTAGCTTTACCGAATGTTCGCTTTGCGACCAGAGCTACGGGCGGCCAATTTCTTGTGGCAACCTCCAGCTACAGTATGAGTAAGGTGGTATGACCACTGCTAACTTTTAAGCATCCCCGAGGAAGTTATCTTTATCTGTGCTCTCACTCGCTCACATCGCTGGTCGTGAAATACCTCGGGTGAATCGTCGCTTGCGGCGAGAGGGCAGAGCCCTTGGAACAAGCGCTTCTATTTTTACACACCGAATTACACACTATGTAAAAATAATGAATGCCCCAAAAGGCTCTGCTCATGGGACACTCACTCTCTCAGTGAATTACATAATATTCACTATATACTACAAATGGCCTCTTTTTTGTATCTGGAGGAGGTCATTCAGGCACGCAGCGGGCAAACCTATCTTATTAGTCTGGCACATCGAGACCTTCACAAAGCCAACGCCTGAAAAACATTCTGCCAAAAAGGCGCTACGTCGTAACCGTTGTTGTATAAGGGGGAGGGTTGCTTTTGTAACTCAATGCCTGGTAACGCTGCCTTAACGCAGGTCAGGTCTGCGCTTCAGGCTTTGCCTTAACCGCTGCGTTATCTGGCTTTGTGTCTGCGGCTTTAACCCGGTTTCTTCCCTGGTTTTTAGCCTCGTACAGGGCCCTGTCGGCAAGGTCAAACAGCGCTGTAATGTCCAGTGTTTCTGAAGTGGGCTTGGTAGCCACGCCTACGCTGATAGTCAGATATGTAGAAAAATCCGGCGTATCCAGCGGGATTTGTAATTGCTCAATGGCAATCCTCAGGTTATTGGCGACTTGCACCGCATCTTCCAGCACTGTGTTTTGCAGTATCACAACGAATTCTTCGCCCCCGAAACGTGCAACCATATCAGTGGCACTATGGGTAAGTTGTTCCAGTGTTCTGGCAACTTGCGCCAGTGCCTGATCACCGCGTGCATGCCCGTAGGTATCGTTAAATGCTTTGAAATGATCAATATCCACAATCAACATGGATAGTGATCGCATTCGGGTGGCTTTATGGCTGGCTATATTACGCAACTGAATGTCGAGATAGCGGCGGTTCCCCAGTCCTGTCAATGGATCGGTATTGCTGAGCTTTTGCAGTTTAATATTTCGCGAAACAAGCTCGCTGCGTTGTTTGCTGATTAGTGCAAATAATTCATCCATCCGTCTGCCAAGCTTGTGCAGCTCATTATGTCCCTTGAGGTTAGTCCTGCCAGAAAAATCGTCATGGCGCATCGCCTGGCTGACATTGCCAAGCAGCCGTTGAATTGGGGTGAGTAATTGAAAATGTACGTAGCTGAAAAACAGCAACAGTATTGTCCCTGAGATGAGTAGTCCGGCAACTAGCGACATATCGAACAACGAGTTTTCATAGGGATGTGTACGCTGTTGAATGCTTAGCGTAAACACGGGATCTGCGCCATGGTTTCTTACCACAAGCACGAGCTTTCCGTCGTGGGCCTGTACGGTGTTTTCGTCAATACTTGCATACTCCTGAGCGTAGTTGAGATGTTCTGACGTCAGTGAGTCGCCAAAACTCAGTGTGATGTCATTCTCAATCCCTGGTGTCAGTAAGGCGATGAAGTTGTCATTGATATATCGCCACAGTAGTGCGGTACCGGCGTAGGGACCGGATTCGTCCGAGCGTAAAATGGTGTGTGATATGACCAGAGCTGGCTTCTCATTGATTAGTGCGAATTGCACGTTGCTGCGAAGCTGAGCATCTTCATCCTCGCGAGTGTCGAACAGAAACCCCTGGCGATAGGCATTGGAAGCATTATCGAATACGTCTGCTTTCATGGGAGAGAAATTCTCGTCGACGCTGCTTCCTGCGATGCGTGCCGGATTGCGGTCGTAGAAGTACCACCCATTGATGCCAAGGCGCTGAAAGGAGGCGCCGATAATATAGTTCTCGTTAAACCAGTCTACATCGTTTTGCTGCGTAGCCTGGTACATTTGATCCCACACGGCGTTGTCGTAAACCAGGTTTACCAGTGATGCTATTTCCTGCTGAAATTGCGAGGCCACCCGACGAATATCAAGATAGTCATTTTGCTTCGCCATCTGGTTAAATGCCGGCAGGATCCATACGTAACGTATGAATGCCTGGGTGGCGAGAATAGACAGGCAGGCCAGAAGAACGGCCGCAATCAGTTGGGTTCGTAAACGGCTGGGTTTATACATGAATGCTCCAGTGATACCAATTCGATGTGTCGAAGAGAGAATCGATACAGATAACCAAAAACCGAATAATCCATGCGAGTAGCGTTTTGTCGGTACTGTCTTTATACAGAATTACACTGTGTGCAACTATACTGCCTAAGTATAATTGCAAATAAATAAAGTGCTCTGAGAATTGATTCAGTGCCAAGGCTGTCAGTGCGCGGAGTGCTGGCGCGGTCGTCGTTTTACATGACTGACTAAAATCCACTAAGTGCGCTCGTTCTGGAAAAATCAATCGTGCAGACAGTAAAAACATTGCCATAGCGCAATGCAACCCAGCAGGGAAAGTGCGCCCCGAAGGTAAAGATTTCGGGCTAACGAGCGCAATATAAAGCGAAGGCGAGTGTCCTGTCAGCAAACCGCCGGACAACAAAAAAGGGGCCGTAAGGCCCCTTAATAAGTCAGATGGATGAATTTACACTTTAAACTGACGAATAGACTGCTGGAGCTCCTCTGCAAGTCTTGCCACTTCATGACTTGACTCAGATGTTTGCTGCGCACCTGCAGTGGTCTCTTCAGCGATGCCCACAATGGTTTCCAGTTTCTCACTGATTTCGTGGGATACGGTATTTTGTTCACGGGCTGATTGTTCAATCTGCGAGCTTACATCATGGGCTTTGTGAACTGCATCAGAGATGATATCCAGAGCTTGTGTAGCACGTTCTGTTTGCTCCACACACACTGCCGTTTGCTCTTTACCCTGATTCATCACGGCTACCGCTTTTTCTGCACCTGCCTGCAGCATTTCGATCATCGCATTGATTTCCTGCGTCGACTCCTGCGTACGGCTTGCCAGGGTGCGAACTTCGTCTGCTACTACCGCAAAGCCGCGACCCTGTTCGCCGGCCCGGGCTGCCTCAATAGCGGCGTTAAGCGCAAGCAGATTGGTCTGGTCTGCAACACCGCGTATGACATCCAGAATGCCACCGATAGAGGCGCTGTCCTGGTGCAGTTTATTGATAACTTCTGCCGCATCCTGGACGTCTCTTGCCAGTACTTCTATCGTATTGCGGTTCTCAAGAGAAATCTTACGCACGTTTTCTGCTTCGGCATCCGCGTGACGAATCTGGCTAAGAGTATCCTCTGCATTCTGCATAACCAACTGTGAGGTTGAGTGCATTTCTGTGGTCGCTGTTGCCACTTGCGAGATTTGTGACTTCTGATCCTGAATACTGTGGGTGGTTTGTGAGGTTACAGTAGACGTTTGCTCTGATGCCGCCGCAAGCTGTTCGGCGCGGGTATTGATACCTGTGATAAGCGACTTCAGATTGCCGATAAGTTTGTTACAGTTACGCGCCAGTTGACCGAACTCGTCTTGCGCAGAATCATCCATGCGCTGTGTCAGATCGCCCGAAGATGCAATGTTAAGCAGCTCATTTACGCGATTTAGCGGACGGGTAATCGCATTGACCGTGATGAACCCGATCACCGCAGCAATAGCGATAGACGCAAGTACCACAACAATAACGAAGATATTGCCATTGGAAACTGCACTATTAACCTGCGCATCGATATCAGAAGCTTTTTGATTTGCGAGGGTTAATAAGCGCTCCAGTTCGACCGTGGCTTGCGCGATGTTTTCGTCTGACGCCATCAATGCCTGCTCTGCGGCGTTTCTGTGTTCTAGGCGGTCAACCTGTAACTGCAGCACACCATCGTTGGCGGTAATTGCGTTCAGTGCATCAGATACCAGCGTGTTAATTTCATTCAGCGTGCCTGAAGCATCCTGGCCGTCTGCCGCACTTACCATGTCAGAAAGCAGGCCGGCGACGCGTTCAACAACCAGCTCGACTTCATTACCAATGGTTTGTGAGCGTATCAGTGTTTGTGTTTTTACGTATTCGTAGGAAACAGTAAGCAGTGACAGCAGGGAGGTTTCAAGCTCGCTACCAACGCGGGCTGCTTCCTGAAGGTCTTCGTTGTCACGAACGGCCTGCATGTCGGAGAAATCCAGCAGATACGTGGATGCGTCATCAGCATTGTCTTCAGCCACGCCCAACTGATCATCAATTTCGTTACGCATACTCATATAAGCGCGGTGGTTGTTATACATCGTCTGGACATTGTCGATGTATTCATCGTAACTGGCTTTAACAGTGTTTAACGACTGCTTCAATTCCGGATCATTGCTGACAGCTTTCGCCAGAAGCGCATACTGCTGCTCAAAGTTTTCCTTGCTTTGATTGAAACTGGCTTCTTTTTCTTCCAGGCCGCTAAGATCTTCTTCTATGTAGGCCTCGAAGGTGAGTCGTCCCATGTTCAGGAAACTGGCTTTCAAGGCGTTACTGCCAGACAGAGTGGGCAGTGCTACCTCATTCACTTCATCTGTCGCCGAACCGACGGAGTTCAGGTTATAGAGTGAGACGGCGCTGATAACAACCAGCAATAAGCTGATAGCAACGAAGCCGCCAATGACCCGCATGGCTACTGTAATTCTCATCGGAACTCCTGATGTGACACTGTTATTGTTATGAAGATTTCTCTCGCAGTGAATTTTGGCAAAAAAATAGTATAAATTCACTACCGAACTTACACTTTTCCTGCACCGAACCTGTTGTGAAAAATCTAACCTGATTTTTTTATCGACATTACAATAAGATACTTAAGCCCGCTTATGCTAATTAGCGAAAAAGATCTTACAGGTTTTACCACTATACCGGAAAATCCAGGGATGGTACGAATAACTCTGTTGCTGCCACAACCGGAAGCCGGGGCTCGGGCGTGGTTTGCTAACATGTCGACATATGTGAAAGCTCACCGGCGTGCAGATGCTTAAAAGCACGTTATGCCGGGGAGAGCCCGAATATTCGTTTGTTGCGTCAGGCGTCTTAACCGAAGCAGTTGCAATCACCTTCATCCGCTGTCATACAACATCGCGGTCAGGTTGAGAGACATTGGGATAAACCAGACTGTGTTAAGCGCTAACGCTGATGCGTTTACCCGATTCAAGATGAAGCGCTGTCATTGTCTGACCCCAGACATAACCGGTATCAAGTCCAATAAACTGATCGTTTCGGGTTTTCCCGTTTAACGCTGCCCAGTGACCGAACACCACTTTCTCGTCTTTCTGCAGCAAGTTATTTGGACACTGATACCAGGGGATCAGGTTAGAAGGTGAGTCCATTGGCGAACCTTTGGCATCAAATTCCAGAGACTGGTCGGCCTTTAAAAAACGCATTCGTGTGCAGGCATTAATTATAAAACGAGCACGATCATTTCCTTTCAGGCTCTCTTTCCAGCGTGTGGGCGAGTTGCCGTACATGTTTTTTAGCATGGCTACCCAGTCATCGCTTTTCAATGCCTGGCTGATTTCGTCACTTAACGACACCAGCTTAGACACTGACCATAGTGGATACAGTCCGGCATGAACCATCACATGCTTTTCATCAATTTGAGAAGCGAGCGGAAAATGACGAAGCCACTGAATGATATCCGGGAGCTCCGGAGAATTGAGCAGGTTGTCCATGCGATCACTTTTCTTCACTTTGCGGATCCCTTGTGTCACCGCCAGTAAGTGTAAGTCGTGATTGCCTAAAACAGCGTGGAACCGGTCACCGAGTCCCATCAGTAATTTAACCGTTGCCAGTGAATCTTCCCCTCTGGCAACCAGATCCCCAACGGCGAATAAGCGATCGGTAGCGGCAGTAAAGCCGACTTTGTCGAGAAGCGCATTGAGGCCGTCTGCACAGCCCTGAATGTCACCAACAATGTAGGTATTTCCGGTTGTCATCGGTCCTCAGATTTCAGTTTATGACGTTGGGTACGGCCAGACGAAAAACGTCAATTGGTGCTCGGAAAAGGCTGCCGTCTGACGCTTGCATTTCGTAATAGCCTTGCATATTACCCACCGGTGTATCAAGGATTGCGCCACTGGTGTACTGAAATTGCTCACCCGGTTTAATTACTGGTTGCTTGCCAACCACTCCGCTACCCTGAACCTCCGAGCTTTTGCCGTTGGCATCCGTGATATTCCAGTAGCGATTAATCAACTGCACCGTTTCATTGCTTTGGTTAATAATTGTAATCTGGTACGCAAACGCATACTGATTAGAATTTTCCGGTAAATGGTCCGGTAGATAGCGGGTCGATACCTGTATGACGATAGTGGGATCGTTCATCGCTATTCTGCCGGCCAGTCTTTCTCGGTGACGGCGTTGGCAATTGCTGCAAAGTCCGCCAGAGACAATACTTCTGCGCGAGCGGTAGGATCCAGGCCAAGCGCCACTATCTCGTTTTCATCCAGACAATCTTTTAGTGAATTGCGAATGGTTTTACGACGCTGATTAAATGCCTGCGCGCAGACTCTTTCCAGTGTAGTGACGGATTTCACCGCAACCGGAGGTGTGGCGTGAGGAACCAGTCTGACAACCGCGGAATCGACCTTCGGGGGCGGCTTAAACGCGCCGGGAGGAACATTCAGTACCGGCATTACCTGGCAATAATATTGCGCCATCACAGACAACCTGCCGTAGGCTTTTGAGCCTGGCCCCGCTGCAAGTCGTGTAACCACTTCTTTTTGCAGCATAAAGTGCATATCTTTGATGTCACCGGTAAAGTCGAACAGGTGAAACATCAGCGGCGTTGAAATATTGTAGGGCAGATTGCCAAATACACGCAGCGGCTCATCAGGTTGACTGGAGTTTGCCAGTACAGACGAAAAATCCAGCGTCAGTGCATCCTGTTCAATAATCGTCAGCTTGTCGCCATGAAAGGGATGATGACGTAAACGTTTGGCCAGATCTCTGTCCAGCTCAACGACAGTGAGCTGATTCACGCGTTCGCAAACCGGATCGGTAAGAGCCCCGAGTCCGGGACCAATTTCAACCAGATTCTCTCTGTTCTGCGGATTAATGGCAGAGACAATTTTATCAATGACATACTCGTCATGAAGGAAATTCTGGCCGAACCGCTTTCTGGCGGTGTGTCCTAAATGTGTTTTACTCATTGTTGATGATGCGCCAGTTCAATGGCTTTCTCTAATGCTTTTCTGAAACTTCCGGTGTCCGCCTGCCCGGTGCCGGCTAACTCCAGCGCGGTACCGTGATCGACAGAGGTGCGGATAAACGGCAGGCCAAGCGTGATATTTACCGCCGCACCAAACCCTTTGTATTTAAGTACGGGCAATCCCTGATCATGGTACATGGCCAGAACCACGTCGGCATCTTCCAGGTATTTTTTCTGGAATATCGTATCGGCGGGGAGCGGGCCTGTTATATGTAGCCCTTCATCGCGAAGCGCATCCAGTGCCGGACGTATGGTGTGGATCTCTTCAGTGCCAATATGGCCATCCTCTCCGGCGTGCGGGTTTAGACCACACACATAGATATGAGGTTGTTTAATGCCAAACTTCAGTTTCAGATCGGTGTGAATGATATGAATAACTTTGTGCAATCGTTCCCGGGTAATCGCTCTGGAAACATATTCAAGCGGGATGTGGGTGGTTGCGAGCGCAACATTCAGGCCTTCTGTAGATAACAGCATGACTACATCCATGGTATTGGACTGATGCGCAAAGAATTCGGTATGACCGCTAAATGAGACGCCAGACTTATTGATGATCCCTTTATGCACCGGACCGGTTACCACAGCGTCAAAGTTACCATCCATATTCGCCTGACAGGCCTGTCGCAGGGTTTCAACAACGTAGCGACCATTCTCACTGTTTAACTCGCCGGGCACTGTTGGCGTGGCGATATCGACCTGATGAATGTACAGACTGCCTGCTGGCAACAGTTCGTCATTGCCGGCTTCAAAAGGAACCAGGGTTAACGGCAGCCCAAGCTGATTCGCGCGAGCTTCCATCATGGCCTTATCGGCAAACACCACCAGTTGCGCATCCCATTGCTCCTGCGCTAGCTGGATAATGAGATCAGGGCCTATACCAGCGGGTTCGCCGGGCGTTACCGCAAGTTTAATTGCTGTCATGAACGTGTCGGGTACCTTGTTAGTCTAAGACTTCGATATACGCAGCGTCACGCATTTCACGCAGCCAGGTTTCGGATTCTTCAGCAAACTTCCGGTTAAAGATAAGTTGATGTGCTTTTTCCTCTTTACGCTTATCAGTAGCGTCATCAAAGCGACGGTCAATAAGCTGCATTAAGTGCCAACCGTGAACTGAACGTACCGGGTCACTGTATTCACCGGGTTCAAGTTGTGCCAGTGCATCACGGAATGCAGGCACATAGTTGTTCGGATCTGTCCAGCCAAGCTCACCACCGCGTAATGCTGACCCTGGATCTTCCGAATGTTCCTTCGCCAGTTCTGCAAAATCAGCCTCACCATCAATTAGCTGTTGTTTGAATGTGGACAGCATCTCTTTGGCTTTCTCTTCACTCAAAATAATTGAAGGTTTGATGAGAATGTGACGGGAGTTCACTTCTTCCACCGTTACCGTTTCAATACCGCGGGTATCCATAATCTTCAGAATATGGAAACCTGCACCACTGCGGATGGGACCAATTAATTCGTCTTTCGCTTTCCCCTGAACGGCTTCGGCGAAAAGGGTAGGCATGGAGTTGATGTTTAACCAGCCCATATCACCGCCTTCCAACGCTTCTGAGCCTGACGATGATGCCAACGCAATTTTGGCAAAGTCGGAACCGGTATTCAGCAGCTCAAGGACTTTATCCGCGCGGTCGCGCGCATCTGCAACATCAGCATCGTTGGGCTCTGGCGGAAAGCCGATAAGAATATGGCCAAGGCGGTATTCCGCTTGCTCGGCACCTTGTTGTTCAATCAGCTTCACCAGCGTGTTGACTTCCTGTTCGGTGATGTACACGCGGCGGCGGACATTCGCCCGGCGCACTTCACCAATGATCATTTCTTCACGCACATCTTCGCGATAATCTTCATAAGCGATGCCGTCCAGACGCAGCTGACGGCGCAGGTCTTCAAGGCTAGCTCCCTGATTCGCTGCAATATTAGAAATGGTTTGTTCAAGTTGTGGATCGCTGATGCGGATACCCATACGCTCTGCCATCTGCATTTGCAGGCTTTTTACAATAAGCCGCTCAATCGCCTGTGTACGTAAAGCGCGATCGGAGGGCAGATCCTGACTGTTTTCTTCTGCATTGCGCTTTACTTCAGAAACCAGTGCCTGAATTTCGCTTTCCAGAATAACACCCTGGTCGACGATGACGGCAACCTTGTCCAGCATGACTTCCTGTGCGACGGAAGAGAAACTCAGTAGCGCACTTAAACACAATGCCCGAAATAAGAACTTCATAAACACTCTTTTTAATTGTTTGCATCATTGTGAGACGTCAGCATGACGACTACAAGTGGGTTAATTTAAACTATACGGCTGTCGATAGCCAAACATGCCGTCTTCCAGCATGCGTCGGTTTGAGCCTTTTGAGCCCATTCCCTTGAAAATAAACTGCATGGAAATGCCCGACTCGTAGTCGTCGTTCCCCTGCAGATTCCCTGCTTCGTAGCGATTGCTCAGATAGCGCTGTGCAACCACTCTGATGGCCCAGCAACAGGATTCATACTGAATACCGATATAGTTTTCAATACTCCTGTCGCGTTCAATATCGCGATAGGTTCTGCCCACCCAGTGCCAGTTTTTGGCAATAGGCCAGCTCGCAGACAGTCCGGCCTGGTCTATTGTTTCACCAGATAAATCACGAACGTAACGGTGTGTGAGCTGTATCAGGCTGTCGTTATCTCTGCGATATTCCAGCGCCACGCTGCTTCGCTCCACTTTGTCGGTGTCGGTAGTAATTTGTACATCAGTGTGAAAGTACCAGCGGTCACTCATGCGCCAATCAACTTCACCGGCCAGAGCTGAGCGATCGCCATCTTTGGTGGCGGCAATCAGCTGATTATCATCAAGGTAGAATATCTGACCCAGACTAATGACAAATTGTTCCCGGTTGGCGTTATCAATTATCCGGCTGGTAACGCCTATGGTAATTTCATTGTTGTCGCTGATCCTGTCTAACCCGGTAAATTCCTGACCGCGGAATAAGCCATCCACATCAGTCAGCAGAGGCGTTGAATCGTACATGCCAATATCGCTCTGATCTTCGTAAGAGGTATAAAGATACTGGAGTTTAGGTTCGAGAGTCATTGTCATGCCTTCAGCGAGCCAGGTGGTGTCGCGCTCGAAATAGAGGGCGGAAAACAGCCGAAACTGGCCCAGCGTGCGGTTCACTTCCTCTTCCAGTTCTGTGCCCTGGGTGTTGTCCTGACTATAGTACGTGTTCAGCACTGTGGCCTGTGCAGTGATTTCCCCCCACTGGCGCTGGTAGGGAATCGCGAGTGATGGTGCTACATGCCAGCGAAGGGCTGTAGGTGCGGTATCCAGCGAATTGTCAAAATACGCGAGCTCTGAGTCCAGCGTAAACTCCAGAAACTCTGCAAGCGGGGTAACATAATTGAGTTTTGCTTCCGGCAATGCGCGGTAAGTATTGGGATAATCGCCGATAACCACAAAATCTTTTAACTGAACGTCCATGGTGAGTTTAGGCGAATAGTAGCTGAGCCCGACAGTACGATATAAGTGCGTGTCTGCACGGTTATAAAAATCTGAGCCAAGGTCGACAATGTAGTTGTCATCGCTCATGCCGTTAACATCAACCCGCGTTTCCCAGTTATCCCCAAATGCACCATGATGCTCCAGGCGATAAAAATACCGGTCTTGGTTAGGCGTCAGTTCGCGGTCACTGGGTAAGTATTCCAGATTAATTTGTCCATAACTTTGCTCGGTCAGGTAGCGAAATTCCGTTTTAAGCTGAACCCCGCGCTTGGTCATCAGCCGTGGCGAGATGGTCATGTCATAGTTGGGGGCCATATTCCAGTAAAACGGCTGTTCGTAGTCTATCCCGGTTTGTCCAGAGCTGGTAATTTCAGGAAAAAGCAGCCCCGTCTGGCGCTGGTTGCTTACCGGAAAGGCAAAATAGGGGAGATAAAATACCGGTACGTCACCTACATAGAAACGGGTATGTTTCGCCTGGCCCCAGACAGTGCCCTTTTCGATACTGATCTCGCTGGCCTGAATACTCCAGTCTTCTTCCCCTAGTGGGCAGGTGGTAAAACTCACATCTTTTAATATCAGGCCTTCATTGGTGGCCAATACAATACTTTCTGCTGCGCCCCGGCCTGCCACTCCCGAAAGCTGGTAGCGGGTATTGGTCAATGCAAGGCGTTCATCTTCCTGACTCAGCGTTATCGAATCTGACTTAACCTGCAGCTGGGCGTCCTGATACATGACATCACCCTCGGCAAACATGTCTTTACCGTTCTCGTTTACCTGGGCCTGGTCGGCATGGATAGTGGCCGCGTCGGACGTAATATCGACATTGCCTGAAAACAGCGCAACCTTATTCTCAATAATTTCCGTGCGGTTCGCTTCGACTTTGACGTGCCCGCTTGGCATCAACTGCTGACTGGAAAATTGCACGGGCTCTACGCTGCAAAAAGAGGTTGCAGTATCAGTGGGTGTGTCTTGAACAGATTGCGCTATCGCGGCGTAGTTAGTGAAGGCCGCCAGAACAAGCAAAGCGCAGAGTTTTTTCATGCGTAGGTGAGTCGCCCGTGTTAATGCCCGCAGCCTGCTGCCTCCATTTGCGTACAAAAGGATAACAGACTGTGTGTCCCCGATGATGTCATTGAACCGCTAAGTGCATAAGCCTGCACCGCGTTAAAGCGACAATTCTAAGCACTTATGTCTGAATAACCAACCAGTAGTTCAAAAAAATCTGCGATTTTCGCTATGTCTTCTCTTTCGCAAAAGCATTGTTTATAGTGATTTTGCCCTCAGATTGTAGAATTGCTGCTGTTTGGCTTCGCCGTTATAGCACAACTTGCATAACTTTGAGATGTGTCGTCAGCGGATAACGTGCAGCGCGTTGTCCTGCAATGGCGTTCATGCTTCACATTGCGACAGGAGTACGCGGTATGGCGTTTTGGGGAAAGATCCTCGGTTTTATTTTTGGCTTTATGTTTTTCAAAATACCCGGCGCCATCCTTGGCCTGGTGGTCGGGCATTTTTTTGACAAAGCCTACAGTCAGGATTTTAACCAGTTAGGGGGATTTGGTCGCTTTTTTACCGATCAGGACAGTGTGAAGCAACAAGCTATTTTTTTTCACAGTTTGTTTTCCTCTTTAGGTCATCTCGCCAAGTCTGATGGTCAGGTTACTAACCGCGAGATTCAGGTGGCTACAAACCTGATGGACGAAATGCGTCTTACCGGTGATGCCAGACGCGAAGCTCAGGAAGCGTTCCGGGAAGGCAAGGCAAGAGACTTTCCGGTAGTGGAGACGCTCAAAGGGCTGTATGAAACCTGTCACGGTCGCCGCGATATTCTGCAGGTATTTCTGGAAATACTGATCCAGGCTGCCTTTGCCGACGGGCAGTTGTCGCAAGAAGAGTATAATGTTTTGGAAAAAGTGGCACAGCCGCTGGGGTTTCGCCGCCGCGATCTCGACTACCTGATTTCAATGTTTGAAGCCGAGTTACGCTTCCGGCAACGTAGCGGCGCAGCGGGAGCAGGCAGTGGACATCAGCGCCAGCGTCAGCAGCGCGCTTACTCGGATACGCAGACATTGTCCGATGCATACAAAATTCTTGGTGTATCGCAAAGTGACGATGAAAAAGTGATTAAACGCGCGTACCGCAAACGTATGGCAGAACATCATCCCGACAAGTTAGTGTCAAAAGGGTTGCCTCAGCAGGCAATGGAAATCGCCAAACAGAAGGCGCAGGATATTCAGTCTGCCTACGAACTGATAAAAGAAAAGCGCGGGTTTAAATGAGCATTACCCCGCGCAAAGAACCCTTGTCGGTCATGAATCAGAAGCATATTGATGCGTTTATCGACATGTTGTGGCTGGAAAAAGGGCTCAGCGAACATACCCAGCAAAGTTACCGTACAGACTTGTCTAAGCTTGCTCTGTTTTGCCAGCAGCAAGGCATGAGGGATATTTCTGCAGTGACCACCGAGATGGTGCAGGATTACCTTGTTCACCGCCATAGCGAGAAATTATCAGCCCGCAGTACCCAGCGAGCGATGAGTGCGATGCGCGCTTTCTATGTTTACCTGGTCAATCAGCATCAGCGGGTAGACAATCCCATAACTCCGTTGCGAAACCCGAAAATTCCGCAGTCGCTGCCATCATCGCTAAGTGAGAGACAGGTGGATGATCTGCTGAACGCGCCCGACATAGATGACCCTATCGAATATCGTGACCGCTGTATGCTGGAAGTATTGTATGCAACCGGCTTGCGGGTAAGCGAACTGATAGGTCTGCGGATGGATCAGGTTAGCACACAACAGGGCGTGGTGCGGGTGACTGGAAAGGGAAACAAAGACAGGTTGGTTCCCCTTGGGGAAGACGCCGTCGACTGGATTGAAAAATACGCCAAAGAGGCGCGGCCAGCGTTGACCAGACATCCGACAGACTTACTGTTTGTGAGTAAGCGCGGCAGCCAGATGACGCGTCAGACATTCTGGCACCGGATTAAGGCGTATGCATTGCGTGCGGGAATTGAGCAGCATTTGTCTCCCCATACACTTCGCCATGCCTTCGCCACACACTTGTTGAACCATGGCGCGGATTTGCGTGTCGTACAGATGTTATTGGGCCATAGCGACTTATCGACCACACAAATTTATACCCATGTCGCCACCGAGCGATTGCAGAATCTGATTCACTCGCATCACCCCCGGGGATAGCGATGAACGCCATCAGGGTATGGATAAGCATCCCTGTATCAAACGAGCTGGTGTGGTACGATTTATTTATTACGCAGAAAGAAAACTGCATTGAACAGGGTCTTTTACTCTGCAAACTATCTTCAGGAGTGGTAAGTGAAGTTATTTAAACGAGCAATCATGCTGGCGACTGTACTGTTAAGCAGCAACGGGATCGCAGCTGAGCCGCAGGACGACGTGACTGCAAAAATTGAATCAAAACTGGGTTTTGATGTTATCGCTGTTGCCGATGCACCGGTAGAGGGGCTGTATCAGGTAACGACGAATAAGGGGCTGTTTTATATCAGTAAAGACGGTAAATATCTGGTGCAGGCGCGTATATACAATATGGACGCGGGCATGCGCAATGAAACCGAAGTGGCATTGTCATCACTCAGATTAGACGGCATCAGCGCATTTGATGACTCGGCTATTGAATTTACCGCAGAAAATGAGAAGCACACGATCACCGTGTTTACCGATATCACCTGCGGTTACTGCCGTAAACTTCATCGTGAAATTGAGACCTTTAATGATTTGGGGATCACCGTACGGTATCTCGCTTTCCCGCGCTCCGGACTGAATAGCCAGGGGTTTAAAGATATGGTGTCAGTGTGGTGTGCTGAAGATCAGCAACAAGCCATGACGGATGCCAAAGCGGGCGAAAATGTGAAAGCGCAGACGTGCAAAAACAAAGTGGCACAACAATACGAATTTGGTCAGCAAATTGGCGTGAACGGTACCCCGAATATTATTTTGCCTGATGGCTCTTTGATCCCGGGCTACCAGCCGGCTGAAGCTATTGCTCAGGTGCTGAATCGCCAGGGTTAACAGCGTAAATCCTCACGCTGCGCGCCACGCGCAGCGTTTTACCTTCCCGTTTTTCACCGGTATCATACCGGCATTGTTGTCTTCAGCGCTGTAGAGTATGCCGTTACCGATTATTCGACGCAAAGTTAGCGGAGAGCCGCTATCTTCCGACCTTCACCCTGTTATTGAGCGTATATACCGCGCGCGGTCAGTGGCGTCTATCGACGATATCGATACCGGAGCGCGTGGTCTTGTGCATTATCAAAAGCTAAAAGGGATCACATCAGCGGCTTCCTTACTGGCCGACGCCGTTTATGAGCAAACGCCAGTTGTCATCGTTGGCGATTTTGATGCTGACGGTGCAACCAGTACTGCGGTTTGTATGCTCTCTTTACGCCAGATGGGGTTGAGCACCGTTGACTACCTGGTTCCCAACCGCTTTGACTTTGGTTACGGCCTGAGTAAGCCCATTGTGGATATGGCGCATCAACAAGGTGCAAAGGTAATTGTCACGGTAGATAACGGTATATCCTGTCTTGAAGGCGTGGCGCATGCAAAATCGTTGGGTATGCAGGTTATTGTTACCGATCATCACTTGCCTGGTGAGGTATTACCTGATGCTGATGCGATAGTGAACCCTAACCAACCAGGTTGTGATTTTCCTTCGAAATCGCTTGCCGGTGTCGGTGTCGCGTTTTATCTGATGCTGGCTTGCCGTGCAGAATTACAGCAGCGAGACTGGTTTACTGCACAAGGTATTGGTGTCCCTAATCTGGCGGATTTACTGGATATCGTTGCAGTAGGAACCGTAGCTGATGTGGTTTCGCTGGACAAAAACAACCGTATATTGGTGCATCAGGGGCTGCAGCGGATCCGCAGTGGCAAATGCCGCCCTGGTATCAAAGCCATTATTGAAGTTGCCAACCGCCAACTGGCTTATTTAAGCGCGTCAGATTTAGGGTTTGTAGTAGGGCCGAGGTTGAATGCTGCTGGCAGGCTTGATGACATGGCAATGGGAATAGCCTGTCTGCTGGAAGACGACACTATGCAGGCGAGATTGATGGCGGCCGAACTGGATAGCCTGAATCAGCAGCGTCGTGAAATAGAAACCGGTATGCGCGAAGAAGCAATGCAGGTAGTTGCCTCGCTGACGCTGGATACCGATGTCGTGCCCCCGGCGCTGGTGTTGTATAAGGATAATTTCCATCAGGGTGTCATTGGGATTGTGGCAGGGCGCATAAAAGAGCAATACAATCGTCCGGTAATTGCCTTTGCGCACCAGGACGATGAAGTGATTAAAGGTTCAGCGCGATCGATTTCCGGCATTCATATACGCGATGTGCTGGATGAGGTGAATACCAGCCATCCGGGGTTGATTGAAAAATTCGGCGGCCATGCCATGGCAGCGGGATTGAGCTTGCCACTGGCAAATCTTGATGACTTTACCCAGGCCTTCACCCGGATTTGCGAAAAGCATTTAGAGAGGCGGGATGACACCGATGCCATCTGGTCTGACGGTGAGTTAACGCCACAAGAACTGGATTTGTCCTTCGCGCACATGCTGCGCCAGTCCGGCCCGTTTGGACAGGGCTTTGAAGCGCCGGTATTTGACGGGATTTTTGAGTTGGTGCAACAACGTATTGTGGGTGAGAAACACCTGAAAGTGACTTTCCGGTTGCCTGGGGGAGGAGAAATTGACGGCATCGCGTTTAACGTCGATACGACGCAGTGGCCCGCTCATGATGTCAGACACGTGAAAGTGGCATATCAGCTGGACGTCAATGTATTCAGAGGCAGAGAATCTGTGCAGATGCTGGTGGAGCAAATTCTTCCCCATGAACACTGATCCGGATAAATTACTGGCAAAACACGGCGCACTGACCCAAACCAGCAATGCAAAAGTGGTTAGCCACGTGCAGCGGGATGAAGATGACTGGGTGCGCCACACGGTTATGCTGGACGGGTATGATGTGCCCTTTGTTTTTCGTCGCAAAAAAGCGTACCGAAGTCTGGTTGGTGCACGAGTTAATCTCACTTATTATCGTCAGACAGAATCGGTAGCGGGCATCGATTTCGAATCTATGAAAGTTGTCAGAATAAAACGCGCCTGAAACGGAACCTCACATGAAAGCCGCCAGTTGGCAACATACCTATGTTTTGCATCGCCGACCGTATCGCGAAACCAGTTACCTGATTGATCTTTTTACCCGCGAATCCGGGAAAATGTCGGTGGTGGCAAAAGGCGTTCGCAACAGTAAAGGTGACAAAAAAAGCCTGCTACAACCTTTTCAGCAAATCCGCATTCAGGTTTCCGGAAAGTCTGAACTTAAAAATCTGACCCAGACGGAATCTTTTCTCGCAGCGGTACCGCTTGCTGGTCAGGCACTTTTTTGTGGTATGTATGTCAATGAACTGCTGAATCGTGTTATGCCTGTTGGGCTTGCCAGTGACAGCCTGTTTGCTACCTATACCGAAACGTTATCGCAGCTCGCATCGGGTGACGATATTGAGTTGCCATTGCGGCAATTCGAATTCGCTATTCTGGATGAAATGGGACAGTTGGGTGAATTTACGCAATGTGGTAATGACGGTGAACCGGTAGCAGCCGAAGGCATGTATGGATGGGGGCAGGAGGAAGGAATTGTGCCGGTCAAGCCTGGCCCGGCAGCCCGCGGTATTCCCGGTTTCGCGCTACTGTCGCTGGCGGCAGGAGAGTGGACTCCGGCAGCGAAAAAGGCGGCAAAAATCATTAACCGTGAAGCGCTCAAACCCCTGCTGGGAAGTAAACCACTGAAAAGCCGCGAACTCTTTATGCCCAAACACTCGGTAGCGAAGCCATAATTCACCGCTGCCGGCAGAAAATTTGATAAACTTACTCACATCATAATTCAGAGCGACTAGACGAATGACGACGATCTTCTTAGGTGTAAATATCGATCACATTGCGACGCTACGAAACGCCCGTGGCACAAATTATCCGGATCCGGTGCATGCTGCGGATATTGCTGAGCGTGCCGGCGCTGACGGCATTACCGTGCACCTGCGGGAAGACCGCAGGCACATTATAGACCGTGACGTTAAGTTACTCGCGCAAACGATCAATACACGCCTCAATCTGGAAATGGCGGTTACCGAGGAGATGCTGGCGATTGCTGAAGAGGTTCGTCCCGCGTTTTGTTGTCTGGTGCCGGAGAAGCGCGAGGAGCTGACGACGGAAGGTGGACTTGACGTAGCAGGTAATCAGGCGGCAATTAAAGATGCCTGCACCCGATTAGCAGCTGCCGGCATTCAGGTATCATTATTCATTGACGCTGATGAACAGCAGATTGATGCGGCGATTGCCTGTGGTGCGCCATACATTGAAATTCATACCGGCCAGTACGCCGAGGCTACCACTGAAGCTGAGCAGGACCGCGAGTTGGAAAAGCTGGTGCAAGGCATTGAATATGCGCATAACGCAGGGCTTAAAGTGAACGCAGGTCACGGTCTGCATTACCACAACGTAAAGCCTATCGCCGCTATTCCGCAACTGATTGAGCTGAATATTGGTCACGCTATTATCGCAAGAGCCGCATTTGATGGTCTTCATGCTGCCGTAGCAGATATGCGTCGGCTGATGCTGGAAGCGCGCGCAGAGAGTAAATAAGACCGTGGCTATTGCTGGAATTGGCACAGATATTATCGAGATCGCCCGATTGGAGAAAAACCTGTCGAGAACTCCACGCCTGGCTGATCGGGTGCTTACTCCCCAAGAGAAAGCCATTTTCGATGCGCATAATGAACCTGCGCGCTATCTGGCGAAGCGATTTGCAGCAAAAGAAGCAGCAGTGAAAGCGTTGGGTACAGGCATTGGTAACGGTGTAAGCTGGCAGCATATTTCGGTGTCTAATGACGAGTTTGGCGCGCCCCGGCTTACGTTTTCAGGGCACTTTGCAGCGCTGTGCGAACAGCGGGGGATTTGTCATAGCCACCTATCAATTTCTGATGAAATACATTACGCCGTAGCCACGGTGTTGCTGGAGACTGCCGGATAATGGTGAGTTTTTATAAGCCGGGAAAATCCGGCAAAGCTGGCACTAACAGACATACGTCGAATCAACATGTGAAGTCGCAAGATAGAGGCGGGCAACCTGCACAGTCGCGTTCGGTAACCATTGATAGCTGGGACTGGCAGGGCCTTGGCGTGTCTCGCCAGCATCCGGTGACTTTTGTTGATGGCGCATTACCGGGAGAAACCTGCGACGTTCGTATTGTTAAACAGCAAAAGAATGTGGCATACGCGACGGCCATTAAGGTCACAGAGCCCTCAGCATTGCGCCGCACACCGTTTTGCCCGATTGCTGATAAATGTGGTGGCTGTCAGTTACAGCACGTCCATGCAGACGAAGCGCTGGCGCTTCGAGAACAGGCGTTGGATAGCTTATGGAAGAAACAGTTAGGTCTGAACGATATCCCCTGGCAACCCGCATTGACCGGGAACCATCCGGCATATCGACGAAAAGCCAGACTGGCGGTAGATGCTAGAGACAGCAACGCTGTACGCATAGGCTTTCGTGAACGCCGGGGCAAGCAGGTAGTCGACGTTGAAAGCTGCCCGGTACTGGTGACAGCGCTGAATGATTTACTCCCCGAGTTACGCGATGTGCTGATGGGGCATGAGGGTATCAGGCATGTGGGTCATGTAAGCCTGTTGCGCGGAGATAATTGTAGTCAGGTAACAGTTAAAATTACCCGGCCAATAAGCCAGACGATGCGCGATGCGCTCACCGCCTTTGGTGAAAAGCTCAAGGTTAACGTGCAACTGGAAGGTAAAGATGGCAACTTTCAGATGCTACACGACGAAGCGCCTGTTACCTGCGAGACGGAACCAGGCCTTTATATTGCACCACAGGCGAACGATTTTGTTCAGGTGAACCGAGAGGTGAACCAGCAAATGATTTCTCAGGCTATGGCGTGGCTGGAACCTAAGCCGGAAGAGCGCATTGCTGACTGGTTTAGTGGATTAGGTAATTTCAGCTTATCGCTGGCGCGGCGGGGAGCACATGTACAGGCTGTTGAAGGTGTGTCAGAAATGGTGCAACGTGCACGTGCAAATGCTCGGAAACAGGGCGTAGAAAATATCGACTGGCTTCATCTGGACCTGACAAAACCGCATGTGATTAAGCAGGCGTTAAGTACAGGATTTGATAAGGTACTGCTGGATCCGTCTCGTGAAGGTGCACTTGAAGTGTGCGAGGCGTTAGCAGGCAGTAGAACGAAGAAAATTTTGTACGTTTCTTGCAATCCGAGCACATGGACACGCGATGCAAAAGTATTACTGGACTCGGGTTATAAGATGGATAAAGTTGGCGTACTTGAGATGTTCCCCTACACCAGACATCTTGAAGTAATGGCACTTTTCACACAATGACCGTAGCTGCTGGACCAGCGTAATACGCAGTATCTACCGGAAGTAAATGACGACGGGTTAATAAGGCATGGTATCAACAAGAAAAGTTCACGAGCCCGAGCGTCCGCCATTTGAACACTGGCTGGACAGCCTTTCATTATCTGACGAAACCAAGTCAAAACTGCAGAAAATAAGTGATACGCCGGAAAAGCTGCTGGTAGGGCAGGAGATGGTGGAGATCCTTCATCAGCTCAATATGGATGATGCTACTCTGCAGGCCGCACTGGTATTTCCTTACTGTGAACAACATGAGCTGACCGAAGAGCAAATGCTCAGCGAATTTGGCGATGAGATTTGTCAGCTAATTGTTGGGGTCAGGCGCATGGATGCCATAAAGGCACTGCACTCCCGCCGGGTTGATGCGAAATCCAATGCGGTTAGTGATGAGCAGCACATAGACAGTATTCGGCGCATGCTTCTGGCCATGGTAGAAGATGTGCGCGCGGTGGTCATTAAAATGGCTGAGCGCATTATTGCGCTGCAAAAAGTGAAAAAGGCCGATGAAGAAACCCGGGTTATGGTGGCAAGAGAATGTGCCACGGTTTATGCGCCGCTGGCTAACCGACTGGGTATCGGGCAGTTAAAGTGGGAGCTGGAAGATCTTGCCTTTCGTTATCTGCATCCGGAGACGTATAAAAGTATCGCCCAACAGCTCGATGGCAAGCGCAGAGAACGCGCTGAATATATTGAAAATGTAGTCAACGACCTGCAATCGTTGCTCGATAACGAGCATATCAAGGCAGAGGTTTACGGCCGACCTAAGCACATTTACAGTATCTGGAAGAAGATGCAGAAAAAGCATCTTACCTTTGAACAGTTGTTCGATATCCGTGCTGTACGTATTATCGCCGAGCGCCTGCAGGATTGTTACGCTGCGCTGGGTACAGTTCACGCTCACTTCAAGCACATTCCAAAAGAGTTCGATGATTATATCGCGACGCCAAAGGCGAATGGCTATCAGTCTATTCACACGGTGATTGTCGGGCCGGAGGGCAAGCCGGTAGAAATTCAAATCCGCACGAATAAAATGCATCAGGATGCGGAGTTGGGCGTGGCTGCACACTGGAAATATAAAGAAGGGTCTGCCGGAAAAAGCTCAGGTTATGACGAGCGCATTAACTGGTTGCGCCGCATCCTGCAATGGCAGGAAGAGGTGGCTGAATCTGGCGACCTTGTTGAAGAACTGCGTAGTCAGGTATTCGATGACAGGGTGTACGTCTTCACACCTAAAGGCGATGTCGTTGACTTGCCGCAGGGCGCCACGCCACTGGATTTTGCCTACTACATCCACAGCAATGTGGGGCATCGCTGTATTGGCGCAAAAGTGAATGGACGTATCGTGCCATTTACTTATCAGCTGCAAAGCGGGGATCAGGTTGAAATCCACACCGGCAAGGAGCTCAATCCCAGCCGAGACTGGATGCATCCTGGGCTTGGATATGTCCATTCTTCGCGCGCCCGCGCCACCATTCATTCTTTTTTCAAAAAGCAGGACCGGGAGAAAAACCTGGGGGCCGGGAAAGAGTTGCTTGAGCGCGAACTGACACGTGCGCATCTGCCGCTTAAATCCGCTGCCGATGCAGTGGAGCGGTTTAATCAACACTCTGTGGATGACCTGTTCACTGCCATTGGTGCCGGTGACGTGCGTGTAATGCAGGTCATTAACTATCTGGTGCAATTGCAGGAGCCGGTGCAGGATGAGCCGGAAATAAGTCCGAAAGTAAAAACACGGAAAAAAGCGGGGTCAAAGGGGAAAAGTGACACCGTCGTCGTACAGGGGGTCGGTCACCTCATGAGCCAGCTTGCTAATTGCTGTAAGCCGGTACCTGGCGAGCCGATTATGGGCTACATCACACAAGGCCGGGGCGTAAGCGTGCACAAAGAAAGTTGTGAACAGCTACAGCACTTACTTTCCCAGCACCCCGAGCGACAAATAGAAGTTAACTGGTCTGATGAACTGAATGTGGGGTTTGAAGCGGCGGTGGACATATTCTGCACCGACAGAACCGGTATTTTACGCGACATTACAACGGTGCTGGCGAATGAAAACGTCGCGCTGCTGGGAGTTAATAGTTTAAGCGACAAATCCCGCCAGACAGCGATGATATCCATTTCGGTAGAAGTACCGGACCTGAATACCCTGTCTAAAGTGATGGCGCGGCTTCGCCAGCTCAAAGGAGTCGTGGATGCAAAACGAAAAAAACAGTGAATCAGAGGATCAGCTAGCCCGTTTAACGCGCATTATGGTGGCGCTTCGCGATCCGAAAACCGGTTGTCCGTGGGATGTGGCGCAAACCATGTCGAGTCTCACCCGCTATACCATAGAGGAAGCCTATGAAGTGGCCGATGCTATCGCAAAAGGCAACCCGGATGAGATTTGTGATGAATTAGGCGATTTGCTTTTTCAGGTGGTGTTTTATTCTCAGATAGCCGATGAAGACCATATCTTTGACTTACAGGATGTCGCCAGGGCAATTTGCGAAAAGCTGATCCGGCGTCATCCGCATGTGTTTGCCGGCGAGTCAGCGCCAGATGAGGCCGAGCTCAATGCTCAGTGGGAGGCGATTAAGGCGCAGGAAAAGCAGAGAAAAGACAGCCAATATCGTTACTTACTCGATGACGTGCCCAGCGGACTACCGGCATTGAAACTTGCTCACAAAATGCAAAAGCGCTGTGCCAGTGTCGGTTTTGACTGGCCAGATGTATTGCCTGTACTGGCCAAGGTCAGGGAAGAGATTGACGAAATTAATGCAGAGCTCATTGCAACAGAAAAAGATCAGGCAGCGATTGAAGAAGAAATTGGCGATGCGCTTTTTGCGATGGTTAACCTGGCCAGGCACTGTAAAGTGGATGCTGATGCCGCGCTCAGACAAGCCAGCCACAAATTTGCCAGGCGTTTTAATGCGGTAGAAACGCTGGCAAAAGAAAGAAAACAATCGCTTAGCACACTAAGCCTGCACGAGATGGAAAAGCTCTGGCTGGAAATAAAGCAGCAACAGTCCAGCTAGTTTCGGGACCAGGATAAGAATAGGATAGTGATGTCTAATTCGGGAACGGTTAAACGTGCACTAGGGGTTTTTTCGTAACGCTGATATCGCTTTCTCGGGGTTATCTAACCAGCGATGATAGTCCAGTGAATACGATAGGGTAGGGTTGCTGAGCTCATGGATTTTGCGTGCCGGATCCGCGGCCAACGCAACGGCTTTTCTGTGGTTTTCATGTTCTAAAAATATCTCACGTAACTCACCATTTTCGAGCATCCGAATTAATCCACGCCGGATGCGTGTTGCCAGCTCTGGTGTTAATGGCGAAACAAAAAAATACTCGTAGTTGGGATAACGCAATAAATGATGTTTTTCTAACTGTATATGGCGTTGTTGGTGGCGGGCCAAATCGTTGTGTACTTCAATAATATTTCGCGGAAAGATGTCGATCACGCCGCGCTCCACCATGGCGTACATGGATGTGAACCAGTCACTCCAATCGGTGCCGTGAACATCAAAGCCATTGGCGCGTAAAATGTCCAAATCTGGCCAGTCATTGCCTTGTACTGCCCTGAACTTCCGAATCTGTGCATCGGTTATAGACAGGGGGAAACTGGACTGTCTGCCTTGTTGAATAACAAACACCCGGTAACCGGCGAAACCCTGTAAAAGCGGGAACCTGACGGGGATCATGCGCTTTTCCCGTTCATCGGTGGTGACGGTCCACATGACGTCCGCATCGCCGTTTTCAAGCGTAAGTATTTGGCGCGCCTGAGGCATAGGCTGAGGATGGGGTACAACGCGATGTTCGCCATACTCAGGGGTAAGCGCAATGGCGCGCTCGAGCACTTTGGCGTGATAATAGCCGTAGGCTTTGCCCGGGAAAGCGCGCGTATAAACGATGTCGGCCTGGCCAGCAACGGCAGGACTAAAGAGCGTCAGTAGCAGGGAAAGTGTTGGCCAACATCGGTTCATAATACGTCGACACGCGATCGGTCTGATAAGTAAAAGGATAGCCTACGCTAATCAATTTGACAGCAACAGCAAATTTTCTGAAAAAAAAACGCTAAGGGGTTCGCTTTTTATGCAAATCCTGTATAATTCGCGCCCTGCCCAGTTACGCCCACCTTTGGGAAGGTGGAAGAATCAATGAACTCGAAGGGGTTCACGCATTGATTTTTAAGGTGATTTTCTGACGCAGAAAATCAGTAACGACGATATTTTTCGGGTGAATTTAAATGAAAACTTTTGTTGCTAAGCCAGAGACGGTAAAACGCGACTGGTACGTGGTTGACGCCACAGACAAAACATTAGGCCGTTTGGCTTCTGAAATTGCTATGCGCCTTCGTGGTAAGCATAAGCCAGAATATACTCCTCACGTTGACACCGGTGACTACATCATCGTTATCAACGCAGAGAAAGTGACAGTAACTGGTCGTAAAGCGCAGAACAAAATGTACTACGCGCACACTGGTTACCCAGGTGGTCTGAAAGAAACAAACTTTGAAAAGCTACTTGCTCACAAACCAGAAATGGTTATTGAGAAAGCAGTGAAAGGAATGCTGCCAAAAGGTCCTCTGGGCCGTGCAATGTTCCGTAAAATGAAAGTTTACGCTGGTGCAGAACATGCACACACAGCACAGCAACCACAAGTTTTGGACATCTAAGGAGCAACTGACATGGCAGATACTCAATACTACGGCACAGGCCGCCGCAAAAGTTCTACTGCTCGTGTGTTCCTGCGTCCAGGTACAGGTAGCATCACAGTAAACAAACGTGCTCTTGATGAGTACTTTGGTCGTGAAACCGAGTGCATGGTGGTTCGTCAACCACTGGAACTTGTAGAAATGACTGAAAAATTTGACGTTTACATCACCGTTGCCGGTGGTGGTTCAAACGGTCAGGCTGGCGCAATTCGCCACGGTCTTACTCGTGCTCTGATGGACTACGATGAAGCACTGCGTCCCGCTCTGCGTAAAGCAGGATTCGTTACACGTGACGCACGTCGCGTTGAACGTAAGAAAGTGGGTCTGCATAAAGCACGTAAACGTCCACAGTTCTCAAAGCGTTAATTTTTACGTTTTATTCAAAAACCCGGCTTATGCCGGGTTTTTTATTGCCTGTTAATAATCCTCTGCTTTGCCTAATGACGGTAAATCTGCATCCCACTTTCTTCTGAACAGCCCTGATTACAAATAATATTGGATTAGCATTAGTGTAAATGCTGTGTGAATAAGATGACAGAGCTTTAACCTTGCTGGTGGAAATTGCAACGAAAGTGGCATAAAAACGCTAACTGCTGGTGACTGCAAAGAATTCTGTATGGAAGCTAGCGAACTATTTCACCGTTTAATTCCAGTAAAACCTTGTATATTTAAGGGGTTTTCCCTTATCATTTCGGGTCGAAAATTATGACAAACTTTCGTGAATTCTCGAACGGACAAATATACTCCTACGAGCTAACTTCATGACAAGCCGATATGGCGTACTGACGGTTATCCTAATAATAATCATTCGATATTGTCAGTCACCATAATTATCCGAACCTGGAGAAATGTGGATGAGCAATGTATCTGTAGATGCAAAAGAGTCTGCACAAACTGACAACCAGCCCAAAGACAATACTCGTCGCCGCTTCCTCACGGTTGCGACATCAGTAGTTGGTGGCGTTGGTGTCGTTGGTGCTGCAGTGCCTTTTGTTGCGTCCTGGAATCCGAGCGCAAAAGCGAAAGCGGCCGGTGCTGACGTTGAAGTGGACATCAGTGCGATTGAGCCTGGTCAGCTAATTCGTGTAATGTGGCGAAGCAAACCTGTGTGGATTGTTCGTCGTACGCCGGAAATCCTGGGCGAGTTGGCTAAGCACGAAGATAAGCTGAAAGATCCCAATTCTGAAGCAGAACAGCAGCCAGCATTTGCACAGAACCAGTATCGCTCATTAAAAGAAGAGTATCTGATACTTGTCGGTATCTGTACTCACCTGGGTTGCTCTCCACAGCATCTCAAAGATGGTGCATTTGAAGAGATCGTTGAAGGGGTTCCTGACGGTTTCTTCTGTCCATGTCACGGCTCAAAGTTTGATATGGCAGGTCGCGTATTTCAAAACGTACCGGCTCCACTAAACCTGGTGGTGCCTCCTTATCAGTTCGTTGATGACAATACCGTTATCATCGGCTCAGAAGCGGAGGTTGCGTAACATGTCTGGTTTCCTAGCATGGATTGAAGAACGTATCCCAATGATGCGCGTTGCCAATATGCACGCCATCCAATACCCAGCTCCCCGTAACATGAACTTCTGGTACGTATTTGGCTTTTTGGCCACTATCGTACTGGTAAACCAGATTGTTACAGGTATCTGGCTGACAATGAATTTTGAACCGTCTGCAGAACGTGCATTCGCCTCAGTCGAGTACATCATGCGTGAGGTCGATTACGGTTGGATCATCCGTTACATGCACAGTACTGGCGCGTCAGCGTTCTTTATTGTGGTCTATATGCACATGTTCCGCGGTATGATTTACGGTTCTTACCAAAAGCCCCGCGAACTGTTGTGGGTGTTTGGTATGTTTATCTACCTGGCCCTGATGGCTGAAGCCTTTATGGGTTATGTATTGCCTTGGGGACAAATGTCCTACTGGGGAGCGCAGGTAATCGTATCGCTGTTCGGTGCGATTCCGGTCATAGGTCCTGATCTGGTTATCTGGATCCAGGGTGACTATGTAATTTCAGGTGCTACCCTGAACCGCTTCTTTGCGCTTCACGTGATCGCCTTACCGCTGGTTATTGTTATTCTGGTATTCCTGCATATTATCGCACTACACGAAGTCGGTTCTAACAACCCGGATGGCGTGGCTATCAAGCATAAAAAAGGCTCATTGCCTGAATCTGAGAAGACGCCTTACCAGATTCATGAGTACTACACCAGCAAGTACGATATTGCTGATGACGTGGTGCCGTTCTTCCCGCACATCGTGCTGAAGGACCTGGTTGCGTTCTGTATCTTCCTGTTTGCGTTTACTTACGTCATGTTTTTCGCGCCGGAAATGGGCGGGAAATTCCTTGAGCATCCTAACTTTGAAATTGCGAACCCCCTGAAGACGCCTGAGCATATCTTCCCGGTATGGTACTTCACGCCGTTCTACGCCATCCTGAAAGCCGTTCCTGATAAGCTGATGGGTGTACTGGCGATGTTTGGTGCGATTGCCGCGTTGTTTGCGTTACCTTGGGTAGACCGAGGTCGTGTGAAGTCATGGCGCTATCGCAGTGGTCTGCACAAAGTGAACCTGATTCTGTTTGCGATTGTTTTTGTATTCCTGGGTTACCTGGGTGGCACTCCGCAAGAGAACTGGAAAATCATCGCTTCACAAGTTGCTACCGTGCTTTATTTCGGTTTCTTTGTCGCGTTGTTCCTGTACAGCAAGAACGAAAATACCAAACCTGTACCAGCGAGGATCCCTAAATGAAAAAACTGATGTGCTTTCTGGCGTTCTTTCTGCCGGGTATGGCAATGGCCGCAGGTGGCAATGTCCACCTGGATGAAGCGCCAATTGATTTAACGGATAAAGCCTCGCTTCAGCGTGGTGCCAAGTTGTTCATGAACTACTGCCTGGGCTGTCACTCGATGCAGTATCAACGTTATCAGCGTACGTTCAAAGACTTGGGCATTTCAGATGAGTTGGGTGAACAGTACCTGCAGTTTACTGGTGAAAAGGTGACGGATTACATCACCCGTGCTATGCCTGAAGAATCAGCTGCTGGCTGGTTCGGTGCAGCGCCACCGGATCTGACGCTGGTAGCCCGAGTTCGTGGTGAAGACTGGATTTATACATACCTGCGTTCTTTTTATAAAGATGAAAGCCGTCCGTTCGGTGTAAACAATAAGGTGTTCCCGGAAGTCGGCATGCCTCATGTTTTAGAACCGCTTCAGGGGATCCCTCGTGAGACTACTGAAGAAGTGATGGTAGACGGTGAAATGGTGGAGCGCTACGTCGGCATCAAGTCTGATGGCACTGGCTCCATGTCTCCGGGTGAGTATGACCAGGCAGTTGCTGATATTGTCAACTTCCTGGAGTATACCGGAGAACCTTCCAAACTGGACTCACACCGTATTGGTAAGTGGGTACTGGTATTTATCGTGGTGCTGTTTGTATTTGTTTACTTGCTGAAGAAAGATTACTGGCGAGAAGTGCACTAAACGTCACGGTTTTTATGTATAATAGTGAAGGGGGCATCTCGCCCCCTTTTTTAGCATTTGATAGTTAGCCCGGTCGCCTTTCCGGGTTTCGATATTTCTCGACGGAGGAAACTTAATGGCCGTAGCCGCGAATAAACGTTCAATTATGACGTTGTTCTCTGACACCATTGACATTTACAGTCATCAGGTTCGTATTGTTTTAGCAGAGAAAGGTGTGGGTGTTGAGATCAGCTATACTGATCCAACCAACTTGCCTGAAGATCTGATTGACCTGAACCCTTACGGTACGGTTCCAACGCTGGTGGACCGAGAGCTGGTACTGTATCACTCTCATATCATCATGGAATACCTGGACGAGCGTTTTCCGCATCCTCCGCTGATGCCTGTTTACCCTGTATCCCGTGGTCAGAGTCGTCTGATGATGCACCGCATTGAGCAAGACTGGTATTCACTGGCAGAGAAAATTTTCCGTGGCGAAGGCGATGTCGATGCGGCGCGTAATGATCTTCGTGAAGCGCTGTTGGCACTGGGGCCGGTATTTGCTGAAATGCCGTACTTTATGAATGAAGAATTCAGCCTGGTAGATTGCTACCTGGCACCGCTGTTATGGCGTCTTCCGCTATTAGGTATCGAACTTAACGGTGCGGGTGCGAAAGAAGTCCATGCGTACATGAATCGCCTCTTTTCACGCACTGCATTTAAAGCCTCTCTGACGGATCAGGAACGCGAGATCCACAACCCGTTATGACATCAATGACTTCTAATCAACCGTATCTGTTGCGTGCGTTCTTTGACTGGATCGTCGACAATGAACTGACGCCTTACATTGTCGTAGACGCACGTAATGAATTGGTGGAAGTACCGCAGGAGTTCGTGAAAGATGGTCAGATTGTCCTGAACATCTCTCCCTCTGCCTGTGTGAATTTTTATCTGGATACGGATGGCTTGTCGTTTCAGGCTCGTTTCGGCGGTCAACCACGTCGTATCAGCATGCCATGCCAGGCTGTGATGGCGATTTATGCCCGCGAAAATGGCGCTGGCACTGTGTTCGCTACAGAAGACGAAATGGTGCCCGCGGCTGAATCACAGTCTGATCAAAGTCAGGATCCTTCAGCACCAAAAGCGGTTGACGAAAATACGGATAAGCAGGCCGATGCGCCTGTTCCTCCCAAAAAAGGCAAACCTTCGCTGAAGGTCATAAAATAAGAAAAAGTCCGGTTCTTACCGGACTTTTTTGTGCTGTTAACCACGCAATTAATCCCGTCGCCTTATCACTGTCATGCAGTTAACGCTGTTGTCTCACTTTGCCAGTTACACAAATCAGGTTCTTTTGCGCACGCCGTGACCCGATGCGACGCGGGTCAGAGTCATTTTGACTTTGAATAGTGTAAGCAGACGTACACCGGCTTCGCGGTAAACTGGCAGAGACGGTCGAGATGTTTGGGCATTAACTAAAAAAAATAGGTACCGCAACTGCGCCAGAACTAACACTGCCGTGGTGAGTCTGTGTACTTTTATATAAGAAACAGGGTTGCTGTGCCCAAAAAGGCAAAAATGCCTACCACATCGGTAATTGTGGTGAGGATCACGCTACCGGCAAGCGCCGGGTCAATCTTCAGTTTCTTCATTATGATGGGTAACGTGGCACCGGAAAGTGCAGCTGCAATCATATTCACCAACATGGCAAAGGCGATAATTACCCCAAGCATGGCGTCTTGCTTCCATAAGGCGATAACCGAGGCGATGAGGACGGCCCAGATAACACCATTTAAAAAGCCCACAGCGAGCTCTTTGCTTACCAGCCAGCGAGAGTTACTGGCATTAACATGACCCAGCGCCATACCACGAATCACCAGCGTCAGTGTCTGGTTACCGGCAACACCGCCCATGCTTGGCACAATCGTGTTTAAAATTGCCAGCACCGCCAGTTGACTTAGCGTGGCCTCAAATAAATCACTCACCGCTGCCGCTAACAGCGCCGTCACTAAATTTACACCCAGCCAGATAGAACGACGTTTCGTACTTTGCAGCACAGGAGCGAAGGTATCTTCCTCGTCATCCAGACCGGCCATACTCATCATTGAGTGCTCAGCATCCTCACGAATAATGTCTACAACATCATCGATGGTAATGCGACCAACAAGACGATGCTTTTCATCAACAACAGGGGCAGACAGCCAGTTGTATCGCTCGAACATGCTGGCGACCTCATCATCCTGCATGTTAACCGGTATGGCTTCTGCCTCTTCATCCATGACATCCAGCACTTTGTCATCCGGATCGGCAGTCAGCAGGCGGGCAACAGGCACAATTCCTACCAGGTTATCGGTGCGGTTTACGACGTAAAACGTATCGGTGTTCTCGGGCAGGTCACCCTTAAGGCGAATGTAACGAAGTACGACATCTACCGTAACATCAGGGCGCAGGGTAATGGTGTCGGTGTTCATGATGAACCCGGCGGTCTCCTCACCGTAAGACAGTGCCTGCTCTGCACGATGACGATCCTGTGCATCCATTGACTGCAGAATGTCCTGCAAGACCTCATCTGGCAAACTGCTGAGTGTTTCGGCCAGATCGTCGGTATCCATTTCTTCCAGAGCATCGACCACATTTGCCGGTATCATTTTTGTAATGATGCCGTTACGCACTTCTTCTGAAAGTTCTTCGAGAATATCGCCGTGGATGTCAGCGTCGATTAGATCCCACAGCTCGTCGCGGGTCTTGGTTGGACTGGATTCGAGAATTAAAGCAACATCAGAGGGGGGCAGCTCGTGCAACAGCTTGCGAACAGAAACAAATCGACCTGTGGACAGCGCCGCGTTAAGTTGTCGCAGCTGACTTTGAGCATATTTTGATTCAACTGCTTCCGCCACCGTCTGCTCCGCCTAACTGACTGATTATTAATGTGGTATAGGATATCGCACTATCCCCGATGCTGTCATGGTAATTCACAGTGAGGGCCAGCATTTCTCTGGCTTTCAGTTGTCTTCCTGTGGTTCACGGCGCATATTCTCAAATAACGACGGCTCCCAGGGGCGCATCGCCATTAGCAGGCCCATATGGGTGCGTGCTTTCACCGGTAGCGCTCTGTCCTCTTCATTTAACTGTGCGGCTTCGTGGGTTATCTGATTCAGTCTTCGCTGGATAATTTCCACTGAGGTGGGTGAGTAGCGCCCGCGCAAATAAAAACGAAACGTCCAGGGCTCATTCTTTTTTGGTGACATAAACTTCACCATCACTTCCTGTTCCATAAATCGTTCTAGCGGCCCTCCGGGGATCCAGCGAAAGTCCTGGGCAATCAATAACCGGTAACGGTTGTCGGGAAGGAGCTCGATCAGTTTTAGACGGTCCAGCCTGGCAAGCAAACGGATGGTGTCAGTTTCTGAAATTGCGTAATAGCTGACAATGTCGTCAAACGACCATCCATCACGCACACACACAGCGGCCAACAACAGTCTGGGATCGTCGAGCAACGTATTTTCCTGCTCCACAGAAAGCTGTGACAGCCGCTGACGTTGCTTTTCTGCCGTGGCGAACAGGTCACTTAAGGTCATCGATAGCATGTGGCAGATAGCTTCAAGACGTTCCAGCGAAAAGCGCTGTTGGGCAAAACTGCGCTTAACACTGGCCTCGCTGATGTTGAGTTGCTCTGCTACCTGTTTATAGGTGAAATTTTGCTCTCTCAGACAGCGTTTAAGGATGCGCGTTAGTTGGGAAATTTGACTCATAAGTATAAAAAATTGATACCCATGGGCTCATTATAATCGACATTTTACAAAGTGGTTTATTTATTTGCTCCTTCCTCGTAGCGTAGAGCGTGTTGAACGGCATGAGCCGCTCGCGAATCTCAAAGGAGAGAGGACTATGAAAGCACGATATCTGGTTTTAGCAACGCTACTGACGGGCGGTTATGTACAGGCGGACGATTCGACAGGACACAGCGGGAAAGCGTCAAAGCACAGTGCAATTGCGGCCTCTCAGGGCACTGCGGTATCGGTAGCTGTAGGCAGCGCTGTAATGGCATCACCCATCGTAATCAGTGGTGCCGCAGTGTCAGCAGCACACGAGGCGTCACATAAGCAGGATACACCGAACAGGCTCGTTATTACTGAAACTGTCATTACGGTTGATGCTGCACCGAATGTGGCCATTACCGCGCGCCAGACTGACAAAAAGGAGTAAACCATGCGCAGATTACTTGCTGTTCTCGTGATCTTGAACTTTCTTCCTTTTGCCGAGGCAGGAAGCCAGGCTGCACAGCCATCGACTTTTGCTCCTGACGCTATTGCCAGTTTCTCTAAAAATGTGGAGCGAGAATTGGCCGAACGGGGGGCATACGTAGCAATTCTGGCGCGCCAGGGGCGACCGCCGGAAGAGATGCCGCAAGGCATCACCTTTACCCATACAGCCATTGCTATTTATTCTGATATTGCCCTCAGTGATGGCTCTAAGGCTAAAGGCTACGCTATTCACAACCTCTATCAAAAGCCACAAAACCTGGATATCAGTGAACTGGTGACAGACTATCCGGTAGACTTTTTCTGGGGCGCCCATGCGTTGAAAGCAGGTATTATTATTCCCTCGCATGAGTTGCAAATTGCTATACTGACACTTTTTCATAATGATCAGGTTGCCGGGTTGCACAACCCTGCTTACTCGGTTATTGCAAACCCGTTTAATTCCACGTACCAGAATTGCACGGAATATACCCTGGATATCATTAATGCCGCGATCTATGGGACAACCGATAAGGCGCGCCTGAAAGCGAACGCACAAGCCTACTTTTCGCCTGAGAAAGTACACATGAGTCGTTTCAAACTTGCTCTGGGAGGCATGTTTGCTGATGGAGTCAGCGTGTCTGACCATGGTCGTACCATCAGTACCACAACATTTACCACGATAGGCGCATACCTGAGTCAGTATGGATTAGCTGAAGCCGTGTACATGCTGGATGATTCAGGCCAGAAAATCTCATTGTTAAAAGGATAAACACTATGACTATGCCAACCAAAGCGTTTCGAATTGCCGCGATAGGGGCGTTAATTGTCGGTGCCGGTGCGTATTGCATAGGGCTGCTAAATGCACCGATGGCGCTTAATGAAAAGGGATACTATTTTGCTATATTGCTGATGGCGTTATTTTCAGCTGTGTCGCTACAAAAAACAATCAGAGACAAGATGGAAGGAATCAAAACCACCGCCATATATTTGTTGCTTTGCTGGATTGCTACTGGTGCATCGATAGTTCTGCTATGCGCAGGGTTATTTAACGCCGAATTACTACTGAGTGAAAAAGGCTTTTTCGGAATGGCTTTTACGCTAAGTCTGTTCTCGGCCGTGACAGTGCAGAAAAATGTCAGAGATTGTGCTGGTGTTGCGGATAACGCTGAGGCAGTACCCGCGACGACGGCCGAAGACTCTATACACTCTGACGGCGAGTTGCCTTGTCAACAGTAAAACCCAAAAGCCCCGGTAAATGCCGGGGCTTTAAATGAATAACTCTACTTGCTGAAACTACTCTGCTACTGATTACTCTTCTTCATTAAACTTGCCATCTATCAGAGAAGCGATGGCTTCCAGCGCCTCTTCAGCATCTTCCCCATCGCTGATAATTTCAACTTGCTCGCCCTGGTGACTTTCTAACATCATTAACCCCAATACGCTGTTAGCGTCGGCTTCTTTTTCGCCTTTAAGCAGCGTCACTTTAGCGTCAAATTTATTGGCCACCTGCACCAGTTGCGTAGCGGCTCTGGCGTGAAGGCCGAGTTTATTCACGATGGTAACGGTTTTACTGGTCTTCATTATTGATTTAACTCCCGGTGACGTATTTGTACATCCGGATGCATATCGCTGAAGGTTTTTGCCAGCGTTTCTGCAACGTAAACGGAGCGGTGCTGTCCGCCGGTGCATCCGATCGCAATGGTAACGTAACTGCGGTTATTGCGTTCAAGGTGCGGTAGCCAGGTGGTGATCAGATTCTGGATTTGCCAGATGAATTTGGTGACTAATGGCTGAGAGCCCAGGAAGTTCTGTACTGGTGCATCCAGTCCGGTGAGGTGTTTTAAATCCGGCTCCCAATGTGGGTTAGGAAGAAAACGACCATCAAACACGTAATCAGCGTCTTTCGGGATACCGTGTTTGAAACCAAAAGACTCAAATACTAAAACCAGCCGAGAGCTCTTTTTACCCAGGATCCGTTCACGAATTAATTCTGCCAGTTGATGAATCGATAACTGGTCAGTATCAATATACAAGTCAGCGCGCTCGGCAATTGGCGCCAGTAAATCAGACTCTGCCCTTATGGCTTCCGATAACGACTTATTGAGTTTTGCCAGCGGGTGCAAACGGCGAGTTTCACTGAACCGTTTTACCAGAACATCGTCACTGGCATCAATATACACAATTGTCATAGACCAGGACGATGGCAGATAATCGAGAATTTCAACTAAGTCTGCAGGGTTCTTTGGCAGGTTTCTTACATCAATGCTAACTGCGACCTGTTCGTACTCATCGACCACAGTGTGCGTGAGCGTGGGTAGCAGGTTCACCGGAATGTTATCGACACAATAGTAACCCAAATCCTCCAGCGCGCGCAGCGCGACGGACTTACCTGAGCCAGAACGGCCACTAATAATTATGAGTTTCAATGCGCCTCTCCCTAAAAACGCGCGTTATTTCAGAGCAGTGATAATATCGTCGCTACTGTGAGCTTTACGAATCGCTTTGATCGTGTCTTTATCACTCAGTTTACTGGCAACGGTGGCGAGTGTCTGCAGATGCCCCTCTGTTTGTTCTTCAGGAACCAACAGGGCAAAAAAGATATCGACGGGTTTGTCGTCCAACGCATCAAAATCAATCGGCGGCGTACTGGTTACGACGATGGCAAGCACGCGCTCAAGTCCGGGCAAGCGACCGTGGGGCAATGCGATGCCATTGCCAATGCCAGTGCTGCCCATTCGTTCTCTGCTAAGCAGGCTGCTGAGGACAACGGCTTCGTCAATGGTAGGGTTATTTTTGGCAGCGATCTGGCTGATAATCTCCAGAATACGCTTTTTGCTATTGCACTGGACCGCACATTCTGTGCGATCCAGGCTGACAAGGGCTTGAATATCCATCAATTAATGTTTCTTCAGTTTTTCCTTGTGTTTAATTACCTGCCGGTCAAGTTTATCGACCATGCTATCGATTGCTGCGTACATATCCGTATCTTCGGATGACGCAAAAACCTCCGCGCCGCTAAGGTGAACCGTGGCTTCCGCCTTCTGGTTTAACTTTTCAACATTCAGGATGACGTGGACATTCGAGATGTGATCGAAGTGTCTCTCCAGTTTGCTGAATTTAGTATCGACATAATTACGCAAAGAGTCGGTGATTTCGACATGATGACCAGTAAGGTTTATTTGCATATTTCGTCTTCCTTATATTATCAAGCCTGTTAAATGAGGCTTTTGCGTTGGTTAGACGGCGGGATCGATAGCGATTCCCGGTATTTTGCGATTGTTCGCCGGGCAACTTTAATGCCTTGCTCGGCCAACAACTGCGCAATTTTGCTGTCGCTTAGCGGTTTGCTTGGCTTTTCTGCCGCTACCAGCTTCTTAATCAATGCACGAATTGCCGTAGAAGAGCATTCTCCACCGGATTCTGTTGCTACATGGCTGGAGAAGAAATACTTCAGCTCATAAATGCCGCGTGGTGTGTGCATGTATTTCTGAGTTGTTACGCGCGAAATCGTCGATTCGTGCATATCTACCATTTCTGCGACATCATTCAGCACCATTGGTTTCATCATTTCCGGGCCATGTTCAAAAAAGCCCATTTGTTGCTGAACGATGCAGTTGGCCACTTTCATCAGGGTCTCGTTACGAGACTCCAGACTTTTTATAAACCACTTGGCTTCCTGCATATGCGAGCGAATAAACTGAGAATCACTGCTATTACGCGCTTTACGACTCATCGCCGCATACTGTTGATTCACGCTTAGTTTAGGCAGGCTGTCAGGGTTGAGTTCCACCACCCAGCGGCCATTTTTCTTGGCAACCGATACGTCAGGAATAACGTACTCTGGCTCTTTGGTAATCAGTGCGCTTCCCGGACGCGGGTTCAGCGTTTGTAACAGACGCATGGCCTCGCGAAGCTGATCTTCTTTTAACCGGCTTTTACGCATCAGCGTGCGATAATCCTTGCTGCTGAGCAAATCAGAGTATTCCTCGAGAAGGACTTTCGCTTCTGCAACCCAGGGAGTATCGGGAGCGAACTGGCGAAGCTGAACTAGCAAACACTCCTGTGGGGTGCGAGAACCCGAACCAATCGGATCAAATTGCTGAATACGTTTAAGTACGCATTCAACCTCATCCATTTCCACTGGCTCGTCGCCTTCTTCCAATTCGTCTGAGTTTACTGATTCGAGAATGTCCTCCAGTGTGACGGTCAGGTAACCGGACTCGTCAATAGAATCGATAATAGCGGTAGCAATGGCGCGGTCGATATCCGAAAACGGCGTCAGGCGCATCTGCCATAGCAAATGGTCCTGTATATTGTCGGTGGTTTCACCCTGAAAAACCTGATCTTCATCATTCGAAGACGGGCCTGGTGCAGGTGCTGATGACGCGGAATAGTATTCGTCCCACGTGCTGTCTATCGGCAGTTCATCAGGTAAGTCATTTTTTTCCAGCGCATCGCCCGCCTCCAGACTGTCCGAGTTGGTGCTGGCGGTCTCCGTCATGCTGTCATCGTTGTCGATGTTGTTTTTTTCAGCCGGGTCATTATCGCCGCCTTCCTCAATTTCAAGAAGCGGATTGGAGTCCAGCGCTTCCTGAATCTCCTGCTGGAGATCGAGTGTCGACAATTGCAGCAGCTTGATTGCCTGCTGCAATTGCGGCGTCATTGTAAGTTGCTGACTGAATTTTAGCTGTAAAGATGGTTTCATCTACGTCTTAAAAAATGCGTTATTCCAAATATACCTTGGCGAGGCAGGGGCTAGTTTTTCTGACCGTGCTTGTCTTTAACTATAGCCTGAATTGTTCACCAAGGTATACATCCCTTACTTTTTGATTGCTTAACACTTCTTCTGCAGTTCCCTGTGCAATCAGTTCTCCATGACTGACAATATAGGCCTTTTCACATACGTCCAGCGTCTCACGCACGTTGTGGTCAGTAATCAGGATCCCTATGCCTCTGTCACGCAGGTGCTGAATGATCTTCTTTATATCATTAACCGATATGGGATCAACACCCGCAAAGGGCTCATCCAGCAGAATAAACTGCGGATTGGCGGCCAGCGCGCGAGCAATTTCCACTCGTCGACGTTCTCCACCAGATAAACTCATGCCCGTACTATTACGTATATGGTTGATATTGAATTCATCAAGTAGCGCGTCAGCTTCTTCTTCCTGTTTTGCGGTACTTAACTCTTTACGCGTCTGCAAAATCGCCATGATATTTTCATGGACCGTAAGTTTGCGGAAGATTGACGCTTCCTGAGGCAGATACCCGATACCTTTACGGGCGCGTTCGTGCATAGGCTGGTGGGTCAGGATTTCATCATCAATCAGAATTTCCCCTTTGCCCAGCTGAACCAACCCTACAATCATATAAAAGGTCGTGGTTTTGCCTGCGCCATTGGGGCCCAGAAGCCCCACAATCTGACCGGTAGACACTGATAAACTGACATCACGCACAACTTGCCTGGACTTATATGCCTTTGCCAGATTTTTCGCAGTCAGCGTTGACATAACTACGGTTGATCCTCTTGTTTGGCGTCCTGTGCATCATTGTCGTCCGACTCATCCTGTTCAGACAAATTCTCGATTGCCTCGGGACGAAACACCGTAGTCACGCGTCCGTTACTGTCCCCATCGCCACCGGTAGCAAGCAATTGCTCTTTAGCCATATCGTAGGTGATGTTGTCACCTTTCACCATACTGGTGTCCTGCTGCAACTCGGCATTGCCTGATAGTGAAATGGTGCGTTTACTCACTTCGTAGCGAATCTCGTTGGCTTTGGCCTGCACAGGTGTGCCATCATCCATTGTTTGTGAATAACTGGCAGGCTGGCCGCGAGCAACAAACACTTCTTTGCCTTCGCCTTCAGTCGCAATAACCTCCACTTCGTCGGCATCGATTATCAGGCTTCCCTGGGTAATTCTCACATCGTCTTTGAACAGCGATGTTTTATTTTTACCGTCAACAAACTGTGACTTCGAATCTACTTTTATTGGTTTCGAAAAGTCACTGCTGTCTGCCAGCGCAAACTGACTAACCCCGAGCAGGAGGCTAATTGCCAGGGGAATAAATGGTCTGTACATGATCAATTAACTCGTATTCCTGGGTTTTTAAATCCGCTTTAAACCCGTTGCTGTTGATGGTGTAAGGTGTACCTCGGATGACAACCGGCTGATCAGACACCATCTTTTGTGTGTCCAGATTAATTTCAATAAATTCCGTGGTAATGGTGCTGACAAACGCCTCCTCGTTCAGGCTTTTTATCAACACGTCAGAATCAAGCTGAATCAGGTCATCGTTGTACAATGTGCCTTCTTTTGCGGTCACCTGCCAGGATGAGGTCTGCTGATCCAGATAGATTGTATATTCAGGCTGCTGAAACAGTACGAAACCCAATTCATCATAATGTTCCATGCTCGTCGCAAAAATCTGATGGTGACGGTTACCCTCTGCATCGTAAAACGTTGTGGTGAGGTTGCGAGCTTTATACGCTGGTTGCAGTGCATCTATGCGCTGCTGCTCGCGGGTTTCCGGTTCGTCTTCCATCCATACCGGCAGATACAATAATAGAGCCAGTACGAACAACGCTGAGATACTGAGTCCCAGTCTGTTCAGACCGAGCCTGTTCACACCGCCGCCGTCGCTCATACACTGGCCCCATGAATGTTTTCAAGTACACCATGTGCCTGTAACAGAGTGTCACAGATTTCGCGGACGGCACCAAAGCCGCCTGGTAAGGTTGTAATCCAGTTTGCTTGTTGTTTCACGGCAGGGTGCGCATCTTGCACGGCAATACGGGTGTCTGCATACGGATACATACCGGTATCCGGCATATCATCTCCGACTACGGCAATTTGAGAGGGGGCCAGTCCCAACTGCTGACTTAACTGTCCCAGCGCAGTGGCTTTGTCTTCCTCACCCTGAATAATGTAGGCCACATTCAGCGCCTTCATACGGTTCTCAACAATGGCAGAGCGCCTTCCGGTTATCACCGCGACATGAATGCCATGCTTCACCAGTGCTTTGACACCGTAGCCATCCCGGGTATGGAAGGCTTTTAATTCTTCACCATCGTTTCCCAGATAAATACGGCCATCAGAGAATACCCCGTCGACGTCACATACCAGCAGCTTGATGTCACGAAGCTGAGCAAACTGCTCAGTATTGAGAGTGGTATATAGTGTTTCAGTTTGCGACATCAGAGCACTCCGGCTTTTAACAACATGTGCATATTAAACGCACCAATAGGTGTGTTGCTGTTATCTACTACCATTAATGCACTGATTTTATGTGCTTCCATTAAATTTAACGCTTCTACCGCGAGTTCATCTGCACGAGTCGTTTTACCGCCACGGGTCATTACATCCTCAACATTGGTAGTGTGGAGATCAATTTTAGCATCCAGAATGCGGCGCAAATCGCCATCGGTAAACACGCCCGCTAACTTGCCCTGAGTATCCAGTATCCCTGTCATACCCAAACCTTTACGGGATATTTCAAGCAGTGCTTCAGACACTTTGGCAGTCTGCGATATCAAAGGAAGCGCGTCACCACTGAGCATAATGTCGCTGACTTTCAGCAGAAGCTTTCGTCCCAGGCTACCGCCAGGATGCGATAAGGCAAAATCATCAGAGGTAAAGCCTTTTCTATCCAGTAAGGCGATGGCCAGGGCATCGCCCAGTACCAGCGTGGCGGTGGTACTGGAGGTAGGGGCTAACCCCAGCGAACAGGCTTCCTGCTCTACGCTGATATCCAGAAATACATCGGCGTGCTGACCCAGCGTACTGGATTGCTTATTGGTCATCGCGATAACCGGCACGTTAAGGCGTTTCACTACCGGCAGTAAATTAAGCAATTCATAGGTTTCGCCCGAATTGGAAATGGCGAGCAAAACATCGTTCTTACTGAGCATGCCCAGGTCGCCGTGATTGGCTTCGCCAGGGTGCATAAAAAATGAGGGCGTACCTGTGCTTGCCAGGGTGGCAGCAATTTTGTTGCCCACATGGCCAGATTTCCCCATACCACATACCACCACCTTTCCCTCGCAGTGGAGCAGCAGTTCGCAGGCACTAATAAACTGCTCATCCAATCGTGTTGCCAGAGCCTGAATGGCTCGTGCCTCAATATCAATCACATTTTTGGCTGAGGCAATATAGGTAGATTCGTTATAAGACATTATCCAAACAACCAGAACTGATAGCCAATGAAGCAGAATACGAACAGGCTGCCTTCAAGGCGGGTAATTTGTCGGTTTCCTTTGAGATTAAAACTGAACAGGAACAACAGCAACGTTAAGCCTAACATCACCCACATGTCGCGGTTGTAAACATCCGGGTCCAGCAGTCCCGGAGCTATCAGGCCCGGCATACCTAAAACGGCTAGCAGATTAAAAATGTTCGACCCAATAATATTGCCCAGCGCCAGATCGTCCTCACCTTTCATAACACCTGCGATACTTGCTGCCAGTTCAGGCAGACTGGTACCCAGTGCAATGATGGTCAGACCAATAACCAGATCGCTGACACCAAAGAACCGGGCGATATACACTGCAGAGTCAACCAGGAAGTGTGCGCTCAACGGCAACAGAACCAGGCCAATGCCTATCCAAATGACAGCCCAGCCTGTGCTAACGTCTTTGGGGATCTCATCTGCGGTTTCCGCCATCAGCGGGTCTTCTTTATCTACCTGCAACGATAACCATGCCATTGCGGCAAGCATGAATACAAACAGTCCAAGCAGAATCATCCCTTCGAAATGCGCCAGTCTGCCATCGTACATAAACGCAATTGCAATCAGGCTGATAACAATGAGTACCGGAAGTTCTCTTTTTAACGTAGTCGATGACACACACAAAGGCTTAACCAGCGCGGTAATCCCCAGTACCAGAGCGATGTTGGTGATGTTGGAGCCTAATGCATTTCCTACCGCAGTATTCATATTGCCATTGGCCGAGGCAATTGCAGATACCACGATTTCAGGCGCGGAAGAGCCCATCGCGACGATGGTTAATCCAATCATCATTGGTGAAATACCAATATTTTTGGCTAAGGCGGAGGCGCCATAAACAAAGCGATCTGCACTCCAGCTGAGAACCGCAAGACCAACAATAAAAATGAGAACCTGAACTAGCACTGCTTTCCGTAGGATCGTGAATTTGAAAAGATTGTCGCAAAAACAGAGGCCTTTGCCTACGCCTAATCACCCTGAAGACGATTTCTTTTTCATCTGTGGCAAGAAACCTGCTTAATTTCTGCAAATTCGATACAGCACATCGCCGGACGATATACCGTTAATACGTTATAGCAGGCTACAATGGTTCTGTCTGGAAATGACGGTGAAACGGAGCGTGAAAAGCTGCGTGAGCGTGTCTGTGATTGCTGACAGAATAGAAGACGGTGAGGGCTTTGAAGGAGCAAGCAGAGCATAAAGCGACTAATCAGAACCAAATGCAACCAGTTGTGACAAACACCGTACACGAGAAAGCGGGATTTTTGCGTGCAGATTGCCGCTTTTTCGCATTAATTTGACGATGAACTGCGATGATTGGAAAAAATGCCCGGTATATCCTGATTCCATTCGATGCAATCGAACATAACTTGTAACTTTTTGCTTTTGTTGAGGGCCTTGAAAAAGCGTACAATGCACCTAAATTACACTGGTCAGTGAACTTTAGCCTCCAGGCGTCCTCAGACGTAACAGCGAAAGCATTGCCAGTCGGGGCTTCCGACCTTTTCCGAAAACCACTCATGGACCGTAATTCTTATTGTAATGGATAATTTAGTCGAAGTAGACAACATGACATTCCGGCGCGTGGATCGCGTTATTTACGACGGAATTTCACTGAAAGTACCTAAAGGCAAAATCACTGCGGTGATGGGGCCCAGTGGTATCGGTAAGACCACGCTGTTAAAGCTGATAGGCGGACAACTACTCCCCGAAGAAGGCGATATTCGCTTTGATGGTGAGTCAATTCCGGGAATGTCGCGTTCTAAGCTCTATCATACACGCCGGCGTATGAGCATGCTGTTTCAAAGCGGCGCTTTGTTCACGGATATGAGCGTTTATGACAATGTCGCGTTCCCGTTAAAAGAGCACACGAAGCTGTCTGATGATGTCATCAGCACCATTGTGTCGCTGAAGCTACAGGCTGTGGGATTACGGGGAGCCGCGAAACTGATGCCAAGCGAACTGTCTGGCGGTATGGCACGACGAGCAGCGTTGGCGCGTGCAATTGCGTTGGATCCCGATCTCATTATGTATGATGAGCCCTTCGCCGGGCAGGACCCGATTTCAATGGGCGTACTGGTGAAACTTATCCGTGAGCTCAATGATGCGCTGGATCTCACCAGCATCGTTGTGACACACGATGTAAAAGAGGTGCTGACCATTGCTGATTACATCTACATTCTTGCCGACAAGCGAGTGATTGGCGAAGGTACAGCGGACGAAATCCGCAACAGCGACTCAGAACTGGTACAACAGTTTCTTAAAGGCGAAGCGGATGGGCCGGTGCCCTTCCATTATCCGGCGGAGTCGTTGTCCAGCAGCTTGTTAGGGGGCGCTGAATGAAGTTCTTTCAGACAATTGGCGCGAATACGCTAGCCAAGCTGACTGCGGCAGGTCGCGCGGCGTTAATGCTGTTTGGGGCACTGATTGCAGTGCCGAAAGTTAAAAATATTTCACTTACCATTCGTCAGGTTTATGTGGTGGGTGTTCAGTCTCTGTTAATCATCATTGTTTCAGGCTTGTTTATCGGCATGGTGATGGCGCTTCAGGGCTATACTATTTTGGTCGACTATGGCGCAGAAGGCAGTTTAGGACCGATGGTTGCACTCTCATTGCTACGCGAACTGGGGCCGGTTGTGACAGCCCTGTTGTTCGCCGGACGCGCCGGTTCAGCACTGACTGCTGAGATTGGCCTGATGAAAGCCACAGAACAACTTAGCAGTATGGAAATGATGGCGGTGGATCCACTGCGCCGCGTGGTAGCGCCACGCTTCTGGGCTGGCATGATATCCATGCCAATGCTGGCGTTAATTTTCAGTGCCGTGGGCATATTAGGTGGCCACCTGGTGGGCGTTGACTGGCTTGGCGTTGATGCCGGTAGCTACTGGTCCATCATGCAATCAACCGTCGATTGGGACAAAGATGTGTTAAACGGTGTAATAAAAAGCCTCGTTTTTGCCCTGGTTGTCACCTGGATTGCCATATTTAAAGGTTACGATTCCATTCCAACATCGGAAGGGATCAGTAAAGCGACCACGGAAACTGTGGTGTTTTCTTCATTAGCTGTGCTGGGGCTGGACTTCGTGTTAACTGCCCTGATGTTTGGGATTGAGTAGGGGGGTAGGATGAATAAGTACAAAACGGAACTGATGGTAGGGGTATTTGTCGTACTTACTATTGGCGCAATACTGTTGCTGGCATTGAAAGTGGCAAACCAGACAATGGCGACCGAAGGGGATACTTACACCCTGTATGCGAAGTTTGACAACATTGGCGGCCTGAAAGAGCGCTCCGCTGTCAAAGTTGGCGGTGTGACGGTGGGACGAGTCACGTCGATTTCGCTCGATAAAGAAGACTACACGCCGGTAGTGGAACTAAGTATTTACCAGCAATATGCAGACTTCCCGGAGACCAGTTCCGTATCGATTTTGACATCGGGCCTGTTGGGAGAGCAGTACGTCGGATTTCAACCGGGTTTCTCGTTCGACGGCGTCGCCAATCTGAAAGACGGTGACTATCTGCAAGACACCAAGTCAGCTCTGGTGCTGGAAGATTTGATTGGACAGTTTTTGTTTAACCGCGGCAGCGAAGAATAAACGATTAATGAACGTGACGGGGCAATATCCCGGTCATAGCGTATAAAGTAATTAGGAGAAATGAGTGAAAAAGTTGGTATATATTGTTGGCGTTTGGCTGCTAACCGCGTTTGCAACTGCCACTGCACAGGAAGTTAACGAACAAAATCCCTATGCACTGGTTCATGATGTGGCGATGAAAACGTTCGATCGTATAAAAGCTAATCAGGATGCTATCAAACAGGATCCAGAGATGCTACGCACCATCATGGAAGAAGAGCTGGTCCCCCATATTGATTACCAGTTCGCGGCGTTCATGGTGTTAGGTAAGCATTTTAAATCGGTGCCCAGAGACAAGCTGTCTGAATACGTCAGTGTCTTCAGACAATACCTAATCACTACCTACGCGGTAGCAATGGGCTATTACGATAACCAGGAAGTCATTTTTGAGCCGGAAGGCGAGTTTGATGACAAGAAGTCCGTGACAGTGAGAGCAGTTGTTCAGGATCCAACACGTCCGGAAATCAAAATTGCGTTTAAAGTTCGTAAGGACAGTAAAACCAATGAATGGAAGGCGTATGACATGGTTGCTGAAGGGATCAGCATGCTGAACAGCAAGCGCAGTGAGTTTGAGTCTATCCTCAGGCAGGATGGTATCGATGCGGTTATCGCCATCATGCGCGATAAAATTGAAAAACCGGTTGAACTGAATCAAGAAGATAAGGATGCCGCGTGAGCCTGTATACCTTTGAAGATAACGACACGGTAAAAATTACCGGCCATCTGGACCGCGACACGCTGTCGCGGAACTGGTGGGTCATGTTATCCTCTTCTGAGCGTTCGCAATTAGAGAAAGCCGGGCGCTGTCATTTTGACCTTCAACAGGTAGAGCGAGCTGATAGTGCTGGCCTGGCGTGGATCATTAATGCAATCCGTGACGCCAGAGCACACAATATTGACGTCTCGTTGCATGCGGTGCCGAAAAAAGTATTAAAGCTGGCTAAAATCAGCGATGTCGATACACTGTTGCCGGTCGAATAAGTTGTAATTAACAGTCAGCAATGCTGATTACTCAAACCGGGTGGTTTTATGGACGTTACTGAAATAGAAAATATCCTCAAAGATGCACTGGACTTAGCAGAAGTCCACGTTCAGGGTGACGGGTCACATTTCACGATTATTGCCGTTAGCGATGCGTTCAATGAGATGAGCCGGGTTAAGCGCCAGCAGGCTGTATACGCGCCGCTGTCCGAAAAAATAGCGGATGGTTCAATGCATGCCATCTCTATTAAAACCTTTTCTGAAAAAGACTGGGCGCGCGAGCGTCAGTTTAATCTTCCACAATAAATACCCCACGGAAACCTTTTTACAGTGGATAAACTAGTAATTAAAAAGAGCCCGCCGTTACATGGCTCGGTGCGTATTTCCGGCGCTAAAAATGCTGCGCTGCCGCTACTTATGACAAGCTTGCTCACGAAAGAAGCGTGTCGATACACCAATGTTCCTCAGTTGCGGGACATCAACACCACCGTGTCGCTGCTACAGGAACTGGGCGTTGAGGTAGCAAGACCTGCCCCTAACGACGTCCTGTTAGATGCTCACGAACTCACCAGTATTACTGCCCCTTACGAATTGGTACGTACCATGCGTGCTTCTATTCTGGTGTTAGGGCCGTTACTGGCGCGTGAAGGTAAAGCGAATGTGTCACTGCCCGGCGGCTGTGCAATTGGGGCTCGCCCGGTTAATCTTCACTTATCTGGCCTTGAAAGAATGGGGGCAGTGATTGAGGTGGATGAGGGGTATATCCGTGCTCATGTAGAGGGGCGCTTACAGGGTGCCCGCATCTTCATGGATATGGTAAGTGTTGGCGCTACCGAAAACCTGATGATGGCTGCGGCGTTGGCGGAAGGTACAACCGTGCTGGAAAATGCCGCACGTGAGCCTGAAATCGTGGACCTGGCAAACTGTCTGAATCAGATGGGAGCAAAAGTCAGTGGTGCAGGAACCGACAGCATCACGATTGAAGGGGTAGAGGCGTTAAGTGCGTGTGATTACGCCGTACTGCCCGACCGTATTGAAACCGGCACCTTTCTGGTAGCCGCTGCGGCTACCGGCGGCAAAGTCCGCTGTACTCACGCGGCACCGGATACACTGGATGCTGTATTGGACAAACTGGAACAATCCGGGGCAAAAATCACGACCGGTGATGATTGGATCGAGCTGGATATGCAGGGACAAAAGCCCAAAGCTCTGCGGGTGAAAACCGCGCCACATCCTGCTTTCCCAACGGACATGCAGGCGCAATTCGTCACTTTGAATTGTATTGCAGAAGGCACCGGGGTGATAACGGAAACGATTTTTGAAAACCGCTTTATGCATGTGCCGGAACTTCAGAGAATGGGCGCAGAAATTGCGCTTGAAGCCAACAGTGCTGTATCGAAAGGCTCTTCTAAACTGAAAGGTGCGCCGGTAATGGCTACCGATTTGCGGGCATCAGCGTCGCTGGTTATTGCGGGGCTGATTGCGGAGGGAGAAACTCACGTAAACCGTATTTATCATCTTGATCGTGGTTATGAAGCCATTGAAGAAAAGTTGCGAGGGTTGGGCGCAAACATTGAACGGGTGAAAGAATAGCCCCGCACTACCTATAGTTATTTAAAAGGCGCTTTTGATAAGCGCCTTTTTTCATTTTCACGTCGGCACTCAAATCCAGAATTAACGGCCATCATCTGACGCTGCCTGCGACCTATCCTGACATCCGGGCCAGCCTACTAAACATCCGGCAGCGCAACTGCGCTAACGAAAAACCGCAAAAAAGAAGAGTTTTGGTGAGACACACGCATGTCAATACAAGCTCTGTGCAGCCTTTCGTGTTGTTAATGCGTTAGAGACTAGGCAGTGTATTGCTGAAAGACGCGAATAATCTCTTCTTTATTTTCGAGATCCACAACACCACTTGCTTTTTCCATGCAGGTCTGAATATCAGTTACCACATCAACACAAGATACATTTTTCTTTAGTGCTTTCGCCAGGATTTGCGTAGTGATCGCAGAGGCAGAGTGGTCTATCAGCCACTGCCCGACCATACCTTCTCTCACGGCATGGGCATTAAATTCTGATAAGGCATCTAGCACCGCAGGTGTGCCTAGTTGCCACTTGCTTGAGTCTACCAGACAAATAAACCTCTTTATGCCTGCCCGCTGGCGTAGTCCAACAATTTTACTCATATAATCTCGCGTGCAGGACATCGACCAGCTGCCACGGGGGAATACCATGATGACACCTGGTAACGCCGACAGGATAAAGCTGGCGTTTTTATGGCTGGAAGACTTGACTGTGAGAGGCTCGGAAAAAGACATAAACTAGTTTATGCGTGGGGTGAAGTTGTCAGATACCGATAACTCAGCCACGACCACATTCAGCGTGAGAATATCGCCGCCTCGGCTGACTTCCAGCTCTAGCTCGGTGCCAGGTTCGGTTTCAGCTATCATATCCAGGGTTTTAGATGCACTTTCCAGTCTTACACCATCTATCGCAAGAAGCCTGTCACCCGCTTTGAGGCCTGCTCGGTCAACCGGGCTGCCACTTGCTACCGCTGTCACTTCAATGCCTGGCTGCCCTCTGTATTCACTACCAAGGAAGCCAAGCTGTCCCCGGGTGACTTTGCCGCTGGTAATTATTTCATCCATCACACGCTTAGCCAGTTCATATGGCACAGCAAAGTTAATACCGTCAACGTTTCTTACTCTCTGACGTGAGTCACGTACCTGAAAGTTCGCATTGGTGATCCCGACCAGCATGCCATTACTGTCTACCAGAGCACCACCTGAGTTCCCTTGATTGAGTACGGCGTCGGTCTGAATAAAATCAATATAATTTGATAGCCCGTTGCGGCCAGCGCGGCTTACTATGCCCTGAGTAATGGTCTGACCCAAATCGAAAGGGTTGCCGATTGCCATGACCACATCACCTACACGGATATCTGGCTCCTCGACCTGGGGAATAACATGGAGGTTATCCGCACTGACTTTCAGCACAGCGAGATCGGTAAGTGGATCGTTACCGATAATTTGCGCTTCGAGAATGCGACCATCCTGAACGGCGACAAAGATGCTGTCGGCATTAGAAACCACATGATGGCAGGTGAGGATATAGCCATTTTCCGTCATGATTACACCGGAACCAAGACTCGCCCGCTCGCGCGGCTGGTTTCTGAATAGCCCGGTATCGTTCTCAATGCTCACACTGTAAATGTTGACTACGGCGGGAGCAGAACGACTGAGAGCAGGAAAATAGGTTGCGCGATTGTCGGCAGGAGAGGGCTCGCGGAAAAAGGCGTCAGTAAAACCGGTGCCCTGACGAAGATCAGGAACCAATAACAAAATCAAGGCAGCGACCACTACCCCTAAAAGAACGGATTTAACGATAAAACTTACAATTTGTCTGCCTGACACAATGCACACTTACCCACTATGCCCCCTACACCAAACTCAGGCAGAGAGGGAAGCAAAAATATAAACTAAAACAAAGAATAACACTGATGTGGTTTGACACCAATCGGATTTGCCCGTGCAAACAAAAACAGCGCCATGCGGCGCTGTTTTTATGTGACAAAGGGTTATTGTCTGATAACCAGATACAGTGTGGAATTGCCGCGCTTCACGTTTAAGGCAATCACACCGCTAGCCTCATCAAGTGCATTTCTAAACTCGGCAACGGTAGTAACGCGATTGCGGTTCACGCCGATAATGACATCGTCAGGCTGTAAACCAATCCGCGCAGCTGGTGTGTTACGCTCCAGCTCGGAGACTACCACGCCTGCATTGCCAGCTTCGTCTTCACCATTTGCGAGGGTAGCGCCTTCCAGTGCAGGGTGAATTTGGGCAGCAGTGACTTCTGTCTGTGTGGCATCATCCAACACCACATCCACATTCATTTTTTTACCTTTACGCACAATGGTCAGTTCGACTTCTGCACCCGCTCCCATGCTGGCGATTTTCGCACGCAGCTCCTGGAAGCTGTTGAGATCCCGGCCGTTTACTGCGGTAATAATATCACCAGCCTGAAGGCCGGCCTTGTCTGCAGCAGACTCAGGTTGTACTTCGCTGACAAACGCACCGATATTTACCTCTGACTCCATGGCTTCGGCAAGTCCCGCGTCAACATCGTTACCCAGTATACCCAGCAGCCCACGACGAACTTCGCCGAATTCTGCGATCTGATCTACCAGGCTTTTCATCATATTGGCCGGTATCGCAAAGCCAATACCGACATTGCCGCCATTCGGGCCAAAAATCGCAGTGTTTATGCCTACCAGCTCGCCACGCAAGTTCACCAGTGCACCGCCTGAATTTCCACGGTTAATTGCCGCATCAGTCTGAATAAAGTCCTCATATCCACCGATATTCAGGCCGGAACGGCCAAGTGCGCTGACAATACCAGAGGTGACAGTCTGCGAAAGGCCAAATGGGTTACCAATTGCCACCACAAAGTCGCCCACTCGAAGTGCGTCAGAGTCAGCCAGAGGCAGGGCAGTTAGCCCATCAGGGTCGATTTTAAGTAGCGCGATGTCACTTTGCTCATCCGAGCCCAGCTTTTTCGCAGTAAACTCCCGGCCATCAGTGAGTTTAACCGTGATTTCGTCAGCATTGTCTACCACGTGGTTATTAGTTACCACGTAGCCTTTTTCGGCATCAATAATGACACCGGAACCCAGGCCTCTGAATGGCCTCTCACGAAGCTGCTCCTGAGGTGCGCCGAAGAAATAGCGAAACATCTCCGGAACCTGCTGGCGCGAGGTTTGTGTGCCTTCAACAGCAATACTTACCACCGCCGGGGTCGCTTCTTCCAACATCGGCGCCAGAGACGGCACCTCGTCTTTTTTATCACTAAAAAACGGTAATGCTGCGCTGGCTGTGACACTCATACCTAACGAGCTGATTACCACACCTGACACCAATAACATCTGGCGAAGAGACTTCTTCATATTCGCTTACACTCCTCATGTTTCCTGCGATATGCGTTCGTTCACTGACAGACTCGACACGGCAACCAAAAGTTCCCCGGGTTATTTCTTATCTGCGGCAGACTGTTTAGAACTACCGACGAACAGACCGGACCCTGCGTTGGCAAAGTCTCGAGGCTGGGTATCAGGCGTCACTTTCTGCTTAGCCTTTTCCTTGCCTTTGAGGTTGTTACGCAAGTAAGTGGTAGCCTGTTCACCATAAAAAGGCACGCGAGGGGTGTCGTCGTCGAGATTTTGAGTCAACAGGGCGTCATATTCTTCCACCTGTTGACGCAATGCTTCACACTGGTTTTCAATTGCTTCGATGGTCTGGCGAGTCTGGTGGATATGATGCTCAGCCTGCTGTGCCATGATTTCTTTAATATTTTTTTCCGCCTGCGCGCTGGCTTTCGCGCCGTCATCCCGCGTGTAAACATATCGCGCAACAAAAAAGCCGATGATAAGGCCTACTGCTAGCAGGGCGAGAGGGATTAACACATCCATTAATGTCTCCGAATTTCCGATTAAGTGAATCAAAGTCCGAGGTAACGCGTAAAGTTATGACGTCGCCGTACTTTCCCTGACTATAGCAATTGTGCCGGTGTTTGGCGCGAATTCATTGCGTTAAACTGTTACCAAATATACCGCTGGCGATAATTGAAAGTATCAGTGCCGCCAGCAGGGTAGATACGGTCAAACTTCTCAGACGTTCGTCGGACGGCGTGATTCTACCGTGATTTCGAATTAAATTAAGGTCATAATTGTAATTTTCAAGCAGGTCGGTGCAGCCGCGAAAGGTTTACAGGCCCTCGTAATCGACAAGTCAGGAGTGGTAACGGCGATGACGCCATGGGAAAAATATCAGCAAGATCTCGAACAGCCCGAGTTCAAGTATGATGCCGCGCAGGAGAATGCGGTAAAAGAGCTACAGCGTTTGTACGATGAGTTGACTCAGCCCAGCAAGAAAACCACGTGGCGGGTTAAAATCAAAGCGGCGTTTGGGAAAGGGCAGAAAAAGCCAGGTATTCAGGGCATTTATTTTTACGGTGGCGTGGGAAGAGGAAAAACCTATCTGGTTGATACGTTTTACGAGTGCCTGCCATTTGATAACAAAATGCGCGTGCATTTTCATCGTTTCATGCACCGAATTCATGATGAGCTTAAGCAACTGGACAAAGCAGAAGACCCGCTGAAACTCATCGCCGCGAAGCTGGCAAAAGAAACCAAAGTCATCTGCTTTGACGAGTTTTTTGTTTCCGATATCACCGATGCCATGATCCTGGGGACGCTGATGGAAGAATTGTTTGGGCATGGCATCGTGCTGGTAGCAACATCGAATATCGTACCGGATGAGCTGTATAAAAACGGCCTCCAGCGAGCCCGTTTTCTGCCAGCCATTGATTTGATTAACCAGAATACCCGTGTGATCAGCGTTGATAGCGGCATTGATTACCGCTTGCGAACGCTGGAGCAGGCAGAGATTTATCATTATCCACTGGATGAAGACGCCACGAAGAACCTGCACGAGTATTTCCGACAACTGGCACCGGAAGAAGGCACGGAGAACGAGGCGATCAGCGTAAATAACCGTAAGATACAAACGTTGCGAAATGCCGACGGCGTGATGATGGCAACGTTTAAAACGCTGTGCGAGGGCCCCCGAAGCCAGAGTGATTATATAGAAATCAGCCGTTGCTACCACTCAGTGTTAGTTGCCGATGTGAAGCAAATGGGGCAGAACAACGACGATGTCGCCAGACGATTTATTGCGATGGTAGATGAGTTTTACGAGCGTCATGTGAAGCTGATTATGTCAGCCGAGGTGGCACTTGAGTCGTTATACAGCGAAGGGCGACTGAGTTTTGAATTCAGACGTTGTCTGAGTCGGCTTAAAGAAATGCAGTCTCACGATTATCTGGCGACAGAACATTTACCATAAGCGCTGTTATCGCTACCCTAAACGCTGTAGAATTCGGTCAATTTTTTGCCGGGCTGACGCAATACTTGAATCGCGACAGCTGGCGTTACGCAACATGCAAGAGAACTAAGATGGGAAGAGCATTTGAAGTAAGAAAGGCGGCCATGGCCAAAACGGCTGGCGCCAAAACCAAAGTGTACTCTAAATACGGCAAAGAAATTTACGTCTGTGCCAAAAATGGTGGTGCCGATCCGGATACCAACCTGTCTCTGCGTCGCCTGATGGATAAAGCCAAGAAAGATCAGGTACCAGGGCATGTTATTGATAAGGCAATTGATAAAGCTGCCGGCGGTGCTGGTGAAGATTTTCAGCCGATGCGCTATGAAGGCTTTGGGCCTGGCAACTGCATGGTGATCGTCGACTGTTTGTCTGACAACGCAAACCGTACCATTACGGATGTGCGTAACTGCTTTACCAAAACCAACTCGAAGCTGGGTGCACAAGGTGCGGTGTCGCATATGTTTGACCACCAGGCTGTATTTCAGTTTGCCGGCGATGATGAAGATGCGATTCTGGAAGTACTGATGGAAGCCGATGTCGATGTGACAGAGGTTGAGTGTGAAGACGGCAAGGTTACTGTGTACGCACCTCACACCGAGTTTTATCAGGTAAAGACGGCGCTGACAGAGGCCTATCCGGACATTAATTTTGACGCTGAGGAGATGAGCTGGATCCCGCAAACGGAAACAGAAATCAGCGAAGAAGACATGCCGATGTTTGAAAAGTTTATGGATATGCTGAACGATTGTGATGATGTGCAGGATGTTTATCACAATGCGGTAACGCCAAACTCATAATCGTCAGCAGATAACGATTACAAAGCGCTGTTAAGCTGGTTGCGCAAAAAAATGTAATGCCCTCATTCAATGAGGGCATTTTTTTGTGCCGCTTTTAGCGCCACAACCAGTGAGGTTGTATCAGCCATTTTTGTGCCGTTGGCTTAAGTCTATGAACGCCTTGGCGCATAACACCGCTGTGAGGGCAAAAAATAGTAACGCGGGGGGCGGGTTACACGTTTAATATCAAGTGCCGGCGTTCTGACTGAACCCCTTTTCCGCCAGCCATGACAAGGCGCTCGCTTCGTCACTGAACACGCCAAGCGGTATGCCGACGTTCTTGTAAATTCGTTCAAATTGAGACTTAACTATGGCCTCTATGGTGGTTTGTCCGGTTACCAGAGCTCCCACAGCCATGCCATGCCGGGCCCGCCACGCAATCGATTTTTCCAGCTCCAGTTCGCCGTCCTTGGTAAGCAATGCCGAGCCGTGCAGAAAACCAAGAAACGCCCACTTTTGCTTACCCAAACCTGTAATGACATCAATCATATCGTTGGCATAGCGCGCAATGGCAATTTTGTCGGCGATCCCTTCGGCCGATACCGCCACAATGTTTCCCAGCACAGCAATGGAATATTGACCGTACTTGCTTTTAAGCTGCGCGTTGGGATTTGTAAATATCTTCATTTAGAACTCGATGCAACTTATCTACAATGATGTTTATGCTACTACTTTGAAAACCCAGAGTAATAAGAATGACTACGCGAGTATAGGTAGAGAGAGCAGGCGCGTAAACAACACCGGTTGTCGTATATGCGCTCAGGCTTCACCATTCCCACTCATTTATAAAGGGATAATGCATAACATGCAATACGAAGGAAGCATTTAAAACACAGCTAGGCATGGTAGCGGCAAGGTCTCGAAATCACGGTTGTCATTGCCCCCACAGGCTCACAGGTGACCTACTGTGATAGGCGTGTTCCCTCTCGCTGGTGGTGGACGCTGCGATCACTTGATAACCTATACACGCGAGACGTCGTCAGAGTAAGCCAGAAAAGAAGGGTAGAATAAGCAACCGGCAGACACACTTACATACCGTGTTGATTTTACTCTCAGTGACGCTTTATTGTTTATCGAGGCGTGGCGTGATGTGCATCTGCCCTGAAGGGCGCCTTGATAAACAGAACGAGTAAGGATGTAAAGCGCCGCGAATTCTCGCCGCGCTTTACATTGTTGTTCGTGGTATGCAATCAGCTGTCAGCTTTTTGTGCTTGCTGACGTGATTCCAGTTCTGCCGAAATTTTCTTCGCAATGCGGCTACGTAAGGCCTTATCCTGATTGGCAGCCAGTGAAATTTCACGGTACTTTTCTACGTCCATGCCACTGTCAGCAATAGCTGTCTCCATTTTCCCTCTGGCTTCTTTTTGAAGCTTCATTGCTTTTTCCTGATCGCCAGCTGACTGAATTTTTGCCTGATATTCCTGACCAATAAACTGAACAGAAACATACGCATCAACAAAGTTCTCTACCTGTTTCTCGGTAACCTGAATCTGTTTCTGGGCTTGAGCCTGGGCTTTGGGAGCCTGTGTGTTTTGCTGTTGTGCAATCGCTGCACCTGAGGCGAGTCCAGTTGTCAGGACGGCGGTGAGAAGAGTGTGTTTGATAAGCTTCATGTAAGCTCCTTAACATTGTCGTGAATTACAATCGACAGAATGAAGTGATGCTCCCGCTGTCGATTTCTTGGCAACTGAATAGGGTCGGGCAATAGTGAGTGCAAAAAGTTCGGAAATTTTTTAAAAGATTATTGAGGGCGTGCTCATCAGGACGCAACAACGGCCATTGCTACCAGTCTCATCACAGGCGCTTGCTCCACTCTCTCTCAGGGTCGGGAAGCAAAATGGAGCAATGCGAAAATTTGTCGTCGCGTACCTGCTGCGTATCAGGTAGAATGCGCGCCGGAGTTGGCCAGACAATCGCCGCTTTCTTAGAAAAGGGGAGGAAAGTCCGGGCTCCACAGGGCAGGGTGCCAGATAACGTCTGGGCGGCGCGAGCCGACGACCAGTGCAGCAGAGAGTAAACCGCCTAAGCGCGTAAGCGCCGGTAAGGGTGAAAGGGTGCGGTAAGAGCGCACCGCGTCGCTGGTAACAGTGTACGGCACGGTAAACTCCACCCGGAGCAAGACCAAATAGGCCTTCATTACGTGCGGCCCGCACGGAAGGCGGGTAGGTTGCTTGAGTCAGTGAGCAATTGCTGACCTAGAGGAATGATTGTCCACGACAGAACCCGGCTTATCGGCCAACTCCCCCTCTTCTGCGTAACGGTTTGCTACGCGGGTATTATTTCAGACACTTCTCATTTCGACCTCTTGCGTGTACGCTTAAGGCGCACCTGTTCCAGGGACAGGCACTGTATTTTTTTCAAGGAGTTTTTATGCGTATTACCTCTGTTGCCATTGCGGTTGGCGTTGTTGTGGCTGTTGGTGCGGCGGCCACCTGGTACACCAAGAATCAATATAATGAAGCCATCGCCAATCAGTTGGCCAAAGCCACTACCTACTATGATGACATAGGGATGGAAGTCACCCGCGATGTGACGCAAAGCAGCTTCTTTAGCCTTTCTGACAAAATCACCATTACTGCAACGCAGGCCATGTTTGAAAAAATGGATACCGGCTACAGGCCGAGCGAGCCTGCAACGTTCAGCATGCTTAGCGACTGTTCTGTTTTACCGTTATACGTAACCTGTGACAGTGTGTTTGAACTGGGTACGGACGAATTATCTTTAATGCTTTCAGAGATTACTAAAGGCTTTAACTATTCATTGAAGTCTTCGGTCAACGCGTTGACAAGCAGCATTCATTACACCTTCGTGTCTGATGCATTAACCCGTGAGGAAGATGGCGTACTGGTAAATATAAAGCCGATACGCTTAACCAGTGAAAGCGACCTGTCTATGAGCGAAGCGGAACTGGAAGGAAGCTGGGATGGTTTAACGCTGGAAAAAGCAGCCAGTCAGGAAAAGATAACGGTAGGTGAGATGGAAATGAAACTGGACATCGAATACCTTGAAGATCTGCTTTATACCGGTGATACCGAATTGACACTGTCTTCTTTTGATTTAAGCAACGCTGCGGCTGGTTCTACGCTGGCGGCTGAGAAAATCAATTTCTCGACAACAACGTGGCAACGTGATGACAGCACTTTCGGTGTTAACTATAACGTGACTGGCGACAGCGTGACTGCCACCGGTGAAATGCCCCTGGACGTCAAAGACATAGTGTTAAAGTTTCAGCTTGAAGGGATGAGTCAGGCGGCGATGAAATACCTGATAGGGTATAACAATTCTGCTGCCGATATGCAAAACCCGGAAGCGGTTGCAAAAATGATTGATATCCTGGGTGAAAACCCACTATCCATGACAATTGATGATATCTCTGCGGTTTATAATGATGCGGAAATTGAGCTTGAGGGTAAGTTCGACTTGCAACGCTTTGATATGGGCATTCTGCAGTCTGGGCAGATGCCCGGAAGGGTCAGCGGTACGCTAAATATAGAACTGGATGAAAAAGCGCCGCAAGTGCTGCCTGCTCTTGTGCCCATGCTGAACCAATATGTCCAGATGCAGATGGTGGAGGTTGATGAAGAGGGCGATTTTTCTTCCACAATCACGATAAAAGATCGCAAAGTCACTGCTAACGGTCAACTGGTTACTGAGTTGTAATCCCTGAATGCACCACGGCATCTGTCCGTGGTGCTCCTTCTATTTTGCATAGTTCCTGCGCTCTCGCCGGTATTTTCAGATTGTGCCGGTTTCTTTCTGCACGCGATTGACATGAGAAGCCTCTCTGAAATGCCAGCCCAGTACGCAGATGATAATAAAGTACACAGGTAGCCAAAAGGTAGACAGATTCACGTCGATAGCAGACTGAATTAGCAACGTCAGCACGCCGCTGCGACATGCCAGCAGAAAGGGAGAAACATCGGCATTGCTGCGCTTAAAAACACCGCTGAGTAATGCACAGATAAACAGTGCGGTCAGTCCTGCGCCAATAATGCCCTGAGTTGCAAGTGTTTCCAGATAATCATTATGAGCGCGTTGAGACATGCCACTGTTACCCAGCGAGGCGGGCTTATAATTATGCTGAACATAAGGGTATGTGCCCGCGCCGGTGCCGGTAAGCGGAAAGTCAGCGAAAACGTGTATAGCGGTCTCGCGAAGCTGCTGCCTGCCGTTGTCTTCAAACTCATACTGGGTAAACCGTTCAAAGGCGGACGACTGCACGAACAGTAACGACCCGACGATTAGCACAAGGCTGCCCGCAATGAGAGCGCGTGGACGCATAAGTGCTTGTCGCCGATCAGCCTGAAGCAGCACATAACTTCCAAAAACCAGCAATACGCTTAATGTCAGTGACAGTACTGCTCCGCGAGAGGCCGTATTGAGTAACGTGATGTACGTCAGCCCCGTTAGCAGCACGACGATTGCGAGTTTCAGAAATGAGCGACTGAACAGCCAGTTCGTGGCGATGCCACTGCGAAGGCGTATCGACTGATATATCGACATACTCCAGCCTGTACCCAGGGCGACAGACATCGCAAGGTACGTCGCATACTGGTTTTTATAACTGTAGGTGCCCCGGATCCCTTCTCGCCAGGGATAATCCCACGGCGGGATAGCCGGGATGATGTCGAAACGTCCTGCTGTTGCAAAATTCAGCAGACTGTAAACGCTGGTGATTGCCGCGATGATCACCATCACCGCAATGAGGGTTTCGGCTGTCTGCCGGAATTGGCAAAGACGGTACACCAGAGGCACAAGCGCTACCAGTGCAGCAAATTTAATCACTTCAGTTAGTGTCGCAAACCGGTAGAGACTCAACGCTGGTGACTCGCTCATCAGCGGGTGCGTGTACCAGGAAAAGGCTGACGGGCTCAACAGTTTTAGTAAGCTAAGCGGCATTGGAAGAAGGTACAGCATGTGATAACAAATCCAGATGATGCCTGGTATCACAATGTATCTGATTGACGAATGACGCACCCTGTCGCGGGATTGACTTAGTAACAGTAGTGAAAAACTAAGGAAAATAAGCGCCGCTGTCAGCATTTGCTCCCATAATAGCTCGGCACCGTGCAGCCATGGCGTGACAATAAGCATTGTACTCATCAGAACTGCCGCCGCCTTCGTGGGAAAATCAGCGGATCTTGGGACTAACGTAAATGGCATGCAAGGTTCTCAGTAAATAGGACGTGTCCCGGTTAGGGGAAAATTGCGTAAACGGCAGAAAACGTTGATGGTTATACATTGCCTCTATGAGACGATAGCGGCTTTCCTGTTCTGATAGCATACTTTTTATCATGGGGCCGCTGAGAGCCCGTAAGTCATCCGGCAAATGTTGCCAGTCAGCCACAACGACAGGCCCCAATAACCATTGATTGGTTTTTTCCAGTCCACCGTTGTATAGCGCCAGCCGAAGCGTAGGTAAGCGCTCATCCAACGGCAAACCCAGCTGCGCCTCAAGCCAAACTGTCAAACCAATCGCAGGGTAGTGAGCAGGCTGACGCATTCTTATCTGTTCTAACTGGTGTCTGGCTGCACTTAAAAAATCAGGCCGTGCGCTGTTGGCATCCATTCCCACTTTGGCTCTGATCAGATACAGCTTCGCTAATAACAAGCGGGGTTGTGCGTAGTCCGGGAGCACTGTACTTAGTGTTTCTAATTGCGCCTGCATGGAGTTTAGTGACTGGGATGAGGCCTCAGGATGCGGTGTGAAAAAAATCGCATCTACTTCAGTTTGTAGCGCTCTCACATTGAATGAAACCACGCCAATTAAAGATGTCAGACCCAACGTGCACAATACGAGCGCACACAGCAGATAACGCCTGGAGAAAGCCGATATCATTGAAGGAGGCCGCAGGTGACCGGCTTCATTTGTAGACTCATAGTGAAACGCGTTTCGGGACATTGGCGGTATTGTCAGTGGATGGATGCTGCCATCGGGATATAAACAAGAATATAGTAACGTGATGCGAAATTCTTGCCAGTATTTAACACTGTACACCGCCTGCGCGCGATTTTCAGGTATCCATGGCGAAGTGGGGGAAAGAAACAGGCAATATGTCTGCAGCTGTTAGGAAACCAGCGGTGTGATAACAAGGTATTCTCCCAATCAATATCAGGGCCGATGCGAATGTGCATGGTTCGTACGGCTCAGACTTTACGGTGTGTAGCTGTCACTCACAGTTGGATCCAGGCTTGTCGTCGCTCTCGCCGTGAGGCTGACGAACTCTGGCACAACAGGGGAGTCTGTCCGTATGCCTTGAACCGGGTAAAACTTACCTGGCCGAGCGTATATCCGGTGTACCAGCAGCCAGGCCCGCTCAGGTTGCGCGATGCAAAATCATGGTTGTGGTGTCACGGTATGCGTAAAATGCGTGCCCTGTTGTTTTTTATTCGCTTTAACCTTGCACTTATTGCGCAGGGGCCGTAGCGTTATAGTATCGATATGTTTTAAAAGGCTTGCAGGTTGCCAACCCTTTTTCACCCCCCAACGATACTGGATGTCGAAGCCAGCGGCTTTGGTGCAAAAAGTTACCCTATTGAAATTGGGGTGGCCCGGTCTGATGGTGCGCGTTTTTGCCGGTTGATTCGTCCATTTGCGTCCTGGTCACACTGGGATGAGTCCGCTGAGCAGTTACATGGGATCAGCCGCAGATTGCTTGCTGAACACGGTGCCGATCCGGTGACAGTGTGCCACGAGCTCAATACCTTCATGGGAGACAGAACCGCCTATTCAGATGGCTGGGTTGTCGATCATTCCTGGCTGATAAAGTTGTTTGCTGAAGCTGGTATTCGCATGACGTTCAGACTTTCTGCGCTGGAGTATGTGTTGAATGAGTATCAAATGCATTACTGGCATGAGGTTAAGCAGCGCATTCATACTCCGGAGTGTGATGCCCGGCATCGCGCGAGTGTCGATGCAGAATTGATCCAGAAGACGTTTATTGTAACGCGTGAGGCAAGTGATTCTGCAAAGCAGAAACAGGCAGGCGCGAGATGACCAGCAAACCGGTTCGTATTGGCATCATCGGCGGGATGAGCTGGCAGTCAACACAAAGTTACTACCAGCAAATCAACCAGCAGGTAAGTGAGCGCCTGGGAGGACTGCACAGCGCAGACTTACTCATTCATAGTGTAGATTTTCAGCAAATCAGCCAATGGCAACATGACAATCGCTGGGATGCGCTGGCAGAAACGCTTTGTGACAGCGCGAGTCTGCTCTGTCAGGGCGGAGCACAGGCAATTGTTATTGCCACAAATACAATGCACAAAGTGGCGGCAGAAGTTGCTCGTGCCATTCCGGTACCGCTTATTCACATCGCTGATGCGACCGCCAAGCGCTGTCACCAGGTTGGTTCGCTGAAGGTAGGGTTGCTGGGGACGCGTTTTACCATGGAGCAACCGTTTTACCGTGAGCGTCTTGCCAGCCACCAACTGGAAGTTATCGTGCCGGATGACATTGAGCGCGACGCAGTACACAATATTATTTACGATGAGCTTTGCAAAGGAGTGATCAATGACGCTTCTAAGAAGCGCTATCTGGAAATTATTCAAAGGTTGCAGGCGCAAGGCGCCAAAGCCATCGTGTTAGGGTGCACTGAAATTGGATTGCTGGTAAAGCAGGAACATTCATCGGTACCGCTGATTGACACTACTGCTGAGCATGTTGCAGCAATTGTGGACAGAATTTGTCAAAAATAATAGTGAACACCCAGATTCAGTGAATTCACATCGGTCTCTCCTACTTCCCGGTATTCATATTCCACCGCCATATTCAGGCTGTCGACTTCTCCGATAAACCAGCCTACGCTGGCTGCAACACCCGCATTGCCGGGCAATACCAGCCAATCCAGAGAGCGGGTATAAAAATCATTACTGGCCTGTACGCTTGCAAAGATTCGCTGGTGGGAAGAGGAAGAGATAGTCCGGCTCGCAGACAAACGTATGGAGTCGATGGGGGAGTGCAAAGCAATAGTGTCAATCCACACAGAGTTATACGGAATGGCGCGATCATGGCGGACGTCAAATGACCATTTTGGCAACAGGGCACTTCTGAAACTTATTGCGGATTGCTGTGGAGTGGAAAGTAAGGGGAACTGCTCTGCAGGCACACGGCCACCGGGTGCATTATCGGCCATAACCAGACCTGAGAATAAAACAGCAAAAGCAAGCAACCGCCACGAATTTTCCATGTGATGGGTTCCAGTTTGAGTGTTGTCACTACCTGAGAAAACGCTGCGTTATTGTTGTCGCTTTTTATCGATAACCACCTTTTCGGAAGTGATCGGCGCCACGGAGCAGTCGTTTTTCTGAAGCATGTTTTTACATTGTAGACTCGTGTACGCCGCTTTTGAAATTATGGATGAGTCTTTTTTGATTAGTTTGCATCCACTTATAGAAGTAAACGTTATAAGTGATTAAAGAGTGGGTATATGGAGGGGCATACCTGCGTTACTTTGCCCGCCATGGTCTGGCGGGAAAAGTAACGCGAATAGTAGACTAGATACTGGCTCGCAGAGCTTCGGCTTTATCCGTTCGTTCCCAAGGGAATAAATCGCGTCCGAAGTGTCCGTATGCTGCGGTTGCACGGTAGATTGGACGTTCCAGATCCAGCATTTTAATTAACCCATAGGGGCGAAGATCAAAATACTCACGAACCAGAGCAACCAGCGTCGCTTCGTCAACTTTACCCGTTCCGAAGGTTTCAATACTTATTGATGTAGGCTGGGCTACACCGATCGCATAGGACACCTGGATTTCACATCGTTTAGCAAGTCCTGCAGCCACGATATTCTTCGCAACATAACGGCCCGCGTAAGCTGCCGAACGGTCTACTTTTGACGGATCTTTTCCGGAGAAAGCGCCACCGCCGTGTCGTGCCATGCCGCCGTAGGTATCCACAATAATCTTACGGCCGGTCAGTCCGCAGTCGCCCATCGGCCCGCCAATGACGAATCGACCTGTGGGATTAATGTGGAACTGCGTGTTTTTGTCCAGCCACTCTGCTGGTAATACCGGTTTGATGATTTCTTCCATCACGGCTTCACGCACCTGTTCGGTCGTTACCGTATCACAGTGCTGCGTGGACAAGACAACGGCGTCGATACCAACGGGCTTGTCATTTTCGTATTTGAAGGTGACCTGGCTTTTCGCGTCCGGACGCAGCCAGTCTAATTTACCGGATTTACGCACTTCTGCCTGACGCTGTACCAGGCGATGTGAGTAAGTAATTGGGGCGGGCATCAATACTTCGGTTTCATCTGAGGCGTAGCCAAACATCAACCCCTGGTCACCCGCGCCCTGTTCTTCAGGACTTTGACGATCAACGCCCTGATTAATGTCAGGGGATTGTTTGCCAATGGCATTTAATACCGCGCAGGAATCAGCATCAAACCCCATATCAGAGTGAGTGTAACCAATATCCTTAACCGTTTGCCGGGTCAGTTCTTCAATATCTACCCATGCCGAGGTGGTAATTTCCCCGCCAACCAGTACCATACCGGTCTTAACATAGGTTTCACAGGCAACCCGTGCAGTTGGGTCCTGCTCTAAAATGGCATCAAGCACCGCATCAGAAATCTGATCTGCGATTTTATCCGGATGTCCCTCTGACACTGACTCGGACGTGAACAAATGCGTGGCCATAAAATCTCCGTGAGTGTTTTCACAAACTAAACGCGGTATTGTACCGATTTAGCATTAAAATACCAGTCTTTACTTCTGGACGTCTAAAAGTCTATTCGTTACGATTAGTTGACAGTCTCGATCTGTGTACATAGTCAAATTGCCAGTTAAGGGTTCAATAATTCTTTGGTGGCAAATTCCAAACCGGTAATAATTTTTAATTTCATAATCTGGCTGCCGGATTTGGTAAGTAAAATCCATTGAACTGAATGAGTCCATGAGTAAGAATACTCTCACACTCAGATAAGCGGGCAGATATCGTCAGCGCAGTGTTCTACAACTGTGCGTTCAAAACGTCAGCCCCATCTTAGACAAAACAATCAGGAGACCACATGCCCTCTCGCCGTGAACTCGCCAACGCCATTCGCGCGTTAAGTATGGATGCCGTACAAAAAGCCAAGTCAGGACACCCTGGCGCACCTATGGGAATGGCCGACATTGCTCAGGTCTTGTGGGGTGATTTTCTTTCGCATAACCCATCTAACCCGGATTGGGCAAACCGTGACCGCTTCGTGTTGTCAAACGGTCATGGCTCGATGCTGCTGTATTCACTGCTTCACTTGTCAGGTTACGACCTGCCAATTGAAGAGTTAAAACAGTTCCGTCAGTTGCACTCTAAAACACCAGGTCATCCTGAATACGGCTATGCACCGGGTGTAGAAACTACCACCGGCCCACTGGGGCAGGGGATCAGTAACGCGGTCGGCATGGCGCTGGCTGAAAAAGTCCTGGCAGCACAATTTAACCGTGACGGTCACGATATTGTTGATCATTTCACTTATGCGTTCATGGGTGATGGCTGTTTGATGGAAGGGATCTCACACGAGACTTGTTCACTGGCTGGCACCTTAGGTCTGGGTAAGTTAATTGCGTTTTGGGATGACAACGGCATCTCTATTGATGGTGAGGTCGAGGGTTGGTTTACCGATAACACACCAGAGCGTTTCCGTGCTTACGGCTGGCAGGTAATCGAAGATATCGATGGCCACGATGCCGAGCAAGTCGCCACGGCCATTCAAACCGCGCGTGAAAATACGTCTCAGCCAACGCTGATTTGCTGTCGTACGGTTATTGGCTTTGGTGCGCCGAATAAGCAGGGCACCGAGTCTTGCCACGGCGCGCCGTTAGGTGATGATGAAATTGCCAGTACCCGCGAGGCGCTTAACTGGCCGCATCCCGCCTTCGAAGTACCAGAAGATATTTACGCAGGCTGGAATGCGAAAGATGCCGGCCAGAAAGCGGAAAGTGCATGGAACGAGAAATTCGATGCGTATGCAAAAGCCTATCCTGAACTGGCTGCAGAATTCAAACGTCGTGTGGCTGGTGAATTACCCGAAAGCTTCGCTGCCGATGCTGACAAGATCATTGCGGATTTGCAGGCAAACCCGGAAAATATCGCCTCACGCAAAGCCTCGCAAAATGCACTGAATGCCTTTGGCCCGTTACTGCCGGAACTACTGGGTGGTTCTGCCGACCTGGCGGGATCTAACCTGACAATCTGGTCAGGCAGTAAAGGCGTTGAGAAAGACGATGCATCAGGCAACTATGTTTATTATGGCGTGCGCGAGTTTGGCATGTCGGCCATGATGAATGGCATTGTCCTGCACGGAGGCTTCAGAGCCTACGGTGCCACCTTCCTGATGTTTATGGAATATGCCCGCAATGCCGTTCGTATGGCAGCGCTTATGAAGCAGCCGGTAATTTTTGTGTATACCCACGATTCAATTGGTCTGGGTGAAGATGGTCCAACACACCAGGCCGTTGAGCAGGTTGTCGCTCTGCGCGCTACACCGAATCTTGATAACTGGCGTCCGTGCGATCAGGTCGAATCTGCGGTGTCGTGGAAATCGGCTATTCTGCGCAAAGATGGCCCAACCACGCTCATTTTTACGCGTCAGGGCATGCCCCAACAGTCACGCACACCTGAGCAGGTAGCGGCGATTGAAAAAGGCGGGTATACGCTGGTTGATTGCGACGGCAAGCCAGACATTATCCTGATTGGCACCGGTTCTGAGGTCCAGCTTGCTGTTGAGGCAGCTGAAAAGCTTAGTGACCAGGGCAAAAAAGTGCGCGTGGTTTCCATGCCTTGTACTGACGTGTTTGATCGTCAGGACAAAGATTACAAAGAAAGCGTTCTGCCTTCAGATGTCACAAAACGTGTCGCTGTGGAAGCATTATCGAAAGACAGCTGGCACAAATATGTAGGCTTTAACGGTGCTATAGTGGGCATGGATACGTTCGGTGAGTCTGCCCCGGCAGGTGACTTGTTCAAGCATTTCAACATTACGACTGATGAGGTAGTTGAGGCTGCGCTCTCACTCTAACGCACGCAGGCAACAGGCGGTTATATGTTAAGAGTTGCCATAAATGGATTTGGTCGTATTGGACGCAACGTGTTGCGCGCGCTGTTTGAAAGCGGGCGCAACCGGCTTATCGAAGTGGTTGCAATCAATGATGTCGCCAAACCCGAAGGCATCGCACATTTATTAAAGTATGACACCGCCCACGGGCGGTTTGCTTTTGATGTGCATCTGGAAAAGGGAAATCTGATCGTTGCAGGTAACGCCATACGCTTACTGGCACAACCGGACATCGACTTACTGCCCTGGCGAGAACTGGGCGTCGATTTGGTACTGGAATGTACTGGTGTATTTGATGACAGGGCTTCCGGTCAGGCCCATCTTGACGCTGGCGCGCAACGTGTACTCTTTTCCTCTCCCGGCACGCCGGATTTAGACAACACGATTATTTTTGGCAGTAACGAAGAGACGCTGACACCAGAGCAAAAGCTCGTCTCTAATGGCTCCTGCACGACCAATTGCATTGTGCCGGTTATACAGGCTTTAGACGATGCATTTGAAGTGCTAAGCGGCACGATCACCACCATTCATTCGTCAATGCATGATCAACAGGTTATCGATGCTTATCATGACGATCTTCGCCGCACGCGGGCGGCAAGTCAGTCAATCATTCCGGTAGATACCCGGCTTGCCCGTGGTATTGAGAGGATCTTGCCTAAGTTTGCCGGTAAGTTTGAAGCGATAGCGGTGCGTGTGCCCACGATTAACGTCACGGCGATGGATTTGAGCGTCACCACACAACGTGAAGTGACTATCGCCGAGGTCAACGAGGCACTGGCAAAAGTAAAACACGGGCGTCTGGCAGGTATACTGGATTACACTGAGGAGCCGCTGGTTTCCGTTGATTTTAATCACGACCCGCATTCATGCATTGTCGACGGCACCCAAACCCGCGTGAGTCACAAACACCTGGTAAAAACGCTGGTGTGGTGTGATAACGAATGGGGCTTCGCAAACCGAATGATTGATACTGCGCTGGCGATGTATCGTGTCAGCCAAACCGATTCAATATAAACAGATAAGGGAAATTCTATGGCTATTCCAACTATGCAGGATGTTTCATTATCCGGTCAGCGGGTGCTGATCAGACAAGATCTGAACGTCCCTGTAAAAGACGGCAAAGTAACGTCTGATGCCCGTATTAAAGCATCTATTCCAACCATTAAAGCCGCGCTTGAAGGCGGTGCTGCTGTAATGGTGATGTCGCATTTAGGTCGCCCGACAGAGGGTGAGCCAGCAGATGAGTTCTCGTTGCAGCCGGTTGTGGATTATTTGAATGACGCCCTGGACGCCCCGGTTTCTCTTGTGAAGGATTATCTGCAGGGCGTTAATGCCAAAGCCGGTGAAGTGCTGGTGCTGGAAAATGTTCGCTTTAACAAAGGCGAAAAGAAAGACGACGAAACCTTATCGAAACAATACGCGTCGCTGTGCGATATTTTCGTGATGGACGCGTTTGGTACGGCCCACCGTGCGCAGGCATCGACTCATGGCGTGGCCAAATTTGCACCGAAAGCGGTAGCCGGACCACTACTGGCAGCAGAACTGGATGCGTTGGGTAAAGCGCTGGATAACCCGGCACGCCCCATGGTAGCAATTGTTGGCGGCTCTAAAGTCTCAACCAAACTGACCGTGCTGAAATCGCTGGCGGAAAAAGTGGACCAACTGATTGTGGGTGGCGGGATTGCCAATACCTTTATTGCGGCACAAGGCCACAATGTGGGTAAATCACTGGTGGAAATGGACCTGGTTGACGAAGCGAAACGCTTGATGAAACAGGCTCAGGACAACGGCGGCGACATTCCGGTACCAACCGATGTAGTTGTTGGTGAAGCCTTCGATGAGAACACGCCAGCAACGCTGAAAGCCGTAAGTGATGTAAATGATGGCGATATGATTTTTGATATTGGCCCGGATTCTTCTGCGGCGCTGGAAACCATTTTGAAAAATGCCGGCACCATTGTCTGGAACGGTCCGGTGGGCGTATTTGAATTCGAGCAATTCAGTGCTGGGACCAAAGCGCTGTCACAGGCGATAGCAGAAAGTGATGCATTTTCGATTGCGGGTGGCGGCGATACGCTTGCCGCAGTAGATAAATATGAAATCGCTGATAAGATATCGTATATCTCTACCGGTGGTGGCGCCTTCCTGGAGTTTTTGGAAGGTAAGACGCTACCGGCAGTTGCGGTACTGGAAGAAAAAAATAAATAACACCAGTCCGCTTGGCGAGAGCCACAAATCGCTGGCGAGACAGTGACGTACGCCAGCGAAAAAACTAACCCTACACCTGCCTGCGGGCAGAAAATACAAAAGGAGTGTTGCTAATGGCATCACAAGCTCAGCAAGCTATGCTGGATAAGGTTAAAACCCAGACCGGTTTTATTGCAGCCCTTGACCAAAGTGGCGGTAGCACGCCCAAAGCATTGAAACTTTACGGTGTTGACGAATCTGCGTACAACAACGATGACGAAATGTTTGAAATGGTCCATCAGATGCGTACACGTATCATTACCAGCAAAGCATTCAGTGGCGAGCGCGTGCTTGGCGCGATTTTGTTTGAAAACACGCTGGATCGTGACATTGAAGGCATGTCATCTGCACACTACTTATGGCAGAAAAAGCGCGTGGTTCCTTTTTTGAAAGTCGATAAGGGGCTGGCTGACGAAGAAAACGGTGTTCAGGTAATGAAGCCTATGCCGGGCCTGGCAGCACTGCTGGCAAAAGCGGTGGCGCAGGACGTGTTTGGCACAAAGATGCGTTCGGTGGTTAAGCTGGCGAATCATGATGGTATCAAAGCGGTTGTTAAGCAACAGTTTGAAGTGGGTAAAGATATTCTGGCGGCAGGCCTGGTGCCCATTATTGAGCCTGAGGTGGATATCAACAGCCCGGAGAAAGCCGAGGCCGAAGCCCTGCTGAAGCTGGAGATCCTGGCACAACTAAATATGTTGGAAGAAGGTCAGGAAGTGATGCTGAAACTGACGTTGCCAACGGAGAATAATTTCTACAAAGAGCTGGTCGATCATCCTCGGGTACTGAAAGTGGTCGCACTCTCTGGCGGTTACAGCCGCGATGAGGCCAATGCTAAACTTGCCGAAAACCAGGGCATGATTGCCAGTTTCTCGCGTGCACTGACTGAGGGAATTTCGGTTCAGCAGTCAGAGGACGAATTTGAAGCTACGCTGGATGAAGCCATTGAAAGCATTTATCAGGCGTCAAAAGCGTAAGTAACCTACGTGCTGCTTGCCGGAAAGTCGCGACACTGTTGCTGACTTCCCCGGCAGGCAGAATACCTGACAGTAGTATCGAACGTCTTGTTCGCTAATGACGAAACCCACCTGAATTTCCCGATTTCCCGTCTCAGCGAGGATATGTTCGCTTTAGTTGTGATTGTCTGTGAGACCGTCTGCGTCGAAACAAACACGTTTTGCAAGCCACCATACTGACAGCGTTTCAATGTCTCTGGTTTCTCTCACTGCTATTATTTCGGCGTTTTTCCCAACAGATAGGTAATTTTACGGTAATAGTACGTGAAAAATTTGTCTAAAGCTGACCGTCTGGTTATCCGTAAAAACTATTTTTTTTGGTCTGGCAGAGGCTTAGCTTGATCTTGTATCAAGTCAATTGATCCGACCAGTTGGGTCTCTTATAATTCGCGCGTATTTTCAGCCCGGAATGGACGTGGGCAGACTGTAGTAGCCACGTCGGCATATCGATGTTGCGGCGGGGATATAGCAGCATGCTTTGTTGTTGCCCCGTAAACCGTAAATCAGGTAAATCATTTTGGGTATTGAAGAACTCGTTGTGTTTCAGGGAGGGTTATTAACCCTCGTCGCGCTGATAGGCATTGCGTTTACGTTTGCGTTGCCCAAGCCTAAGCACAAACATAAATCGAAAGCAGCACATTATGCCCGCCTGTTTCTGGTGTTTACGACACTGGCGCAAATTACCCTGTCACTTCGCCATGTTGGTTATCGCGAAGTGTATATTCTGTGCTACAACCTCTTCCTGCTTTTTAGTGCATGGCTGGTTTTTATCAGTGTGGCCAAACGTTATGGTCATGCGGTGAGAGGGCGCTATCGCTACGCGATTGCCAGTCACCTTTTAATAGTAGAATTACTCACTGTGCATTATTACTGGAATCAGGACAGCGTCATGATGCGTGACGCCCTGATGCTGTTTAATTGCGCGATACCATTAATGATGACATTGTCCCGCATTCGACACTATTTAAACCGGGAGTCGATAGGCAACTGGGTATTAATGTTGTCGCTGCTGGTGGCGCTATTTATTACCCTGGTGGGCGGGCCTCTCTATCTATTTGTGTTTGTCGGGAGTTCCGAGCAGCAAACTATGGTGGGCTTGATTTCTATGGTCTCGCTACAGTTACTTTTCTTACTCGGATTTGCCGTCAGTATTATGTATTCCTTGCTGGAGCGACTCCGCTTGCGGGTGTTCACTGATGCGCTGACCGGGGCAAAGAACCGTCACTTTTACTATGAAATGGCGCCTAAACTTTGTGCATATGCAGAGCGTCAGCAGCAAACGTTGTCTGTTGTGGTCTGCGATATTGATCACTTCAAATCGATCAATGACCGCTATGGACATTTGGCTGGCGACTACGCCCTTAAACATTTTTCGCGGGTTGTTCAGTCGCTGCTAAGAAAAGAAGATACCCTTATCCGCATGGGGGGGGGAAGAATTCTTAATTTTGTCTGTGCAAAGTGATGTGACTGAAGCCAGTCAACTGGCTGAGCGACTTCGCACCGAAGTAAACGCTTACGAGGTTCGCTTTCAAAATCACCGGTTTAGGCTCACGGCGTCGTTTGGTGTTGTAGAGATTAAACAGAACAGTGACTTATTTGACAGTGTGAAAGAGGCAGACGCAGCGTTGTACGAAGCCAAGCACACCGGTAGAAACCAGGTCGTAGCAGTCGGTTTCTGATTAACGCCACCCGATAACACTGTTAACGCCTTATCAGTATATGCCGCGTTACCTATCAGGCAAACGAAGAGACAGCGTCTCTTCGCCCTTGTTTACAGCAACTACCGCAGCCGTCTTTGGCAGCGCAGCCATATCGTGCACAGTGCCACCGCCATAAGTCCAAGGGAAGCTGGTGCGCTCACCGAGGAATAGCGAATAACGGCTCCGTTATCGATAAAGTCAAAAGTACCGGCAACGAATGGAATGTTGTTGTCGTCAAAGCTGTAAACGGTAATGCCATTCAAACCTGAGACATCAGAGAAGGTATGAACCGTGTTAATCCCGCTTGCCGGAAAGGTTCCCCAAATCAGGCCGTCTGTCCGGTCTGCCGCCCAGTTATACAACACAGTGTCGCCGAGCGTAGTTTCACCAGGATCATCTCTGAACGTCATCACTCCATCCCCTGACGCAGAAAACGTCAACGAGCCTGCGGTGCCAGTGTTGGCGTCAAAACGATCACTGAAGATGCTGTAGATGGCGAATTGATTATTAAATTCAGCAATAAAAGTGATCATCTCATTGGCGATTTCCCAGCCTGTGTTAGCACCGAACTGGCTATTGCCGTATAGATTATTAAATGACGTTGCACTGATTTCATTGATGTTGACAGCGTTGACGTTAAGCGACGTGCCGTTAACGGTGATTAAAGCAGCCTGACAGCTGAAGGCCACACTTCCTGCAAGCGCAATTGCGCTGAGTAAACGCGACAAAACTCGTATCATAATGATAGTTCCTTGTTTAAATAGTCTTGAGGCGTGTCCTGAAAGTCATGCTATACAAGAAGTGCGCCCTTTGCACAAAAAATGAATAAATCAATATTTTGAAAACGTTCAGCGGGCAAAACAGGGGGGACGTGTAAAGTTTTTAGACACAAGAAGACACTCACACACCGAAAAGCCGTGACACCGTTTCCTGTATGGTTTGTTCACTGAGATGCGATGGTGACGACGTTCGCCGATGCTCCGCTGATATGTCTAAAAGGCGTGCCTGTGAGCGTTCAGGATACAGTCAGTGTCAGGTCGAGGGCTTTCCAATAATCTGATTCGCGTTCCAGATCAGCGGACAAAATAGGCCGTCCTTCCAGCCAGCCTTCCGGAAATGTGAGTGACAATGCATGCTTCTGGGCATCGACCGTAAAGTCCGGAATGAAGTCTTCCTGTCGCTTGATATTCAATAGCGCGCCTAACCTTAGCAAGGCGATTAGTCGCTTAACAAGATTCACATCGTACTGATAAAAAACGGGTATTTCGGTAACGCGAACCTTTTTACGATGGAAGCGCACCAGCGTGGCTAATAATTCCTGTTGCTCCTGCGTGAAGCCTGGCATATCAACATTGGCAAGAATGTAAGCGGAATGTCGCTGTACACCCCGTGAGTTGATCTGCAGTCCGACTTCATGGAGCAGGGCGGCCCAGCCCAACATGCTGCGGCAGTCTTTATGTTTGAGTTTCCAGGCTTTAGCGCATTGGTCCATAAGTCGTAAAGACGTATTCAGTACTAACGTGGCCTGCGTGGTATCAACATCGTAGCGGGTTGCCAGGCTGCCTGCCGTTCTTCCCCGGATATCGGCGTGATGTAACTCATCTTCCATCTGGTAGAGCACGCCCTCCCGGAGTGCAGCCGAGGAATATTGCAACGTGTCGATCTTTAGCGCTTTGAATATTGCTGTGAGAATAGCCAGACCAGCGGCTATTACCACTTTTCTGTCAGGACTGAGTATCGGCATAGTGAGCTTATCAATATGACCTGCGTCGATGAACTGCTTCGTCAACTGGTTAAGCGCCTTGAGCGTCAATGATGTCTCTGTGTTGGTAGCGGGCTCAGGCTGGGCAAGTAAACACAGGGTTCGGATAGTACCCGAGGTACCAATACACTGCTGCCAGCCAAGTCGACGGTATTTATCTTCTATAAGTTCGAGTTCCTGCTCTGCTGCGATCACCGCTTTTTTGAAGGCCTTTGACGTGAGCTTACCGTCGGGAAAAAAGCGTTGGGTATAGGACACACAGCCCATTTGCAGACTGCGACAAATAAGTGGCGAGAGGCCTTCACCTATAACAAATTCGGTAGAACCGCCGCCAATATCGACTACCAGTTGTTGTCCTTCCGCATGGCTGGTATGGGCAACTCCAGAATAAATTAACCTCGCCTCTTCGGTGCCGGAAATAACTTCAATGGGATAAGGCAGGATTTCTTTAGCAGCATGAATAAAGTCTTTCGCATTTTTTGCTTTGCGTAAGGTGTGGGTGGCAACAATGCGAACCGAGTCGGGTTCGAAACCTTTGAGGCTCTCTGCCACAATTTTTAGTGTTTGCAGGCCTCGTTCAATGGCCTCCTGAGACAGGATATCATTGTCATCCAGCCCTTCTGCCAGACGTACTTTCTGCTTCACCCTATGCAGGATCTGTACGGAACCTGCATTAATTCTGGCAACGACCAGATGAAAGCTGTTTGACCCCATATCAAGCGCAGCAACCTTGGTTACGTCGCGGGGAGAAACAGAGTCAAAAGCGGATTCATGCTGGTTCATTCAGGGCCTGCTACTCAAAGTGTCTGATGACATCGCTGGTTGTCGGCACCATGGCGGACACAAAGGTTCCGCCGGAAGTCGTGGTGAACCGCCCCAACTGCTAATAGGTTTCTTCTAATTTTTTCAGGTAATCGTAAATTTCGATTTGTGACCGAAGCTTCTTGCGATTCCCCCTGCGAACGTACCGATTAGCCTGATCCTTGTCAATAACCCGCGCTTTCAATGTATCCTGAAACTGCATTTCAAGAATATCTACAATTTGTTGCTGCAGGTTTTTGTCGTAAATGGGGCAACCGACTTCTATGCGATTGTCCATGTTTCTCGTCATCCAGTCTGCTGATGAGATGAACACTTTGCGCTCACCACCCCCTTCAAACACCATGGCTCGAGGATGCTCCAGGAATCGATCCACTATAGATAGTATCTCAATATTTTCACTGATGCCTTTCAGACCGGTCACTAATGAGCACATGCCACGCACAATGCCGCGAATTTTGATACCCGCCTGACTGGCCCGGTATAGATCGTCAATTAACTCTTTGTCCACGAGGTTGTTAATTTTAAAGGTAATAGCAGCCTTATGACCTTCTTTGAGGTGCTGTATTTCCTGACGGATTAACGACTGAATTTTGGTTCTCGCGTTCAACGGAGAGATCTGCAGGTGCTGAAACTTGTAACGACGATACGGATACTGAATTAAATCAAATACCGAGACGGCTTCATTTGCCAGCTCCTGATTACGGGTAAACAGCGAAAAGTCAGTGTAGATTTTTGCTGTTTTTTCGTTGAAATTACCGGTACCAAAATGAGCGTAATTGATCAAAGAGCCTCGTTCTTCACGGGTTACCAGGCACAGCTTACTGTGAATTTTCAACGTGGGTACACCTAACACAACCCGAATACCCGCATCGGTCATGCGTTTTGACCACTCAATATTGGCTTCTTCGTCAAACCGCGCCCGTATTTCCACAACAACCGTCACTTTTTTTCCATTATCCACGGCATCAATTAATGAGTTAATGATGCGGGAATTACTGGCAACCCGATAAATATTGATGCGGATCATTTTTACGCTGGGGTCGAAAGCAGCCTGACGTACAAATTCGGTAAAGTGCAAAAAACGGTGATAAGGATAATGCAGCAGAATGTCGTGTGCCGATATCGCGTCAAACACCGTGTTATAACTTGAGAATTTTTTGGTATCAATAGCCGGAAGTGCGTTGTGCTCAAGATAGTCGCGACCCACATTCGGGAAGCCTATGAAGTCTTTAAAGTTGCGATAATGACCTGCCGCATGCATGGTATCCAGCGAGGTGATTTTCAGCCTTTTACGCAAATCGTTAACCATGTCTTTGGGCATAGCGGTATCGTAGATAACCCGAACTGGCTCAGCAATCAGGCGCTGCTTCATGCTCTCGGACATTTTCTCAACATAACTCTCATCAATTTCATCGTTAATGGAGTATTCCGAGTCCCGTGTCATCTTAAATGAGAACGCTTCTAAGGTATCGAATTTGACGAAGCCACGAAAAATATCCGCCAGGCACAACTGAATAATGTCATCAAGCAGCACAATGTGCTTTTTCTTGCGGCTTTTTTCCGGTGGAATAAGCACAAAGCGCGACATTTCAGTAGTGGGTACCTGAACAACGGCGAAGCGGGGGTTTCTGCCTTCCCGCCGAATAGCAACATACAAATAGACGGATGTCCCGTTAAGCCGGCTAAGCAGGTCGGTCTTTTTATCAATCAGAATAGGCGCGATGTGACGCAGGATTTTGTTGACGAAAAGGTTTCGTAACCAATCCTTGTGATAATCGTTCAGCATGTCTTTGCGCAGAATATGAATATTGTATCGTGCGAGGGCTTTGAGTGCGTCTTTGTGAATGCTGTCGAACTTTTCTGACAGATGTACTACCTTTTGCTGAATTTGTTCCAGCAAGCTAATCAGTGCCTCGGCTTCGGCATCATTGCCGTCGTTCTGTGCGATGGTTATCTGGCGTTTTACGTCGGCGGCACGAACGCGGAAAAATTCATCCAGATTGTTTGAGTAAATGCCCAGGAACCGGATACGTTCGACGGCTGGCGTGTTTTTATCCGCTGCCTCCTGAAGTACACGCTCGTTGAATGAAAGCCAGCTTAGCTCTTTGGGGTAGTATAACTCTGTGCTATCCATGGTTTGCGATTTTCACTTGTCAAAAATGCTGAAAGCCTGCCAGTTATCGATGACAATACTGTGACAATTTTCTTCTCTTCAGGGTCACAGCAGGTCACGTTGTGGTATTGCGTAGCGTAGAAAGTACCGACAGCTGGCAGGCCTGAAAAAAAGATAACGCTGCAGGTAGCTCTGTACGCCGTTCTTACGATTTCTCTTATGCCTGCACTGCACTGATATCGACGACGACATCGTTAGCCTTTGCTTCCAGTGCCTCTTTGAGCGCCCCTTCATCAAAGTTATCAGGTACCGCTATTCTTGCGTGCGCTTTAAACATCAGGCTGCCCCAATTCGGCGCACTTTCACAGCGTGAATCGAAGTTGAGAATGTTAAGGTTGAACTGATTGAAAATGCTGGTCAGTTCCTGAACGATGCCCGGCTTATCATTGCCCATGATCTCAACATCATAATAATTACCACTTTGCGCAGCCGATTCGGTGACTGAGACATACTGCACTGATAAACCATCGAGTGCATCCAGCGCGTCAATAAGTGCTTTGTGCGCATCGGCCGGTACGTGGACTTCTACAAAGCCGGTAAACATACCAGCCATATGGGCGAAACTCGAACCCTGCCAGTTGCCCCCATGCTGATAAACACATCGGGCAAGCGAGTCGACCAGTCCGGGTTTGTCTTTTCCCATAATCGTGATGACGAGAGGTTGCATACGTCGCTCCTGTTTGTGTTGCAACATTCCAGGTAATGCTGCCTAATTGATGCTGAGAGTGAAATTCAGGACAGTTATCGAATAACTTTCACTTGATATAAAAGTAACACACAATACACTGCTCACCAGAGCAATTTGCACCAATTTGTCTTATGGAACAATGAATTCCCAAAGCGAAATGAAAAACCAGCAACGCAGTCGCCGGGACAAAGCGGTCAGATATACTGTCACCGGCTTTGGTGCACTGGTGTTGGTTACGCTGGTGGTGCTGATCACCCACCTGATTTCTCAGGCGTTACCGCTGGCGTTGGTGCCGGCTATTGAGTCCGAGGCTTCAATGGCATTGCCATCAGGTTATCAGGTGCTGGCCACCGACGACGCACTGGAAAGTCAGCCACTGATCATGTCTGATGGACAGTGTCAGCTGAGCTTTTTTCAGGTATCCGGGAACGAGCTCAACGACGTAACGCACTATACCCGCCCATGCTCTCATGCCCTGAGTGTAATGGAGAGCGCAGGACAAAATATCATTACCGATATTTCTCCGGGGGGGCAGGCCCGCCTTATTCCTTCACGCAGTATCCCATTGCCTGGCGTCAGCGTTGACGCAGTCCAGACAGTTGGCAGCCGTACACTGGAAAATGATCAGGCGATGGTGTCGTTTTCGCTTCCTCTGGGTATGTGGCAGTCGAAGACAAAGTGGCAGTCGTGGCTGTCGGAGAACTGGGCTGTCGTTGGTATTTCCGATGGCAGGCAGAAATTGTTGCGATGGGTAAACCGCCATCAGCCCACTGAGCGCATCGATCAGGTATTTGATGCCAGCGACGAGGTGGTTCCGCTGGGTGACGCCATGCAGACCCTTGTGATTAAGCCTGACCGTCTTGAGTTCCAGTCACTGCGCGATGGCGAGACTGGCACACAGATCATTGCCTCCCCGGTAACCTGGTGGTTCGCGTTACCAAAGCAACGCTCGCTGATGCTGGCTGATGCCAGTGGTCTTTTGACGCGCTGGACGTTGAGAAATCAACATGGGCAATTGATTTATATGCCCACCTATCAGATCCAGTTGCGTGACGCAGAACGTCCGCTCGATATTGCGGTACACGCGAGTACAAATGCAATGGCGCTGCTGACATCCGAACATCGGCTGTTATTTATAAATCGTGTCAGTGGTGAGGTGGTTAGCGACTACTCACTTCCTCAGGGGGTGACGGATATCAGTTGGTATGGCGATCGTATTTACGCGATATCAGATAGCCGTTTGCAAGTGTTTAGGGTGAGCCATATTTCCGGAATTACGACATGGAACTCGCTGTTTTCACCGCAGGTTTATGAAGGTTATCCCGACCCCAGCACCGTATGGCAAACCACCAGTGCATCTGACTATCAGGAAGCGAAGTACAGCCTGGTGCCATTATTGATAGGCAGTGCAAAGGCGTCTTTGCTGGCGCTGCTTATTGCCTTGCCCATGTCTATAGGTGCAGCGGTTTACACCGGCTATTTTGCGCGCAGCCGTTTACGCCACTTTTTAAAACCGGCAATAGAAATGCTGGAAGCGGTACCCAGTGTTCTGATTGGCTTTATTGCCGCAATCTGGCTGGCACCGCTGGCCGAGCAATTTTTGTTTTCGTTTGCCTTCTTTCTGGTTACGGTACCGATCATTCTATTCGTGGTCGCATTATTTCAGCGACAAATCTCCCGCCGTTTGCCCCGTGGATGGCGGCATGGCTCTGAGCTTCTTTTTACCTTTACTGGCATCCTGGTGTTGGGCTACATAAGCATGACATGGGCCCCGTCACTGCTTTACGCCCTGTTTGATACACACACGATTACCAGCCTGACAACCGAGTCTGAGAGCCCGATTGGTAAGACGACTATTGTGGTTGCGATTGCCCTTGGGATTGCGATCTCACCAAGTATTTATTCGCTGGCAGAAGATGCCATCAGCGGTGTGCCTGACAGTCTCAAGCATGCTTCGTTCGCGCTTGGCGCGACCCGGCTTCAAACGCTGGTCTATGTGGTGCTACATGTTGCGATGCCTGGCATACTTGCTTCAATCATGTTGGGCTTTGGCCGCGCCTTTGGCGAAACAATGATCGTGTTGATGGTAACCGGAAATACGCCAGTATCGAGCTGGAGCCTGTTGGAAGGTTTACGGGCACTTACTGCTAATCTGGCTATTGAGCTGCCAGAAGCAGATGTATCCAGTGCCCATTATCAGATACTGTTTTTTACTGCCTGTATATTGTTTGGATTTACCTTCGTGGTAAATACCCTCGCTGAATTATTGCGACAGCGATTAAGAAGGAACGCCTATCATGATTAGCGTAAGTTCGTTGCTGAGTTCGTCGCAGCGCCAGTCGTTTGTCATTAGTTCCACGGCTTTTTTGGCGAGTTTGCTGCTACTGGCGCTGCTAAGCATTCTGTTGCTTATCCTGGTGCGGGGAGGGGCGTACTTCTGGCCAACTCCGGTTCATGAGCTCACCTTTTACGATCCGATACTGAATAAACAGAAAACGGTATACGCTCAGCACAGACAACGCACCGATTCGTCCGGTGAAAAGGTATGGCAAGTTGATTATTCCGATGAAACCGCCCCCTATGGCGCAAAAACGCTGGTAGAAGAGTCGGACATCATCCTCAAGACGCTGGCTGCAGAAAGCGCACAAATCAATATAACCGATGGCCGCACTGTACTGGCGAAGCCCGAGAAATTAACCTCAGCGGAATCATCCGATATTCCGGTGTCAGATTATGAAGTAATGCAGGAGAAGGTAAGCGCCCTCTCGGCAAAGATAGAGGACATCCGCGAGTCCTGGTTATCCGTTATTCATCAAAAGCTGGCAGAGTTGGATATCCGCAACGTTGATGCCGATGCGCCGGCTCGGCTGCGTCTTAATGAAGCGTTTACCAAATGGCAGTCGGAAATCATTCGTCTTGAGAATCGCCGCGATGCGTTTCAGATGGAAGTGATTTTTGCCAGTGGAGCTCGCTGGCAGTTGCCCTTGTCCGAGATTGATAGTTTTCATTATGTGAGTCGTCAGTCGTTATGGGATAAATGGGCAATGGCCTTAAGCAGCCTGGGGACGTTTCTCACTGACTCCCCCAAACAGGCAAATACCTCTGGCGGCGTATTCCCGGCCTTATTTGGTACGGTGCTAATGGTTTTTCTCATGACTATCATAGTCACGCCATTTGGCGTGCTTGCGGCCGTCTATCTCAGTGAGTATGCCCCGGATAACGGCCTAACTGCGGCGATCCGGGTAAGTGTGAGTAATATGGCCGGGGTGCCATCTATCGTCTACGGAGTATTCGGGCTCGGCTTTTTCGTTTACACGCTGGGCGGCAGTCTGGATGACCTGTTTTTCACAGATCGTCTGCCATCGCCGACCATGGGTACGCCAGGGGTATTCTGGGCGGCGCTGACAATGGCAATTCTTACATTGCCAGTGGTGATAGTAGCGACGGAAGAGGGGTTACGGCGAGTTCCTGACGGATTAAAAGCCGGTAGTTATGCACTGGGCGCGACCAAAGCCGAAACGGTTTTACACACTATCCTGCCTATTGCTTCACCGGGGATCATGACTGGCGTTATTCTGGCGATCGCCCGTGCTGCTGGTGAAGTTGCGCCTTTAATGCTGGTGGGCGCGGTAAAGTTTGCGCCCAACCTGCCCATCGATGGGGAATTTCCTTACCTGCATTTAGATCGTCAGTTTATGCATTTAGGTGTGTTAATCTACGATGGCGCGTTCCACAGTCAGACTGATGCCAAAGGGTCATCAATGATGTTTGCAGCCTGCCTGCTGTTGCTGGTGGTGGTGTTTGTGCTGAATATTCTGGCAGTCATCCTGCGTACACGTTTACGCAAGCGGTACTTGCTGTAATGAGGGTCTATGCTGAAGCTGTTTGAACACGAAACTCTGGATGTTGATAATCTCGCTGACCAGGACACCGCGATCGATGTGCAGTCGCTGAATTTATGGTTTGGTCAGAAACAGGTGCTGCATGATATCTCGATGCGCATCCCGAAAAACCGTATCACATCACTTATCGGCCAGAGTGGTTGTGGTAAGTCTACGTTGATCAGTGCCTTTAATCGTCTCAACGACCTGTACACCGGGTGTCGCTTTGAGGGCAGCATTATCATTGACGACAGAGACATTAACCATCCTAAAGAAAATGTCTCCCGCTTACGAACACAGGTAGGCATGGTATTTCAACGTCCGAACCCTTTTCCAATGAGCATTTACGACAATGTGAGTTACGGATTACGGTTACAGGGGATCCGCGTTCGCCGGCAGCTGGACGATGCAGTAGAACAGGCCCTAAGAGATGCCGCCCTGTGGGAAGAAGTAAAAGACCGTTTATTTGAGCCTGCGCACATTTTGTCTGGTGGTCAGCAACAGCGCCTTGTTATTGCCAGAGCGCTGGCCCTGAAGCCAGATATTTTGCTACTTGATGAACCGACATCAGCGCTTGACCCGTTGACCACACTTTTTATTGAAGAGCTGATGGCTGGCTTAAAAAAGCGCTGCACCATTGTCATTGTCACCCATAATATGCAACAAGCCGCACGGGTGTCGGATTACACGGCTTTTTTGCACCAGGGGCAGTTGATTGAATACGCTGACAGTGACACCTTATTTACCATGCCAGATAAAAAGCAAACCGAAGACTATATCACCGGTCGGTATGGCTGACTTTTCTGTAAAGAGGGCGTTATGAGACAGGTCGCGATAAATACCCACATTTCCGGTAAGTTCAATATTGAGCTGGAAAACCTGCGTAATTCTGTTTTAACCATGGGCGGTGAGGTTGAACAGCAACTAATTAATACACTTAAAGCGATTAAGCACAATAATGCTGGTCTGGCAGAAAAAGTGATCCTGAACGATCTGAAAGTGAACTCAATGGAGATCCAGATTGATGAGGAGTGTTTGCGGATTATTGCAAAACGCCATCCGACCGCCAGCGATTTACGCTTGATTATGACAATTTCTAAAACTATCACCGACATTGAGCGGATGGGCGATGAGATTGAGCGTATTGCGCGGCTGGTGACGAAGAATAAACTGCCGCCCTCTGAAACCATTATAAGCAGTATGCTGGTTATTGGTGAGCGGGTTGCCGCGATGATGCGTGGAACGTTTGATGCCTTCGCCAGGCAGAACGAGGCCGAAGCGCTGGAGATGTACGATAAGGACAACCTTATCGACAGTGAATATAAAAAGTTGCTCAACTTTACCACTACAGAGATGGAACGCACCAAGGAAGATATGCAGGACTGGCTGGAAGTATTGTGGGCACTGCGGTCGCTTGAGCGAATTGGTGATCGTTGTAAGAATGTCTGTGAATACGTGGTTTATCTCACCCATGGCAAAGATATGAGACACACGCCGCTGGAATCAATGCAACAGAAGCTGGAACAATTGTCATAAAACTGAAACAATTGCTCTTAATTTCAGCGTTCTGACGCAAGATTGCTAAAGTTTATATAATTTCGTCTATTTACCTCTATGGCGGGCGCATCGATTACGTTATTATGCGCCGCAATCGAGATGATATTCGCACAAAAAATATACATGCAAATGCAAAGTGGTAGTGTCAGCTGTGACCCAATAACCGGTCGCTGTTACTTTCAGTCCCAGCAGGGGAAAGTTGACGTCTATTTTGTGACGCGATTAATTCAGGAGCGATAATTCGTGGATTTTTTTGAAAGTTATGGCTTGATTCTGATTATCCTTGCTGGTGTTGTTGGATTTGTTATGGCCTGGGGTATCGGTGCCAACGATGTTGCCAATGCCATGGGGACATCAGTTGGGTCGAAAGCCCTGACAATTAAGCAGGCGATTCTTATCGCCATGGTTTTTGAGTTTGCTGGTGCCTATCTGGCCGGTGGTGAGGTTACCTCTACTATCCGCAAAGGGATCATAGACGCGTCATTCTTTACTGATATACCAGAATATCTGGTGTTAGGAATGATTTCTTCTTTGTTGGCCGCAGGGATCTGGCTGGCGCTCGCATCCTGGTTAGGGTGGCCGGTATCAACCACACATTCCATCATCGGTGCGATAGTTGGCTTTACTGCCGTTGGCGTCAGCGTAGAAGCTGTATCCTGGGGAAAAGTTGGTGGCATCGTCGGTAGTTGGATTGTCACCCCGGCGATATCAGGCATTATTGCTTACCTGATCTTCATGAGCGCGCACAAGCTAATCTTCAGTACTGACAAGCCGTTTGCCAATGCCAAGCGATATGTCCCTTTCTATATGGCGATGGCTGGCTTTGTTATGTCGCTGGTTACCATCAAGAAAGGCCTTAAGCATGTAGGACTCGAAATCAGTGAACTCAATGGCTACCTGCTGGCTATAGGTATTTCAATTGCTCTTGGGTTTCTCGGCAAGTTGCTGATTGGGAAAATGAACTTTAACCATAATGACAATGCAGACTTGCAAACCGCTAACGTGGAAAAGGTCTTCGCCCTGTTAATGGTGGTTACAGCATGTTGTATGGCGTTTGCCCATGGCTCTAACGATGTTGCAAATGCAATTGGCCCGCTTGCGGCGGTGGTCAGCGTCGTCTCCTCGGGTGGCCAGATTTCCACCAGTTCCGAACTTGCTCCCTGGATCCTGCCTTTAGGTGGTCTGGGCATTGTTGCCGGTCTGGCGTTATTCGGTCATCGCGTCATTAAAACAATCGGGCAGGGGATCACGCATCTCACGCCAAGCCGTGGTTTCGCTGCTGAATTAGCGGCTGCGTGTACTGTCGTCATTGCATCCGGAACCGGTCTGCCTATTTCAACCACACAAACGCTGGTTGGTGCGGTACTGGGAGTCGGCCTGGCTCGCGGCGTCTCTGCGCTCAACCTGGGAATTGTGCGTAACATTGTTGTGTCTTGGATAATCACGCTACCTGCAGGCGCCATCCTGTCAATAATCTTCTTCTTTATGCTGAAAGGACTGTTTGGTGTAGCGTAAAGAAGCCATTGCATAAAAAAGCCGGGCAGAAAGATGCCCGGCTTTTTTGTGCCTGTAACCCGATGCAGTGTTCTCAGGATACGCGCGCTATCGCTGAGATTGAGAACAAAACAGGAAAGCGCGTCATGACTCGGAACCAGCAGTTTCGCTGTCCTGGCGTTGTCGGTTTAGTCGACCTTGATGGGCGTCACAAAGCCCTCTGGTTTAATACCCACGATGGCACAGTTCAGTTGATGTATGGTTTCTTCCGCCGTCCCGCCCATAATAAAGCCTGGCACGCCAAGCCTGGCGACGGTACCCATTACCACCACGTCGGCACTTAACGATGTCGCCGTTGCTGCAATCTCCCGGCGCGGATAGCCATGAACCAGGTGACGCTCAGGTTTGAGATAATCCAGCACGCCACTTTCCCGTTCTGCCTCCAGCTCTGACAGGAGCCGGTCTAACTCAAGATCCCGCTCTTTGTGTATAGCCGAAAGATCCGTTTGCATCGAGCCTTCATCTACACTGATAAATTCCCCGCGAAGAATATGTTCCGGCACAGAATCAAATACGTGAACAATATGAAGCTGGGAAAACTCGAGCAGAGCAATTTCTGCTGCGTGGCGTAAAATATCGAGATTTAGTTGGCGACGAACTGAAATTTCATGTTCAGGATAATGGTAATTTAAGTCGAGCGCGGCGACGACATTACTATACTGGCGGGAATTACCGCGATGGATCACCCATACCGGGCAAGGACATTTGCGTAACAAATGTAAATCATCGCTACCGAACAGCTTATCCATGATGGATGTTTCTGAGAGTTTTATGACTAAATCGTGCTCGTCGTTAATCACCTTTTTCATCGTTTCCATGAATGGGTGTCCGAAACGGGCTACGCAGGTGACAGGATACTTTTCCTGCCACGATTCAGACTGTTCTTTTAACCAGGACTCAGCGGCCGAGTTCATCGACTGCTCAGCATCAATCATTGAGAACGTTTCCATGATGATATTTGCGTTAGGCGGTAACGATTCCAGCGCAAGCATAATCGTCAGTTCAGCCTGATGGCTCTTGGCAACATGGATTGCCTGTGCAACCACCTCGTCTTGTTTATGTGTGTCGTAGAGAACGCAAAGAATATTGCGGTAATGACCTTTCATTCCATAGATACCTTGCTTGATTGACTGATTAAGCGTAATCAATTGTAGACCGTGTTCACCCTATCCTAAGCCTGCATGCGGACACAAGTCTACTTCCAACTCTAATAATACCAGTTAAACCTGAATGCGTTTCAAAATCGTGACGTCTGGTGTGCATTTCGTCTGACATCTGTTGCCGCTTGATATACTGCTAATCATCGTGCTAGATTGAAAGTGTTGATTTTAATCTATTTGGTTGTGATATGAAGTGGCCTAATCTTAAACACCTGCACTACCTGGTAACGCTACACCAGGAGCAACATTTTCATCGTGCTGCACAGCGATGCAATGTTAGCCAGTCTACGCTAAGCACCGCTATTCAAAATCTGGAAGAACATTTTGGTAGCCAGTTGCTTGAGCGGGAGCACAAAACATTTGTATTTACCTCGCTTGGCCTGGACGTGGTTGAGCGCAGTAAAATACTTCTGCAGGAAGCCGGTGAACTGGTGGAGTTTGCACAAAATGCCGGAAACTGGCAGCGCGGTAAGCTTAAACTGGGAGTGATACCCACTATTGCACCGTTTTTATTTGAGGGCATGATTGGCGCGTTCAAGGCGTTTTTGCCGGATATCGCACTGGAACTGCAGGAAGATACTACCGAGCATCTGCTACAACAACTGACAGACGGTAAACTGGATCTGTTGATCCTGGCATTGCCAATGGAGACACCAGGTTGTAAACAGATGGTGTTGGGACATGATCCCTTCCATCTTATTGCTCATAAAGATCTCGCCAGCGAGCTGCCTGACCCACTGGATATTTCTTCACTCCCGAAAAAAAGCATTTTTCTGTTGCAGCAGGAACACTGTATGACTGGTCACGCAGTAAGTGCCTGTAATCTTCAGCACAGTGATCAGGTAAGCAGTCTTGCCGCCAGCAGTCTTTACACGCTGGTACAACTGGCGAACAGCAAGTTGGGGTATACATTTTTACCGGAACTTGCGCTCAATCAGGAGATACTCGATCACACCGAGCTGAAAGCATTTGCTGCAGAAAAAGAAGCCTACAGAGAAATTGGCCTCGTTTGGCGTTCAGGTACAACGCGCATGCAACTATTTCGCAGAATTGGCGAAGTATTGTCTCCACTCTTACCCATTCCTACCCTGAAATAAAAAAGTAAAAATTTTCCAAACTTTTTTATTCCGGTTCCCGACTATATAGTCAAAGCACCTCCGACACGGCTGTTACTCAACACCAGTGTCGGGACGCGTGCAATAACGATAACAATTTACGGGGACGCACAGTGTTTGAAAAGCGCGATGAACAACTTATCAGCCAGGCGTTGAAGGGAAACCGCCGTGCCTGGCTCGCGCTGATAAAACGGTACGAAAGTCAGATATACCATTATGGTATCCGAATGACAGGTAACACCCATGACGCGGCGGATTTAATGCAGGATATTTTTATCTCTGTTTACCGAAGCCTGGGTAATTACCGCGGCGACGGCAGTTTTAAAGGCTGGTTATTCCGTGTAGCACACTTTCGATGCATTGAGTTTTATCGGCGAAAGCGACCTGAACAGGGGCTGGATGATACTCCCGAGCCTGAATGCGAACAGGCATGTCCGGAAACAGGTTACCTTCGGGACAGGACCAGTGAAAGCCTGATGCAGGCAATGCAACGACTGCCGCTGGCACAGAAAGCGGTTGTTGAACTTAAATTTTTTGGACAATTTACTTTTGATGAAATAGCGGAACAGCTTGGTCTGTCAGCCAATACCGTAAAGTCGCGGCTCTACAGCGCACTGTCAAAACTGAAGCTCGAGCTGGAGGTAGAAAATGCATAATTCAAATCATGAAGATCTGTTGGCCAAATGGCTGGAAAACTCACTTTCAGAGAGTGAACGTCAGGAATTTGAATCTCTTTGTATCCGAGATGAGGATTTTGCAAAACGTGTTGAACAGGCGAATGCTATGACGATGATGGCTGAGCAGTTTGAAACAATGCCGGTGCCCACATGGGATCGACAGAGCACGTTCACCGCACCTGAACGCTCTCGATGGTGGCAGTGGCAGGGACTACCAGTGGCATCGATGGCAATGTCTGCACTGGCGATGGTGATGGTGGTCAGCGGTTTCAGGGTCGATGTTGCCAATGGCCGGTTATCAATGGGGTTCAGTGATGCACCAGATCAGCAACAAATTGCCGCGATGATGGATAAAAAAATCACTGATTATCAACAATCGAACCAGGCACTTTTTACCCAGTACGTGGACGCACTTAGTAATCAGCAACAGAAGAACAGTGCTGAACTTACCCAGTATCTGCTGAGTTCAAGTCGCCAGGAGCGGCGCGAAGACTTTGCCGAGCTGGTGAAATTTATCAACGAGCAGCGTAGTGACGATCAGCGTTTCTATGCTCGGCAAATTAATAACCTTCAACAGGAAATCAGCGCGCTGGAAGCCGGGTATAGTTCTGTCCCGCCGCTGGTTACCCCGAATCTAACAGATGATGAGTAAAGGCAGGAAGTAATTATGAAGACCATTTTCGCCGCCACCTTGATTGGCTCCCTTTTGACTTCTGTCCCAGTCGGTGCAGCGACAGAAAAAATGAAAACATTAAATAAAGAGCTCGAAATTATGTCGGGGGTTATCGATACGGCATTAAAACAGAGCTCCCCGCGCAAAGGCCTGCGATACCGTAGTCTTAACAGTACCTATCTGGCAGGCCAGGGGGTCGTGTTCTCTGTCAGTGTGCGTAATTCAACCTCTGGGTTCAACCTTCGCAACATATTTGGTCATGTTCCACAAGCGCCTCTGCCACCAGTGACGATCATTGATGGTGACAGGAATGTCGAGATTGAGTTTGAGGAAGAGTGGGAAGTGGTTGCCGAAGAAATGGAAGAGGCTGGACAGCGTCTGGCTGAAATCTTTCATGAGTCGAATGATCAGATCCGTGAAATGCGAAGCCGGGAACGCGAGCTCGAATGGGAGCGTCGTGAACTGGAGCGACGCACTCGCGATCTAGAGTTTGAATTGCGACAGGCGGGTAAAGAGCGCGGCGATTCGATTAAGGATGAGCTTAAAGAGGTAGCCAATGAATTAGCGCAACTGAATAATCAGGAAAAGGAGCTGGAAAAATACGCGTCCGAGATGGAGCAAGAACAGCAGGCCCGGCTTGAGGCTCAACGGGAAGCGCAGGAAAAAGCCTACAAGCAGTTCCTGGCAAACTTTGAGGGAAGTATAGGCGATACACTGTGTCGTTTTGGTTCGGGCTTGCGCGGGCTTCCTGACAATGAACATATCAGTTTTGTGCTGGAGCAGTTCAGTCGAGATGAAAGCGGTGATATGCAAGACAGAATCTATGTCTTCAGCAAAGAAAAAGTGAAGTCATGCGTACAGGAAAATATTAACGCGTCTGCATTGTTATCTTCAGCCAGCGTTTATAACTTTTGATAGTGTAATGCACGTCGGCGCTCTGCCCGACGTGCCTTCCCTCGTTTCGGCCACAGCGCCCAAAGCTACACTCCGGTTGTAATATTTTTTGTTCATGTAACTGTCATGCCATGTTGTCACCTCGACTGGGTGATTTTTAGTCTATTTCAGTATGAAATATGAACAAATATACCTAAGTTGAATAATAACGCTGGTACACTCTCTGTCGCTGAAAAAGTAGATAATGGAACGATGTTTGTATTCATAGTGCAGTAGCAGAGGCTTTTTCATGTCGATAGCAGAGAAAAATAGTGCATAGGAGCTCTTCTCATTGAGAGGAAAAGTGTGACTCGCTCTCTGCTTCTCAGTATAACCAGCAATCCGCAAAAGACAGTAAGGTGAGGACGTTCAGCGACAGAGGTTCTGTCGATGTAATGTCGCTCCTTTTACAACCTGGGTAGTCACGCCGGCGAATAAGGCGTACGTGATGTCAGGTTAACAACCGTCAAGGCGTATTGGTAACAGTGCCGGCTGCATGGGGAAGATGCGGTGAATATCACGGCTTGCTGCTTGAAAAGATGTTAGAGTATGTTATTGAATTTTATTACTTACTGGTTTTTTGGAGCGAATTGGTCATTGGGTAATTCACATCGTTCACAGCCTTCAGGCCAAAATCTTACATGGTTTCTTCGCGCCTGGTTTAGCCTCACTAAGTGGCATCTTACTATTAAGCTTAAGGGCTATGAAGCCTGGCGCGACGACGTGGTATCGCCAGCAAAAGACCTGGTAGTCTCCCATGATATTCCTGTTGATCCCGACGCCGTCTGCCATATTGTGCACAAGGCTGCGGATAATCACTTGTTTAAATTGAATTGTCTGCGTCGATGTGTGGTCGCACGTGAAATTCTGAGACAAGAAGGGGTGCTGGCTACTTTGCATTTTGGGGTAAGAAGCCGGATGGGGCAGGAGTCAGTGCATTGCTGGCTGACAGTCAACAATCAGGTCATCGGTGACAGTCAGGAACATGTGGAAAAATATCAGGAACTAGATTTAAGTCGCCGCAAAGGAATCGACTGGCTGGCATTTCTGCTATAGCGAGTAAGCGAAGTCAGTATAGCGGTAGTTTTTAATCAACTCGTACATGATTTAGTGTGTGTAATTATTAGTAAAAGCTAAATTGTTATCACAATGTTAAAAATAAAAAGGCGCCAGATTAAGTGGCGCCTTTTTACTACAATTGACAATCTATTATGGCGTTAAAAAATAAAACTGGCCGAAAGTTAGTAAGCGTTCTTTCCGGAGAATCCGCCAACAACTGTCATGAGTATTATTTTTAAATCAAACCAGACTGACCAGCGGTGCATGTAGTCGAGATCGTACTCTACCCGCTGTACCATTTTATTCACGGTTTCTGTTTCTCCACGTAACCCGTTGACCTGAGCCCATCCGGTAATCCCAGGGCGGATCTTGTGTCGCAACATATAGCCAGTGATCAGTTTTCTGTATTCTTCGTTGTGCGCTACGGCATGTGGACGCGGACCAACAATCGACATTCTGCCCTGTAATACATTGATAAACTGAGGTAATTCATCTAGTGAGGTGCGGCGTAAGAAGGCTCCAAGTTTCGTGATCCGGGGATCGTTCTTGGTTGCTTGCTTCACCACGCTGCCATTGTCCTGAGTCGACATAGACCGGAACTTATATACCTTAATTTCCTTTCCATCCAGGCCATAACGTTTTTGTTTAAAGATAGCCGGTCCGGGCGATGTCATGCGCACGGCTATGCCAATACATAACATCGGGATAGCAAGAATGCACAAGATGATTGAGCTAACCACAATGTCTTCTATACGCTTCAGTACATCGTTCGCGCCCTGGAAAGGTGTATCATAAACACTAAGCGCCTGCACACTGCCAACAGTTTGCCAGCGTGAGTTAAGCAGCGTGTACATAAAAAAGTTGGGGATGATGTACACGTTTGCTGTCGTATCGCTGCACTTTTCCAGAATACTTTTAATTCGACTCTCTGCTGCTGTCGGCAGAGCGATGTAGATGTAATCGACCTTGTGACGTTTGGCGAGCTCTATCGCTTCATCAATGCTGCCTTTCACTTGCTGCTGAAATTCGTGCGGTAAGCGGTCTTCAGGACGATCATCGTAAATACCGTCGAAACGGATCCCAAGATGGTCGTTGTCCATCATCTGCAATGCCATGTTGTAGCCAACTTGTGTTGCGCCAACAATAATGGCTGAGCGCGTGTTCATGCCATTCTTACGTACCTTGAACAGCACCTGTCTCATCGCCATGCGCCAGCTCAGCAGAAAGATAAAGGACGTTCCAAACCAGACCAGCACCATGGCTGGCGAGAGGGTAAGGCTGTGTGCAAAGAAATACCCTACTGTAAGCGTGACAACACAACTTACCAGCCAGGTTATCGCGCTGCAGCGGAGTAATGCTGTCGTATGATTGCTACGCCAGGAACGATAAAGATCCATCGCTTCAGCGCTGAGCTGGAAACATACTACGTGAGTAAACAGGAGTATTAATCCTGAAGTGGTGATTTCAACATCGTAATAGAAAGCCGCGATGTAGAAACACAGAGTAATAAAAGAAAGATCTATCAGGCGATAAATGGTCGAAAAACTACTTTGATAATAACCCGTTACATTGCTCGCTTCTTCTGAAGGAGATGGGTTGCCGGTTAACGCCAGACTCTGCAATAAATTGAATTTCATGTTTCATTCGCTCCGAGTGGTAAACCAGAAGTCCATTTGGTTTGATGATATTTCACATGAAAAGAAAAATGGAACTGCTGCTCACACAGAACACAGCAACAAATATTCCAGTTTTACTGGAGGTCCTGAAAAAAATAGATTCTAACAGTGCAGAATAAGTGATTCTAAATAACTAATTATATTTGACTGACAAGATGTTACTGGCAACGTCAACCCAACAATTTTAATCATTATCGTTTGTCAGTTTGAAAAGATCAGTTTTACTTAAGACGCGATAATTATATCTCTGGCATACAAATAGCATGAATTAATTACAAAGGTAGCGAGTCTACCCTGGGATGTATTTTGTTTTCGCGTGACACCTTCCTTTTAGTAGCGACGACATCCACTAACCTTTACCAAGACAGCTGTACATTTTACCAACAACATGGAGATATTATGATTGTGAGGACTTCCGGAATTACGGCTCTCTGTCTGATAGGAACATGTCCGGCGCTTGCACAGCAGGCGGGGCGCATTGAGATGGATGGATACGATCTCATTCCTGAGTTTTCCACAGAAATGCTTTATATCGATAACGTGACCTACGCGGCAGATGCTAATCCTCAGATAAGCAGTTGGGTCAATGTGATTTCCCCACAAATTACTGCCGTTACCAAGTTTAGTAACAACAGCATTGAGGTGGGTTACCAGCTTCGCCATGGTGAATACTTTTCCAGCAGCGCTGACAATTATACCGACCATATTGCGCATATTACTGGTAATTTTGAAATGAACAGCCGACACCGCTTCACGACGAAAGCGCGGTATGAAGACGGGCATGATGAGCGCGGACGCCAGTATTCCAACGGATTTGGCAATGAACTAGATTCTGTAGATACCTATAAAAACCCGGAAGTCACGGGAACCTACTCGTTCGGAGCGGCGTCTTCTCCAGGACGCGTGGATGTGAATGTCGGCTATGAAGAAATAAATTACGACAATGACGCACTGGCGTATCCAATTCGCGACAGAAGTTATAAAAAAGTAGGAGGACAATTCTTCTACCGTGTCGCCGGGAATACACAATTGGTGCTAGATGCCACTCATCAGCAAATTGACTATGACGTGGCGGCGAATCCGGAAAACCCGCTAGATAGTGATGAAACTCGTGTACTTGCGGGTGTGTCGTGGGAGTCGACTGCGTCTACTACCGGATTTGCAAAAGTGGGTTATAAAGAAAAGTCATTCGACGCGCCCACGCGTGACACATTCACGGGGGTAGACTGGGAAGTCGGTTTGAAGTGGCTGCCCCGCAGCTACTCCCAGTTCGAGTTATCAACCCGCGCCGACACCCGCGAGACGAATGGGGAAGGCGATTACATTCGTGGTCAGGATTACAGACTAAGCTGGGATCATGCATGGCTGGATCGCTTCACCACAACCATGAAGCTGATATACGAGCAGGAAGATTATGAAGGGGCACAGCTTGTCGATCCCAGACAAGATGATACGACAAGGGCATTGGTATCCGCTGATTACCTGTTTCGTCGCTGGCTGCAGCTTGGAATCTACTATCAATTCAGTGAGCGCGACAGCAACCGCGATATTGTTACTTACGATCGCAACGTGATGGGGCTGACAGCGAAGGTGACGTTATGAAAACTCGGTTACTGACAACATTTTTCACCCTGCTGATGCTGCTTGCTCATAGCGCTGTTGCGCAACAGGGAAATGCCAGCATGCGAAGTTACCAACTGGGTGTGGGGGATAAGATTTACATCAACGTTTTCGGTGAAGATGATTTGTCACTGGAAACCCGTCTGCCGGACATAGGTATCATTAATTACCCCTTTCTGGGCGAAATAAAACTGGTAGGCATGACACTTTCTGAAGTTGAAAAGCTGATTTACGATGGGTTGAAAGGCGATTATCTGATAAATCCTTCGGTAGCAGTCACCATTGTTGAGTATCGGCCGTTTTTCATCGACGGCGAGGTAAAGCGACCAGGAGGTTATCCCTATCAGCCGGGATTGTCAGTCAATAAGGCTGTCGCACTGGCCGGTGGCTATACCGAGCGAGCTTCCCGAGACGACATTCAGGTGGTCAGGGAGCAAAAGGGCAAACCCGTTTCACTGGAAGTGGAAGTCAGTGCGCTGATACAGCCGGGAGATGTCATTACTATTCCACAACGTTTTTTCTGATTTTTTCGCAGTGCTACAGACTCACCGCGACTGCAAAAGGGATCCTTTATGTCGATAAAAATGCGGGATCAGATTCAGGCGAACTTGCTTGATGACGAGACCATTGATTTTGCGCATTACTGGCAGGTGTTTAAGCGCTACTCGGGCCGAATAATAGTACTGGCTGTGTTGTTTACTATTATGGTGGGAGTGATCGTGATGAAGATGACCCCCCAGTATTCAGCCAAGGCCACGTTGCTGATTGAATCACAGCCCGCCAATGTGATGTCAATTGAAGAGGTCTACAACGCCGATACAACGCGTAAAGACTACATGCAAACGCAATACGAAATCATCAGCTCTCGTCAGGTTGCCCGATTGGCCGTGGAAGAGCTTGGACTGGCCGATAACGACATCTTTATGCCGCCAGCTGCACAAGACAATGCGCTGATCGCAAAAGTAAAATCCTGGGTTGCTTCGCTGCTTCCTGCTGGTGATAAGGCTGCGGAAAAAGCCCCGCCAACGGAAGAGCAAAAGCGGGAAAAGCGTATTCGTGCAGCAACAAACCGACTGATGAATGCACTTTCTATTTCACTGGTGAATAATACTCAGGTCATCGAGATTACCGCCATGAGCCAGTCGCCGGAACTGGCTGCCGCTATCGCAAATACCATGGGCAATGTGTATGTGGAAAATTATCTGCAGGCCAAAGTCGATATGACAGCGAAGGCCACTTCGTTTTTAACGGAGTCGATGGAAGGGCTGCGCGAAAAGCTGGATGCCGCTGAGCGTGAATTATCCCGGTTCTATGAAGAAAATCAGCTGGTAAACCTAAACAATGGCGTGGTCAGCCTGGCTGCTGAGGAGCTCGAAGAGCTCACCGAGCAATTGCGTGATGCGCAAACAACACTGAATCAGAATCGCACGATATACCAGCAGACACAGACCAGTGGCGCTGACTATAGTGCCCTTGCAAGACTGCCAGAAGTGCTTAATCACAGTAACATTCAGTCGGTTCGCCGCCAGGAAGGCGATGCGCTCAGCAGGGTTTCAGAGTTAAGCAAAGTGTACGGCCCGAAGCATCCGAAAATGATTGCGGCAAACGCAGAGTTAAGCTCTATCCGCGATACGTTGCAGACTCAAATCCGTGATCTGATATCCAGTATTACCACGCAGTATCGGGCGTCTCAGGACAAAGTGTCGACGTTGCAGACGCAGGTTGCAGAGGCAAAGTCGGAATACCGCACATTATCCAGCCTCGAAAACCGACGTCGTGCGCTTCAGCGAGACGTCGATATCAATCAGCAGATGTATAATTCCATGTTTACCCGCCTGAAAGAAACCAGCGAACTGGGCGGATTTAAGTCGGCGAATGCCCGTATTCTCGACCCTGCGGTACCGCCGGGAAATCCGGCCAAACCGAATAAAACGCTGATTATTAGCGCCGCGTTTATTGCCAGCTTTGGCTTTGGCGTACTACTCGCTTTTGTTCTTGAAGCGCTTAACAGTGGTGTACGCTCTGTTGATGACGTTGAGAAGAAGCTAGGACAGAGAATGTTGGGTCTTATCCCGACACTGGCACTAAAACGCAAACAAGAACTGCCATTGCGAGCCTACTTCGATAATCAGTTTCATCATTTTAGCGAAGCGGTTCGCACATTAAGAACCAGTCTGTCTTTGATGAACATTGAGAAACAGAGTCAGGCAATACTGATTACCTCCAGTGTGCCTAAAGAAGGGAAAACGACGGTTTCTACGAATCTTGCATTCGCATTGGGACAACTGGATAAAGCCATCCTGATCGATGCGGATTTACGCCGTCCTACCATTGGTAAGCGTTTTGGTGTACCCAATTATCAGCCGGGTCTGTCGAATCTGATCATGCGGACACACAAACTCGAAGAGTGTCTGGTGCATGATGAGCAGTCAGGACTGGACCTGATCTCTGCCGGCACGATCCCGTCAAACCCGCAGGAACTGCTGGCCGGAGATGGCTTTCGCGCGCTGATTAATTACCTTAAAAAACAATACAAATATGTGGTGGTAGACACGGCTCCCACGCAGGCGGTGTCAGACGCCATGGTGGTATCGAAAGCCTGTGACTCTGTGATTTATGTGGTCCGGGCTGACAGTACCAGTGAGAAAATGATCCTCAACGGGCTGGGGCGTTTCCTGCAAGTCGGGCACAGGGTCGATGGTGTCGTATTGAATCAGGTCGACTTAGGTAAGTCGGACGTTTCCGAACGTTACGGTGGATTCTACGATCAGTATAACTATCAAAGCGACGATGTCAGAGAGCCTGCATGATTGATGTTCACAGCCATATCATTCCCGGTATCGATGATGGTTCCAGAAGCATGGAAATGTCATTGACCATGGCCAGGCAGTCAGTGGATGCCGGCGTTACCCACGTAGTTTGTACGCCGCATATTCATTGGGGAGTATTTGATAATACCCGCGCAGACATTGAGGATGGCTTTAACAAGCTCAACGATGCGGTGGCAAAGGAGAACCTGCCACTAACCTTATCCTGGGCGGGGGAAGTCAGAATTAAAGAGATTATCCCGCAGTGGTTAGCAGAAAACGCGCTGCCGTTTGTAGGTAAATGGAAGGGCAAGCCAGTTTTGCTACTGGAAATGCCACACAGCCATGTCCCTGCCGGTCTTGATCAGTTGCTTAGATGGCTTATTGCGTCTGGCATCCAGCCACTGATCCCTCATCCTGAACGTAATCGTGATGTTCTCAATACGCCCGATAAAATTCAGTGGCTGAGAAATCTCGGATGCTTGCTGCAGGTGACGGCTGGCGCCATCACCGGGCGCTTTGGTGATAAGGTACAGGCGCTATCAGCGAAAATGATTGACGCTGATCAGGTTGATATTGTCGCGTCTGATATGCACGACGACGTGCGGCGACCTAATGACATGGGCGAGGCTTACACGGTAGTGAAACAAAGAATATCAAAAGAGCGCGCTGACAAGTTATTCACGCAGACGCCAGGTAAGATTGTTGCGGCGCAGAGTGAATAGCTGACAGGGGGAAACTCGTGGGCAGAGTGAAGCTGCCAAGCCTGCAAAAGACTGTTGCCTGAAAGCAACACATCGGCGCGAGTACTAAAGCGCCTACGCTGCGTAAACCAGCTATCCCCCCGGTGAGCCCTGCGGTTGAGCGGGTTTGCTGCGATGGCACAAAAGGTGAATATCAAAAAGCAAATCGCGTTTTTTAAACGTTAACGGACCCCGTTCATATCGTATTGCCGCAACCGAACCGTTGTGGGATCCCCTAATCATAAGGGGAAGCAGCAGTAACGCATTATAAGGACAGAAACATGGCGCCAGTTCAGCCTGCCGTATTTATTATTAACTCGCTTGAAGGCGGTGGTGCAGAAGGCGTGATGTGCAAGCTTCTGACAATCATGGAGTCATGGTATCGAGAACAAAACCGTGAGGTTTACCTGCTGTTACTTGACGAAGCCGAAGAAGCTCACACCTGTCCTGACTATGTACACAAAGAAACTCTGTTTACCAACGGCAGCCTGATTCAGGGTTACTCGGTTTTACAGCAGCGTCTGAAAAAACTACACCCTGAATACTGCATCAGCTTTCTCACCCGCGCCAATATGTTGAATATTGCACTGAGTAAGCGATTAGGATACCGAAGCATTATCAGTGAGAGGGTGAATACCAGCAGCCATTTTTCCGGTGGTTTTAAAGACAAAATCAGCAAGGCGATGGTGCGAGCCAGTTATCCACTCGCAGACAGAGTGATTGCCGTTAGCGCTGGCGTAAAAGCGGATCTGGTCAAACGGTTTGGCGTATCAGCGCGAAAGATTGACACCGTATACAATCCTTACGACATTACCGAAATTAACAAGCTGGCAGATGTAGCTCCTGAAGATTTGCCATCACGGCCTTACATAATTGGTACAGGGCGACTGGTGCCGAACAAGAACTTTTCACTGATGATCCGTGCTTATGCCAAAGCCAATATTCGTGAAGATTTGTTGATCCTGGGGCAAGGAGATGAGCGCGATCGCCTGCAGGCGCTAGCGGGTTCTCTTGGAGTGGCAGATCGTGTGCATTTCGCAGGATTCAAAGCCAATCCGTATCCCTATCTGAAACGAGCCAGGTTTTTCGTATCTACCTCCAATGCTGAGGGTTTTCCTAATGCCATTGTCGAAGCAATGTGCCTGGGACGGCCCGTGGTAGCAACCAACTGCGAGTCAGGCCCGGCAGAAATTCTGACAGGAGATTATCCGGCACAGGTTTCCGGATTTACAGCGGGACAATATGGGGCGTTATGCGAGCTGAACGAGGTGAATGGAGTAGCAGATGCCATGCGATACATGAGCGACGATATACACCAGGAGGCTTACCAGTACCGCAGCTTGTCCAGAGCCCGGGATTTTAGCAACACGATTTTTAAAACCAGAATTATCAGCGCTATCTACCCCGATACACCGCCAGAGGGCAATGCCTATGTTCGTGCTGGTTAAACTGGTCTTTGCCGTTCTCAGCGCTTACCTGATATACCTAACTATTCGCCGACAGTGCAACAAATATCTGGCTTTTGTCATTGTTGCCGTCTGGTTGCGCTTTTTGCTATCTGCGTTTCACAACATTACCTACGACCCCCTTATAGCGGGTTTTTCAATTAATGCTCTGGCATCTATTGGTATTGCTGGCGTCGGGGTATTGTTGTTGCCTGCCAATTATTTCAAGCTGAAAAAGCTGGCCCCCATCTATGCGTTTCTCGCCGTTATTCTTGTCAGTGGTCTGATGAACCGGGAAGTGGTAGGCCTTATTAATGTGTTAGTAAAATGGGTATTTTTCCTGGTTATTGCCGGGGGGCTCTTTCTGGCAATCCGCAGTACCGGTAAAGATCTCGCGCTGAAAAAGTTCTTAGTGGTTTTCTTTATGCCCGTTGGCTTGCAAATCATGTCTATATTACTCGGCGAGGTAAAAGCGACTGAGGCGGACGGGTCAGCAAGCTACATCGGTGGCTATAACCATGAAGCGGCGTTTTCAATGATCATCGCTGCGTTTGTTCTCACCGTTGGCTTGCTGAGTCCGACAGTGGTGCGGTTTCGGGTAGCGTTGTTTGCGCTGGGCTGTATCTTACTGGTGTTGGTAAACTACCGGACTTCAATTTTAGCCATCCTGCCGATGACGGCTATTTTTCTGTTCACGTCCCTGGAGTCCAGGATACCTCAAAAGCAAAAGCCGGTATTTTTTATTTTTGCTCTTGGGGGACTGGGGATAGGGTTTCTGTTACTGTCTTACTCCATGCAGGAGCGGTTTGCCGATGTCTTTGTATTCCTCAGCAGTTGGCAGGATTTGTTAAAAGCGCCGATGTACTATACTGAGAAGGAAAAGGATATCTTTTCCGCCAGAGTATTTATCTGGGCTCAGTATATCCACGCCTTTGTCAACGCCGACTGGATCAATCAGTTAATTGGAATGGGCCCTGAATCCTGGAACGGCGTATTTAAGAAGTACGCCCACAATACCTACGTGTCTTATCTATACGAGTACGGCTTTCTTGGATTGGGAGCCTTTGTCTTTGCGGTGTGCCGTTTTCTTATTCTGGCTTTTCGCTGCGCAGATCGCCACTTCGCCTGGTTGCTGTTTTCTTCGATGGTCGGCTTTTTGATTATGAATCTGGCAACAATGCCATTGTGGAACATTGAAGGGCTAATCCTCTATGCCATTTTGCTGGGCAGTGCACTGGCTCCACTGCCAGTGTCTTCAGTAACCAGAACACCACATTTTAGCGGGCAGAGTGAAGCTGCCGAGCCTGAAGGGAAGCTGACTCAGCACGCGCCTTCAGGCCACTCGCAAACGAAGTAACAGGGAGAAAAGTATGAAAGTGTGCGCCATAGGCCTGCGTGGGATCCCAAATGTAATGGGGGGGATTGAGTCTCATTGTCAGCAACTTTATCCCAGGATGGTGAAGTCAGGAGACAACGTAACCGTCATCGCCCGCTCACCGTATGTTGAAAAGAAACATGATACTTTCGAGGGGGTAGAAATTATTGCCTTGTGGACGATTCGTCATAAGCTCATCGAAACGTTTTTGCATACGTTTCTGGCGCTGCTATATGCCAGATTCGTGGTGAAGCCTGACGTGTTACATATTCATGCAATTGGTCCGGCGTTATTCACACCACTAGCTAAACTACTGGGGATGACCGTGGTTGTGACGCATCATGGTGCGGATTATGATCGCCAAAAATGGAATCGATTTGCAAAAAAGTTATTGCGAACCGGTGAGTCAATGGCAGTGCGCTTTGCTGATAGCATCGTGGTTGTGGGAAGTACGCTAACGGAAAAGCTACGACATCAATATCCCAGCCACAAGGGAAAAATATCCTACGTGCCGAACGGTACACTGACTAACTTTGATGACACGCTGACTCCGGAAGCGCTACCGTCCGATTTAGATATTGTACCCGACAATTACATTGTGACGGTGGGGCGCCTTGTGCCGGAAAAGGGCTTCCATGATCTAATTGCGGCCTACGAAGACAGCCGTTCTGAGCTGAAGCTGGTGATTGTTGGCAATGCCGATCATGAAGACGATTACTCCCGCAATTTGCTCAGACATCGCAGTGATAATGTCATTTTTGCAGGCAGGCGACAGGGCGATGAGTTAAATGCGCTCTACAAGTTTGCCCGCGTGTTTGTGTTGCCCTCCTATCATGAGGGCTTGCCGATTGTAGCGTTAGAAGCCATCAGTGCCGGTACCGACGTAATGTTAAGTGACATTACGCCGAACGCGGATATCGGATTGCCGGAAGACTGTTATTTTCCGGTGGGTGACACGGATAGCCTGGCCAAAAAATTCAACCAGCTTAATCAGTTGCGTCTGGGAATTAATAAAACGGCATTTCTTTCGAAGTTTAACTGGGACACCATTGCCGAAGATACGCGTCAGGTTCTGACCTGTGCGATGAAGAAAAAAAGTGCTGAGCAGGCATCACACTCATGAGTAGCAAAAAGCATCTCTACCTCTACCCGTTTACACATAGCAATGGCTTTATCGCGCGGACAAAACAAGTGTTTTCCCGTCTGGGCTTCGACATCCGCCCTTTCAAAAGCTTATACCATCCACGTAATTTGTTGTCCCGGGAAGAGAACTGGGTTGTGCTTAACTGGTATGAAGACCAGCCATTCAGAAGTGGCCTCAGCGGGATTAATCGGGCTGCGTTTATTGTGTCATTTTTTATGACGCTATGGACGATGCGGCTGTTCAGTAAAAATATAATCTGGGTCCGACATAATTATCGCCCGCATAACAGTGATGCCGATATTGACCTGTACCGCTCAATTGTCAGGTTAATGCGAAGCGTAGCAGATAAAGTGGTGACGCTTGAACGCACAGATCTGCTGGGCACATCGGTAACGAAGCACCCTCTGTACAAAGAAGATGCGGTTATTATTGATTTGCAAAGAGAAATGCAGATCAGAGCCAAGCAGTTTGATTATTTATATTTTGGCAGTATTAAACCTTACAAGCGTTTAGATGCGCTGCTTGACGCATGGCCAGAATCAAAAAGACTGACCATTCGAGGTTTTTGTTCTGACAACAACTACACGCAAAAGCTGCTGGATATTATTAAACACCGAAACATTGATGTTGACTGGGAAAACCGATTTCTCAGTGACGAAGAACTTGAGGCGGCAGTGGCCAATTCAAGGTATGTTATCTTGCCGCATGACGATCACGCCATGATTTCCTCAGGCACGTTTTATATGGCTGTCAGCCTTGGCGCTAACATATTATGTTTTGATTCGGCATTCGCGAGAAATAAAGCAGAGCGGTTTGATTTTGTTCAGGTCATCAGTCCGGAGGCATTGCCTGCACAACTTGACGCGCTGCGCTATATGCCATCTGAACAGGTTATGACGGAGGCGCTGGCGCACTACAGCGATAAGGCCGTCACCGAGGCGTGGCGACACGTACTGTAAATACGCGGCGGATTGCGTAACAGATGTCGGTAACCGCCAACTGCTTCGGTAACAACTCAGAAATCACAGGTGCTGGACGCGCCAATCTACAGGCTGCCAGGTGCTTTGACTACCCTGGCAGTGTTCGCGCAGTTTTTCTGACGTTGTCGTGAATTCACTTCTACCCAATGCCCGACACCCTGGTGTGGTCAATGCCAACGTGCTGACATAACGTTGCCGGAGTGCCCGATGACTCAGGCAGCATGGGACCCCATGCTGGCTGTCTTCACAGCGTCGTAGATACGTTGGTCCACTTCACAGAGGCTGCGGATACGCTGCATTAGCAGCGGATCGTCGGCAATGTCATTGTAAACCTGTTTATTGGGCGTCGCGTTGCGGTTGCCTATTGCTATTCTGGCATCAAATTTTGCGTTGAAATCCTGCTCCCATTTCCCCATATCATCGAGCGTTCCGCAAACCGAAAACCGTTGCAAGTTCCTCACCGCAGCTTCAACCACGTCGTTTTTTTTGTCATACACGTTTCTGACGTCTGTGACACCAGAGAAATACCGGGCGTAAGTCATGCCCGATGACAGACCTGCGTCTGAGTTAAGGTACACGCTGATGTCGTTTTCATGCTTTTGCCACTGCGAAGATTTATACCGGTTATATACATATTCAGAAATAAACCGGTCTACCGGATCCCGAAGCACAGTGACAAAGTGCCAGTTTTTGTAATATTTACCTACGACATCCGGGCGAGCGACACAATGTCCATTGGTGTAGACCATATGTGCACTTTCAAGGTGACTAATTAACTGCGACTCACGGGCACGCATCATATCAATCCCCAGAAGCTGTTCACTCACCTGGCTAGCTTTCAGGTCGATATAACCGGCAAAACGTGTAGCTTTAAAGAAAGCAGGGTATACCGCGCTGAAAATGGCTTTGGACAGCGACACGCCAGCACATTTGGGAACGTGACAGAAAAAAATCTTCGGGTACCTGGCGAGATATTTTTCTGATTGACGCTTCAGGATTTCTTGCATGATTCTTGCTCCGGTAATCACATCACTCACGACAGTAAGTTTTAAAAAGTAAAGGGGTTCGATGCACTGCTATTGGGCCCGACTTACTGTCACCATCAACGAGGATCATTATGAGCTTTACCGTCAGTGTTGTGATTACCACATTCAACCGACCCAAAGAACTCATTGAGGCGCTGGATGGCGTTTATGCCCAAATTTCACCGCCCAAAGAAGTCATCGTCGTGAACGATGCATCATCCTTGCCATATGATGAAGTGAAGCAAAGATTCTCCGAGCATGACAACTTTCAGTATATCTATCTGGAAACGTCAAGCGGCGCGAATAAAGCGAGAAATATAGGTGTTGAGCAGGCTACTGGCGATCTCATCGCTTTTCTTGATGATGATGATATCTGGATGCCGGATTATCTGCTGGAGCACATTACGGCTTACGAGCAGGGCGCAGATGCTGTGGTCAGCGGCTATCAGAATCTGGGCAAAGAGGACGAGGTGTATGTGCAGTCATCGCAAGTCGTCGATGCGGGTGTACTTCGAACCGGTAACCAATATTGTGGCATGAGCGGCTTCAGTATGAAACGAGAGCTGGCGTTGCGTGAGCGTTTTGATGAGTCACTTCCTAACGGTCAGGATTGGGATATGTATGTCAGACTGCTGCAAAATGGCTACAGTCTGAGGAACATCCCAAAAGCCATTTTCTACTATCGGTTCCAGAATATGGATGGTATCGGTGCAAAAGTTGCGAAAATGACGCCTGAAGAGGCTATCGTCCGGCTTCGTTCTGCGGATAAACACAAAGCGTTTTTAGGTGACGAGTTCTACCGGCGCCGGGTAGCGGCACAGCTGCTGGTGTATCTGCCGCTAAAACGTCAGAAGTTAAAATGGCTGATGGCCTCTGTGCAGCGGGCAGGTGTCATCGTCACGTTTCAGCATATTTATGGTGTTGCCAGGAAGAAGTTCAAAGCCAGACAACAGGAACAGGCTAAGGCACAACGGAGACGGGCGGCATGACAGAGGGGTTGTATGAAGATCAGTTTGATAGCCGGCACGATTTTGCTCATAACCGGAGGGCTACGAAAACACTGATCATTGCCTCAACAGTGCGTTCTGGCAGTCATATGCTGGGACATGCGCTCCATGCTACCGGGGCGTTCGGTTATCCACTGGAATATGCTCAGCCAAAAAACCTGTCAGTGTGGAAGCAGATGTTGGCCGTGAACGATACGCAGCAGACCATGCAAAAACTGTTGGTCAGGCGCTCTTCAGAGAATGGTGTTTTCGGCATTAAAATTCACTACCGCCATCTCGACACGTTAGGCGGACTGACGGGATTACTGCATTGCTTTCCCGACCCGCACTTCGTGCTGCTCACCCGCGATGACGTGATGGCGCAAGCGGTCTCTCTTGCAATTGCCAGGCAAACCGGAAACTGGATTAGTGGTCAGAATGAATCTGACGTTGAACCTGAATATCGATTTTCTGAGATCGATGACAGCTTGCGCCGGGTCGTTTTGGAAAATGCGTCCTGGCAGTACTTGCTGGCTGCAAACGGACTCCCCACACTGCCACTTCGCTTTAGCGATGTAAAAAACAATACACGTCAGACAATTGCAGATATTGCCGGATTTATGGATGTTGAACTGGATGTATCCAGGATACCCACGACGCCCGTGACCAAGAAACAGAGTAAATCACTGAATGAGTCATGGATTGAGCGATTTCAGAAAGAAACCAGCGAGGGAGACGAACTATTGCGCTACCACGCCGAAAAATTCACTTACCGCCTGAAGCGAAAGTTCAGGTAAGCAGTTTGTGGTGGCACATGCTGTGCCTACCTTAGTATCAAGTCGAAGAAGGAAAACTACTGTGCTATATCATTTGGCTGAGAACGTTGTTCGAAAGCAGGAAAAACAGCGTGTTTACTGGTGGGAGCCGAAAAACAAGAAGCCTAATATAGGCGATCACGTCGCGTATGATCTTGTGAGCCGGGTGTTAGCACAAAAAGGGAAGCTAATCAGTGACAAGCTGGACAGCAGCAAGAAGCTGGTTAGTGTCGGATCTGTGCTGCACTTCGCGAACACCGGGGATGCAATATGGGGAACGGGCTTAAATAAAAAAATTGATGATGAGAAAAACCGTTTTCGCACACTTGATGTGCGCGCGGTAAGAGGTCCGAAAACCAAGGCCTACTTGAACAGCCGGGGAATTGAGGTTCCTGATGTGTTCGGCGATCCTGCCATTCTATTGCCTTTCTTCTATCCGAAAGCGTTGATGACCGGGCAAGAGAACAAGCGGCCCTATATCGTCATTAATCATATGAACGATGACATGTCGCAATATAAAGGACATGAGTCTGAGCTGGTGACACCAATGCAGTATCCAGGTTCGTTTATCGACGCGATTGTGAACAGCGAGTTTGTAATATCCAGCAGCCTTCACGGTGTCATCATTGCTGAAGCGTACGGTGTACCGGCAGTCTTTCTGGACTCTAATAGCGGAGAGTCTATGTTCAAATACGAAGATTACTTTAGTGGGACAAACCGGAACAGGGTTCCCAAAGTCACCTCTGTCGAGGAGGGGTTGAGCCTGACCCGAGAGACGCCACCAGATCTTTCAGCGCAGGCAGTCCGGTTGTATCAGGCATTTCCATTCGATTTGTGGGGCGTGTAGTCATTGAGAAGGGGGGTGACCACTTGTCAGGTAGGCACGCCCTGAGTTCACTTGCCACAGCCAGCTTGATCGGGCAGGCAATGACGACTAGGTTTTTGCGTTTCCCTGAGGCGGTTTGGTTTTTGGGGTAACCCGCAGCTCACGAAGCACGGCAAAGGTATGCTTGCGAAAGCATACCAATAGTATAACGCTGTAAATCAGTGCACCTGTCACCACAAGCGCGGCAAGTTCGAAAAACAGGGTGGTTAATCCGAACAGGTTCGTGCGTTCGCTATACAACACGGCTCCATACATCACCAGACCTGCGAGGGAAAAACGCCAGGTGTTTGCAATTGCTTCGCGCAAGGAAATGCCAATGTGCTTTTTCACCACCGCAAACTTCATTAACAACGTAATATAGCCCGAAAGCACAATGCCAATTACCACAGCCGTGAGCCCCCAGTAAACCAACATCAGCGGCAACGCCAGGTTTACTACCAGGTTAATCATGTTAAGCGTAAATGCCTGATTTGGTTTTCCCTGCGAAATTAGCAGGTTAGGCAGGTAATATGCCATCACCTGGGTGGGGGCAAGCAGAGCGAGGATAGACAAAAGGTGCGCGGAAGGCGCCCACTTCTCACCAAACACCAGTTCAATGAAAGGATGCGCAATCGCACCCACTCCGAAGTATACCGGTATAACAAACAATGCCGTCATGCCGGTTATCCGGGAAAATGCCTGATGCAAGCGCATCGTTTCTACTCTCGACAAGCCCGCCAGCGCGATCCGATTGAGAGGTTGAAAAGTCAGGTTGTTGATGACAGAAAATCCCTGACGGGCGACAGAGGCGTAGGCAAATGTCGATGCACCAAGAAAGAAGGCAATCACGATATTGGAAGCTTTTGTAGAGAAAAAATTGACAAACGAGGTGGCGATTAACGGCTTGGCGAAAACAATGATCTCCGGAAGATCCGAGCGGTCAGATACCCACACCGGCCGAAACGAAGACTGCACCCATGTCAGTAAAGTCGACACCACAGCCTGCACCACTTTTCCGTAAATAATTGCCCAGGCACCAAAACCCTGTAGTGCCGTGACAACAGAAACAATACCGCCCGCTAAAACGCCCGCCATATCATAGGCTGCCAGTGCTTTATTGCGAAAGTCGCGTTCCAGCCTGGCTTTATGTACCAACCGAAAACCATTGGCAATTGGGATAATTGATAAGGCGGCAATAAGTTGTGCTGCCAGCTCTGAATAGGTATACCAGGCAATTGGTACTGCGATAGCAAAAATGAAAACAGCGATAGCAATGGACACGCCCATCAATACCCAGAACGACAAGCTCGCAAACTGGTTATCCCACTTTTCACGCTGGATCAGGTTTTGGCTGATACCCACAGTGACAAACAAGTTACAGAACTCCACCACCATCAGGCAGATAGCCACCAGACCGAATTCTTCTACGCCGAGGATCCGCGCCATAATGGCGTACACCACAAAGTTTATTACCTGAGCAAACCCGTTTGCGGACAGGTTGAAGAACGCGCCGGTAATAGACTTGTTTTTTAGTGACATACTGCAACTATCCTTGTGTAAAAGCGCGAAAGCCAGTTGGCAGTCATTGCATTGATGCTGCCGTGGTGATTTGCGAAAAATGGCGTTCACTGAAAATCGTTGGCGCAAGAAAAGTGCTTACGCCGGTTAACATGCTCTGGTGGCCGTTTTTCGGTCTTAACACTTAGCCCTGTTATTCAGATTTTTAAGCAAGTTTATTGCCACAGTGATCTTTTCCCAGGAGCATTGGCGCGCTGATGCTCCTGGTCGCAGACCTGTGCAAGGGTAGCAGTCCCTGATAACGCGCAAAGGCTAACGTATTATCTTTCAGAAGCGCTGGCCTGAACGCGATTATTCAGGCAGCAGGCCATACAAAAAGTTGCTGCCATCTTGCGAATATATGGTGAAGTTATCGATGCTGAATTCGCTGGTGGCAGGCAAATAGGCTCTGTCATCCTGATGATAGAGCGTATGCGCAAGCTCATCGTCTAATGAGGCTTCGCACACATAAGGCTGCGTGACATTCCCTTCGATTTTGGCTTCACCAAGTTTAAGATTATAAAACAAATTATTGATAAACAGCGAGCCGGGGAAGGCCTCAGGATCATATAGGTTATATCCCACCATGTTGTTTGATTTTTCTGTTATTACGATATTGTTGGTAGCGTTGATCCAGAACGAATCATCATCTTTGAAACGTGACGCTGTAATGCCATTACGCTCAACAGCAATAAAATTGTGAAAAATGTTTACCTTGCCCATCGGCCCCGCAATAAGGCCGCCCAGCTTCACGGCTGCCCATTGTTTCCCGCGTTCGTCACCGAGATCATGGATATGGTTATTAAAGATAAAGCCAGGCCCCAGTCGCGATGGCACGGCACTGATACCGGTATAGGTATTAGAGATATCGTTGTTGTAAACCAGCACGTTATGCTGGCCGCCATCGATTTCTATCGCGTCATCGTTGGCGTAGGCGAGAACGTTATTATAAATCGCAGAGTGCCTCACGAATCCACCCAAGGTCTCTCCGTTCTTGCGTCCCTCGATCACGTCATTGAATCGATGTTCCGGCGCCCCGGTAAAGCGGTTGTTGCGTAGAATAATTTGTCCTTTGTAACGAGGGTCTTGGTGGTTTCCATAAGCCAGAAAGGCATTAGGACCTTTAGGGTGTCCATATTCCCAGCTATTTGCCGCTGGCGTTGGGGAGTGCACATGACAGTCTTCTACCGTGATCACGCCAGACTGTACAAAGTAGAGGGCAGAGTCATAGTTAATGGGTTGGGCGTCCTCTGACTCAAAAGCTATACCGTTCTTGATGATGTTAGGTTGACGACCCCACCCTGAGATATCACAGCCTTTGAACCAAAGGTGGTGTGCGTTTTCTGCATAAACGGCATGAACACGTGCCCCTTTGGTAGTCACATTCTCAAAATACACGTAGCTGTTGTCACCAATAGCAATGGCGTGTCGGTCGCCTTCTGCGGCAATAACAGGCGTGTCTGCATCACCTACTATCTTCGCCCAGGCTCCCGGCTTTCCTTCTATCCCCAGTGCTTCCAGATCCAGCGTACCGCCTTGATAGATATCACGAAGATAATGAATATTTTCCGGGTCTACGGGCGGGCTGTCAGGGCGCGTCGTGACAGTGCGGGCAAAAGTGCCGACGGTGTCATTGTCACGCGTCAGTGTTACTTCAATTTCATAGGTAGTGTCAGGTTTCAGATACACAATCGGGCCAGTAAGTATAGATTGCACTGGCTCCCACTCTGGCGCCCGTGCTTTATTCCATGTCTCTTGTCCCTGCTGTCTGAACCGCATCTGCGCGGCCGTGTCCGGCGTTTGCCCGAATATGGATATGTTCACTGATTCTATCAATGACGTGCTAACCACAGGATAACCGGAAAGGTCACCAGGCTTTTGCTCCGGAATGAAGATTCCTGCTACATCCGCATAGCGCTGCAATGTCTCTGTCTCTACTAATTCTGACGACTTTAGCTCCATATACAATGCGTAGCGGTCCAGAGGAAATAGCACAAACGCACTGATGACAGCCCACTTCAAATCGGCGTCGTCGCGCGCAGCCACATTCTCGATAGCCTGCCTGATAGCGTCACCCTCTTGCATTCGCAGCAACACGCTGGCGGCGACATCAAAGTGCGCGTCGGGCAGGGAGGAGAATAAGTGGCGAAAACGTTTGTCCCTGGACAGGGTATCAACAACATCTGTCGCGTCTTCCTCGCGGACAATATTGTTTTCTTCGAAGGTGCTGATAGCAATCATTCCCGGTTGCCCTGAAAAATAGTCGCTGGGGCGCATTCCGGACTTTGCCTGAGAGCAGGCGGTAAGTATCAAAACCGAGACAATGACAAATACAGTGTAAAGCGTGTGACGCATAGCTTCTCCGAAGTTGGTTTATCAGCGAACGTCCGTGGCATTCCCATTGCGACTATAAAAAGCGCTGTCGAAGGCCTCAATGGAAAACAAGTCCCGTCGGACTGCGAGATAGGCGAATCGGTATCAATTTGTGCATTTGCAGCGTTACCTGGTTTTTTTGTTCCAACGGTTAAGGAGACCAGGCGCTTATACAGTGACAGTCGGTTACTGTCATACAAGCCAAATCACCAGGTAGCGGCAAAGCGTTACGGTTAGTTAAAAGGCAACATTGATGCCAATGCCTCCGATATTACACGCTGGCTCTGCTATCCGCATGACAGGCTGTAAACAGGCTCCGACAGAGGGAGCACGTTGGCCAGATGAAGCTGTTATAAGCGAACATGTGTGGCGGATTAACGACAATCTCAGTAAAGATTTTCCCGGTAATAGTTCAGAGTGTGTAAGTGTTGCAACTACACATGCTGGTAACCGCCATGCGATGCCAGCTTTATCGTGGTTGACGGGATTGTCAGAAAGAAATGATAAACGACAATGTGATGATTATACCGGCGTGCTTGCGCCAAGCCGGGCCGCCCAGTGTAGCGATTCGCGTGTCAGTGTATTGGCATTCAACGCAGGCATGCTGTGTAAGATTGGGTACGCGCTTGAGGAAGGGATACGACAGGCGTGACACAGTGCATAAAACATCAGTGCGCAGCGATGCATTGAATCGTCACAGTAAAAGTAAACGTACGCGCCTTCTTTAAGTAGTTGTGACAGCTCGGTCAGATACTGATGCAGATGTGTGCGCTGGATGTCTGAGGCTGACAAGGTTTGATGCACCGGCATCCACAGCCATTCCAGCCCGGTATCGCGGGTGAACTGGCGCCAGTGAGTTGCATTTTCTTCATCGGTAAGAAACGCCGCGATATGGGAAACGCCCTGCGCTTTAAGGTTTCTTAATCGTTCTTCATTCGGTTCTGTTCCAAAGGCTAACTGGCCCGCATACAGACTAAATGAAGACAACGTTGCATTCTCGGATTGTAGTGTTTCGGTCATACCACGTAGTAATAGATAGAGAAATAATGACAAATACAGCCGCCCAGCACAAACAGATGCCAGATGGCGTGAGTATATTTCACTTTCTTGGCTACGTAAAAGAACACACCTAAACTAAAACAGATGCCACCGGCAACTAACAGCCACAGGCCTGCACCCGGTAACGATACATAAAGCGGGTAAATGAGCCCAAGCGCAATCCAGCCCATCAGCAGATATGTCATTACCGATACTTTAGGAAAACGGTGCTGTGCTATTAGCTTAAACGCGACACCCCCTATGGCGAGGGTCCAGATCACCGCCGTCATCGTAATCCCCAGCCAGCCACCGATGGCGACCAGCAATAAGGGGGTGTACGTGCCGGCGATTAACAAATAGATGGCGCTGTGATCAAATAGCTTGAGAAGCCCTTTGGCCTTTTGATGAGAGATGGCGTGATAGAGCGTTGAGCTTAAAAACATCAGTATCAGGGTAGAGCCATACACTGCAGCAGCAGTTACCGCCAGCGGATGCTCTGCTCTGAACAACATAAATACCAGACCGACAATCGCCGCAATAAACCCAAGACCATGGCTGACACTGTTTAGCCATTCCTCTATCACGCTGTAAGCGCGTTTTGGCATGTTTGTCATGATAAGCCCTCTCTCAACTGGTAGGATCTCATTGTAGAATTTCAGCGTACAGATGTACACCCAAATTCCGGTTCCTGCATGAATAACATGACATTCTGATGACGCTTGTCCAGTAGGCAGCATAGATCACAACGTTACTATTCGGGTAACTTCTGGTATCCGCGTCGGGCGCAGTTGCACAATAATCGTTATTCAAAATCACATACTGGTTTGTCGAGACAGTCGCTTAACTTATCTATGAGATCACGAAGTTGAATGGCCTCATCGGCGGTTAATGTATTGAGGTTGCAAACCATCTGATGAGGGATGTTTTTGGCATGCGCTTTGGCATCAGCGCCAGTCTTCGTCAACGTGACGCGACGACTCCGTTTATCGTGCTTGTCTGCGATAAGCGCGAGATACCCTTTATCCTGAAGCTTTCTGAGAATGAGCGTCATGGCACCGCCATCAATGCGCGTGCGGCGAAGTAATTCACTGATAGTGATGTCGTCTTGTTCCCACAACGCCATCATGACCACGTACTGGGGATACGTAATATCCAGTGATTTAAGCAGTGGTCGGTAAGCGCGGGAAAATGCATTCGACACGGTGTAAAACCGATGACAAAGCTGGTTTTCCAGCTTCAGTGCGTCAGACATAGTGAATACCTTTAACAAAATACCCATTTATTTTGCATGCAAAGCACTTGATCTTCAATAAGGAATGCCGTAATTTGTTTTGCATGCAAAGTAAATGATTGGCATTTAACAAAGGAGAGCAACATGCATAAGCTAGAACAGGTAGTGTATACAGGTACAGCAACCGCAACCGGCGGCCGTGAAGGTGTCGCGACGTCCAGTGATGGTGCGTTGGATGTTAAACTCTCAACGCCAAAAGCGCTGGGTGGTGCAGGTGGTGAAGGGACTAACCCAGAGCAAATGTTCGCTGCAGGGTATTCCGCGTGCTTCATTGGTGCACTTAAACACGTTGCAGCGGCGGAAAAAGTAAAGCTGGGCAGTGATATCAGCGTAACCGGTGATGTCTCAATAGGTCCTATTCCACAAGGGTTCGCGATTGCTGTAAAGCTGACGGTAGACCTTGGTGATATTGACAAAGAGACAGCGCAATCACTGGTCGATAAAGCACATCAGGTGTGTCCTTATTCCAACGCGACGCGCGGGAATATTGAAGTCGAACTAACGCTGGCGTAAACCTGGGAAGAAGTGGTTCCTTCTGGTAAATGTAAGCTGGCTAATTGATCTGACGTCGTTGACGTTACTATCAGTACCAGAAAGGTCAAGGCCGCCATGACGCGGCCTTTTTTATGTCCGGCCTACCGAAAAAGCCGCATCTGGCTCAGGCTGCACGTCGCTTTTTGACTCTGATCCCGGAAAATTGTCTGAGGTTCGCAATCAGTGCGCCTACAAGAATGAGGCTCAATGCAGTTAGCACAGCCGTATTGAGCGGGCTGATATCAAATACAAACAGGGCCATGCTGGATATCACCGGTGTGGTAAAGCTAAGCGATGCCAACATTGCGCGGTTACCCTGCTTCATTCCTATATCCCACAGATAAAACGCGCCTCCGACAGGCCCCAGGCCCAGTAATAGTGCGCTGAGCCATTGTCCTGCAGTTAAATCCCAGTGGGTCGCTTCAGTAAAGCCATGGAACACCAGAGCAAGGATGGCTACTGCTAGAGACACCCAGCCAATATCATCCACATTACTGTGAGATGCTGAGAGAAACCAGGAATACCCTGACCAGATTAGCGCGCACGTGGCTGCCAGCAGGTAGCCGGGAACATGGCGGGCTTCAAACCCAACGTCGCCATTATTTAGCAGCAGAAGGGTGGTTCCTGTGAAGCCGATAGCGCCACCGGCCAGCGCCAGCAAACGGTTCCCGCTGTTAGCCACAAAGATACCTAACAGCAGTGGCCATAAATAGGCAATGAGGCTGACCTCAATAGCAGGCGCCAGACGAATGGCCTGAAAATAGCACCAGTGAAAGCCGAAAAGACTGCCAACCTGAACCAGCCATTGACCGGCAGATAATGTTGGCAGAGAAAAAAGCGGCGTGCCGCCAATCATTCTCTTCACCAGCAACAATAAAAACGATACAAAAAAGCAAATAAACAGTAACTGAAAAGACGGTATTGCTGAGGTGCTAACGCTCAATGTTGCCAACAGTCCCCACATAAAAATCGCTGAAAAGCCTGCGAAAGTTGTCATAAAATGAAGTGATATTCGAAAAGTGAATATCACCATGATATTTGAAAATGCTGACTTTGTTTTTGCTGAAAAGGCGCTATTGATAGCCGTAAAGACGGAGTTTGCCCCTTGGGGCTGCGGTATTGTGACAATTTGTCAGTGGATATCCTTTTGGCAAACAGCAAACAGCAAACAGCAAACAGCAAACAGCAAACAGCAAACAGCAAACAGCAAACAGCCAACAGCCAAACAACTATTGCTTCCAGGCTTTCATATTTCAAAGCCTGTATGAGGCGCATCCTTGTGCAATCCGGGACCACATCAGCCTTATGCTTTTAGTTGTTAAGTTCGCTTGGCGCTGTAGGCGCTGGGCGATTCGCCAAAAAACGCAGCAAAGCGCCTGCTGAACGCCGATAAGTCGGTGTAGCCGGCCTCCTGCGCCACCCGGTAAACCGGCAGGTCGGTATGGGTAAGCAGCGCCCGTGCGGTTTTCATCCGCTCCTGGGTAATATACTGTCCGCAGGTAATACCGGTAGCGGCTTTGAATCGTTTTTTTAACTGCGTGACCCCAAGACACGCCACATCAGCCAGTTCGGCTAACGGTAATGCCGATGCCAGATTGTCATGAATATGTGCTTTGACTGCTGAAATGCGAGGGTCGGTGACGCCGGGGGCCGTCAGGGCGTTTATCAGCTGTTTGAAAAGCTGAACCAGCATAGACATATCTTGCCCGGAGGTGTCAGTGGCTAACTTCGCTTCAATAAACAACAGGTATAACTGGGTAGCCTTATCCAGTGACAATAAAGGGGAGTCGGGGAGATGTGCTGATGCCGGAACGTCCGACAAGTCAGCGACCACAAAGCGAGAGGCGTCATTGGCCCGGAAACCGTGTTGTTGTCCCGGCGCAATAACGATTGCTTCTCCCACCCCTACAGCCCCCTGATAGTTATCCATTGCCATCTCAATATTGCCATGCAGGGGCAATACCATTTGGCAATAGTCATGAGTGTGACTATCCATCGTCAGGGTGTAGGAGCGAATTGACAGTGATTCAGTCATCTCTTACCTCATTCAGGCTCTGGCACCGCAATGCAACCCTGAATCGATGTCACGGCCTGTCCGGCTACCAGAATGGCACTTTCGCTAATCGATAAGGTGATGTTGCCATTGCGACCTACGTTGTGACCCTGACGGGAGAATACTTCTCCACTGGCTTGCCCGGGTAATGCGAAATGCCGAATAAACGCCGCAACGCACCCATTACCACTGCCGCAAACCGGATCTTCAGGAATGCCGCAGGAGGGGGCGAAAGCGCGTACTGAAATTGTCGGAGTCACTGCGCTTGAGTCGTAGCCAAACACGCAAGTTCCGGTGGCATCAAGCAGGTTATCGAGTGCCTGGAGTGCCTGAAAATCCGGTGATAACGCCCCCACTGATTGATGATTATCAAGCTGCGCTACAATCCACCGTGGCCCGGCATCAACCAATTGCGCGGGCGTATCCGATACCAGCTCACACCCCAACGCGGCAGATAGCATGTTTTGCTGCGCCGCGTTCAGTGGGGTCATTGAGGTTGCAGGCATAGCGAAGGCGATTGTCTGGCTGGAAGGCGCATCATTGGAAACCCGCAGCGGAATTATTCCTGCTTTACACGACTGCAGCAATTGGCCGTTTGTTGCCGATATCACCCCAGCCTCAAGCAGTGCAAAGGCCGTCCCGATGGTCGGGTGTCCGGCAAAGGGCAGCTCGCGGCGCGGAGTGAATATTCGGACATGATAATCTGCATCGCAGGTGTGCCGGGGGAAGACAAATGTCGTTTCTGACAGATTCGTCCAGTTTGCGATGGCCTGCATCTGCTTGTCAGTCAGTCCTGTTGCGTCCATTACCACAGCAACCGGGTTGCCTTGAAAAGGCGTGGTAGTAAACACATCTACCTGTCTGAAATCGCTTTGCCGCATCCGGGAAATCTCCGCATATTCTAAAAACGCTGCCATTCTCGCAGCACCATGCATACTGGCGTATAAAACCTAAGCTCTACCCATTGGGTGAAGCATGCTACAACATACTAAACCTATATTACTTTTACACTGTTCATGAACCGTATCCTGTCATTTCTCTTATTGTCCTTACTTGCCGCTCCCGCTGTCGCACAGTGGTATTATGACGATGCCGCAATTATGGGGACAAATATCGAAGTGCAGGTCTGGGCGTCTTCGGAAGCTCAGGGCCAGCAGGCTATCAACGCGGTATTTGAAGAAATGGAGCGGATTAATCAGTTGATGAGCCCGTACATCGAAAGCAGTGAACTGAGCCAGCTGAACGCGCACGCTGCCAACGGCGCTTATGTGGTGTCGGAAGAACTGTTTTCGCTTATTCGCTATGCCATTCGAATAGGCGATATGACACACGGGGCTTTCGATATCACCTTTGCCAGTGTGGGCTTTCAATACGATTACCGCGCCCGCATCCGCCCTGATGACACTACGATTGCCAGTCAGCTGTCTGCCATCAGTTATCAGCACCTGGAACTTCATGCCGACACGCATGCAATTCGCTATCGTCACCCGGATGTTAAAATTGATTTAGGCGGGATAGCCAAAGGTCACGCCGTTGACAAGTCTGTTGAAAAGCTAAAATCGCTGGGAATACAGCACGCCATGGTCACCGCAGGCGGCGATACCCGGTTACTGGGAGACCGTCTTGGACGACCCTGGCTGGTGGGGATCCGCGACCCTCGTCAAGGCAAACAAGCCGTGAAAATCCCGCTTGTAAGCTCTGCGATATCTACATCCGGTGACTATGAGCGCTATTTCGAAGAAGATGGCGTGAGATACCATCATATTCTTTCACCTTCTACCGGCAAGCCTGCATCGCTGGTGCAGTCTGTTTCTGTGATTGGGCCCGACAGCACGACCAATGATGCATTATCCACGTCGGTGTTTGTATTAGGGCTAAAAGCCGGGCTGGCGCTGATAGACTCTCTGCCTGAGGTTGAAGCTATTATTCTTGATAATGAGCGGCGTATGCATTTTTCCAGTGGGCTGACAGATAACTAAGCCGGTAGTCTAAGCGGCTGCAGACTTATTCAACCCTTTATTCAGGCGTTCCGGCATCGCTTAAGCTGTTTGTGTAACGATACTGACTGATGTTCGCCGGATGGCTGATGAATCCACGCTGTTTTTCTATTACAATCCGCCTTCTTTTGCGCAGAAGAACGACGGAGACCATGGCGGCAATAGGCATTGATTACGGAACATCAAATTCGGAAGTAGCGTTTTTTGATGGTGAAGCGCACCACTTTATCACTCTGGATCCGCAACAGGCGGCGTCTAACAAGATCCGTTCATCCGTGTTTATTTATTACGATGACGAGCTACCCATGCCACCTGCTTCTGCCGTTGAGGCCAAGGTTGCCCAAATCCAGCGCGCGATTAACGAGCAGATAGAAAAGGCCAAACAGGGCTACTATGATGCGCAGGATCCCCGAGAGCAGCAGGTTTACAGTAACAAAGTGGATGACCTGCGTGCCGAATTCCACAACCTGCCTGCACTGCAGCGACGCGCTATTCAGTATTTGCTCAAAGACATGACGGTAGATGACCTACCCCTGCAAAAGCTGGTAGATACTGGTACCTTTGCCTTTGGGGAAGAAGGCTTCAAGCGTTTTCTTGCCACCCCGGAAAAAGGCCGCCTGATTTATTCACCGAAGAACTTCTTAGGGGCAAACCTGGATAACTCACAGCAGCAGGCATTTGTCAGCATGATTGCGCGGCAACTGCGTTTTTTCCGGGAGTCTGCCGAGGCCCAGATGAAGCAGACCGTCGATACTGCCGTTATTGGTCGCCCGGTCAGGTTCCATGGTAACCGTGGCGAAGAAGGCAACCAGCAGGCCATTGCCATCATGACAGCGGCAGCGCAGGAAGCCGGCTTTACGCGGGTTGAATTTTTAGAAGAGCCCATCGCGGCCGCATACAAAGTTGAGCGTTCGCTTGAACAAGCCACCGACGTGCTGGTGGTGGATATCGGCGGTGGCACTACAGACATTTGCTGTATTACGTTGTCTCCGGAGAACCTGAAAACCCTGGATCGCCAGGGCGATGTGCTGTCGGTAACCGGTGCCCGGCTCGGCGGCATGGAATGCGATAAAAACCTGATTGTGAAATCCATTGCACCTTTGATGGGGCAGGGGTTGCGCATGCAAAACGGACTTCCGGTACCGCCAACATACTTTACTGACATGTGCGCGGTTGACGATATTCCGCGAATGAACCGTTTTTTCTCTGATGACTACGGCCTGGACATCGCGCAGACGATGTCTATCGTTACCGACGGTAAAGCACTGGGCCGCTTACTGACAGTTCAGGAAGAGAAGCAATCTGCGCGCTTGGTGAACTCCTCTCGCATGGCGAAAGAGTTGTTGTCATCCAAAGATGAGGTCACGCTGCCTCTGCATTATATCGAAGAGAACTTTGACGTAGACATCACCCGCGACGACCTGGATGCCTCAATGAAGCCATGGCTAAGTAAGGTAAAAAAACTCATCACCGATTGTCTGGACAAGAGTGCCAAGTCGCCACAGATGTTGTTTATGACCGGTGGCATGAGCTTATCGCCCATCGTGCGCAAAGAAATTCAGGCATTGGTGCCAGCGGGTTTGCCCTTGATTGAAGGCGATGCATTCAATTCGGTGTGTGAAGGCCTGGCAATTCAGGCCGCGCGATTACAAAAGTAGCCTGAAATACGGATTGGTATAAAGCGCAGTCTATTTACACTGCCGTGCGGGTGATGAAAAGGCGCGGGTTATTGTTGACGAAAGTCCGTGGCAGTCATGAGAGGGTAATGGCGCTAAGGCTGCCACTCCCTCTTCTTCCAGACAGTGCTTATGACATGGTGCCCTGCACGATAGGCTCAAATGCGGTAAGCCGGTCCATCAATGCCGCATTTCCCAGCCCGTGTGCAGGGAAATACTCTGCGAAGCGGTGTTGCTCACCATGCAGTGCAAGATAATTAAGAATAACGGTTTCGACCAGCAGATTTACGTTGTTGGCAGACGGTGCAGAGGCCGTTTCCACTGAACCGTCGCGACGCATAAAGCCAATTTGCTGTCGCATAGCCTGCTCATCGGCATTGGCACCCATTAGCTGCGGCACACCATTAGGATTATACACTAAGAAAAATGACGCGGAGGTAGATGAGTTATCACCGGTCCAGACGCCTTTGCCCCGGCCGTTAGCGGAATCATCAATCATGCCGTTGCTGGCAACCGAGCCGTCACTGCTGACATACAGCATAAGTGGCATGCCGACACGGGCAGCGTACTCCAGACAGGCACCGATGCAACGACCGGCCCGCAGGTCCCGAATTTCACCGGTGGCGCGACTGCCATCATGATAGTCGTAGCCACCCATGGTGACGGTTCCGGCACCGGCGAAGCCATTTATCACCAGCTTCATGACGGATGCGGTTTTTCTGAACTCGCGATCGCCGTTAAACTCTTCCTGTGTAAAAATACCGCCAGACCCAACAATGTCCGGATCTAAATAGGGATCCAGTGTCGAAGGGTCGCCGAAGCGGTCGGTGATATCGGCGCTTTTAACGTAGCCACAACGTACCATGTCTTTTATCACGTCATCGCGGGTAATGGCCGTTGACACGTTGCTTAACCGGCTGTCACTGATGCGCTGAATCGACTCCATTACGGCTACCGAGTCTTGCTGGCTGAGTAAACCCACCAGGTCGCCGGTATCCACAAGCCCCGTCACATCTGATGGACGATCAATTTTGGTCGGACGAACAGCAGGGTTAATCATTGAAAACGGCGCCATGGAGTTGCCGCCAGAATCACTGTTCTGAGAGCCAACCAGCGTGAGTAGCGAGCCGTCTGCACCCACCCGGTTTATGCCGTACATCGGATTATGCGGATTGTTACCGGTGTCGTTTTCAGAGCGGGCCGGTAACACCGCACCATTAATATTGGCGCGATGACCAACACCGACCTTTTCCAATATGCCGCGCAGAAATGCACTGTCTGAATGAAACGAGAGCCCCAGTTCCTGATTGATAAAATCTGATAGCCCGGTATCCGGGTTTGCTACAGACGGTACCATGTCGCCGGGCAGACCCTGTCGGGAATATCCCGCCGTGCTCAGGAAATCGAGCTGCCCACCCTGACCACCAATTAATACGTTCGAGCCTGCGATATTCGCGCCGCCGGCGAGATCGAAGGTAATAAAAGGAATTTTCCCCGCGCCCTGAGAGGCGATGCCGCACTGTGTTTTTAGTGCTTCAAGGTCGGCAGACAACGTAGCGTGCGCCTTGCGCGGACTGGCGAAAAGGCCAAGTACCGATCCACCCATTACCGTCGCCGCGCCCGCACAGAAGCCCTGTGCGATGAACTCGCGGCGAGTCACCGGACGACTGTGATCGTTATGTCGCATGGGCGTATCCAGTCCCGCTCCTGTGGTGCGCTTTTTAAAATAATGTGACGATAAGCGTGCCATGATGACTCCTATTGGATAAGCATTACTGCACTGCCTAAAACGGCAGCGCAACTGGCTTTGGTAATGGTGCGGGTATAAGCGGCGTCGCAACTTGCCGTGCCGTTGCAGGCTGAAAGTCCGCTGATCAGAGTAGCAAGCTCATCGCCAACGTCATCGCGGCTGGCCTGAGTGGCGATAGCCGTTTTCAGCATGTTGTCTAAAAGCGGTGTGATGATATTGGCACTGGCCTCACCACTAAATGCAACGGATGCTGGCTGACTGAAGTCGAAGTCTGGAAAAAACTGCTGGCGCAGGCTGCTATCTTCTACCAGAGTGTCGCAATACCTGATAGCCAGTTGCGTCACAGCCATCTGATTTGCGGCGACATAGCTTTCGATATCGGTCACCGAAGGCAACTGCTGCTGTAGCGATACAAACGCCTGATTGACCGAGGTGTTGCTGACCGGCACACCGGTTAGCGCCGCCATACTGGCATTGATTTCGCCAAAGTTACGCACGCCTATTTCACTCTGAGGCGTCAGATCCTGTGGAGCGGCAGGTGCTGAGGGCGTGGGTTCAACGCGAACATGTTCAGCGTCACCCAGGCGCTCGAAGGTCAGGAAAAACTCGTCGCTCTCAGGGCCTTTTTCCAGCGGAATAATGGTGCCCTGACGTGACAGTCTGGCCCCGTTTTGTTCATCATATTCTGCTGCCGTTACGGTTGTCGCTAACGTGCTGTAGACCTGACCGGCGAACGATTCACGCCCGTTGATGCCAATCCGCATACCCTCAAAGGTTACACCATCGATATCCGTGGCCACACCGGATTGCAGCGAGATAAAATGAGGCTCGGTAAACAGGTAGCTGTAACTGTCGTACTGACTGACTTCAAACATCACGTAGCTTTGCGGAATATCGATGATGTCGCTGATGCCGAACAGCAGAAAATATTTTTGTCCGACACCGGCGGCAAAGTTTCCGGCAATGGCCTGTTCATTTAACGGCCGGTTGTGGATTGCCACCATGCGAAGCGTGCCAGCCCACGGGCGATCGCCTGATACTTCATTGCCGAGCACAAACGCAAAGCTGTCATCCCAGTCCAGCAGGCTGCCTGGGGCGGTGTCATCAATATCACCGGTATATTCACCATTAACATAAATTTGTCTGCCATCCGTTGCGCTGTAGTTGATCACAACGTGCTGCAGGGACGCCTGCAATACTTCCGCGTCATCATCGGTGGACAGTATCGGCTCGCCGTTAACGTCGGTATTTTCAGTGCGCAGCATTACGTCATAGTTGTATAAGGTCTGGCCCAGCGTAAAATTACGGCGATCCCGGCCGCCAGAATAACTGACAATACGGGCAGGCCCTTTCTGAGTGACGTTTGCCGGTGCTACCCACGCTTCGATGGCGAACTCGCCGGTGCCGACAATAAGCTCATAGAGTTTTCGCGACGCCGTCGTGGTTCCCTGCGCTTTGCCGTTACCCAGCTGAATACCGTAGCCTCCCACCCAGTTGTACTCACCACTTAAGGTCAAATCCAGCGCCGGGTCGACACCACTGGTATCAAAAGCCTGATTGCCGCTTCCTGTCTTAAACTCCCATTTTGCAATAGCGTTGGAATCGAAGCGGCCGCCACCGCTGGCCAGCACGCCTTCGTACAGCGACAGCGCGTCTGAATGTACCAGTTGCGGGTCCAGTTCGGTCAGTGCTATCTCTGCTGCCATGTCGCTGATGGCGGCAGAGAGCGTAGCCGCGTCGTCGTCGCAGTCACTCCAGCAATTGTGGAATTGCTCGCGTAACCGCACCACCACCCGTGACGATGCCGGATCGTCAAGGTTTAGGCGGTCTTTGGCGGCCTCGTAAGCCTCCAGCACATCCGCAGAGGCGAAATAAGGGGAAATGGGAATAGTGGCAGAGCTGGTATGGCAGTCTGCACAGTAGGTGTTTAGTACCGGATAGACGGTATCGGCAAACAGATCTGACGACGCAGGAAAGTTGCGGGTGCTGCCAGGAGCCCGCGAGACAGGTGCCTGCAATTCAATATCGGTTGACGTGTCCTGTGCGTTGGCAAGCGAGGCCCAGTTGCCAATCCAGGTTGCCATTATGTCTTCACAGGCACTGTCGCTGGACAGCCAGCAGTTGTGACCACCTGCCACTTTGGTGACCAGAGCGGAATCGCCGGGTCTCGCCAGATTTACCAGGCCATTAATATCAGTATACGCCTGATTAATATCATCATTGCGTGCGAATGTTGGTGATTGTTGCCCCTGGATGTGACACGCGCCGCAACGGTCTTCGGTGGCAATGTTGTCCCACAGCGCCTCTTTAAAGTGCCGGATGTCATCGGTTGCAGGGGCCGGGCCCGAATAGTTCACCACCGGTTGCTCTGCCGGTGGAGGTAACGGGTTTTCGGTGACCTGAGTATCACCTCCGCCACAAGCTGCGAGAATAGCGGTAAGGGACAGCACCCATGCCGGACGCAACAGAACTTTTGGTCGCAACATGCTCACTCTCCTTTACAATAGCTGGCGGCACCGGCAAATACCGGCTTCATGCGGTAGCCATCGCTGGCAAACGCCGACGTCATTGCAGCAATCTGGCTTCTGTCAGCCGCGTCCTGCGGTTTGCGCAGGCACACTTCTTCAAACACTTTGGTGACCTGACAGGTGGCGAACTTTTCACTGTGCGCCAGCTCACGGCCCATGCTTTTGGCACCATTGCCCTGACCCGGTAAGGCAGGGTCCCAGCCCAGATGCTGGTTGTAACCTTCTCGCCAGTAGTTTTCCCAGGCATCATCCTCGGTAATGTAGCCGTGCACGAAGTTGTTGCTGTTTATCCAGTATTTTGCCTGCACCCGAAGTCCGGTGTCCGGATCCGTCATGCCGTTGCGGTTATAAACCAGTGCGCCTTGTTCACCGTCAGGGTCGCTGTCGGCGTCGTACTCGTAATTGTAATAGGCAAAGGCCTGTGCCAGCGGATCCATGCCTGAGTGGCAGCCTACACAATTATTGTGAAACAGGCGGCTGTCACCGCCGGGACTGCGGCTGACGTCCTGGCGGACGCGATCCGGGGAGCGGGTAATATCGGCCACGCCTTCAAGGTCGGTACAAAGATGATTAATCAGTGTAAAGCGAAACATGGCGCGGTTGGTGCCGTCTTTAAAAAAGGCTTTTGCCGCGGCCCGTGTCGTCAACACGCCTGCTGTCGCGTCGGCAGGAAGTCCGGTTTCTGCTGACTGCGTGCTCTGTTGAAGATGCGCCTGAAGATCCACCACGTTTTCTTCCATCGCCGCATAATGATGATTATTGGTTGTGCTGTAAGCGGGCAGGTTTAATGACGCATCGCCGACATACAGTACATCAGCACTCAGCACGTCACGAAAATCTGCATCGTCCCGGATAAGGCCGATGACGGTGGCCGTATAATCGTTCAGCGGAGCGTACACATCAAACGCCTCGTTAGTCCAGGGGGTTACCCAGTGTTTCAGCGTAACGTTATAAAAGGCCGGGTTATCCATCGCTATCATGGCGGCGCTGAAATCATCGCCGGCAGTAATGTGCGAAGCCATGTCGTCCAGCACGCTATCGCTGGCGGGAACACCAGCGAGCCTGTTGTGCATGCGTGCTGCCTGTTCGCGCGGGCCAGCCATTACCGGAAGCGTCAACAGCAGCGCTAAGCAAACTACGGCGACTGGCAGCAGCCAGCCGAGCGGTCGTGATGTATGGTGGGATGAATCGATAAGCACAGATGGCTCCGGTATTTCTCAATCTGTGCATAATAAAAGCAGTGACGACGTTAGGTATAAATAGCGCTGCACACGCTTACATATGTAAATCTATAACTTTGCAAGCCAGTATACGGTGGTCATCACTTGCTAACTTACTGATTTAACAAAGTCAGGAGTTATCCGCCAGGGAATTTATAAGCCCGTATTCACTGTGCGCGCATATTTCCGACTTTCGGCATATAGGTATCAAACCACATTCCCATTTATGAATGAGGTCATTGTTCACAGGTAGCGTCAGTGAAATGCTTACACTCCCGATATTGGGAGTTGTATCGCGAAGGCCATGACATATTTCACTACAATTACTCACCGAATCACTGCGCTGGCGTCGGTGTCTGTCGCACGTAGTTTCAGGCTTGCAGGCCTCACTGGCATACTGTTGTTAGGCGGCTGTGGTGAATCGGTTGTGACAACGTCAAGCGAAACGCCCGATCCTGTTGTTGTCGATATCCCGGTGGCTTACGTTGCACGGGTACTGCCCGTGGATGAAGATGGCGAGCCGATAGGCAGCGATCTTCGCGAACCGTCCCAGTTCGTTCCCGGCGCAGCGCTGTATATCAAACCCCGTGCGGCGGTAAGTGCGCAGGCCAGAAATATCACCGATCAGGCATTTGTCACCGATCCTGAGTCAGATGTGCCGCCGATGTACGATGTAAAAGACATTGATGTATCCTTCGACGGCACACGGCTTATTTTTGCCATGCGCGCACCGGAAATCGAGAGCGCCGACGACGATGAGCAACCCACCTGGAATATCTGGGAATATGACCGCACAACTGACACGCTGCGGCGCATTATTGAGTCGGATATTGTCGCCGAAGCCGGCCAGGACACTGCGCCGACCTATCTGCCGGATGGCCGTATTGTATTTAGCTCTACCCGACAGCGTACCAATCAGGCGATCTTGCTGGATGAAGGTAAGCCGCAGTACGCCGGGCTGGAAGAAAGTCGACGCACCCATGCCTCAGTGCTGCATGTGATGGATGCGAATGGCACCGATATCACGCAGATTTCGTTTAACCAGAGTCACGATATCGATCCTCAGGTTCAGCCGGATGGCACTATCTTATTTTCTCGATGGGATCAGGCTGGTGGCGACAAAGGCATGCATCTTTATCGCGTGAACCCCGATGGCAGCGGACTGGCTATTGTCTACGGACGTCACAGCCACAATGTAAACGGTGAGACGAAACAGTTCGTGCAAAGCCGTCTGACTCCCGACGGACAAATTTTGGTAGCCGTCAGACCTTACCAGCGTGACACGTTGGGTGGCAATTTCGCGTTACTGGATACCGAAAATTTTATCGACAACACGACGCCGGTAGCTTCCTCTGACAGCCTGAGCGGACCGGCGCAGACGCCTGCTTTGTTTGACAATATCGACACCTCATTGCCCATTTCTCCCGGCGGCATCGTGGCTTCTGTTTACCCGTTGTGGGATGGCAGTGGTCGTCAGCTGTTTTCGTGGAGTCAGTGCCGGGTACTGGGCCCTGAAACCGAAGATGACAGCGCCCGACAAATCCTTCCGTGTACCGAAGAAAGACTGGCAGATGACAATGTCGAAGCGGCACCGGCGCTCTATGGATTGTGGATGTACGATCCGCAAACCCAGACGCAGCAGGTGATTGTTACGCCTGAAGAAGGCGTTGCGATGACCGAATTCGTGTCAATGGAAAGCCGCCCGTTCCCTGACGATTTTACCGGGCCTGAAAACTATGATGACGAGCTGGCGCAACAACAACGTGGAACGCTGCATGTTCGCAGCGTATATGACTTTGGTGGCGAAGACGCAAGTCCGTTTGGATTAAGCGCTACTGCCAATCCGGCACAAACCACGCCGCAACAACGTCCGGTACGCTTTATCCGCATAGAAAAAGGCGTATCGCAGCCCGATGATGACGTGCTGGAGTTAGACAACGATGCGTTTGGCCCGAACCGACGTCTTGGTATGCGGGAAATTATCGGTTATGCCGAAGTAGAGCCGGACGGGTCGGTAATGGTGGACGTGCCAGCGAATATTCCCCTCTCGTTCAGCTTTACTGATGAGGCCGGGAAGCGCGTTACCGGGCGGCATGATAACTGGTTACAGGTGGCCGCCGGAGAGGTAAAAACCTGTCATGGCTGCCATACTGCCGACAGCACCGCTCCGCATGGTCGTCCCGACGCAGAGTACGCGTCCATCAATGCCGGTGCAGCCTCTACCGGAAGCGGGTTTCCCGGCGCTAACCCAGCGCTCTTCGCGGATATGGGCGAAACCATGGCGCAAACCCGTCGCCGCGTATTAGGTGCGCATCAGGCCAGTGCCGATATGGTATTTGAAGACGTCTGGACAAACCCCCAAACCGACACACCAGCGGTGTCTTTCACGGTGACTTATGCAGATTTACAAACCGAATTACCGGTAACGCAGGGGTGTGCCCAAAACTGGACGGCATTGTGCCGAAGCGTTATTAATTTTCCCGACCATATACAGCCTCTGTTTGAGGCTGAGCGCGATATCACGGATGAGCTTGGGAACGTGACCGAAGTACGTACCTGTGTGTCTTGCCATGGGCCAATGAACAGCGACAGCGAGGCGCAGGTACCCGCTGCGCAGCTGGATTTGACTGCGAACCCGTCGCCGGATAACCCTAATCATACTGTCAGCTATCGTGAACTGTTGTTTGCCGATAACGCTCAGGAAGTCGTAGAGGGCATTTTGCGGGATGTGCAGGAAATCGTGGTCGATGAGAGTGGCAATATCGTTTACGAGCGGGATGAAGACGGCGAGCTCATTCTGGATGCCGACGGCAATCCTATCCCGGTGACCGCGCCGGTACCGGTTGCTGCAACGGCGCGTGCAGGGAGCGCACAGGCAAGTACAGCCTTGTTTCAGGTGCTGGAAAACGGGGCTCACGCTGGCTGGTTGTCAGCTGCTGAACGCAAGCTGCTGGCAGAGTGGCTGGATATGGGCGCGCAGTACTACAACAATCCTTTTGATGCGGTACAGGAGTAGCGCATGCGTTTGATTTCGCTAGCTCTGGCACTTCTGATAAGCAGCGTTGCAATCGCAGCAGAAGTGCAGGTGAAGGTGGTTGAACCCTACGCCGATATGCACACCGGTCCGGCAAGCGAGTATCCCGCTTTTCATGCGGTTGAGAGAGGGGAAGCCATTACCGTGATGTCTTCGCATACCGGCTGGTACAAGGTCCGCACTGCCAGAGGCATAGAGGGTTGGATCCCGGGGAGTGCGCTGGCCAAAACCATTTTGCAGGACGATAAAACGTTCCCAATTGACGATAAAGACTTCGATGCATTTCAGCAGCGACTGTTCGAGTTTTCGGTGTTTGCTGGTCGCATCGACAATACCAATGCACTTTCAGTAAATACTGCCTGGATAATAACCCCGAACATTGCCGCAGAAGCCAGCCTGACGCAGGCTCTGGGTGAGTTTTCTGAGAACCGGTTGTGGTTGGTGCGTTTGCAACACACTGCCTTTCCACAATGGCGTCTGTCGCCTTACTTCACACTGGGCGCCGGTCAGATCCAAACCACGCCTACGGCTACGCTGGTGCAAAGTGGCGCTCAAACCCGCACAAACGATCTGCTGGAAGTGGGCGTGGGCGTCAGATATTACCTGATCAAACAATTTAGTGTGCGCCTGGAATACAAGCGCCTGACAGCGCTGACAGAGCGCGATGCATTTGAGGAGTTAAACCAGTGGCAACTCGGCTTTTCCGTCTTTTTTTAACCGGTGGCCTGCTGGCCTCCGGGGTGGTTTTCAGCACGTTAGTCAACGCGCAGAGCAATGATGTACTTATTGAGCCTGAGCTTAAGCGTGATGTGGTAACTGAAGCTGATATTAACAGCAACGACTTTGAATTCGGCGCCTTTGCCGGAATGGTCAGCATTGAAGATTTCTCCTCCAGTGCTGTGTATGGACTGACAATCGGTTACCACGTTACAGAAAACCTGTTTGTAGAAGTGCAGGGCGGGATGGCTGAAGCGGGAAAAACCAGCTTTGAGAACCTGTCAGGCGGAGCGCCTCTTTTGACTGAGGATGAGCGCGATTATCAGTTTTACGATTTGTCGGTGGGTTACAACTTCAACGGCGAAATTTTTTTCACTGATGGCACCACCTTTAACACCGACTTTTATCTGACACTGGGAGGCGGCAGTACCTCATTTGGTGGCGACAACAAATTTACGTTAAGCCTCGGCGCAGGGTATCGGGTGTTGATTACCGATCACATTGCGCTGCGGCTTGATGTTCGTGACCGCATATTCAGTTCACAACTGACTGGCGAGAAAAAAGACACCCACAATCTGCAGTATACGCTGGGTGCCACGTTCTTTTTCTAAACAGAGGTAATGGTTATGAAAATCCATCCATTAAAAAGTTTTTCTGCACTGGGCATCCTTGTCATGGTGCTACTCGGACTGACAACTACCGTGACACAGGCCGCAACTGTTTCAACAGAAGCACCTGACTTTACGCTAAAAAGCCGCTCCGGCGACAACCTTCGTCTGAGTGAAGAGCGCGGTAATATCGTTATTGTAAATTTCTGGGCGTCCTGGTGTGGGCCGTGTCGTGAAGAACTGCCTGAATTTGAAGCGTTGTATCAGAGTTACGCTGATTTGGGAGTTACGGTGTACGCCGTTAACGTGGACGATGAGTCTGAGAAGGCGAACAAACTGCTGGAAGATCTTTCCGTATCCTTCCCGGTGCTGTATGACCCTGATGGTGAAGTCAGTGAGTTGTATGATGTATCCGCCATGCCTACCACGGTAATGATCGATCGTAACGGGGTTGCCCGCCTGATGCATAAGGGATACAAATCCGGCGATGAAGCCAAGTATGAAGAAGCGCTGCATCGCTTACTAAGAGAGTAACGTAATGAAACGCGCATGGCATATTACGATCATTCTCACAGGGACGCTGCTAAGTGGATGTGCATCGACGCTTACAGATATTGAACCCTGGGTAAAACCTTATGAGCGCAGCAATCTGGCTGACCCGATCATGAGCGCAAACCGCAATCCGGTAGCGCTGGCGTATACCAAGCACGTGCATGAAGCCAGAGAAGGGGCACGGGGCGCGGATGGCGGTGCCGGAGGCGGTTGTGGGTGTAACTAAACGCCTGCTGGCGTTATTGGCTCTGCCGTTCGTAAGTGCAGGCGCACTTGCAGCAGTGTTACCGGCCGACCGGGCAGATGCCATGTATCACAGCTACAGCGGTGATGGCGTGTCTATCGACGGCCCCTCGATTTTGCTGCGTAAAAAGGCGGGCAACAACTGGTCGTTCTCGGCCAATTATTATGTCGATACAATATCCGGCGCGTCAATCGATGTACGCGCCACTGCCAGCCCCTATAAGGAAGAGCGCACAGAAACCTCCGTCGGTGTGGATTATGTTCACAATAAAACCTCTATGGCGATGAGTTACACCAACTCCAGCGAAAATGACTTCGAGGCTAATTCAGTGTATTTCGGCGTCAGTCAGGACTTTTTTGGCGATCTGACCACACTGTCGATGAGCTATTCCCGCGGAGAGGATGACGTAGGCCGCCGTGGTGATGCGTCATTTGCAGAAGAAGCGCAGCGACAGAAACTTGGTGTAGGACTGACGCAGGTACTTACCAAAAACCTGATTGTCGGCATAAATGCCGAAAACGTATCAGATGAGGGCTACCTGAATAATCCTTACCGGGCGATACGGTATCGTGACGCGGACAGTGCCAGAGGCTTTTCGTTTATGACCGAAGTTTACCCGCAAACCCGCGTGAGCAATGCCTTTTCCGTCAATGCCAACTACTATCTGCCATACCGTGCCAGCCTGTACTCAGACATGCGCTACTATACCGATACCTGGGGCATAGAGGCAGGGAATGCAAAATTTGGTTATATACACACATTTGGGGATGACTGGATCCTCGATTTTCATGTACGGTATTACCAACAGGATCAGGCTGACTTCTATCAGGATCTTTTCTCGCGCCCCGATGAATACAATTTCATGGCGCGCGATAAGGAACTGAGCACATATCAAAGTGTTTCCACTGGCTTTAAAGTCACGTATGAGTGGCAGTTTTCTTCACAAAGAATAGTAGAAAAAAGCTCAGTAAACCTTGAATATGACTACATGAAGTTTGATTATGATAACTTTCGTGATGTCACTGACGACGCGCCGGTCGGCGAAGAAGCGCTTTTTGGTTTCAGCGCTAACGTGATTCGTCTTTATTTGTCGGTTTGGTATTAAGGCGTGCGTTCGCTACAGTCACAGGCTGTGGTGAAAAGCGAGCACGTTTAAGGGAGAACGCTACATGAAAAAATGGTTAGCCACTCTGGCTACAGCGACACTGCTTTGCATGAGCGCGGGTAACGTGTCACTGGCACAGGAGGATGCCACCTCAGCACCAGGAACACTCGAGTCAGACATTGAGGACTTAAAAAAAGCCTTAATTAATCTCAACCGCGATCTGTTTATTCTTGAACAGGATCTGCTTTTCCCATCCAGTACACAGGTCGCTGTGTATCTTTCGGTCGATACCGGAGCTTACTTTTCCCTGGATGCCGTTGAGCTGAAAATTGACGATGAAGAAGTCACGCACTACCTGTATACCGATCGTCAGATTGACGCGCTGCATCGTGGTGGTATCCAGCGTCTGTTCGTTGGCAATGTGAATCAGGGAGAGCATGAACTCACCGCCTTTTTCGTTGGCTATGGGCCAGAAGGTCGGGCTTATAAACGGGCTGTCTCGCTGACATTCGAAAAGTCAGGCAAGCCTGCCGCGCTGGAATTACGGATCCGCGACGAAGCGTCGAAACAGCAACCTGAATTTACTGCAACAGTGCTTTAAGGAATGATGAAACCCACTCACCTTCGCTGGTGCATCGCACTGTTTTTAGCAACTTGCAATGCCAGTGCCCAGGAGCCTGCCGACAATACTGATCCCATGTCACGCATTCACCTTGGCGAGGCGGTTTATGCGTTGTATGAATCAGATCCCTTCAACGCCCTGACACAGATAGCGGTATCTCAACAACGGGTACTGGAGCCTGAAGACCGGCGTCAGCTTAACCTCATTCATGGCGGCGTATCGCTGGGGTGGGGGATGCCTGGCGATGCGCAGCAGGCATTGCAGAGCGTGCTGAATGATCCGCAAAGCGACCTCAAGACCCTGATCCGGGCACGATACTGGTTAAGCCGACTGTATTTTTCCCAGGCCTACGAAGGTAAAGCCAAAGTTCACTATCAGGACATTGCCGACTATGCCGCATCCGATGCGCGCGGCGATACCTCTTATCTGACTGAAGCGCAGTGGGATCAGCTTCACTATATGGCAGCCAATATCGACATACTGGCGGGCAAGGAAAGTGCATTTTTCGATAAGCTCACCAACACCGATATCGAAACCTATTATTTACTTTATAACCGCGGTGTGCAGGCTTTCGCTGCCAACCAATTCCGCGAGGCAGAGCAATTGTTCGCCAGAGCACAACAGGGACTGGTAACAAATCTGGCGCCGGTAGAAGCCCCCAAACAAAGCTGGCTTAGCTGGCTTGGCATAAACCCTGATCCTACACCAGAGAAGGTAGATAAAAACGAGTTTCAGGCACTGCTTAATCAAATTCTGCTGGCCCGCGGTCAAACGTTGCTGGCTGAAGGTAAGCTGGCACCGGCAACCGACGCATTTGGTCAAATCAAGGGGCAGACGCTGGCGCGGGATGAGGCGCTGCTTGGCTATGGCTGGGCATTGGCGCAGGGTGACGACTGGCCAATGGCAATGGGGATCTGGCAGTTTCTCACCGAACAACCCGAAAATTTATATACGCTTCAGGCACGTCATGCGTTAGGTCTGGGGTATGCCAGACACAAAGGTTATCAGGACGCGCTTATCCATTTTGAAACCCTGGATAACGCATTAACCGAGGCTGTGGCCGAACTGGACGCGCTGAAAGCGCAAATTTCAGACAGCGCTTACTGGGCGGCAATCGGCAGCGCGCTATCGGAGTCCAATGATGTGCAGTCCGTTCCTGATGCCTATGCTGCCTGGCCTCAGGTTCACCGTGATATTTTAAAACGTATTGTTACAACCGACGCGCAGCAGTCGAGCTACTCACTGTTACAACATCTGCGCACATTGTCTGATATGCAGCGCGTGCTTGCCGCAAAGGAAAAAAGTGTCGGCCAGTTCGCTACGTTGATAAAAGAGCGACGAATTGAACACGCCCGGCGCGTGCGAGCCATTGATACCGCTTCACATGATGAGACGCTACAGGCCATCAGCCAGCAGGCGGATGCGCTTGAGCAGCGTGTAAACAGAGCTATGGAGGTGGCAAAGGCTCCTTCCTCAGACAGTGCGTATTTTGACGCGATTGCCGCGCTCGCAAAGCCAGAGCAGCAGGCGACACTGGCGCGTATTAGTGAAGCTGAAGAAACGCTTCAAAGAATACTCGCAAGTCAGGAACTTAAACCTGAATATAAAGCGCGACTGGCGCGCATAAAAAGCATTATACAGTGGCAAATTGATGATCAGTTTGTACCGCTGGCATGGCAGTATAAAAACCAGCTTGCGTCACTTCAGGCGTTACGGGACGAGGCTGAAATCAGGCTTAACGCTTTAAACGAACTGGTTGAGAACCCGATGATTTTTGATGCGCAGGAGACCCGCGTGGAGCGTGCAAGGCAGCAGGTGGCAATGCGTCAGCAGGAAACAAACCGATTGATTGATGTGGTAACACAAACCTTGATTGCACGAACAGAAGACGCGTTGGAAACACGCCGTGCGTACCTGCTGGATCAGCAAACGACCACACGTTTAGCCTTATTGCAGTTGCGTGACCGCTGGCAGCCTGACTCGCAGGGAGGGCAGCCATGATATCCCGCTTTCATAACCCATCATTACTTAGCGCAAGTGTAATTTCGGCGCTGATACTCGCCGGTTGTGCTACTGCTCCGCAGGAAGACACGCAGGTTGTTGCCACGCAAACCGATACGCCATTGCTGAACTCTCTGAATATCAAGCCGGTTTCGGTGACCCCCAGTGAAGCGCCCATTGCCCCACTGACCGAGCTACGGGACGGCTATGGCGTGATCCTGGAAAAACTTAACGACCCTGAACTGGCACAGCACATTCAGCTGAGGCTGGGAGATGTTGAGATGCTGCTGGCAGAAAAGCATCAGGCAGCAGGCACGCAGGATCCGAAAAGCAGCGACAACAGCAAAGCGTGGCAACGCGCGATTGATACCTACGAGGCGTTGCTGGCCACCTATCCGGATGAAAAAACGCAGGAAGAAATACTGTACCAACTGTCCAGGGCGTATGACTTGCAGGGACAGACTGAGAACAGTGTCCGCGTGTTAACGCAGCTGTTGAAGGTGCAACCTGATTCTATTCACGCATCAGAGGCGTGGTTTCGTCTGGGCGAGGCCCATTATAGTAATGACCGCTACCGGGAGGCCGCCAGAGCCTATCGCAACAGTATGGAGGTGGATGCCTCGGGTAACTTCTTTGTCATGTCAGCGTACATGAAAGGATGGTCGCACTATAAGCTTGAGCAGTTTGGTAATGCACTGGAAGCGTTCGATACGATGGTCGACGCCAGTTTCTCTGCGCTACCGGAAGCGGTATTTGCGTTTAACGGAACCCCGCCTGAAGTTGCCATGCTGCCAAAAGGTGAACAAAAGCTGGTTTCAGATGCACTGCGCGTCATGGCTATTCTGTTTTCCTATCGGGGCGACGGCAAAGCCATCGCAGAATTTTACGCTGATCGTGAGCCTGCGCCACACAGTTATCTGGTGTACGACGAACTGGCACAGCAACATTTGAATAATGACCGTTATCAAGACGCTGCTGATGTATATCTGGCGTTTGCATATCACCATGTTTCGCATCCGCTGTCTGTGGCGTTTTATGTCAAACATGTGGATGCGTACCTGTTGGGCGAGTTCCCGTCACTGGCGCTGGAGGCGAAAGCCGGTTTTGTGAATACGTTTGGCCGCACTTATGGTGTCTGGGATGAGTGGTCTGAGATCTACAGAGAAAAGTCGTCACCTTACCTCAGGGAATACTTAACTACGCTGTCTCAGTCTGAGCACAGCATCGCGCAGACGCTGGCGAAAACCAAGCCGGATGCGAGCCTGAATGAGCGTCAGGCGAAAATGGTGCGGGCACTGACCGATGTACAAAAAGACAAAGCCTACGCAAAGGCAGCGCGATACTACCGAGAGTTTATCAGCCTGTTTCCTGACGATGAGAGCACGCCGGATATGCAGTTCTTTCTGGCAGAGAGTTTATTCGAAGCGCAACAGTTCGCGGAATCTGTAGACGCCTACGAAACCTTTGCGTATGCCAACCTGAGCCATGAAAAGTCGGCGGAAGCGGCATATTCGGCACTGCTCGCGCACAATGAAATGGCGCTGGCCGGGAGTGGAGATACTGACGCGCAGAATGCCAGCAGAAAACGGTTTGTCGATACATTTACCGGCGATCCGCGTGTTCTGCCTGTGGCGCAGACCCTCATGCAATATTACTTTGATAACCAGCAATATGTGCAGGCCGCACAGTGGAGCGACTGGTTACTAGCTTATCAGCCTCCGGAAGGGGTAACTTTTACCCGCGAGGACGAAAACGCTGCGATAGTGGTTAAAGCGTACAGCCTTTACGGGTTGGAACACTATGCCGATGCGCAGCCGGTAGTTGAGCAATTGCTGACCCGTTTGCCTGCCTCAGATCCCAGAGTCGATGAGCTGAAACGTGCGTATGCCACTATCCTTTATCGTCAGGCAGATAGCGCCGTGGCGCAAAATAATCTGCCGGTAGCCATCACGTTTCTGGAAACCCTGATTGCGTCGCTGCCTGACAGTGATGCCAGAATTAATGCCCAGTACGATGTGATCAGTCACTTATTGACTGCACAGCGGTATGAAGAAGCGCAGCGCTGGCTGCTGGACTTTGAGAGTCGGTTCCCCGCGAATCCTCTTCAGGAAACGATCCCCGATAAGCTGCTGTTTGTCTACGAACAAACCGGTCAGTGGGACCGTGCCGCTGTTCACTTGCTAGCAACTTATAAGCAGTCTCCCACCACAGATGCCGGCCGCGAAGCACTGTGGCAGGCGGCGGAATATTTTGAACAGGCCAATATGAATTCAGAGGCCTTAGCTGCCTACCGTGACTACGCCCATGCGTTCCCCGAGCCCTTCTCTCAGGCAACAGAAGCGCGCTATAAAATGAGCGAATTTTATCTGGCGAGGGGCGATGAAGCGAAACGCCGGTACTGGCTGAAAAAGCTGATGGACGCACAGGACGCTGCTGGCGATAAGGCAACAGGCCGTTCGCGGACACTGGCTGCAATGAGTGCAATGGTATTTGCCACTGATGCCGAAACGGTCTTTGAGCGCATTAAACTCACGGCACCACTGCGCGCGTCGCTGGTGGATAAGCGCGAAGCACTGGATAACGCGCTGGCGTCTTTCAATAAGGTTATCAGTTATGGTGTCAGAGATTACGTTACCGAAGCCAATCACCGGCTTGGTGAACTGTATCTGACGTTGGCGAAAGATTTGATGGACTCTGAACGCCCGGAGGGGTTGTCCGCACTGGAATCAACGCAATACGACATCTTGCTTGAAGAACAGGCGTTTCCGTTTGAAGAGAAGGCGATAGACGTTTATGAGCTTAACGCGGCGCGAATTCCAGATGGTATTTATGATGAATGGATAAAGGCCAGTATGGCAAAGCTGGCGGCGTTATTGCCGGTTCGTTATCGCAAAGAAGAAATCACCGAGGTGCTTGATGAAGCCGATTTTTAAGCACGTATTGCTGGCGGGTCTTTGCCTGGGGATGGCCGCCTGTGCGACGAAGCCGGATACCGCACCTTCGCCTAATCCAGAAGCTGAAGAAACGGTAACGGAGTCGACGCCCCAAGTGGCAGATCCTAACGTTAAAAACGGACAGGCGCTGCTTGCCTCGATGAATTTGTACCAGCAAGCTAAAAAGCCGCTGACAGACGAGACCAAAGCATTGCTGGGTAAAGCACAGGATGCGGTACAAAGCGGAGAGCGCGTCGATGCCGCCGGTTTGCTGGCACGACTGATGGCGCACCCTCAGCGTACCGCAACCATGTATGTGTTGCAGGGTGACTATGCCTTGCAGACCGGGGAGGCGGATAAAGCGCAGGATTTTTACCGGCAGGCAGTCAATGCCAATCCATATACGTATTTTGCGCATAATCGCATTGCTACCCTGCTCAGAGCAAAAGGGTTGTTTGATGAGGCGCTGATGCATTACAACCGGGCACTGGATGGCTGGGCAGGCTATGCGCCAGCGTATCGGAACCGGGGCATTCTTTATGATTTATATCTTGGAGATAAAGCGAAGGCGAAAGCCGACTATGAGCGCTACCGGGATATCCAACTGGCAAAACAGGATGACTTTGCCAGTACATCTGAAGGTCGTGAAATTAATGCCTGGATTGCAGATTTATCACGCCAGATGGCGCAGACTGGAGGTCGCTGATGAAAACCGCTCTGACTATTTTCACATTGTTGGTGCTGTTGCCTTACAACGCCATGGCGCAGTCGGAAACACGCACTGAAAATAATGAGCCCTTGCGTCTGGAAGATACAATCAGGGGGAATAAGGAGCAACCCCGGGTACTGAGTATTGTGCCCTGGCAATTGCCAAAGTACCGTCCTATTGAAGGCGCGCTGGACTGGCAGCCCAGCCTGATATCGCCCCGGCCAATACATCGTGACAGCTTTACCCGACAGCTGTCAGTAGAACAGGTTATGCAGGGAAGCGGTGCAACAACAGAGCACGATTGACAATAGCGTTGCGGCTGGCATTTCATCTGTCACAGGTGGCTGATGAGGTCTCGGCAATACGTATAAACCCGGCCTGATATGTTAGTCAGGCGATAACGAAAACAACGGTAAATTGCGGTACAACAACGCAATACTGAAATTAAAGTGAGAGTTAGGTATGGATTTCTTCAATGTTGTGGTTCGCTTCTTCCAGGAAGGTGGCCCGTTTATGTTTCCCATTTCGCTGGTACTGGCATTAGGTATTGCTATTGCCATTGAGCGTTATGTGTTTCTGATCAACGCCAAAAGAACCAACAAGAGAGCGTTTGCGGAAATCGAGCCTATGCTCAATGCAAAGCAGTACGACTCCATTGTGCGATTAAGTGAGCGTGATGGCGCGCCAGTTACCAGGGTGATTGGTGCCGGTATTGCTCGCTTACAACTAAGCCCTCGGCGCGAAGATGTAGAATACGCAATGGAAGAAGGATTAATGGAAACCATTCCGCGTCTTGAGAAGCGTACCCCTTACCTGGGTACACTGGCGAACATTGCCACGTTGCTGGGTCTGTTAGGAACGATCATAGGTCTGATTGCCGCCTTCTCGGCGGTGGCCAATGCCGATCCGGCAGAAAAAGCGAGCCTGCTCTCTCAAAGTATCTCGGTGGCTATGAACACCACAGCCTTTGGTCTTATTTCTGCGATCCCACTACTGGCATTTCACGCCATGCTGCAAACCAAAACCACAGAGATTGTGGATAGCATGGAAATGGCAGGTGTGAAGTGCATTAACCTGTTGATGGCCAGAAAAACCTTATCTGCAAATACCCGCGCGTCTGACGAGTAATTCCCATGATGCTTAGAAGGCGAGTAAAGCGCCCTAAAGCCGATGCAGAGCTGGATATTACCTCGTTCATGAATCTCATGATCGTGTTGGTACCTGTGCTCTTAATGATGATGGTGTTTTCCCGTATTACCGTGATTGAACTGAGTCTGCCTGGTTTACAGGGCGAGAGTGCGGCAGAAGTCATCGAGCAGGAAAACCTGGAAGTACTGGTGGGAGAAGAAGGGATTGCCGTATTTTTTCCAGAAGGTTATTTGATTAAGGCCCTGCCTGTGAAAACGCAGGAAAATGGTGCGGTAGTGCAGGACTGGGACGGTTTGCAGCTTATTCTTAGACAGCTTAAGCAAACGCTGCTGGCAAAAGGGGCTGAGAAACAAGACGTGACTTTGCTGATAAATGATTCCGTGCCGTACCAGCAAATAGTGACATTGCTGGAAACAACGCGCTCATATAAAGATGTGGTCGCAGCGTCGGTCGTCGATGCAGAGCTGTTTCCTGAAGTCGGCTTTGCAGAGGTACCTGCGGATTTGTCTGACTTAAACGCAATCCTTAGCGCCTCGCAACAGAACGATGATGCGCGTGCCGGAGGTGCCGAATGAAGCAGTCTATGCGTGCCAAAAGAATGGAACGCCATCATAAGCGTCAGTCACAACAGGCGAAACTGAGTCTGGTGTCACTGATGGATATATTTACCATCCTGGTCTTTTTTCTCATGCTTAATGCGTCCGATGTCCAGGTGCTGGACAATCACAAGTCGGTGACGCTTCCGGAGGCGACATCCGAAACGCCAGCCAGAGAGACGTTATTGCTGCTGGTTAATAACCAGAGCCTGATATTGCAGGGGCAAAAAATTGCGAATGTCAGCGACGTGATGCAACAGGGCGAAGACACCATCGACGCACTGGCAAGCGAACTGAATTATCGAAAAAAGCGTCGGCAGCTCTCTGACATAGCTGCAGCGCAGGAAGGCGAAGGCCTGCCTATTACCATTATGGGTGATGAGACAGTGCCTTATGCATTGCTTAAGAAAATTATGGCTACCTGCGCCAGTGAAGGCTATACGGATGTCGCGCTTGCAGTAGAGCAGATCCCGTCTGCGCAGGGGGATTCATGAGTGCTGTTGTAATGAACTCTCAGCTACCCTGGTCGTCGTCGGATCAGGAAAATAAGCGCTTTACACGTATTTCAGTGGTGGTGCTGGCGCTGACAATACTGTTGGCCGTTATTGTGCAACTTACCGAGATACCGCCAGTGCCCCGCGAAGAGGAAGAGAAGCTGCCTCCACAACTGGCAAGAATAATTGAAACGGTTGAATTGCCTCCTCCGCCGGAAGTGAAGCCGGAGCCAGAGCCTGTGGTAGAGGAAACACCACCCCCGCCGGTGGAGACGCCAATACCGGAAGAGAAACCCGAGCCAAAGCCGGAACCGGTGAAAAAAGTCGAGCCGAAGCCGGAGCCAAAGCCGGAACCAACGCAGGAAGAAAAGGTGGCGGAAGCCAGAGAAAATGCGAAAAAGTCTGGGTTGCTGGCGTTTCAGGATGATCTGCTAAGTATGCGAGAGAGTGCGAACCTGGATAATCTGGCCGACACGCAAATGATTGAGGGAGCCGGGCAGGCCGAAAAAACAGAGCGTAAGCGCATTGCCGCCGACCAGGTTACGCAAACCAGTGGTGGTGTACAGAATGCAGAAGTCAGCCAGAATATTGGTGCGCGTGGAGAGTTGGCGGGCCGCCGCACGACAGAGTTTGCCGCCCCTGAAGAGGGCGCGGCCTCGCTGGCAGCGAAACGTATTGAAGAAGAGTCTGAAGTGATAGGTAATCGCGATCTGGCCTCAATCCGGAAGATGCTGGATGCCAATAAAGGCGCAGTGTACTCCCTGTATCGTCGGGCATTACGAGAAGATCCTGCACTGCAGGGGAAAGTGACGATGAAACTGACGATTGAACCAGACGGCTCGGTCTCTGACATCAGTATTGTGAACAGTGAGCTCAATAATCCTGATTTGGAAAACAAGCTACTGGCCAGGGTGGCGATGATCAATTTCGGTGCACAAAATGTGTCACAAACGCAACTGGAATACGCCTTCAACTTCTTGCCTTACTAGCGAGCGGTAATTAGTCGTCAGTGGTGATCTGCCCCGAGGCTAAAGGTAAGCCGGGTGAGGCTCGTGTCACCACTGTATCCGCTTTTACCGTTTTCCAGTCAGCGCCTCAATACGCTTTTCAAGAGGTGGATGACTGGCAAACAGGGCCTGAACTTTACCGGCACTTATAGCAAACGCCGCCATCTCGTCTGGCATCGGCGGTGCGTTTTGGTGCTGCTTTAGCCGCATCAATGCAGCGGCCATGCTGCGTCGGCTGGTCAAGGCGGCACCGCCCGCGTCAGCCCGAAACTCACGATAACGCGAAAACCACATCACTATCATCATCGCCAATACACCCAAAATCAGCTCAGCAATGATAGACACAATCCAAAATGCAGGGCCGTGTCCACGTTCTACCCTAAACATGACTCTGTCTACAATGAAGCCAATCACTCTGGATAGGAATACAACGAAAGTATTCATTACGCCTTGTAATAAAGCCATGGTAACCATGTCACCGTTAGCAACGTGACTGACTTCGTGCGCTAGCACCGCCTCTACTTCATCGTCGCTCATACCGCGCAGCAGGCCGGTACTGACTGCAACCAGCGCGTTGTTTTTATTCCATCCTGTAGCAAAAGCATTAAGTGAAGGGTGTTCAAAAATGCCTACCTCAGGCATCCCAATTCCTCTGGCGTCAGCCTGACGTTGCACGGTTTGTAACAACCAGCGCTCGGTGTTGTTGGCTGGCCTGTCAATCACGTGAACTCTCATGGAACGTTTGGCAAGAAATTTAGAGAGAAAAAGCGATATAAAAGAACCTGCAAATCCAATCACCGCAGAATAGATAAGCAACGCGTTAAGGTTAAGATCGACGCCATTTTGCCTTAGCAAACTGTCAATACCGAACAAACTGAAAGTGAGACTAAGTAACGCCAGAATGGCGATATTGGTGCCTAGAAAAAGAAATATACGTAACACTGCCAACGTCCTCCGACTGATTTACCTGAGAATATGGATGCGTTCCACTCAATTAACAAGATTTGTCATGAGGTATATCGATACTATTTTCCAATTCATGAAGCCGGACCCGATAAGCGCAAACGGATGTCGGGAAAAGCATGTATTTTTGACAGAAGCTACACTAATACAGCTTCAGACTTTCAAATGGATGGTGAATTTGAAAAGTGCAAGGTCAGTTGTGAGTAACGGGTTTATATTTAGGCCCGTCACAGACACGGTCGCAAAGTGAGGTTGAACCTGCCTCACGCACTACGGTAACTGTTTTATGCAAAAAGTGGTTAGGTCCAGGTTTGTTTATGGCGTAAAAACGTACCAGGCGACTTGATAACTCATCATGTGGACGCTGTCTACCGGCGTGAGGCTGGCTGGCAGCGTTCTGCCATTCCGGCCTCTCGCAGAGACGAGAAAATCCAGAAAACGGATAGCTGAAAACACAGTGCTATCATCGTCACACTTGCTCCGAGGATCACATCACTGGTGAGTGCGACACTTACCAAGAAGACCACTGCAACGAGGCTGCAGGTTACCAGTACAGACTTTGTCATAACGATTACCGTTTGTTATCTCAGGGTAAGTATCTGCGACGCGCGGCAGAGGGGAAAGACGGACTTTTCTATGGTGATAATCTGATTAGTCGATTAAACCGGCGTGGCAACGCATGTAGCGTCAGTGGTTTCACCCCATGATCCTGCCAGCAAAGAATGTCAGCGCCATCTTTATGAAGCGCCAAAGTACGCTGGGACGCTGACAGCGATGGTAAGTCAGACAAGTACGTAGTGAGCCAAAAAACCAAGTCCGGTGATAACCGCAATCAGCAGCCATACCGGCATTGACGCCTTCCGTAATGCCAAAAAACCAAGCACAATGATAATCACGTCGATGAGGCCTGTAACTGACGTGAGTACCAAAGAATTCACCCACACAGCCGCGAGGATCCCAACCACAGAAGCATTGGCTCCGGCCAGCGCATTGGTGGCACCAGGCATGGCGATAAGCCTCGACCAGAAGGGCAGGATACCCATCACCAGCAAAAACCCGGGAAGGAACAATCCGGCCGTGGCCAGCAGTGCGATTGTCGACGCAGGGGCGGAAGTGGGGATCAGCGCGCCCAGGTAAGTAGATAACGTAAACAAGGGGCCGGGCATTCCCTGCACCATACCATAACCGGCCAAGAAGGCATCAGAGCTAATCCAGCCGTTATCCACAACAGTGCTTTGCAGCATCGGCAAGACCACGTGTCCGCCCCCAAACACCAGCGCGCCAGGCTGATAAAATGCGTAGAAAACCGACAGTGGACCTGGCTGGGGCCCTGTTACCAGCGGCAGGCTGACAAATAACAGCAAAAACACTGACAGCAGGCAAACACCCGCCACCGGCCCCGGCGCCCGCAGTGCGACAGCAGGTGGTTTCGCCGATTCTGAACATAGCCGCCATCCCGCCAGTGCTGCCAGAATGATGATTGCCATGTACAGCCAGATTGTATTGATTAATAACACCGCTATCAGCGCTGCTAACCCAATTATCCGTCTGGGGATATCGGGGCAGAGGTTTCTGAACATAGTGAGAACAGCATCTGCCACAATAATGCAGGCGGTCAGTTTCAGGCCATGAATGACGGCGGTTGCACTGCCCGTCAGCAACGTCAGTCCATTAGCAAAACCAAACATGAGCAACGACGACGGCAGGGTGAATCCGACAAAGGCTGCCAATGCGCCAGCAATTCCTCCTCGCTGATATCCCAGCATAAAGCCAAGCTGACTGCTGGCAGGGCCTGGCACAAACTGACTTAGTGACAACAACTGCGCGAACTGGGCATCATTCAGCCAACGATATTTCTCAACAAAGGCGTGACGAAAATAACCAATATGAGCAGTGGGGCCACCAAACGCAGTAACTCCCAGTATTAAAAAACGCACAAATATTTCTTTCATAGTGCCTTTAGCAGTATCAATTCAGCCGGATTTTTCATTACAGTGTATGACGAAACGGAGTCAGACTGAATGGCCAGATAACCTCATGCGCGGCTACTCTGTGTCGATAACTGTCGAATGATTAAAATAGGGGGATTCAAGGCAGTCATTGCCCGATTATCCGGTTTACATCTGTAGGGAGAAGACAATCAACGGAAAGTTGGGGCGTACCGGGATCATTATCACGGTTTTTTTGCTATGCTGCTCTGGTCAGAAAACGAGTAAGCCTGCTGAGCTGGTAAGTGCCTGATTTCAAAAAGTGCAGAAAGTCAGCAGATAACTCGTGAACCCCATAATGCTTATGTGTGTGAAAAAGGAAAACGATGAAGAACATACTTTGGATATCACTGGCGATGCCGCTGTTATTCGCCTGCTCAGAACCAGTGAAAGACAACAATGTTACGGCTGAGAACAGCGAGAGCAAAGCTCAGGTTGGCAGCGACACCTCAGCGATAGAAGCGGGCAAAGACTATCACTCTTTTGCCAATCCGGATGAAATAACGGTAAAGCATATCGACCTGGATTTAACGGCGGACTTTGACAATAAGCAGCTAACAGGCAGTGCAACGCTGACAGTAGAGCGCCAGAAGGACGCTGCAAACACGCTGGTACTGGATACCCGCGAGCTGGATATCGACAGTGTGACAGTAGCAGGCGAGCCCGTTGAATATACGATGGGGGAAACCGATCCCGCACTGGGTACGGCGTTGTCTATCACGCTGCCTGAATCTGCGACTACGGTAACCGTAAACTATGCCACTTCACCGGAAGCCTCAGGCGTGCAGTGGCTGACGCCAGCCCAAACTGCCGGCAAACAACACCCGTTTTTGTTCACACAGGCTCAGGCGATACATGCACGCAGCTTTATTCCGCTGCAGGATTCTCCGCAGGTTCGGGTAACGTACGATGCCACTATTCGTACGCCTGACGAATTGCTGGCTGTGATGAGTGCCGCGAACGATCCGGACACGCCCCGCGACGGCGTGTATGAGTTCACCATGCCCCAACCGGTACCCTCTTACCTGATTGCGCTGGCCATCGGCGATCTTGAATTTAAGGCGATGGGCAAGCGCACCGGTGTCTATGCTGAACCCTCGATGCTTGACGCCGCGGCAGCGGAGTTTGAAGATACTGAAAGTATGCTCGAAGCCACAGAAGATAAATACGGACCGTACAGCTGGGATCGTTACGACTTACTGATCCTGCCACCATCGTTTCCGTTTGGCGGCATGGAAAACCCACGTCTGTCGTTTATCACGCCTACGGTGATTGCCGGCGACAAAAGTCTGGTTTCTCTGATTGCCCATGAGCTGGCACACAGCTGGTCAGGCAATACGGTGACGAACGCCACATGGCGCGACCTCTGGCTGAATGAAGGCTTCACGACTTACCTGACCTACCGCATTATGGAAATGATTTACGGTCATGACCGCTATCGCATGGAAGCGGTTCTTGGCTATCAGGATCTGCAGGAAGACATCAATGCGCTACCCGACAACGATGAAATACTGGCTATTGACTTACGAGGCCGGGATCCGGATGACGTGTTCTCTGACGTTCCCTATGAGAAAGGCGCGTTATTTTTAAGAGAAATTGAGCAAAAAATTGGTCGGGCAAACTTTGATGCATTTTTAGTGCAGTACTTTGATCACTTTGCGTTTCAGAGTATTACCACCGATGAGTTCATCGCTTATCTGGATGAGACGCTATTGAAAAAGTACCCGGAGAAGCTGGACCGGGAGCGTGTGCTGGCGTGGATTTTCGAGCCGGGCCTGCCTGAGGGCGCGCCGGTGCCAACATCCGAAGCATTCACCATCATCGATGAGCAACGCACGGCATGGCTGGACGGCGAAAAGGCGGCTGCCGACATTGCGACACAGGACTGGACCGTACACGAGTGGTTATACTTTCTGAATAACCTGCCGACCGAGCTTAGTGACGAACAGCTCGCGGAACTCGACAGTGCGTTCTCACTGACCCAAAGTAAAAATAATGAAATTGCACATAGCTGGTTGCTGATGGCCGTGCAGAACGAGTACAAGCCTGCCTACGACAGACTGTATGAGTATCTGGTAAGTATTGGTCGTAACAAACTGGTGAAACCGCTGTATCGCGAATTATCAAAAACGCCGGAAGGCAAAGCCTTTGCAGCTAAAGCGTTTGAAGAGGCCAAACCGGGTTACCACCCATTAACGATTAAAGCGAACGAAGGGTTTGTAAACCCCTAGTCGTTTTGCGCTGCACCTTTGCGGTATCTGGCAGCGGCTGATACCGGTCAGGGTCCCAGGTCTACTCTGAAACCGCGTGCAACATTCGTTGCCACGCGGTTTTTTTACTTTAGCTATCGCTGGAACCTTTTGTGTGGCAAGGCCTTTCAAGCTGTTAAAAAACAAACCGCGAGACCTCAGGCAGAATAAACAACAGTTTTGCCGGTGTAACGGATTTCCCCTTACAACAATAACGCGAAAACGCTGCCGCTATCGGACGAAGAGTGACATTCAGACAGGTCCTGAAAAAGCGAGCTGTGTCCGGCAGGCTGTGATCCTAATGCTATGCTAGTGGCGTTTTAACACTATTACCTCATCACATTTCTCAGGGAGGAAACATGGTTCGTTTATGGATAATTCTCACGCTATCTATGTGCAGCTTTTTGTCTAACGCAAACACCGATATCAGCGGTGACTGGCAGGGAGAGTTGAAGGTACAGGAGGGCATGGTGTTACCGCTGGTGCTGCACCTTAGCAAAACCGGCGATACCTATCAGGCAACCCTCGACAGTCCTAGTCAGGGAGCAACGAACATTCCGGTGAATCTGGTTACTTTTGATGCCCCCGAGCTCATGCTGGATATTCAGGCCATAGGGGCTAAATACGAAGGTACGGTGTCGTCAGCGAAAATAGAGGGCACTTTCAGTCAAATGGGGCGTTCATTTCCGTTAACGTTAATGCGGCAAACCTCCACCCAGGCCAAAGCCAATAAAGATGCCATGGCACGCCCGCAAGAGCCTGAGCCGCCTTATCCCTACCACGTTGAAGAGGTCACGGTAACGCATATCAGTGAAGATTTCTCTTTGGCGGGTACGCTTACGCTACCTGACGACGAAGGCCCGTTCCCCGCGGCAATCCTTATTACCGGATCAGGCCCACAGGACAGAGACGAAACCCTGGCCGGACACAAGCCATTTAAAGTGATTGCCGATTACCTTACCCGGCAGGGTATTGCGGTATTGCGGGCGGATGACCGCGGCGTTGCCGGATCAGGTGGCACCTTTGAAGGTGCGACACTTGAGGATTTTGCAACAGATGTCGCATCGTTGTATCAGTATCTTAGCGATAGAAGCGACATTGAGACCGATCAGATTGGATTAATCGGGCATAGCGAAGGGGGCATGACCGGCCCGCTGTTCGCGATGGAACAGGATAACGTGGCCTGGATGGTATTGCTTGCTGCGCCTGGCGTTTCTGGACGCGAAGTGTGGCTCACGCAACAGCGCGACTTTGCGGAGGCTTATGGCGCACCGGACCCAGATGCTGCGTACAGTGTGATGGCAAAAGCGCTGGAACTGGCTGAAAAAGACCATTCCGAAGATGAAGTCTTTGCGTTTCTCATCGCCCAGGGACTGCCAGAGCAAAGTGCACGCATGAACGCCCGGTTTATGACCGGGCCCTGGGGCAGTTCGTTTTTGCGCTATGATCCTGCTGCGGTGCTGCCGACATTGTCGATACCGGTGCTGGCAGTCTACGGCGAAAAAGACAGTCAGGTAGCTGCTATGCCCAACGCTAAGGGCATTCAGGACTTATATAAAAAAAGCAACAATACGCTGCTAACAGTAAAGACACAGCCTGCACTTAATCATTTGTTTCAGCATGCTGAATCGGGATTACCTGATGAATATGCGCGCATTACCGAGACCTTTGATGAAGCTACGCTGGCGCTGATGGCTGATTGGATCCTCCGGCAACAGCCTTAATCGTAACCTGAACCGTCAGGGACGGGCAGGGCGCAGTGCCGCAGTAGGTGACATGCGCTGTGCAATATCAATAGGCATGCACAAAAAGCTGCATCAAACGCCATGAGCAAAAGCCATAGCGAAAGCTGTACCCGTAGGTGCGGCTGTCGCTACCAACAGTGAATAACAGGTAGCCGATCCGGTTCAGGCCAGCTGCTCGCCTCGCCATCTGCCATCCCGCTTGCCTGAAACACGTCCCGCACTTTTTACTGCTTATCTCTGGCGTATACAGGTTCTGACCTGTTCGGTAGAGCTCTGCTGGCACATGACTATGACTTGGCTTGAGGCTGCAGCCTGAAAAACAACGAATACAGCACCGGCACTACGCCCAGACTTAAAATCGTACCCACAGCCAGGCCAAATGCGATTGCACTGGCCATCGCATAGAACAGCACATCACCGGATAGAATAAGCGGTACCAGCCCAAGAATAGTGGTGGCTGCGGACATCAGGATCGGGCGCAGTCGTCTGACACTCGCTGTCACGATCGCTTCGGCGTGATCGCCATCTTCTTTTAGCTCATTGCGCTCGGCATCAATTCGCTCAATAAGAACAATACCATTGTTGACGATAATGCCAGCCAGCGCGTAAAGCCCCAGGATCACCATAAAACCAAAGTTACCCTGCATCACAATCAGCCCTACCGCCGCGCCGATGATAATAAGCGGAATGGTGAGCAGAATTATCAGTGTCCGCCTGTAGGAGCGGAACTGGGCAATCAACAACAGCACGATTATGCCCAGACACAACGGAATGTAGGTGTTCAGTGACTCCTGTGACTTTTTGGACTCTTCAATAACACCATCGTACTCAATGGTATAGCCGTAAGGTAAGGTGTCACTGAGTGCTGCAACATCCTCTTGAAGCATAGGTACCATTTCTTCGGCGTTGTAGGTGAAGTTCTTTGCCTCAACGGTAATGGTTCGGAACAGGTTTTCGCGGGCAATGCGGGCAAAACCGGTTTCGTACCTGATCTCTGCTACCTGCGTCAGCGGCACGCTCACGTTCCGCGACTGGGAATACACATTCACGCTTTTCACGCGATCCAGATTAAAGCGCTCCTCTTCTTTTGCCTGAATGATGACAGGCAGAATATCATCGCCTTCCAGGTACTCAGTAATCACGCGCCCCGAGAAATAGGTATTCAGCGTCTGGGCAATATCCGCCGAGCTTATGCCGGCTCTGCGGGCTTTTTGCTGGTCTATATCCAGCTTTATCTGGGTAACCCGGTTTTCCCAGTTATTGCGAATATCATAGGTGCCGGGCAAGCCTTCAAGAAGCCGCTCTAGCGCTTTGGAAGTGGTAAACAGCAAGTCTTTATCAGGCCCTTTTACCTGAATTTCAATTTTGCTGGAGTCAGATGGCCCCAGAAACATTTTCGTTACGCGGGCAAAGGCGTTTGGAAACTCCTGAGCGAACATAGTACGCAGGGTGTCGATGGTAGGCTGAACATGCTTTCTTTGCCCTACATCAATCATAATGAAACCCTTTGAGGGCTCGGGATCAATGGGTGTCAGAGAAAGTACGAATCGCGGGCCGTCAAAGCCGCCATAGCCGACGTGTTTGTCTATATAAGGGAAACGCTGCTTGTCATCCAGACGTTCAAATACGGCCTGCAAAGTACGGTTAGTTTCTCTGATAGAACTACCGGTAGGTAAGTCGAGATACACCAGCACTTGTGCGCGGTCTGAATCCGGAAAGAATTTTGCCGGCACCTGTGAGAGCCCGTAACCGCCAAGCATAAACAGCCCTACCATAAGACCGACGAACAGGATCCTTAAGTTGAGAATGCGGCGCAAGAACGACTCATAAAACGGGTTAAGGCGCTCAAAATAATGGCTTACGGTAAAACGTGATTTCTTTTGCTCGCCCGGTGCAGGCACAAAGTGATAGCACAAATAAGGCGTAATAGTTTGCGACAGCAGCCAGGACACCAACAGAGAAATCAGGATAATCAGTGATATCGAGCGGGTATATTCGCCAGCGGCGCTGTCTGCCAGCATCAGCGGCAGAAATACCAGAATGGTGGTGAGAGAAGAGGTCAATAACGGAAACGATAATGACCGGCTACTGTCAGCCAGTGCCTGCTCTCGCGATTCACCATCTTCCAGTCGTCGCTTGAAGTCCTCGGCCACGACAATGCCATTGTCCACCAGTACGCCCAGCGAAATGATGAGCGTTGCCAGTGACATACGCTCAAGCACCATGCCGGTAAACGACATCACGGCGATCGTCAGCAAAATCACGCCCGGTACGATAGCGCCCACGATAAAGCCGGCTCTGAATCCCAGGAACAGGATCACCACTGTACATACGATGGCCAGGGTTTCCAGCACGTTGAGGCTGACGCCGTCTACCGCTTTTTCAACCACATCAGCCTGGCGCGTAATGGTTTCCAGTGACAGCCCGGCAGGTAGCATCGCGTTAAGTTGCGCAAGCTCAGCCTCCATTTGTGGGGAGAATTTCAGTACATCCACGTGATCGCTCTTCGCAATCGCAAATATAATGGCCGGTTGACCCTGATAAAAGGCCGTGCGCGAGGGGGGATCGACCGGTTCGCGGGTTACACTGGCAATGTCTTTAAGAAGCACGGTTTCCTGTTGCCCTGGCACCGCGATTAACGCGTTTTCAACGTCGGCCACGGTTTGAAAATAACCTGAGGGCTGGATAGTGAAATTCATGCCGTTGGCATCGACGGTGCCGCCCGGCTGAATGATATTCTGCTGCTGTAACATGGTCACTAACTGGTTAGGAGACATGTTTAGCTGGGAGAGCTTGGTATTGTTTATTTCAATGGCAATTTGTTCAGGCAGCACGCCGAGCAAATCGATGCGTTTTACCCCTTCAACCTTAAACAGCGAGTCACGGATGTGCTGTGCGAAATCGTAGCGTTCACCAGCGGTATAACTCTCTTCTGCCAATAGCGCGACAGTCAGGACTGCCACATCGCCAAAATTATCGTTCACCAGCGGCAGCGAGGTGCCTTCTGGCAGATCTCCCTGAACCTGCTCAAGCTCGTCGCGTAAATCGTCCCAAATTTGTTCCAGCTCAAAATACTTATCCTGAATTTTCACGTGAATAATCGATTTTCCGGTCATAGAGACAGAACGAATTTCATCGATCTCAGGGAGCTTTCTGGCAGCTTCTTCCAACGTTTTGGTGACTAGCAACTCAACTTTATCAGCAGGCAACCCGGGATACGTGGTGGTGATCACCGATTCCCGAATCGTGATAGACGGATCTTCCTGCGCGGGCAGGGTAAAGTAACTGAACAGTCCGTACAGCATCATGACGATCACGACCGCCAGCATCAGGCGGTTTTGTTCCAGACTCAGTTGGGAAAGAGACTTCATAGCGCCGCCTACTCGTTAAACAAGCGAGGATGGCCGTTGGCAATGTGGACGCGTTGATTTTCTTTTAAAAATCCTACGCCAGAGCGCACAATTCGCATACCGTCGGTAAGCTTGCCCTCTACCCGTGCGGTGTCTTTATCCATAGACAATACGTTCACCGACACCGCACTCACGATAAATTCATCGCTGTTGTCGGTACTTGTCAGCTGCCAGACAACGTGCTGATTGTTATCTGCTGATGCCACCGCTGACAGGGGAACCACAAAGGCGGAAGTGTTATCGCTGTTTTGATAGCGAAAGGTGACTTCGGCGCTCATGCCCGGCTGCAGCTTATCGGGGGTGTCATTCAATCTTACCGTCACCGGAAAAGCATTGGCACTTTGCGCCCGGCTGCCAACCTCAAAAATCGTGCCTTCAAGCGTCGCTTCCTCAATCGCAGAGACCGTCACTGAGACTGCGTCACCTACGGAGACGTTGCCGACCAGGTTTTCCGGCATCAGCACGGCAACTTCAATGCCTGCTGAGCCTTGAATGGTAAACGCTGGCTGCGCAGGGGTAATGCGCTGTGAGGGTTCGATGTGACGCTCTGCAATGGTGCCGGCATAGGGCGCCACAAGACGGGTATCGGCAACATCCTCTTTCGCCAGATCAAGCTGTGCGCGGGCGACTTCTACCTGATCCTTTAATGACTTTAACTGTGTGCTAGCCACATCTAATTCAGCCTGGGAAACCGCGCCCGAGTCAATTAACTGCTGCTTGCGGCGAAAATCGGTTTGCGCCTCATTTAGCCTGGCCTGCACTTCTGATAGCTGACCCTGTCGCTGCTTCACAGCAAGCTCAAACACTCTGGCTTCAATCGTGGCCAGTACATCGCCTTTTTCAATCGCATCACCCAGATTCACATTGACGCTTTCGACAATACCAGCCACTTCGAAACTGAGCTGACTGGTCTCCGCCGGTTGCGCGACGCCGGATAGCACTCTGGCCTCGTTCCCGTCTGAAAACCGGACGTCGGTAGCAATGACTGAGCGCAACAATGCCGGTTGTTCTTTAGGCTCTGAGCAACCGACAAGAACAAACAATAAAATGATCGGAAAAACAGTACGCATTAGCGTCAACTCCCTGACTGATAACACTTTTAAGTACGGCTAACTGAGACTTTTAAGCACGGAAAACGCGCCCGCTAAGCCGGAATATATTGTGTATTAGGGTTGGTAATATGTCATTTACGCTACCGGATACAAAATAGTTTTCTTTTTGCGCTCAACGTGGCTAATCACAGTCGTACTATTTACCAGTCAGAACATTATCGGCGAGGCATCGGGCAGTGACATGATGCAGCACCTGCTTGTTACAGGAACGATGCGAATTAACCTCTATTCACCTGGCTGTCTGTCTGAACGACTACAGACTTGTCCGCCTCTTCCCTGATGTCTTTCAGAAAAGCGACGGAGCTGGCGCGAGCGCATTGCACATATACATATTAAAGTTACAGCGGGAAAGCCAAGGTGTTGGTTGGGAAACGCTGTACATTAGCCTGAGTGGCTTCAGTTTTCAGGCGTCGTGAACGTTAAGTCCAAGACTACCTGACAAAGCCTCGAGCTCTGCCAGCGCGGAGTGCGGAAGTGCAAGTGTAATTTTGACGTGCTGTGCGTAATCGCAGCCAATAACTTGTCCGTTTTGCTGCTCGGCCCAGTGGCGTAAATACTGTTCGTGTTTAAAGTCGGCATCGATGCTAACGGTGGTAAGCGCGATCTGCGTTTTTATTTCCAGCGATTCCATCACTTGTTGCGCCGCGCCGGAATAAGCGCGCACAAGGCCGCCTGCGCCGAGCTTTATGCCACCGAAATAACGGCTTACGATAACCATCACATCACCGACGTCTTTATGCTGCAGTACATTGAGTATGGGTTTGCCGGCAGTGCCGCTGGGCTCTCCGTCATCAGACATGGCGGCACTGGACGGCATGGCCGGGTTTCCAAGCACATAGGCCCAGCAGTGATGACGCGCATCAGGGTAGCAAGTCCGTGCCTCTTCCAACAGCGCCATGGCCGCCTCGCGGGAATCGACAAACCCAGCCCGGGCGTGAAATTTACTTTTCTTTATTTCCAGCAGCGTTTCCCGTTGCCGGGCAGGGATAGGGTAGTTCATGTAATAAATGGTACCGCATAATGCTTATCACTGCCTATAGGGCATATGTCAAAAGAACGATGACAGGTTTGCTTTAAGATAAATTTAAAAATCCTTGCAGTATATTGATTTGCTTATATGCTCAAAAGTACCTTTTGGTGAGTAGTTCTAAATACCAGTGCAGTAAAGGACAACCCTTAAACTTTACGCAGGAATAAAAGAATGAAAAAAGCCCTTTCAGCAATAATAGCAGCGACCTGCTTTGCCGCCCCCGTCACTACTTTCGCAAACGACTACGCTGGTCATACAGCCGTACTAACAACTATCGAGTATCTGACAACAGGCGCAGACGGCGTCGCTGGTGGAATAGAAGTTCTTAGAAAAGATCTGGGAAATGGACAGCTTGTCCAGGATTTTGTTTACGACGATCCACGCTCGTTCTGGAGAACGGGACCGGGTGTTCATTACGGTATTAAAAGCGGAAACCTGTCAACTGATGTCAACCTGTCCGATGCCATCGGGGGGATGAGACTGGCTGTAGATACCTGGGATGATCAAACATGCTCTAACATGATGCTGGTCGAAAATTATGTTGATGCGACATCGCCCGGCTTAGTGCAGAACTTCTTCAACACCGGGGTGATAACGCTGGCCTTCACGGAGGCAGATGTGACGCAAGTTGGCTTCTTGGATGGCACAGAGTTTCCTTACTTCGCGCAAAACCCAAACGTATTGGGCGTGGCATTTACACTGACATGGGTGGATGAAAACGGAAATCTTACAGACATTGATAACAACGGTAAAAGTGATGTTGCTATTCGCGAGGTTTACTACAATGATGATTTTGAATGGTCTGATGCGGAAGACACCCCGGCAGGTACGATAGACTTCCCTACAGTCGCAATTCATGAAATGGGGCATGGCTTTTCTATGGCTCACTTTGGCGTAATCTCCCGTAAGAAAGGAGAGCTTACCGCTAGCCCCAGAGCCATTATGAATGCTATTTATGGCGGCAAGTTGAGAGAACCTGCTGGCAGGGATGTAGGCAGCCACTGCTCAAACTGGGCACAATGGCCAAATAATTAATACTGAGTGAGCTTCTTATAATTATTGGTCTGCGATGAGTCAGGTAATCGTCATCAGGCAATGTGCTGACTCATCGCATTTTTGCAAAGTTGAACTTTACCTAATACTTGATAGTACTTAAGTTTGTGATTAAACGTTTGTAATGATGTAACACGAAGAAGGAAGAACAATGAAATACTTCACTAAGCTGATGTTAGGTACACTCACCGCCCTGTTGTTTGTTGCCGGAAACGTTCAGGCGGAAGCGATTAGCTCTGACAGTGTGATGCAGGCGCAAACGGCATCGTTTAATAAGCAGCAGCTTATTGAAATGGTGAATCGGGAAGATGTCCAGAATAAACTGGTGAGTCTTGGCGTAGATCGTAATGATGCCATTGACAGAATAAACGCGATGACACCAAACGAGATTGCGCAGTTAAACGACCACATCAATGACGCGCCAGCTGGCGGCATCGTGGGTGCCGTCCTTACAGTACTGGCAATTATTGCTATTCTGGATCTTATTGGCGTTACTGATGTGTATCCGTTTATCCGACCTGTAAACAGCTAATATGACGACATCATTGGTTATAAAAGCCTGCTTGATTGCAGGCTTTTTGTTGTTAACCGGTTGTACTGCAACCCCTCAGTCGGAACAGTTGAGGGCTGAGCGCCCCAGTGGTTTGTCTGGGAGCAGTTACATCGCAGATATGCCTTTCTTTGCACAGCAGCAATATTATTGCGGCCCTACCACCTTATCCGAAGTGTTTACGTTTTATGGTCAGCCCGTTGACGCAGAAGATATTGCGCCAAAGATCTTTATTCCCGAACGTGAAGGCAGCCTGCAACTGGAAATGGTGAGCGCAACCCGCCAGTATGGCTTTTTGCCTTACGCAGAACGCGGCACGCTGACTCAGCTTTTCAGGCTGGTGGATGATGACATTCCGGTGATTGTGTTTCAGAACCTGTCTATTGAGTTACTGCCACAATGGCATTATGCCGTGGTGATTGGCTACGACCTTCCGGCTGGCACAGTTACGCTTCACACCGGTGTTACCCCCGACCATACCATGTCATTTGAGCTGTTCGAGAAAACCTGGGCGCGGGGAAATTACTGGTACATGGCACCCTTGCCGCCAGAAAAAGCCAGCCCGGCTCTGGATGCGTTTACTTATACCAGCGCCGCCTACGACATGCTTAACGTGGGAAGAACCGATGCAGCACTGGCGTTTCTGGCATCCGCAACCAGACAGTGGCCGGATCAATGGCTGGCCTACTTTCTGTTGGCGAATCACTATTTAGAAAGCAAGCCGAAACAGGCGATAGCCTGGTTTGATAAAGGCTATCATGTTGGTCAGTATCAGGCTGCTTACATGAATAATTTTGCTCATGTGCTTGCTAATCAGGGTTGCGATAAGCAAGCATCAAAAGTACTTGAGCTGGCATTGAGCCGGTTTCCGCAAGACCCGGCGCTTCACAAAACCCAACAGGCAATAGCAGAACGAACTGGAGCAGCACAGAAACACTGCGAAATACAACCAGTGGAAAGCTCTTCAGTGCCGCTCTGAAAGGCACTGAAGCTTCCTGTATTTAATTCACAGAATCGTTTTGAAAGGGCAGATTACGTTCTGGCTGCACAAGCTTAGCCTTCTCGCTTCTTTCGAAGAAAGAGGACTTCACCCACCGCTATGAGTGAGATCCCAATTAGCGACGCCCAGATTATGACAGGATCTTTAAGCCATTTTATCCATAAAAATGCCGCAAGCACGACCACATCCAAAACGATCGCACTGACAAGAATTATCGGATTCGCCTCGACGTCCCGACGTAAGTGTCTGAGCACGCCCCAATGTATGGCGATATCCATAATGATATAAAAAATGGCGCCTAACGACGCGATACGGCTGAGATCGAAGAACGCCGCCAACAGCATGGCAAAAACAATGGTGTAGACCAGAGTATGGGTTTGAATGCCGCCAGGCATGCCAAAGTGTTTATGCGGAACCAGTTCCATATCTGTTAGCATGGCTAGCATACGGGAAACGGCAAAGGCGCTGGCAATTACCCCGGAAACGGTGGCCACAATAGCAAATGCCACGGTAATAGTAAGGCCGGTACTACCGTATACCGGACGCGCGGCTTCGGCCAGTGCATAATCTTTGGCCTTCACTATTTCATCAATCGTCAAGCTGGAACCGACAGCCAGAGTGACAAGTAAATAAATACTGGCGCAGATGGCCAGCGAGATAACAATCGCCCTCCCTACATTTTTTTTAGGCTCAACAATTTCACCACCGCTGTTAGTGATTGTCGTGAATCCTTTGTAGGCCAGAATACTCAGTGCAATGGCCGCGAGGATGTCGCCTCCCGAATCAGATGGAGGGGTGAGTGCGACAGATTCAAAGCTCAATCCGGCTGCCCAGAGCCCCCCGCCGGCCAACACGACAAGCCCGAGTGCTTTGATAAAAGCCATAAAAAAGGAAAAGGTCTGAATGAATTTGTTGCTCAGGATATTGACTAAGAATGCAAATGCCAGCAGCCCGACTGCCATCACGGGGATAAGCCAGTCTGCCTCAAAAGGGATTATCTGATTGGTGTAACTGGCGAAGGTCCTGGCAACCAGTGACTCGTTGATTACCATAGAAAAATACATTAGCAACGCCATGATGGCAGTTATGCTGCCTTTACCATAGGCTTTGCTAAGGAACATGGCAATCCCGCCTGCTGACGGGTAAGCCTGCGCCATTTTGACATAAGAGTAAGCGCTGAAAGACGCGATGACGCCTCCGCAAAGAAAGGCCATAACAAACCATTCCTTTGCGAGTTCTGCAACTTGCCCTGTAAGTGCAAAGATACCTGCACCAATCATGACGCCGGTGCCCAGAGACACGGCGCCCCATAAACTCAGGCTGTTTTTCTGGTAGTCGCTATTCTCATTTTCGCCGTCCTTATCAGACATAGATGACTCCTCTCCTGAAAAGTTTGCTCTGTGTATAAAGGTTCTAACGGTAGTGATGGGCTCAATGATCATAAACTCATGTCGTCAGATGTCATCGCAGCGATAACCGCTTTATGAAGCAATATAAAATTGACGCTGAAAGCGAACGAAAAGTGACAAATACGTCAGTAATCCTTGAAGTGGCTTTGGTTTAAGTAAGCGAAGCGTTTGCAACGGTTTTGCGTAGTTGCAAAAAGAGGGAATAAGCTTTTCTTTGGATGACTTTGGTACCGGCTTCTCCAGTCTTTCCTATTTGAGAAATCTTCCAATCACTAACCTGAAGATTGATAAATCCTTTGTCGATAACATCATTGAAAGTCAGGAAGCCGCAACGCTGTGTGGCGGGATAATATCGCTGGCAAAGAGCTTAAACTTACACATTGTGGCTGAAGGCGTGGAAACTGAAAGTCAGTCGATAGTATTAAAAGCCCTTCGCTGTGACAGCTTTCAGGGATACTTCTTTCATAAACCGCAGCCGGTCGGGAAAATTGAACAACTTTTCCCGACAAAAGAGTGACAGCTTAGCCTATTTACGGGAAATGCCGCACATGAAAGACAAAACACGTTGTCGGACAAAGGCCTCTCGAGAACAGTAAATCGTGCCACCCATAACTTGTGGGACATTGCTCAAGTCAGGATGGCAACACCACACTGTGGCAAGATGGTGCAGAGCGAATACTGACCAGAGAAAAACTACCCTTGTGATTTGACAACCCAGACATTTGAACTATTTTGTATGAAATTTGTTCAGGTGTCATTGGCATGGATGCTTCTAAAAATCACTCTCACCAACAATCAGTAACTGAAACTACAAACTGGGCTCCGGCTTTTTCACTCGCTGGCGTTTTTTTCAACTACGCATTGATAATCGTTTTTTTGCTGCTTGCCTGGCAAAGAGAATGGTTGGCAGACCTCTGGCAGTGGTGTGAAAAGTACCCGATTTACGCAAGTGCCATTGGGACCGCATTAGCTGGCTGGTTGGGTCAGGTGGTTAATCACAAGGTGAAAACTACCGGGCGCGTTAATACGCCGTTCAAAAACACGCACCTGCTAGATATTCCCACTGACCGCATTGGCTACAGCGACAGAACTGCTTATCTGCTGGCTGAACTGTCGGACCTTGCCTATCTGGATGTCGTTCCTTGTGCACCAATATCAAAAGAGGTAGCCGATTACCTGAAAACGCAATCTCATAGCACCGATGCCTTTGTGGATGAAGTTATTGCCTGGCACAGGTTTTATAAGCAGAACGATAACCTGATCTCAAAAGAGGCATTCGAACAAGACCTGCAAAAAGCAAATTTATCGCTGGCAGGCACGCCTTTTAACGTAGGATCGACACAAGGTTTTGTTTGCGTTCGTCACGGCAGCGATCCTTTTATCGCGGTTGTGTTCAGAGGAAGTGAGAAGAAAGTTGAAGACTGGCTTACCAACTCCCGCTATAAGGAAGCAACAGCAATTGAAGGAGACGGCCTGGTCCATAGTGGATTCCAAGCTGCATGCCATTCAGTTTTTGCGGATATTCGTAAACAAATAGAATCTGCTGGTAGCCAGCTACAAAAGCCGTTTACGTTATACTTTACCGGCCACTCTTTAGGTGGTGCGCTGGCTATACTTTGTGCCCGCCATCTTGAATACACTTGCTTGCGGGAAAAGGCAAAACCGTATCGCGCTGTCTGTTACACCTTTGGTGCCCCACGTATCGCCAGCTATGACTATTTCACCTTCATGAAAACACCGGTTTACCGCGTGGTGAATTCGGCTGACATCGTGCCACGATTACCGCCCGGAGCCTGGGCCGGTCTGCTTGGAAAGTCAGTTGCCTACTTACGCGGTGCGATACCGGGACGCTGGATTGATGGGTGGCTGGAAACAATTGAGCTGGCAACTTCCAAACTCAAGTACTTCAGGCACCACGGTGATCTCAGGTATCTGCCGGAAGTTTCCAGTTTGAAAAACAGCCAGCTGAAAAATCTGAAAATTCTTTCCAATCCTAATCAATTGGATACTGCCTTCTGGTTCTGGCGCCGTGTCGCCGTGAGCCTGGGGATGCCCGTAAAAAGCCATTCTATGCGGTTGTATGTGGAGAAGTTGGCTGCAATAGCAACTTCGCGTTGCAAGCAAAATGACAATAACGACTAAACCATTTTTACGCCAAGGAACAGGACCATGCCTATTTTTACTGATGTAAACAGTCAATTTCCCCTTAATTCACTGCGGACAATAGCGGACATCGCTGAAATCCTGATACCAGATATCAATGTCGATGGCATTTCAGAAGAAAAACTCACTTCACTCAAACAGAAGTTGAGTCAATGGGAAACGCGTATCAATGAGCTGCCCACTGATTCATTGATTGAGAAAGGATATTCGAAGGAATCGATAGTCGCATTTCTGAAGCTGGTAAATGGCTCCTTACCCGGGAGTACATCACAGTCGCTTATCGACGTGATGCTGAAGGATACGTCTGAGCTGACAGATGGCGCAGCACTGCCGCTAGTTTCGCTGGATAAGCAAGTCCCAATACCCGCTGGCACGCTGGTGATTAATAGTGCGTTCAAGGTCGATGCTGCAGCGGTAGTCAAATACCTTGATGACTTGCCGGTGTCGACGCAAGGAGTGCCACAAACGTCATGTCTGGTTTATCGTGTCGAGGGTAACGCATATGCCGGTGTGGAGGGCGCGTTCTCTTCAGAAAAAGGCATGTCATTGTCAGTTCAGGCAGGCATGAGTGGAAACGCAGAAGCCCAGGTGAACTTCTATTTCGCTGCCTCTGCAGATACCCCGTTATTTCTTTCTCTTTACCGGCATGTTAGCTCGCTCAGTTTTACAGAACCCTTCAAAACACTGACATCGGGTAACTTACGCGCAATACAGGTTGACTTATCTGCAGGTCTGAAAGCTTATGCCAAGGTCAGCGCAGGCTACGCCTGGACCCTGAACAACACGCAAATTTCATCAGGGGCCGACAAAGTAGGGGTTAAGGTTGGTGTTAGTAGTGGTGTGGATTACACATTAAATGGAGATTTTGAACTTCTTGCTTACACCAGTGGCGAGTACGTTTACGTGGAAGCGTTAAGAAAAAGCCGCTCCTCGCGTCAGGTCAGCCTGAGTCTGGAAGCGAAGGTGATAACACCTGGTGTAAAGCACGCCGTGTCTGACTATCTGAAAGCCGCCAGTGAACTGGACGATAAGTTGCTGAATTTTCTGGAAACTGTTAACGATCCTAAATCTCAGTTGATTGATTTCATTCAAAACCAGATAAAAGATGAAGATACCTGGAAGCAGGATATCGTGATGTTGGCACTCGGCCAGGATGACGAAGCCCGGCTTATCAAGTCGCTGAGCGAACGCGTCGCGCAGTTCCTGGATAAACCTCTTGCACGTTATGACGAGTGGATGTCCGGCACACAGGAAACCAGAGTCCTTGCTGAATCGTTCTGCAAGTTGTTGGGTCTTAACCTCGCTGCGCAACGAATTAATGCACTTGAAGCTTTGTTCACACAGACGGCCAGGCGTTGGCATGGACAGGTAAAAGAGGCAGTCCTTGAGTTAGTGAAAGACAGTAGTAGTGAACTATTAGCTCCACTTAAGGCCTTTGGATATGACGTTGATAAAGTGCTGACAAACGTGAATGAATTGACTGATGAGGTGTTGGCTCCTGTTCACCGGTTCAGGAAACATGTGGTGTCCCGCCTCGCGCTGTTAGAAGAATTTGTCAATACCACCATGATTGAAGAAGTAGGGGCAGCTTACAGCCTCACCGACACCAGCATAAACTCTGACAGCAATCTGTTGAAGGTAAAGTTCCCTTTATCCGCGTTGGCTTCAGACACCGATACGGCGACGTATTTCTCGGCGTGTATGAGTGGCGATTTTTCGCTGGTATTGAAAGATGATGCGAACCCGGATATCAGTACCAATGATAAGTTTACACTGCTGGAAGCCAGTATCAGTGCAATATCATCCAGGACCAAATCCGTCACTTTTACACTTAACCTCTTTGGCCTGGAATCCGTGTCGGCGTTGTTATTTGATCAAAACGTGGAAATTCGCAGAGATGGCCGTGGACAACTCACAGCCTTCAACGGGAAAGGCACGTTTACGCAGCTCGACAAGTTTAAGAAAGAAAGCAACCTGGTCACACTGAGTTCTGCATTTAATTACCTTGTTCAGGCGCAGAGTAAAAGCACGCTGAACATGCTCTATTCAGATGCAACTCTCACCGATGCGGAATTAGCCGGGTTCTCAAGACTTTACGAGCGTACCGGGGCAGTGTCAAAGCAAACCGTACAGGCCATGGCCGCAGCGGCTAAAAATGCTGCCGGTAAAGATGCTACCGTCACCCTTCAGTATTCCATGAGTCTGGACAAGGACGCGTTTGCGACGGCGATATCCGGTACTGATAAACACATCTTTGATTGCACATTAAAAGCTTACTGCCTGGCGTATGAGAGGTTTGCTGAAACAGAAGGGACAACACTTGCCGATGGTGTCAAAGATGTATTGCGAGCTGCGTCTGCAGTCAATCTCTATGATGCGGTGGATACACTTAATGGCATGTCTGGCGCATCGATGCGTCGTGCGCTGGATAAAGTGACAGATATCTACCGGGGAACCAAAAAATCGCAACAATACAGAAGGGCGACCGGGTTATATAACGAGCTAAACAGGGCAGCAGATTGCATGGTTGCTTACCTTCGTCAAATTGAAGTGCAATTAGGAAACCCCGAGTTAAATACGTTGACGGAGGAAGAAACAGAGCGTTTACGCCGACGAAAAATAGCCGAATTAGGTTCCCTGAACGAGCTTCTGGACGAACTCATCCATTCTCCCTTTTCAATTTTAGGCGCAGAGCTGGAGCGAATGCATCCCTCAGTCATTGGCTTTGTGCTGGCACTTCAAAACCTTACCGGGCAGGTAGCGTTGCTGGGTGCAGTATACAGCGAAAGTGAGCCTGGCGCTGTCGTGCCAGTAATTGTTGTCTGAGCCAGTAGCTGTCTCAAACGCGGAGGTTTACATGGATTTAGAAGAAAAGTGCATTGCTTTGGAAGCAAGGATCAATGCGTTGGAAACTAAACTTCAGATAACCAGTGAGGTTGAAAAGCACAACCGGCGCTGGGGGCTGGCTATCATAGCAGTAGTTTGTGGCATCCTGGGGGTTAGTGCGTACGAACTTCCAGGTTACATCGCAGAGAAAAGTGAGGATATCGTCAATACCTCTATCAATGAGGAGGTAAAACCTCAGTTTGACCAAAAAATTGAAACCTTACTGAGCGATTTGCTCGAAAGAGCAGAGGAAGAAGGAGCAAAAATCAATAATGTTGGCGCAAAGGCAAGCGAGGCTCTCGCGAAGATTCAGAGCCTCAAAGCAAAGGCTGAAAAAATAATCGCACTGCAGCATGATTATGAAGAATTATCTGATGCCGTCGTTGAGATGCCTGAGAGTTGGAGTCCTGAAGAACAACAAGCCGGTGAGCCTGAAGGACCCGTGCAGTGGGTAACGTTATTCTCTGGTTACTATGCTAAAGAAGGTTACACGCTGAGTTTTGGTGAGGGTTACAAGCTATCAGTAAACAATGTTCAACCGAACTCAGTAAAATTTCAGATCGTCAGCCAGGATGGCTCTTTGTCGCAAGAATACAGTTTATCTGTAGGGGACGATATCATCATAGACACTGGACTTAACAAAACCCATTATAAAATTACCTTAATTAAGGTAGACGAAGCTGGCTTCAACATATTTAAAAAGGCGGCATTTTTTAAGGTTCAGCAAAGCCAGTAAAAGGGCGGCAAGCGGCTCAAAACCGAATTTTAAAAAGCCCATAAACACTATGGTTATTATTCATTAAGCCCTTCGCCGCTCAAAAAACTGCAACACAAACACCAGCAGACAGGGCAGAAATGTCAGTGTTATCAGCATCGAGAAGGCGATGCCCGATAACACCACAACACCAACGCCCCGGTACAATTCTGTACCTGCGCCGGGAATGAATACCAGCGGTGCCAACCCGCAGACCGTGGTAGCGGTAGACATCATGATAGGACGAAGCCGGCTTTTGACCGCTTGTTTTACCGACTCAATAACATTATCGCCCTCTGCAAGCTGTGCCCGTGCTTTCTCAACAATCAGGATTGGGTTATTCACTACGGTACCCAGCAATATTACGAAGCCCAGCATGGTGATCATGTCAAAAGACTGATGGATGCCGGCCAGACCGAACAGCGACAGCAGTGTGCCGGAATAATTCAGTGCCACAAGGCCTAAAATACCGCCACATATACCTAACGGCACTGTCATTAAAATCAATACCGGAAAGCCCCAGTGTGAGAATATCGCCACCATTAACAAATAAATCAGCAAGATAGATACAGCCAGGTTTGCCAGCAGCGCATCGCGCGTCGCTTCCAACTGGTCAGCCGCACCGGTAATCGAAAAACTGACAGATTTGCCAGCTTCGCCGCTGGCTTTCAGGTCTGGGAGCAAGGTGTTTTGCACCATAGACACCGCCGTTTCAAGCGCAATATCCTCCGGCGGAATAATATACACCGACACTGTGCGCTGTCCGTCCACACGCCTTAGCTCATCACTGTCTACGGTTTCCACAAATTCGGCCAGTGCATCGAGTGGCAATACATCGCCCTGCGGCGTGCGTACCGGCGCCATTTTCAATGCGTTAAGGTTCTGATCCGTACCTGCTTCACTGAACAGGAAAATATCAATTTTATTGTCGCCTTCGATAAACTCAGCCACGTAGGCGCCATCACTGTAAGCGGCGACCATAAAGCCAAAGGCCTGAGGATCCATGCCCAGTTCAGCCAGCCTGTCCCAGCGTGGACGTATTTCTACCAGGGGTTGGTCCAGCGACAGGGAAGCGGGGGACGAATCCAGCCTTGGGTTAGTAAAAAGATTATCCGCCCGGCGCATGACATTGCGCGCCGTACTGTAAAGCTCGACCAGGTCGGGGCCTGATATATTCAGGTTTACGGCACGGGTGCCGCCCTGATTACTGGAAATAATTGAGCCGCGCGAGGAGAATGCGCGCATGCCGGGGTACGATTCGAACAGGGTGGTTAATCCCTGCATCATGGCATCAATGTCTTCGTCATTCTTCGGCTCGCTCATGACCCAGATTTCACCGGCAGAAACGCGCATGGAATAATATTCCAGGGCAGGTAGCAGTTTGTCTTTTGGATCCGCGTCGGCATCGCGAGCCTTGGCCTCTTCAAGCGTGGCTAAAACTTCTTCGCTGATCCGCTCCATTTCGGTGAGATTGTATCCCGGTGGCGCGAACATGCGGGTAAAGGCTTTGGGCTCTTCTCCTTCAGGCAGGTATTCAGCCGCCGGCATAAACAGGATAGCGAGTCCCAGTGTGCCCACAATACTGATGACAATGGTGACCGTGCGCCAGTGAGCCCGGGTATAAAGGCCTTCCAGCGCGCCCAGCAGCCGTTCACGGGTAGCCGCAGAGCGATTACGGGTTTCCCCCAGCCCGATGTTGGCGCAGGCCGCTGGCACTACCAGCAGTGCGAAGGCCATCGACGCCAGGATTGAGGCAGAGATAGCAATAGCAATATCAGAGTACAGTTGACCGGCTTCTTCCTTGATGAAGAGCACCGGCGCAAAAACCAGTACCGTGGTTGCACTGGAAGCAATAACGGCGGTCCAGACTTCTTTTACGCCCTGCAACGCTGCGTCTAATGCAGACAATCCTTTCTTTTTGGCACTTTCGATACTTTCGAGTACCACAATGCTGTTGTCTACCGTCATGCCGATGGCAAATGCTACGCCTGCCAGCGATATCACGTTGACGGTTCTGTCGAAGGCCAACAGCCCCAGAAAGGCGGCGATGGTACACACCGGTATGCCCATCAGACATATAAGGGTTGCGCGGCCTGAACGCAAAAACCAGTACATCACGGCGCACGCCAGAATGGCGCCAAGACAGAGGTTTACAAACACATTTTTCACTGACGACTGTACATAGCGCACGTCATCGCCAATTAAAATAATCTGCATGCCGTTGGGGTCGAGTACCTCACTGCGCAGTGCATCCACGGCATCCAGCATCCCGGCTTTGATATCAATAACATTCGAGCCCAGCTCGCGGTTAACAGCCAGCATCACGGCGCGATCGCCTCCGATGGTTGAGAAGCCGCGCTTCTCGTAATGATCTAACTCCACACGGGCGACATCTTTCAGACGAACATTGGTACCATTGTCATGGCGCAGAATAATCTCGTTCAGTGCATTAACATCATCTACCCTGCCAATGGTGCGCAGCAGGTATCGCCGCTTACCATCGTCGATATCTCCGGCGCTGACGTCGTTCATTCTGCCACGAACCGCATCACGGACATCGGTAAGAGACAGGTTTCGCTGGCTGAGTTTTACCGGATCCACGTAAAGCTTAATTTGACGCAGGGCATTGCCACGAACTTCAACCTGCGATACCCCGGTTACGCGCTCCATCCGTGGCCGCACGACATCTTCGACAAAGTCTCCGACCATATCCATGTCCAGCCCGTGCGGATTTCCTGATTTAGGCAAAAGCATGAAATACATAAAGGCATTTTGTGAAAAACTGGAGCTGAATAACCGGGGCTGGTCAACATTTTCCGGATAGGCAGGCACCTGACTCAATGCATTGGCAACACGGATAAGGGCTTCATTAACATCCACACCGAAGGGAAATTCCAGTTCAATGGTTGCACTGCCGGTACTGGCAAAGGACTCCATTCTTACCAGATTGGGCAAAGTACGCAGGTAGCGCTCCTGCTCAATCAGAATTTCTTTCTCAACGTCCTGCGGCGTTGCGCCCGGCCAGCCGGTTTCAACAGTAATGATCCGCACATCTAAGTCCGGGATCATCTGTACTGGCATACGAAAGGCTGCGGCAATGCCGAGCACACAAATTATAAGGACGATGACAGTAAGCAATTTTCCCTGACGGATGGCTGACGACATCATTGCGAGAGCTCTCCCTCGGTCACGACTTTCACTTTGACAGCTTGTCCGTCGCTGAGCACCTCATTGCCGCGCACTACAACCTGTTCACCTTGCTGTAAGCCTTCCAGTACCTCAATGCCGTAGTCGCCGCTGCCACCTAACTTAAGTTTTCGTCGCTCGGCTTTACCGTTTTTAACCACAAAGGCACTCACATTACCGTCGGGCTGCCTGAGTAAGGCATCACGTGGTACTACTATCGCCTGCTGGTTTACTTCAAACTCGATGGTGGCACGTGCAGAGGTGCCGGGTATCAATTCAGGTTCAGGTGCAACAGGCTGCAAGCGCACCAGAAAACTGCGCCCAGCTGAGGTGCCTACGGGTACCACTGTGGCAATTTCACCGTCGATCCTCTTGTCGGGTGCAGTGTCAGGCAGCAAAACCACCTGCTTTACGTTTTGCAAACGCGGATACACTTCCTGCGGCAGTCGCACGTCTACACGCACATTATCCGAAGACACTAACTGCAGCACCTGGCTGCCGGTTTGATGCCACTCGCCCACTTCAACATTTTTTTGCGAGATGACGCCGGAGAAGGGGGCATAAAGTGTGTGATTTTCCAACACTTCTTTTTGGCGATCACGCTGTGCGGTGGCCTGATCCAGCATGGCGCGGGCCTCATCCCGTCGGCTTTGCCTGGTGCGAAATTCGGTTTGGGCGATATGGTTGGCATCAATCAGACGCTGCGCTTCATTGAACAGCCGTTCAGCATCGTCGAATGTGGCCTGGGCTGCGGCAACGGCGGCGCCTGTTTCTTTCACAGACTGCATTGCCAGGGCATCATCCAGAACAAGAAGCTTGTCACCTTTTGTCACGTGACTGCCGACATCTACAAACAGTTCTCTCACGAGTCCATCTGTTTCAATGGAGAGTCGTGACGTTAGCAACGCGTTAACCTCGCCGGATAACGTGATCTGTTCGTTTACCTGTTCAGATGAAACCTCAATAACCTGAACGGAAAGGGTTTCCTGTGCACTTATCTTCGCGCAGTGTAGAAAAAGCACAAGGCAAAGCACGCCAGTGATGTGGCGCGATATCGTGACCAAGAGCATGTCATTATCCTGAATGTTTGTTATTCATTTTTCATACTCAATTACTTCACGTTTGGACTTATGGATTAGGTCTTGTCAGAGTTGCGCGACCAGACTGGGTCGCTGTAAAGTGGGGAAGTCAATCAGGAGAGAAAGAATGACGGCAACAGAGTACAGGGAGTATTTGGAAGACGCGATCCGCCGAAACTTGGAAAATACACATGCAGGCAGACCCGACGACAAACACAAGTATCGCACCGAGGGTTTAATCCACGCCGCTCGTTTACTGGGGTTGCTGTCTACTGAGGTCATCCGTGACATGATTGAAAACGAGCATCAAAGGGTATTTGGAGAATCTGTAGCAGAGCGAAAAGCCAGAACGACCTCATTTGAAAAGCTTAAAGAAACGTCAATCGATGAATATTGGGAAATACCAGCGATTGACCGCATGCGTTAAATAAACGTAATGTTTCGCAAGCAGATAATTCTGTCAGCGCTGACCTGTATCAGGATGCTTGTCAGCACCTGATACATTGAATAACATCGACAGTCATGTTTGGCAACGCAAGCCACGTTATAACGTTTTCACGCACGTGTCAGAACAATAAAATGAAAGGGGTAACACAATGGAATGGTATGTTAGAGCGCTAAAAAGATACGCAGAGTTTTCAGGTCGCTCAAGGAGAAAGGAATACTGGCTTTTTGTACTGTTTAACTTTGTTATTTCTTTCGTTCTCAGCCTGATAGATTCGACAATGGGAACCTTAAATGTGGAGTCCGGTGTTGGTCTCTTAAGTGGGATTTATAGTCTGGCTGTGATTGTTCCATCCATTGCTGTCATCGTTCGCAGGCTGCATGACATTGGCAGAACAGGCTGGTGGTTTCTGATTATTTTCGTTCCCATTGTGGGCTGGCTGGTAATATTGATTTTTGCGTGCCTGGACAGTGACGGCGCCAACCAGTATGGGCCGAATCCAAAAGCAGTAGCATAGAGCCGTAATACAAAGCATTTTTGGAAAGGAGGCTGACAGCCTCCTTTTTCGTCTCTGAGCTTTCTAACATCAAAGATAGGAAACTAAGGTTGTTTGAACGCTTTGGTATCCCCATTCTGTATTTACACCAGTGCTAACCTTCTTTGGAGAAAATTAATGAGTCGACATTTTGATAAAGCCGACGGGCTTTGCGAACAAAAGGATCCGGCCACAGACGGCTTCGTGTTTAACCAGACCATGTTGCGTATTGCCGACCCTGAGCGGTCACTGGATTTTTACACCCGGGTAATGGGAATGACTCTGCTAAAGCGGCTGGATTTTGAAAGCATGGAGTTCAGCCTGTATTTCTTAACCGCTGGCGAAGATTTCTCGGATATCAGTGAGGATGAAGGTGAACGCATTCAACAAACCTTCGGACGCCCGGCAATGTTAGAGCTTACTCACAACTGGGGCGACACCCCGGAATCGGTTTCTTATCATAATGGAAACAGCGAGCCTAAAGGGTTTGGTCACATTGGCTTTCATGTACCGGACTTAGAAGCGGCCTGTGAGCGTTTTGAAAAGCTTGGTGTGCCCTTTCAGAAAAAACCGGACGACGGTTCGATGAAAGGCATTGCCTTTATTAAAGATCCCGATGGCTACTGGATAGAGATTTTTGATGCCAAACGTGTGCAGGATACCTGTGAGCCACATCTGAAGAAATAAGCAGTTAGTATTGTGGTCACTGTTTTTTTGGAATTAAAAAATGGTGACCATACCTGACCTTAGTAAGATATCCCCTGATTATCGTTACTAGTGTATATCACAATAGAGGACTGATTTTCTTAGGGTTTCAGTGAAAAGTGCCTTTAATAAAGCATTTCAAACCATAGTGTGACAAAGTGACATAATTCCTGTTCGATTGTGGAATCTTCGCTTACTCGCATTTGTTCTTGCTAATGTTACAGAGTACTTTTGAGGAGTACATTTATTTTTCTTTGATATGGCAATGCAATGGGAATAACCGTGGTAACGTGGCCGAATCCTGATAGTGCAATAATTATTTATGTGTATTATGTTGCTCGTTAATCAATTAATGTGCACTTTATTACTCATTGATGTTTGAGGTTTACGTGCTATATTTAACTCATTACTACGTTAATGAGCGGGATAATGCACAATACGCGTCACTTTATGTCTACTCTCGGCAAACTTATAAGTGTTACCAGAGCCGTTTCGATGGATCAGGAAGAGCTGGCTACACGTGCAGGTTTAAGCAGACGTGCCATCTCTAACATCGAGAACGGTAAAAACTGCAACACCGCATCGCTCTTAAAAGTTCTTGAGCAACTTGATCTGCTTGACGATTTCCAACTCATGGTTGATGACAAGCTCGCACGGATAAATACCAATATACAACGTAAATCTAACAAACATACAGGTGAGCTATCTAATGATTTCTGAAGCCTATGTGTTTGTTGATGGGCTTGAAGATATCCCCATAATTTGTGGCTTTGTTAAGATAAACCCAGAGCGTAACACCGGACAATTTGTATATGGGAAGTCTTACCTGATTAGAGATGATGCATTTGCACTTGATCCCATCAATCTGCCACTTGCTACCACAACCTACAACACTAATTTTAATCACGGTCTGTTCGGTGTGTTATCTGACGCAGGAGCGGATTCGTGGGGCGAAAGAATTATACTTTCTTTGCATAAAACAAAACCCCAAAATGCCCTTGAGTTTCTTTTGGCCGGTTCTGGAATGGGGGTGGGGTGTTTAGTATTCAGTCTTTCTCAAAAAGCATCAAAACACAAAGTAAATAAGAATACGCTGGGCGATATCCCGATGCTTCTAAAGGCAAAGGATGACATTCTGGCCGATAAAAAAATTCCAGATGAGGCGAAAAAAGCATTCGAATTCGGCTCAAGTATGGGCGGTGCCAGACCCAAGACGCTGATTAATGATAACAACAAGCACTATTTAGCTAAATTCAACCGGCCTGATGATCGCATCAACGTGGTTAAGGTTGAGCACGCAGCCATGCAAATGCTTAGCGAGCTTCCTTGCCGCGTAGCCAAGACAAAGACCATAGAGACACCAAACGGCGATGTGTTTTTGAGCGAGCGTTTTGATATCTCAAATAATACTCCTACACATCATTTTCTAAGCGCTAACGCTATTTTTCATACTGCTAAAGTTAACTCATCTGTCCTTAAAACGGGCTATACCTACGGATTCCTTGCCGAATACATTCGTAAACACGGCGCAGAGCCAGCGGATGCACACGATCTCTACTACCGTATGGTGTTTAATGCATTTATGGGCAACACAGACGATCACTCTCGCAACCATGCATTGCTTTACAGTTTAGAAGATAAACACTGGCGACTGTCGCCAGCTTATGACGTACTTCCTATCAACAATGCAATGCTTCACGGAATCGGGTTAGGTGAGGAAGCCCGACATGCCACCATCACCAACCTGCTAAGTCAGTCAGATCGGTTTGGCATTAAACACTTCAAGGCCAGAAAAATCATTAGCCAGGTTGAGGAGCTCACCGCCGAGTGGCACCACTATTTCAAACAACATGGCGTGGGCGAAGGAGACCTGGAGCGGTTGAATGGTATTATTCCTACTCTGCTTTAATTAGGTGGCTACATCCACTAAGCCACTTAACATTTTATGGAACGACACCAGATAGGAATCAGTTTACATAAAGATTTTGTACCTCTCGCTACAATTCTACAGAAGTCTTTCAAAGCTTTAAGCTCACACACTGTTGTAGTTGACTTAAACTCGGCAAGTGAAATCTGTTGTTAATTTTTTGTTGATCAATCTTTGATGAACGAGTATAACGTAAAAAGACAACGTTGTTTATTTGAAAAGATTACACCACTTCAACTATCGGGACGCGATATGAAAGACTACAAATTGCATCCATTAGCCAGTCAGTTAAGAGCGGTAATAAAGCCAGCTCCGCTGGCACTGATGCTGATGGCAACGTCATTACAGGCGCAGGAAACTGAGTCAGACGCAGAGCAGGCGGAAACGCCAAAAGAAGTAGAAGTAATAGAGATTTCCTACGGTTACAGCGCAGTCGAGAAAACCGATCTTACTGGCGCAATAGCCACAGTCGACATTGAAGATGTTATAGATCTACCTGCTGGCAACATCATGCAAAACCTGCAGGGCAGGGTGCCAGGCCTTCAGATTACCACTACTGGCAACCCAAGCTCGACTGCGACGGTAAGAATTCGGGGACAGGGACTGGGTCCACTTGGAAATAATGATCCGCTTTATATCATTGATGGCATACCAACCAAGTCTGGTTTACACGAAATTAACAGCAACGACATCGCCGACGTACAAGTGTTGCGCGATGCGGCAGCGGCGAGTATTTACGGGGCCCGCTCAGGAAATGGTGTCATTGTTGTCACCACAAAGAAAGGCCATGACGGACTGGACTTTAATTTCCGCTATAACCAGAGCATCGAAGAATACGACTACGACCTGCAGCCTCTGAATACGCTTGAGCGTGGCGCAGTAGTATGGCAGGCGGCTGTCAATGATGGCTCAAATCCAAATTCCGCAAGCCCGCTTTACACCTTCGACTGGAATCAGAACTTTGAAAACCCGGAATTATATTCGGTCATACTGCCAACCTATACTGATCCGGAAAACGTGCAGCGACCGGCTGATACGAGATGGTTTGATGAAGTTACCAGAACATCAAAAGTATCGGATATGAATTTCTCCGTGGCCGGCGGGAATGACGTTTCAACTTTCTACACCTCATTGGGTTATTTTGAAGCCGAAGGGATCGTGGATGGTTCCAAGTTTGAGCGACTGGCTTTCAGGTTCAATTCTGAACATGAGGTGGTGGAAGACAAAGTCAAAGTTGGCCAGACGTTTCTGATCACCGATCAGCAAGCCAACCTCATCAACGACCTGGCGGGGCAAATCCTGGGGTTATCCATCGAGCAGCAGTCCATCGTTCCTGTTTACAACGATGTAGGTGGCTGGGGTGGGCCGGTTCCGGGTATTACCGACAGAGACAACCCGGTACGAATCATCGAGCAGAATCGTGATAACGACCATACCTACAACAAGGTAATGGCGAACTTTTTTGTCGAGTACACGCCAATCGAAAACCTAACGCTAAGAGGTAATGTAGGCGTTGACTACAGTCAGTTTTATTTCCGTAATTTTACTCGCGCATTTACCGCCGGTTCGCTAAGTGGTGGAGATCGATTAACGGTAGAAGATAACTGGAATCAAAGCATCATCACCGGCGCGACGGCCACTTACAAACTGGTACTGGATGATCTGCACAAATTCAACTTCCTCGCCGGTGTAGAGCAAATTAACTATGAGCGTGAATTATCCCGAGGTATCGGTTCTGGCTTCGCTTCCGACGATCGCTCATTTGCCTACCTTTCTCAGGCTACATCGGATGTACGAGTTGAAGGTGAAGGGGAGACCTGGTCTCTAGACTCACAATTCGCTCGTGTAGACTACAACTACGATAATCGTTACCTCGCATCATTTACGATCCGTCGGGATGGCTCTTCAAGATTTGGTGATGCAAATGAGTACGGTAACTTTCCTGCCGCTTCTCTTGGCTGGGTAATTAGTAATGAAGACTTCTTCGATATTGATTTTATAAACACGCTGAAACTGAGAGGGAGTTGGGGGGAAACCGGTAACCAGGAGATCCCAACCAACGCTACTGTCACCACCTACATTCCGCGCTATGCGACCCAATCACTTTTTACAAATCAGCAAGATGAGGGTACCGCATACGACATCACCGGCTCTAACGGTGGCACATTGCCATCGGGTTTTGTGCGAGCGCAAACGGGTAACCCTGATCTTAAATGGGAGACCTCAACACAAGTAAACGTGGGTGTTGACTTCGAACTGTTTGATAACACTGTTTACGGAAGTTTTGACTGGTTCGAAAAAGAAACGCGCGACATTCTCACCCTTACTCAACCCATCGCGACCCTTGGTGAAGGGGCGCAAAAGTGGGTCAATGGCGGCACAATCGAAAATGCCGGTATTGAACTGGTTCTCGGATATGAGAAGTGGATAGAGACTGGCTTTTTGGAAGATGAATTGTTGGTAGACATTAACTTCAACATGTCTTCTGCCGAAAATACCGTTACAGCGTTGCCAGAAGATGTAGTGAATTCCTTTGGTGGTAATGGCCAGGATAAAACGATTCTTGGCCGCTCAATAAATTCAGTCTATGGATACGTCGCTGACGGTATTTTCCAGAGTCAGGAGGAAGTTGACGCACATGCTACGCAATCTGGCGCAGCGCCGGGCCGGATCCGTTGGCAAGACCTGGACGGAAATGGTGTGATTGATGAAAACGACCAGGACTTCTTTGCCGACACCGATCCTGACTTTATCTACGGTATGAATTTCACGTTTAAATACAGAGACTGGGACTTCAACATGTTCTGGCAGGGCGTGAAAGGCGGACAAATCCGCAATAACTGGCGATTGTTCACTGATTTCACTTCTTTAAACATCGGTTCGAACTATGGTGCCCGAACACTCGATGCCTGGACACCTCAGAATACAGACAGCGATGTACCCGCGCTTACTCTGATTGATAACAATGGTGAGGGTCGTCAGTCCAGCTTCTTCTGGGAAGAGGGAACGTATCTCAAACTACGCAATATCAGTGTTGGCTACACCCCCACGCTGGACTTCATTGAGCGCTTCGGTCTCTCTGACGCACGCGTCTACCTGCAAGCGCAGAATCTTCTGACTATCACGCCAGATGGCACATTAAGCGAAGATCCGGAAACCCCTAACGAAGTCTTTCCTGTACCCCGCCGAATTACTCTCGGGCTGGAAGTTTCTTTTTAAGCGAACAGGATAATGGATTAAGAATTATGAATCGTATAAGCAAATTTTTGACAACAGGTCTGATAGCGCTATCGGTCGTTTCTTGCGGCGGAAGTGGTGAATTAGACAGTGAACCGCAAGCGGTACTGACGGAAGACCAGGTGGCAACAACCGAGAATATTGATGCTTTGGTTATCGCCACCTATTCCTATCTTGGTAATGATCATTACACTGCGCCCAATTTCCTCTGGCCGACGGGAAATCTGCGCGCCGGTGATGCTCACAAGGGAGGAAATGGTCCCTCTGATATCTTTGCCTATCATGCACTTTCAATGTATGAGCCTTTGGTGCCGGATATGGAATCCTTTCCACCCGATTTAATTGACCTTAACAATAAGAAATGGACGCGCAACTATACCGGTATATCCCGGGCTAACTCGGCGCTTCAGGTAATCGCAGAGACACCTTCTGGCGAGCTGCCAACGGCAGATGAAAAGGCCGCAGAGCTTCGCTTTTTAAGAGCTATTTTTTACTTTGACCTGAAAATTCATCACAAACATATCCCCTGGATTGATGAAACGATGACCCAGGAAGAAATACTGGCCACGACAAACCGGGATCTCACTGACCAGCAATTGTGGGACAAGATCGCAGCAGACTTCCGCTTTGCGGCGAATAACCTGCCAGAGGTTCAGCAGGATGTCGGGCGGGCGTCGGCGTTGTCAGCTAAAGCCTATTTAGCCAAGACGTTATTGTATCAGGCGTATGAGCAGGACGAGCTGCACAATGTTGTGAATATCAACCAGCAAAAGCTTGAGGAAGTAGTGAGCCTGGTTGATGACATTGAAGCCAGTGGACAATATGGTCTGTACGATGACTACGCAGAAAACTTCTTATTCGAATTTGAAAATGGCAAGGAATCTGTTTTCGCTATTCAGCGCTCATTAAACGATGGCACTCCTGACGGCAGAGGTTCATGGTCAAGTGCTTTGAATGCGCCAATGTCAGGTGGTTTCGGTTGCTGTGGCTTTCACGTTCCAACTGAAAACTTCGTCAATGCATTTAAGACTGATAACTCAGGACTTCCGCGCTTCAGCACGTTTAATGACAGTGTGTACAACGTAAATAACGACTACGTCGACCCACGTCTTGACCACACGGTGGCGATGGAAGGTAAACCATTTAAGTACGATCCAGAGCTTATCCACGGTGGCGATAGCTGGGCACGTGCGCCCGGTATTTACGGTAACTATACCGGCATGAAGGATTTAGAGCACCCAGAGTGTGACTGCCGGGGCGAGAATGGGCCGTTTCCAATTTTCTCTTTAAATACCGTGTTAATCCGTTATGCAGATGTATTGTTGTGGAAAGCCGAAGCACTCATCGAGCTGGACCGCTGGGAAGAAGCTACCCCAATTATTAATCGCCTCAGAGAGCGGGCGGCAGCAAGTACGGCCAGATTAAATGACGCGAGCTTATACCGCATTGGCACCTACGACACGTTTTCCAGTAAAGCGGAAGCGCAGCAGGCATTGCGTTGGGAAAGACGGGTTGAACTTGGCCTGGAAGGGCATCGCTTCTTCGACCTGGTTCGCTGGGGGATCGCCAAAGAAACCATCGATGAATACCTCACCACTGAGCGTGGCAGAAAACCCTATCTGGAAGATGCAGCGTTTACCAAAAATAAGCATGAATACCTCCCAATCCCTAATCAGCAGATTAATTTAAGTGGTGGGATTTATGTACAGAACCCGGGCTATTAAGCCCGGCGTTCCTTAAGTGTTCAAGAGGTACGATAAACACCATGAATAAAATAGTTTACTGGTCACTCACTGTGGCGATAGCCGGATTTCTGTTTGGTTTCGATACTGCGGTGATATCCGGTGCGGACCAATCCATTCAGGCACTATGGGAAACTACTCCGCTTTTCCACGGGTTATTCGTCATGTCATCGGCGCTGTGGGGAACAGTGATCGGTGCGTTGATGGGGAACTGGCCTTGCGACCGACTCGGGCGTAAAAAGACGCTGGTTCTTATCGGCGTGCTTTATTTACTCTCTGCAGTAGGTTCGGCCCTTGCCCAGGACCCTTACACCTTTGCCATTCTCCGTTTCATTGGAGGATTAGGGGTTGGGGTATCTTCTATCGCAGTGCCGGCATACATATCAGAAATTGCGCCAGCGAAGGTAAGAGGACGGCTGGTAGCGACCTACCAGTTTCAAATTGTGTTTGGGATCCTCGTGGCGTTTCTTTCAAACTACCTGCTCTCCGGCGTGATTATCGAAGACTGGCGGGTAATGCTGGGGGTTGAGGCCGTTCCTGCTCTTATCTACTTTCTGATGGTACTGAAAGCGCCTGAAAGCCCACGCTGGTTGTTGTTACACCGCAATGATGAAGCTGAGGCCCGGCGGGTGTTTCTGGAGCTACAGAGTGAGGATATTGAGCAAACGATTAGCGCGGTAAAGAGTGATAAAGCAGGGCGTGACAAAGAATCTTTGTTTAAACCTGAATACCGACTTCCAGTGCTACTGGCGTTTTTGCTCGCTGCCTTCAATCAGTTGTCAGGGATTAACTTTATTATCTATTACGCACCACGTGTATTTGATATGGCAGGTTTAGACGGTAGCACTGCATTGTTATCTACCGCTGGAGTGGGGCTGGTCAATCTGGTTTTCACCATGATTGGATTGAGCTTGATAGACCGTCTTGGACGCAAATCACTCATGTATATCGGCTCAATAGGATACATCCTGTCTTTGGCAACCGTGGCCTGGGCTTTCAGTAGTCAGGTGGGTGGTGCCATTGTCGTAAGTGCAGTGTTTGTCTTCATTGCATCGCATGCTGTGGGGCAGGGAGCCGTCATTTGGGTTTTCATTGCGGAGATTTTTCCCAACTCTGTGCGCTCTAAAGGTCAGTCTTTAGGAAGCGGCACGCACTGGGTCTTCGCCGCTTTAATCACGCTCGTTATGCCTCAGGTATTAGCCACATTTACTGCCACTCAGGTGTTTGGGTTCTTCACGTTCGCTATGTTCTTACAGCTTCTTTTCGTTCGATTCATGATGCCAGAAACGAAAGGGAAAACGCTCGAAGACGTCTCCGCAGCGTTATCAAAATAGAGGCATTTTCATTATGAAAACACTATTAGGTCTTATTATTTCTTCAGCTCTTGTTGGATGTTCCATGAATCAAACCAGTCCACTTCCCCATAGCCCGACAAAACATGTCGAGGCTGCCCGTAACGAAGCTTTTCGTCCTCAGGTTCATTTCTCTCCCAATGAAAAATGGATGAATGATCCGAATGGCATGTTTTTTCTGGACGGTGAGTATCATTTGTTCTTTCAACACAACCCTGATGCGTCAGTGTGGGGGCCTATGCACTGGGGGCACGCCGTAAGCAAAGACCTGATGCACTGGGAGGAGCTACCGATAGCGCTTTATCCGGATGAGCTGGGCACCATCTTCTCAGGCAGCGCGGTGGTAGACTGGAATAACAGCAGTGGCTTAGGGACCAAAGAGAACCCTCCTATCGTTGCCCTGTATACATACCATAATGCCGAAATGGAAAAGCAGGGGGTAATTGACTATCAAACCCAGGCACTTGCTTTCAGCCTGGATAAAGGAAGAACCTGGGAAAAGTATTCAGGTAATCCGGTAATTGAAAACCCGGGCATAAAAGACTTTCGGGATCCAAAAGTTATGTGGCACGAACCTTCTGAAAAGTGGGTAATGGTGTTAGCGCAAAAAGATCATATAGGCTTTTATAGCTCGGACAATCTGATTGACTGGTCGTTAGAAAGTACATTTGGTGAAGAAATAGGAAGTCACGGCGGTGTCTGGGAGTGCCCGGAACTACTGCTAATGCCTGTTGAGGGGACGAATGAATCTCGCTATGTGTTATTAGTCAGCATTTCTCCTGGCGGCCCCAATGGTGGCTCGGCAACCCAATACTTTGTGGGCGATTTTGACGGTAAAGAGTTTGTTTTGGACTCGAAGTGGCAAAGCGAACTCGCACCAACTGTAGCAACGTTTCCGCAAGGCACGGTTTTCGATGACTTTGAAAAGGGGGCAGGTAAGTGGACGTCGGAGGGCAATGCCTTTGCTGATGCGCCAACTTCTGGTGGGCATGCCACGCAGCCTCCCCCCACTGGTTATTCTGATGAGTTTCTTGTAAATAGTTTCGCTGATGAAGATCGCGCTACGGGTACACTTACCTCCGAAGCGTTTACCATCTCCGACCCCTTCATCAACTTCAAAATTGGAGGAGGACATCATCCTGACAGGGTAGGTATTCAACTTGTGGTTGATGGCGAAGTCGTTAAATCCGAAACAGGAATAAACCGGGAAACGCTCCACTACGCAAGCTGGAATGTCAGCCAGTGGGAGGGCGAGTCTGCCTTGTTGAGAATCATTGATAATGAGTCAGGAAGCTGGGGGCACACTTATATCGATGATATTGTTTTTGCAAAAGCGCCTGCAACGAACCGTATTGAGCCCGCGATTTGGCTGGATCACGGCACTGACAATTACGCTGGTGTGACTTTCTTCAATTCGCCGGACAGTAAAGAAAAGCGCCACGTATTTATGGGATGGATGAGCAACTGGCTGTATGCCAATGAGGTACCAACAGAAAAATGGCGTAGTGCTATGACATTACCCCGCTCACTGCATCTGGTTGAGACCGCTGAAGGACTTCGAGTACGCAGTAAGCTAGTTGAAGAGGTTGATAATTTAGTTGAAGCCTCTGCTGAATCTTCAACACTGGTTACCGGTGAAACAATCAGCCTTTCAGCCACAGATAACACCGGCAGAGAGTCAGCGCTTCGCTACTCCTTTAAGGTTCAGGGCGAAGCGACTTCACCCGTTTCGATTCGTTTTGAAAACGGACACGGTGAATTCGTTGATATTGAAATCGATCAACAAAAATCAGTAGTCCTGCTGGACCGAAGTCAGTCTGGAGAAACGTCATTCAATAATCAGTTCGGCAACGTGCAGGAGGGAGTCCTGACTACGACAAGTGATGCGTTTACTGTAACCGTAGTTGTTGACCGTTCATCACTGGAATTGTTTATTGATGACGGGACAACAGTAATGACCTCACTGGTGTTTCCCGAGTCTGTCTACGATACGCTGCGTGTGGGTCCTGACAGCCAGCCCGTGCATCAGATATCCGTTGAACGTTTAGGCTCCGTGTGGTCTTCTGACTAAGTAACAGAGCCTGGGATATTATTATGAAGTGGCAGTCAAACTCAGCATACTGGTCATCAGCACTCACGTTTTTCGCGTTTTTTCTGACCTGGTCGTTTTGCTATTCCCTTTTTCCGTTATGGTTAAACCAAACTCTTGGGCTAACCGGGAAGGAGACGGGAGTAGTCTTTGCGACCAATGCCATGGCTGCCTTATTCATAATGCCGGTATATGGTGTCCTTCAGGACAGACTGGGAACCGGTAAGCAGCTTCTGTTTGTGTTGGGCATCCTTATGGCTGGGGTGGGCCCATTCTTTATCTTTATATACCAGCCGTTGCTGGAATCTTTCTTCCTTCTCGGAGCTGTAGTTGGAGCGGTGTATAGTGCTTTAACATTTGGTGCCGCAGTAGGTACGCTTGAAGCGTTTATTGAAAGGCTTGGCCGGCAGCATGGTGTAGAGTTCGGTAAAGCCAGATTATGGGGATCGCTGGGTTGGGCCAGCGCTACATTTATAGCAGGTGGCCTATTTAATATTGATCCCAGGTTGAACTTTGCGCTTGCGACAATCACCGGGATAGCGTTTATTCTGTGCTTGTTCTGGTTACCCAAATCGACACGCCAAACTTCATCAAGAAAGAGCAAAGTTGGATTAAGCGAAGTGTGGTCGCTTTTTCGACAAGGTAAATTCTGGCGGTTAAGCGTATATGTGATGGGGGTATCCTGCCTCTATCAGATTTACGACCAGCAATTCCCTATCTATTTTTCATCACTGTTTTCATCCCCGGAAGAAGGAAACAGGTTCTACGGTTATCTGAACTCGCTGCAAGTATTTGTTGAAGCCGGAATGATGTTTGTTGCCCCTTACATTGTCAATCGCATTGGACCAAAGCAGGGTTTACTTTTAAGTGGTGCTATCATGGCGATTCGTATGCTTGCCTCTGGCCTTGTAGCAGACCCTGTGTCTATTTCACTTGTGAAATTGCTACATGCACTGGAGCTTCCGATCTTACTCGTAGCTATTTTTAAATATATTGTGGTGAACTTTGATGCAAGGTTATCAGCAACGATTTATCTGATTGGTTTTCATGTTTTTACTCAGGTGGTGACAACACTTCTCTCATCACCTGTAGGGGAACTGTACGATGAACTTGGTTTTGCGGACTCCTACTTATTGCTGGGAAGTATTGTAACCGTTAACCTCATTTTCTCGTTTTGGTTGCTGGAAAACCGACAACAAGCTACTAACCCGGAACCGGCTAAAATGACTGGCGGCTGACAAGTGTAAATCGAGCCGCTTCTCTTGCCTTATCTGTGCGTTCTTCAAACAGGTAATTAAATGCCCACTGTCCCATTTCGTAGTGGGGAAGGGCCATGGTGGTCAAGCCTGGTTGTACGAGTGATGGGATTATATCCCAGTCATCGAAGCTGCCTATGCCAATATCCTTTCCTACCTGAAGCCCGAGTGCCTGTACAACAAAGTATACTTCAACAGCCATTGGATCCTGACCACAAAGGATAGCATCAGGCTTGAAGCTTTTTATCAACTCGGCAGCACGCTTCCGCGCAACTGAGCGCTCCTCATTCCCATCACCAATGATGACAGATTCTATGATTAAGTTGTCCGAAGATGCTTTAGCGTCAGTAAATGCTTGTTCAACACCTTTTTTACGTAGCTTCGCTGCAATGATGTTTTCATTCAGGTTCAAAAAAGCAATGCGTTTGTAGCCTTTGCTTAGCATACTGGCTGTAATCTCGCGTGCCGCTTCTTGTTCATCGGGAACAATAGAAGGGTAGTGCCCATTGCTGTCGTAGCAATTAGCTAACACGGTGGGGACTTCTGAAAATTGAGAAGGGAGTTGCACTTCCCGGTGGTACATGGCGGCGTAGATAATGCCCTCTGCCCGATGCTCAAACAGGTGATTCACGGCCCCTTCAACGCTGTATTTATCCACATTAACGTTGAGAACCATCAATTCCTTATTGTGCTTCCATGCCAGATCTTGCGCCCCTCTGATAAGATCAAAGGTGTAAGGCACCCTTAATAACTCATCTGCAATAAAGCCAATTACACCTGATTTTTTGCGACGGGTCATTTGGGCTGCACGATTCGGGCGATACCCAAGCTCTTCTATTGCCTTAAGTACCTTCTCTCTGTTTTTGGGCTTCACAGTCGGGTCGTTGTTAACCACCCGGGACACCGTTTTAAATGCGACACCAGCGTGTGCAGCCACGTCTTTAATTGTCACCATGTCAGATGATTTCCGAATTTTGTGCTCAATTTCAATGCTCTAACGCTACACACTTTTGTCATATTTTTCCATAAGCTGATAACAACGCTACTGTTTTTCTGGCCGAAAACAAAAATGTAAAAAACTTGTTGAATTTCTGTTCGCCTAACACTAGCATTATAAAAAGACAACGTTGTTTATTTGGGCGGGACACCCAAAAACTGAATGTCAAAAAATTGCCGTACGATTTTGACATACCCAATTAAAAGCAAGCGGACATAGCCCTACTGGAGGCTATGGAGGAAAACCATGAAAACATCAAAACCCTATATCAGAGGGTGGAAACTATCAGGACTAATGTTGTTGGTGAGTGCTTCTCTATCAGCATGCTCCGATGATGATACGAAAAAAAATAAGGTCGATGCTGAGTTAATTGTCTTACAGGAGGGGCAAAGCCCTTCTGATGTCATTGGCGGTGGGAATGTTCCCGAAGAGCAAGAGCCTGATCAAGATATTGTGATCACAGATAACCCGGAGAATTCCGGCCAACCCCTGTTCAGCAACCCCGAAAATAGTGAGCAGGTACTCTCGGGCTTTGAGTTTTGCTGTGGTCAGTTCAACACTTACGCTGAACATGGCTTTGAGACAGTAACCGGCGACTTTAACAAGTTAGACGGCGGCTGGTGGGGAGCTGACGTAGCCGGAGTTATTGGGGAACGTGTCTTCTCCAGTTTTGGTGATGGATTCAATAATGATGACGAGGCACTGGGCTGGATTGGCTATGGTGCAGTCGGCACCATGGATAGCCCTTCATTTGAAATATCCGAGCGATTCATAAACTTCCTTGTCGGTGGGGGAAGCAATGGCGTATCTGAATCTAATACTACTGCGCTGGCGCTGGTTATCGATGATGAAATAGTGCTTCAGGCAAGCGGCGACGATACTGCTATGAGTATGCGATGGGTAAGCTGGGATCTTGCAGACTATGTTGGAATGACTGCGAAAATCCGCTTTATCGACCATCATCCTGATGATAACTCTGATACTTCTTTGCCTTACCTTTTGGCTGATGAATTCAGAATCTCTGATGAAGCGGCCGCAGCCCCGGAGGCAAGCAGTAAGCTGTTAGCATCGGCTAATATTTCCGTTGAGCCCGAGGTGGAGGGGGTACCCGCGTTTAGTCGCGTTTCAGATCCTGGCCAGAACATCGCTGGATTCGAGTTTTGTTGTGGTCAGTTTAATACCTACGCTAATCACGACTTTCGGGCTACAGGCGACATGGACAAACTCGATGGTGGCTGGTGGGCAGCAGATATTGTCAATCACCAGGGCGAGCGAATCTTTACCAGCCGTGGGGATGGTTTTTCTGCTGACGGCACCGGTCTGGGATGGATTGGCGACGAAGCTACCGGTACGCTGAGTTCTCCCCCATTTGAAATTACGCATAAATTTTTAAATTTTCTGGTAGGTGGTGGTACCAACGATTTTACCAGTGACAATGCAACCGCAGTGGTACTGAGAGTAAATGGCAAGATAGTGCGTCAGGCCGCAGGAAATGGTTTGGAGTCGCAGGTTGACTGGTACTCCTGGGATGTTAGTGCACTACAAGGTGAGACCGCTGTGCTGGAAATTATTGACCAGCACGAAGGAGAAGACGATGGAAGTCTGGCTTTCATCATGCTGGATGAAATCCGTCTTGCTGATTATGCAGCTGTAGAGCCCAGTAAAGGTGACTTTGTCAGTATGCCCGACGGCCACACGGTTTCCCTGCCTCTGGTCATGGCTGATCCAAACCCGTATTTCCGTGATGGTGAATTCTACATTTACTATTTAATCGACACGGCATTCCATGACTGGTACCTCACGAAAACTAGCGATCTTCAGCATGGTAGTTTTCCCCAAAGGGTGCTTGAGGCTACAGGAGATACCAACACCCAGGATCAGTGGACGGGATCTGGTAGCGTCGTAGAGGATGCACAAGGGCAAACACATATTTTCTTTACCGGTCATAATGCTGACTTCAATCCCGTAGAAGCGGTTATGCATGCCGTGGCAACAGACAACACGCTGACAAACTTTACGAAAGTCCCCGAAGATACCTTTACGGGAAGTAACGGCTACAGCGATTTTGACTTCCGGGACCCGAAAGTATTCTGGAATGAAGATACCGGCAATTACTGGATGCTTATTACTACACGCCACAACGGACAAGCTGCAATTGGTTTGTATACCTCTGACAACCTTGTGACCTGGGCTCCACAGGACCCCCTGTTCACTATGAATACCCCACTGAACCTTGAAGTACCTGACTGGATCGATTTTGGTGACAATCAGTTCATGGTGTTCTCAGATCAGAATGACGGCGAAAGAGATATTAAATATCTGCATCAGACGAGTGCCGGGTGGGAGCTGGCTGATTACACTTCTCTTGATGGCAAGTTCTATTACGCCGGACGAACCGCGTCTTCAGAAGACATGACGCTGATGTTTGGCTGGATCCCGCATAAGGTTACCCGAACAAATGCAGGGGTTGGTACTTTTGGCGGAGACTTGGCTATTCATCAGCTCCAGCAAACTACCTCTGGTGAGTTGGCGGTAAAGATCCCGGATTCTTATATAACAGAGTTTGCTGAGCCTATCGCTACCGATATTCAGAGTCAGGAGGGATCGGTATCAGGTGTTTCTCCTATTTCATTGATGTCATCTTCTGCATTTACGTTGGCTTCATTGAACGAAAAGAACCGCCTGTCTATGACTGTAAAAAGCGAAACTTCAGGCGGAAGATTTGGACTTTACTTTCCCACTGATGCAGAAGGTGAGCAGGTTGCCAGACTTGAGTTTGACACCAACAGCAATCAGGCCTCGTTTTACTTTGGCGATACGCCTCCAACCGGTGGTGCGAGCGTTACTCCCACCCCCGCACTTGAAGGCGAGCCACTTTTTGTCAGAACGGAAACGCCTGAGCAAAATGTGGCTGGATTTGAATTTTGCTGCGGCCAGTACAACACTTTGGCTGGTCATGAATTCACTAACGTTACAGGCGATTTTGTGAAGCTTGATGGAGGCTGGTGGGGCGGCGATGTCGCCAATAACGTCGGTGAAAGGGTGTTCTCAAGCTTCGGTGACGGGTTTGAGGAAGACGGAACCGCCCTTGGCTGGATTGGCTTTGGCGCAACCGGAAGTGCAGATACACCAGCTTTTGAGATTACCAAGCCCTATATCAACTTCCTTATTGGCGGTGGTTCTAACCCCTTTGACAGTGCAAATGCGACGGCGGTGGTGCTGGTTGTAAACGGAGAGGTTGTGCGCAGCCAGTCAGGTGTCGACGCAGAAAAGACGGCGGATGATAAGTTCTTACTGGAATGGGCTACCTGGGATGTCAGCGAGTTTATCGGACAGACCGCTGTGATCAGACTGATCGACCAACATGCAGATGATGGTACCGATGCTGCCCTGCCATATTTGATAGCAGATCAATTCAGAGCTGCGGATTTACCTGCGGTGAGTGAAGGTGAAGAGGTGAGCTCCGGAAGCCTGGATGCACAAGTAGCCGTGCCGATGGATCTTGCCGCTGGTGTAAAGCTTGACGTGTGGTTGGATCCTGAGTCGGGCCTCGGCACAGCATATATAAACGACTTCAGAGCGCTTAGTTTCCGTCTTTACGATCTTGATGCGCGTCCTGTGGGTGTTTATACGCGAGACCAATCTGTTTCGGTATCTGATCTGCAAAGATTTATCGAAAACCAGTGAATGTGAACCAGAAGCAGGCTGCCTTGGTGTGGTCTGCTTTTCTATTTTTATAAGCGAGAAATGATGAGCAAAAAAGTTATTTGTATTGGTGAGGCGCTAATCGACTTCGTTTGTACTGATGTGGGAGAAAATAATACTGACAGAGAGGTGTATCTCAGAAAACCTGGAGGAGCTCCTGCAAACGTATCAGCATGTATAGGGAGACTGGGGGGGCATGCAGAATTTATAGGGGCAGTCGGCGATGATGCCTTTGGTGACTACCTAATAGAAACGCTTAAGAAATATCATGTTGGCGTCAGCGGAACTCAGAAAGTAAGCGTGCCTACTACCCTCGCGTTCGTTACCCTGCAAGACAATGGTGAAAGGGAGTTTATTTTTCACCGCGGGGCGGATGCTGAATTCGTCTTTTCAGAGGAAGATGACGGCGGTCAGTATTCAAATGACATTTTCCATTTTGGCTCTGCGACCGCTTTTCTGGATGGCAGCCTGCAAGACGCTTATTTTGCAATGGCTGAACGCTGCAGAGAAAACAACAGTCTAGTGTGTTTCGACCCTAACTATCGCGTTGATCTCTGGAAAAGCAGACTGGAAATTTTTAAAGCGAAATGTAACGCCTTTTTTAAACTTGCCGACGTGGTGAAAGTCAGCGAAGAGGAGCTGCAACTTCTTACCGGCGAGTCTGATTTACAAGTAGGATGCAGCGTTATCCATAAGCTTGGCGTCGGTATCATATTCGTGACGATGGGAAGTAAAGGTTGTCACCTTTCCACCAATCAAGAAGCCCATACTATTCCGGCATTTAAGATTAATGCCATCGACACAACCGGAGCCGGAGATGCATTTATTGGGGCCATGTTATTTAAGCTTGCGTCGTTTGACTCTGTGGACTGCATGACAGTTAAAGAGCTTAGAGATGCAGTCATGTTTGCACAAAAGGTAAGTGCGACTGTGTGCGAGAAAATGGGAGCCATGACCGCCTTACCTACTGAATCTGAAGTTCAGTCACGGGAATTCGAAGTGATTGGCTAAGGGCCTTATCAATTATCACCGACCACCGAGTGAGAATTCTGGTGGTCTTTTTACTTTATCTTCGCTATACAGCGCCTCAAACGCTTTACACCTATAGCAGCAACTGTAGGAATTCAGTACTTAGCTCATCAATGAAAAGCACCTTTGCACTTTCATCAGTTCCTGACGACAGTGGCAATTGATGCGCTTTGATATATCAAAAACGGTAAAGACTAGTCCATTCAATGAATGAAGAGTTTTAAGTAGATAGATATCGCTGTTAACTAGCAACGTGCAGGAGCGTCAAAAGGTTTGTTTTATATAAGAAGTGCAGATAAAGAAAGAAAATGGTGGCCCCACCCTGACTTGAACAGGGGACCTGCCGATTATGAGACTCAAACCGAGCGTTTACCTATAGTTACTTTATTTACCTGACAATTACTTATTGTTCCATATAAATCAGTAGGTTATTGAGGTTTTGTCATCTCTGTTGCTTAATTTTTTAAGCAATTCAGCGCATTAGATTTTGCGCTCAAAGTAGCACAGAGGTAGCACAGCATGTCAGCAACTAAATTCAGATTTACAGAACAGGCCGTTGAGAAACTATCAGGTTCGGATAAAAGAGCTCGATATTACGACGCTCAAATGCCTGGTCTCATCATTGACGTTCTTCCATCAAATAAGAAAACGTTTAGGGTTTATAAGAAGCTTCCTGGCACACAGAAACCATTGTCTGTAACTATCGGTTCCTTTCCATCTGTTCCCGTTGAACAGGCGCGTAAGCAAGCCAGGAAAGCCATGGCGGACATCGCTGATGGAATGAATCCTAACGATAACAAACGTCACTTCAGGGCCGCCTCAGTCACGTTAGAAACAGTTTACGAGAGCTATAAACTTTCCAGAAAGCTTAAAGAAACTACGTTACGTGGCTACGAGCAGGTGATGGACTGTTATTTTGATGATTGGGCAAAGAAGCGTTTGGCTGACCTCACAGAAACCCGCATCTATCGAAGGCACTGCGAACTGACTAAGCGAAGCCCTGCACAGGCCGACTTAGCTATGAGAACGCTCAGAGCGCTCTTTAATTTCGCAAGAGCTGAGTATAAATCCTCAGATGGCAGAACGTTGTTTCCTCATAACCCTGTTACTGTTTTGTCGGAAAAACGTTGCTGGAACAACGTAGCCCGCAAGCAGACTAGACTTCGCCCCTCACAGTTAAAGCCATTCCTTGCAGTAGTTAATGAGATGCGTGATGAAGCCATGGTTCTCCGCCAAGACTTTACTGCAACGGTGTGTGATTTTGTCGAGTTCATGGCGTTTACAGGGCTGCGCAAAACGGAGTTGCTTGAGTTGGAATGGAAAAATGTATTTTTGGACGACCAGTTATTCTGCTTAGACGATACAAAGAATGGTCAGGGGCTGGAACTGCCAATCACCAAGCCACTTGAGGAAATCTTTAAGAGAAGGGCAGAGTACCGCGTTTCGGGCTATGTTTTTGGTGCTGACAACCATCATGGCAGGGTGGTGGAGCCTAAGAAAATTATTAAACAAATGAACGAACGGGCGGATGTTTCTTTTACACTTCATGATCTTCGCCGCACATTCTGTTCGGTTGCTGAAACAATTGGCGTAGGTACTTACACATTAAAACGTCTGCTTAATCACAAAACCAATCGCAGTGATGTTACAGCGGGGTATACAGTGCTTACAGCAGAAGAGTTAAGAGAACCAGCAGAAAAAATTTGTCAGAGGATTTCTGAATACGCTGGATTTGAATTGGATATTGCTGATAAATCTATGGAGATACTAACTAAGCAACTAAAAAGTTTGACCAAGGAGCAGCGACTCGAGCTTATGTCTGTGTTGATCGGGTGATTTGCCTTTATACTTAAACTTCCAGTTACATAGCGAAAGCCAAAGTAGTAACGGTACAACCCGCTACAGAATCTTCAGTTGCCCTATGCTGAATTGATATAAATGACAGTGCTCAAACTACAGCGTCTACATGGTCCTGAACACTTTCGATGCAGAACAGCTGATTAAGAGAAACCCTGTAGCCGACTCGACACCTGCAAGCATTCGTAAATGTCCTGTTGGTTCAATACTACCAAGACCCAGCGTAGTAATTGTTGTCAGCGAAAAATAAAAAATATCGATAGACGTAGCAGGTTGTTTAAAGCCTCCAAGTCCAAGGTAAAACCCGACCTCATACGCCAGTGAAAAAATGATAGCGAGCAGGAGCTGGCTTGAAATGGCAATAAACACCACCGCCTGTGTTTTTGCCCAGGTTTTTTCAAGTTTCCCGCAAACGTAGTCGGCTATTACCGAGATATTAAGTAGATGAATTGTTATGCTCATTAAAAGTACAGCAGCGCTGATAATTATCGCTAAAAGCATTGTGGTTCCTTCACTGGTATGGATCTTGACTAATCATACTATTAATTCCTTATCACCGCTGTGATGGGAGGATATTACACAAATTAGTTTTTTCTTAAGTAAGGATTACAAATGAAATACACAAAATTTGCTGCAATGATCATCACATCAACTATTGCGATGTTCATTATGATGTATCTGAACACGTACGCAGTTTCGCATGTATGGTTCAGTGAAACGCGAACCTATATGGCGCTTTATATGGGGGCGGGTATGGCAATCATCATGCTGGCTTTCATGCTGGGTATGTACAATAACAAAAAGCTGAATGTGGCCATTTTCATTCTGGCAGCAGTGCTCTTCGCGGTTAGTCTGTACCTCGTTCGTTCCCAAAGCACGGTGTCTGACTCGGCTTATATGAAAGCGATGATCCCACACCATTCCATTGCCATTCTTACCAGCGAGCGCTCGAAAATTGAGGACGTGCGCGTGCGTGAACTGGCAGACGGAATTATCAAAGCGCAGCGAAAAGAAATTAAAGAGATGGAGTGGCTGATTAACGATATTTCTGAAAACGGAAAGGTGACGAATCAGGCTGACGCCGCGCAGCGACCTATCCCAGAGTTCGAAGGCAGACTGAATCAAGGAGAGTAAAATGAGTAAGACAGCTATCCTGTATCGAATGGTGACTGACGAACATATTTGTCCTTATGGATTACGATCGAAAGATTTGCTGGAGCGTGAGGGGTTCTCAGTAGAAGATCATCACCTCACCTCGCGTGAGGAGACGGATAAGTTTAAACAGAAACATGACGTCGAAACGACACCGCAAACGTTCATCAATGATGAGCGGATTGGCGGGTATGATGACCTCAGAGACTACTTCGATAAAGGCGAAGCTGGCCAGACGGGGACCACGTACACACCCGTTATCGCTATTTTTTCTGTTGCTGCACTGTTGTCCCTGGCGTTTCAGTTTGTTGTCTCAGGTGAGTTCGTATCAATAAGAACCCTGATGCTGTTTATTGCTTTCTCTATGACGCTTCTTGCGGTTCAAAAGCTTAAAGATTTGTACAGCTTTACAAACTCTTTTATCACCTATGACCTCTTGGCGATGAAATGGTTACGTTATGGCTATATTTACCCGTTTATCGAGGCTTACGCAGGTATTGGCATGGTTGCGCAGCTGCCCGCTCTCGTCGTAGCACCGTTCTCTTTGTTCATCGGAACGGTTGGTGCGATATCCGTGTTTAAAGCGGTTTACATCGATAAGCGTGAGCTTAAATGTGCCTGTGTAGGGGGTGATAGCAATGTACCACTGGGGTTTGTGTCGCTGTCTGAAAACCTGTTTATGATTGCAGGCGCGTTGATCATGTTGCTTATGTAAGTCGTGCAGACTTTCCCAGTCGCCTCTGGACTGGCGTACAGAGGGGGCCGGGAATAGCCACAGGCTTCAGGCAGTCATTTACTTACTTTGCCGTTGACCAATGCAAGTGTGCGATTTTCCACTTGCCTTCATGTTTTGTCAGAACCGCCGTTTCATACGAGCGATATGTTTTGCCCGACTCAGTGGTATTTTCAGTTACCGACAGTGATGTAGCGGAATCGCCATACTCGGTTACAGTGTGCTCAAGGAGTTTTGAAGACAAGCTGCTGACATATTTCATATCTGACAACATGTGGTGGGATGCGTATTCCTGTGCGCTTCGTTCGATACCACCCCCCTCAACAATCATGACATTTTCTACCAGTAATGATTTTGCAACGACGTTGTCCTGCTCCTTTAACGCCTTATGAAACGACATTATTACCTGACCCGGTGCAGTCTCGCTGCCAGATAGTTTAGACTCGTGTTCCCCGGCTTCGTTGCCATGAGCCAAAAGGGTTGGTGAGACGGCAGTCAAGATAAATGCCACTAACAGTTCCCGCATTTTTATTCTCCTAATTAAACTGGGGGCCCACAACACTGGTTAATACCGAGGTGATTAACAGCAGCGCAAAGGCTAAAAGTATTTCAATATTAATAGAGCGTTTCAGTTGTGCTTTGTCGCCTGCATTCTGCATAGCCGGAACCAGAATAAAGCGGTGTCGTGCTGCCAGTAACAGTAATAAGCCGACAATCAGCAATTTACTCAGAAAGATAAGGCCATATTGTGACTGGATCAGATCCTCTGGTGACGTAAACAGGGAGTACGCCATATAAATACCGAGCAGGGCTAAGATAGTAACCAGGTAACCGGCAATCCTGCCAAAGTCAGTCATTATTGTTTTTGTGTCTTCTGCGCTGAAGTGCTGACATACCATTTTCAACGGTAATAAAGCGCCAAACCACCAACCCATAATGGCAATATGCGTCGCCAGTATCAGCTTATCGGTGAGGCCTTTTTCTGCAATGTGACCAATGAGCGTGAAGCTGTAAAGGCCATAAATTATAATGGCAGTCATTATTGCTCGTACGGCAAGCAATGGTATTAGCTTCATTAAAGCCCCAAGCAGTAGGGCTATCGCAATTGCAGACATCAGCATTCTGGCCAGCGCCACATCACCCACCGGCGAGTCCCACATCACTTCAAGCATGATGGGATCAAACGCCCCTTGCAAGCCGCTTTCAGAAAACGCGCCGGTCTTGGCAAAAAACCATGCCGCAGAGGCAAAAAGTGAGAGCACCAGCACAGGAGCCAGATGGTAAACGACATGTTTGCGAAAAGCCCGATTCTCAGCGGGCTTGTGCATTAAAAAAGCAAAACCAACAATGCTCGCAAAGCCAAAATAGAAAATGGCTTTAGAAACAACGATGGATGTGTTCCAAAGAATCAACTCCATGGGGTTAGCTTAGTGCACGATAAAAGAGAACGACGCTTTCATTTTATGGCCATCTCCGCCCATCGCTATCCACTCAACCGTATAGGTATCGGGCTTTAAGTCTTTCAATTGCCAGGTGTAAGCAGCCTGCTTCTCAGCGGTTGGCCTGAAATCAAAATTGACCTCACCGGTTTCATTTCCCGTGATGCTGACTTTCATTAGCCGCAATGGCTTGGAATAGGTTAACGTTAGTTGTTCAGGGGAGTTCATCAACATTGCATTGTCTGATGGTGAACTGCTTTCCAGCTTAACGTCACCGTGTGCAATCGCGCCTGCACTGAACATGAATAGTACGGCGAACCCAAGATTAATGATGTTTCGCATTTTTACCTCTTTTGTAACTATTGGGCTCTACGCCACTTTGGTGTGGACTGAAAGTAAGTGGGGAGCACGAGTATCCACACGTTACCAAGAGCCTGTAACTCAAACCGCGTCAATGATACGCAAATTTGATGGTTATTTCTTGCTTTTATAATGGAGGCTGTCCGTCGCCTTAATTGGCTAACATATACATTTATAATGTAGATGTGTGGGATTTTTTATCGCTGATATTAAAGGCGTCGATTACGTAGTTGAATGGCTATTTCCGTAAGTGTTGAAATTCGCTGTCGATTAGGATCGATCTATTTTTTGGGTCGCACGTATATTAAATAAAATTCATGTAAGCGTTGAAGGCTCAAAAATCCGCGCCTATACTTTACGGTGCAGCGTTAAGTTACGCGTTAAAAATCAAGGGAAAAGGTTCACTACCCATGAGTATTAAGGTTCTTATCACGTGCATTGTTATATCTCTGGCCGCACTAGTGCTGCCGGTAAGTGCGTGTGATGTAGAATCAAGTCAACAGACAGTAGCAACGGTGGAAACGTTAATAAAAAACGCAAGTTCTGTTGATAATCATTCCATCGAGTTAGTAAACAATCCGCAAACAAAGAAAACAGCACATATGCACTCGTTGCTCAAGAGTAATTCGGATTGCTGTGAGGACGGTTGCCAGTGCTTTATGGCAAATTGTCATCATGGGTCAATGTCGGTTTGCTTTTCACAAAGCGAAATGGCATTTAACTATGTCGAGCAATATGCTGTTATTGCTCTAGCTGTCCCGGTAAGTATTTATCCCCCCCCGTATCGACCACCGATAGCCTGACTTTCGAGTTTCGAATCAAGATGTTTTTCCCAGGTTGACGTTATTCAGCCTGAACACATTCATTTTTAAAGGCTAACTTTATGAGTAATTCATTTAACGACGGTCGTCGCAGATTCGTTCTGGGCGCTATGACTGCGAGTGCCGCGGCGGCCCTGACTAAGGTCAGCCCGCTTTGGGCAGCGCCTGCAGGGCGTCATTTCAAAGATCAGGTACTAACAGATGATATTAAAAATCTGACAATTTCTGAGGCCAATTTAGCAATAGGATCACAAACGGGTTTACCCATTACCATTAATGGTCAGATGCCAGGCCCGCTAATAAGGCTAAAAGAAGGGCATCGTGCTCAACTTTATGTTACCAACCGACTTGAGCAGGATACGTCGATTCACTGGCACGGCATTATTTTGCCCGCGGGTATGGATGGTGTACCAGGCGTTTCGTTCGCCGGGATAAAGCCAGGTCAGACATTCAATTATTCGTTTGATGTAGAGCAAAACGGAACATATTGGTATCACAGTCATTCCGGTCTTCAGGAGCAACGAGGGCATCTTGGACCACTCATCGTTGAGCCTGCCGATGGAGACTTCGGCGCTGACCGGGAACATACCATCATTCTTAATGACTGGACCTTTTCTGATCCACACGATGTGATGAGAAAACTGAAAGTGGCTGAGGGGTATTACAACTACCAAAAGCGGACCATCTTTGACACATTAGACGATGTCGAGAAAAAAGGGCTTGCTAAGACATGGAAGGAGCGCGCCATGTGGGGCGAAATGCGTATGAGCCCTCGAGATATAGCAGATGTGACAGGCAGCACTTATACCTACCTGATGAATGGCCGCACTCCAGAGGACAACTGGCAGGCATTATTCAATGTGGGTGAGAAGGTGCGCTTGCGGATTATCAACGGATCTGCAATGACCTACTTTGATTTCCGCATCCCAGGATTAGAAATGACGGTTGTTGCTGCTGACGGTCAGCCGGTTAAGCCGGTCAACGTGGATGAATTCCGCATTGCAGTAGCTGAAACGTACGATGTCATTGTCCAGCCAAAAGAACGAAAGGCTTATACCTTCTTTGCTGAGAGTTTTGACAGAAGCGGCTATGCCCGTGGCACGCTCACTCCATCAATAGGCATGACTGCTGCTATTCCTCCGCAACGAACTATCACGGAGCGCGGCATGGCAGCAATGGGCATGGACATGTCAGGCATGGACGGTATGAACATGCAAAAATCAGGAGGCATGAAAAAAGGAAAGGCTTCTTCAGAAATGGAAATGAAGAAAATGGCCCAGCATGGCGAGCACACGATGCATAGCAACATGATGCAGGGGGATATGAAGTCCAAACGCGTGCTGCCCATAGAGAAAATAGACATTGTCCATGATGACGATGGTCACGGACCAGGGGCCGCTATGATCGCGCAAAATCCGCAACCGCGTTTAGATGAGCCGGGGATTGGATTAGAAGATAGTCCGCATCGCGTGTTGGTTTACGCTGATCTGGTAGGAGAGCATTCATGGCCTGATGAGCGGGAGCCTGAGCGCCAAATCGAGCTTCATTTAACCGGGAACATGGAAAGGTACATGTGGTCGTTCGATGGTAAAAAGTTCAGTGAGGTAGACGGGTATGTCCGTTTTAATTACGGAGAACGGCTTCGTCTGATTCTGGTGAACGATACCATGATGGACCATCCCATTCATTTACATGGTATGTGGATGGAACTGGAAAATGGCCAGTATCCAAGACCGCGGAAGCATACTATCAGCCTCAAACCCGGTGAGAAAGTATCGTTGCAGATTAGCGCAGATGCACCCGGAGAATGGGCTTTTCATTGTCACCTGCTTTATCACATGGAAGCAGGGATGTTTCGTGTTGTTCAGGTTGCATAGGAGGTGATTATGAAAAAGGTATTAATAACCGCGATCATTGCTTTTGCCTTAGGTTTTAATAATACGGGAATGGCACAGTCAAAAGACAGCTGGCCGTCACCTATTCCGAATGAAAACTTTGGTCAGGTAATGTTTGATCGGCTCGAATATACGCGAACTGATGAGCAACAAAACCGCGCAGTATGGGACATGCAGGCTTGGTACGGCGGCGATTATCATCGTGCTATTTTTAAAAGTGAGGGTGAAAATACTCAAAATGATGGTATGCCCACCGATCTGGAGCGCGCGGAAATTCTTTATGGCTATCTGGTCTCTGCCTTCTGGTCCGTGCAGGTTGGACTTGGTACCAAAGGCGAACTGTCATCAGATGCTGATATGGAAAACTATGCGGTGATCAGTTACCAGGGACTCGCTCCCTATTGGTTTGAAATGGAAAATTCACTGCGTATTAACGAAGACGGTGACATGCAGTTCATCAATGAGACCGAGTATGACTGGCAGTTAAGTCAGGTTTCCTATCTGCAGCCGCGCTTGGAAGTGGTTGCTAACCTCACAGACTCGGAAAAGTATAACCGTCAAAGCGGATTGAGTAACATTCGTATCGGTTTGCGATATCGCCATGAGATAATGAGGGAGGTAGCGCCTTATGTCGGCATTTATTACAGCAAAGCCTTAGGCAATACCGCCGATGCGTTAGAAGCAGACGGCGAGTCCACCAGTGAAACTGGCGTAGTGTTAGGGGCCAGGATCTGGTTTTAAGAATTCTGCTCAAGATGAGAAATAACCGGCAAGCCAGTGCCGGTTATCTCTACGCGTAAAACCTTCAAATACCGATTTTACTGGCCAATGTTTTCATGTTCGCAGCAAGCCACTACTGCGACTGTTTTGGCTCAGATGACAAAAAGGGATAAGCAACATGAGTGATCACGAGCATTCAAACAATAAAGACTCGTTAAGTCTTTGGGGCGCGGTGTCAATGGGAACCGGTGTGATGATTGGCGCAGGTATATTTGCCTTAACCGGCCAAATTGCTGAGCTGGCTGGCACATGGTTTCCTTTTGCATTTCTGGTAGCGGCAATAATTGCAGGCTTTAGCTCATACAGTTACGTCAAAATGGCACAGAAATACCCTTCCGCAGGCGGTATCGCCATGTTCTTAAAAAAAGCTTATGGCAGAGGCCTGATGACCGGAGCCTGCGCATTGCTGATGTTTTTTTCCATGGTTATCAATGAAAGTCTGGTTGCCCGTACTTTTGGCACTTATGTTCTACAGCTGTTCGACACCCAGGGCGCTGAGTGGCTCATTCCAGCTCTTGGGGTAAGTCTTCTTATTGTTGCGTTCATTGTCAATATTCTCAGCAATCAATTCATTCAGACACTTTCGTTTATTATGGCTTTTATCAAAATAGCCGGGCTGGCGATTTTGGCAATAGGCGGGCTGTGGGCAACTGGTTTGTCGTTTGAGAGTGTTTCAGCTCACCCCCAGGAAACCAGCGCAACCGGATTTTTAGGGGCAGTAGCACTGGGTATTTTGGGCTACAAAGGCTTCACAACAATCACAAACAGCGGCGGAGAGCTAAAACAACCGGAAAAAAATGTAGGAAGGGCCATCATCATTTCTATTTCGATCTGTGTGGTACTTTATGTTTTTGTGGCGGTCGCAGTAGGAGCAAACCTGTCAATTGACGAAATAATACAGGCTAAAGACTACTCTCTTGCTGAAGCATCACGACCTGCCTTCGGCCAGTATGGCGCATGGTTTACTATAGCTTTTGCGATTATTGCCACCTCTTCCGGTGTCGTTGCCAGCATATTTGCAGTTTCCCGTATGCTATCGATGCTTACTTCAATGCAGCTTGTACCTCACCGTCACTTTTCGTTACCAGGAGATTTAAGGAGGCACTCCCTAATTTATACACTGGTAATCGCGATATTTCTGACCATATTCTTCGATTTAAGCCGTATAGCTTCGATTGGCGTAGTTTTTTACATCGTAATGGATATTTTTATCCATTGGGGCGTGTTTAAACATTTGCGAGAAGACGTGCACGCTAAGGCCTGGATCCTGGTAAGTGCGATTGTTCTCGATTTCGTTGTCCTTTTGGCGTTTTTGTGGGTGAAAGCAAAGTCAGATATCTTCATAGTTTGGGTTTCTGTTGTCGGACTTCTTATTGTATTTGCGGCTGAGAAATGGTTTCTAAAACTGCACGTATATGAAGACGATGACAAAAATTACAACTGATGTGAGTTATTGGGTTTTTATGACCCACAACCAATGGAAGATACAACCGTCAAAGCGGGTTTAGTAACGGTCTAAACGGCGTGTACTGCAGTCATGAAAAATCAAGGAAAATAACCGGCATGAGGTTGCCGGCTATTTTTAGTACGGCAATGTCTAACCATCACGTTGCTGGTGTAATGTTTTCATAATCGTAGCAAACTCCTGCTGCTGTTTTGGCTCAGCTGACTGCCTACAGCCCTTTTTATCCGCGCTGTACTGATTGAGGAATTGCACAGCTTTTTGCAGTCCGTTTTCTGTATTGCTCGTTATCATAGTGCCTCACTGTTTACTTAAAAGTTAACTCGAGCAAATACTGTTCCAGACCTAAGCTTGTGAAAAACTGCGCATTAGTTCCATCATAAATCCCGAAGCTGCATATTGTAAATTTTGGCAATAAGCCAACCCAATATACCAGCCAGAAAAGCCCAAAGAACGCCTCCTATCAATACACCCAATACCGACATGTGCCAGCCCATGGCCTGCCAGTCAGTGTGTAACATTTTGCCTGTCATATCAGACATCATGTTCGGCAATGCAACAACGAATAAGGAACAAATAATCCAAATAAGGGCAAACGCTGCTGCACAAGCGAAGGCAAATGCATTTTCTTGAATTTTCATCATCTTTCTCCTTTGTTGGGGCTCCCCCTGAGTTGATTCTGAGAGTACGCATTGCGTTCTTTTTACTTTTTATGAGAACCCGGTGGCACTTTGTGGCAACTCCAGGGTTTGTGCGTCGAATTTTCTTTTATATTTTGATCGACAAATTGATAGTAGCCTTCTTTCGTGTGCGTCCACCAATCGTTGTGAAGGTCGGCACCGTGTCTTCGAATGACTTCTTCAATACCATCCAGATTTACATGTGTCGCATCATATGCCAGGTGAATAACGCCTTCTTTGATGTTGTAACTCACCTCATCAATGCCAAAGAGCTTGTCAATCTCTTCAATTAGGGCATCGCAATTTGCCTCATTGACATTGCTGAGCCGTAAATTCCGAACGACTAAATTTGCTTCTCTGACACCGACTCTGTGGTCTAAATCACTCATATCTTTCTCCTCGGTGTTAATTTGAATGTTTCTGAGATTCGGGTGAATGGCCTCCATCCATTTTCGACATCATCATTTCCATCATCTTAAGATGCCTTTCTGCCATATCGATTTGGTTTTGCATGGGTTGCCCTTCCATTTTTTCGTGCATCATATGCATCATTCCCATCATGGATTGCATGTGTTTTTTCATCATTTCACGCTGCTTGCCGGGATCCTTTTCTTCTTTGATAGCGTTAACTTCTTCCTTCATCGACTTTATTTTTGCATTCATCATATGCATATCTTGGCCACGCATATGCATTCCCGTTTGCATCTCTGGCTTGTCTGAGCCCTTACGCTCATGCTCTTCCATTTGTTGAGCTTGCGATGTTGCAGCCATTACTAATGTGGTTGAAAAAATGATTGATTTAGTGAGTTTTTTCATGGTTTTCACCTTTTAATTTAAGGTTGAGGTTTGGGATCCAGCCAGGTGTCGTGTTGATATAGCTCACATACTCTTCGCCAAATTCAGCAATAGCCAGAGCTTCTTCACGCTTTGCCAGTTTTACATACACAACAACTAAAATTGGAAACATGACCAGTGTGGGAATGGTCGGCCATTGCAACAAAAAACCGAACATGATCAGTATGAAGGCTAAATATTGAGGGTGGCGACACCGCGCATACCATCCAGTCTTAGCTAAGTGATGGTTCTTCTGAGCGTGGTGCAGCACATTCCATGCTGAGGACAAGATAAAGAATCCTGCAACAATAAATACCATACTGGCGATATGAAACGGGTCCCAGTGGGCGTCGCCTTTAAAACCAAAGAAAGTATGCAACAGATGTCCGTTTTCGTGCGCAAAAAAGTTTACTTCCGGATAGGTTTCAGCAAGCCATCCTGACAAGAAATAAATAGTGAGTGGGAAACCATACATTTCGGTAAACAGGGCTACAATAAACGCAGAAAATACCCCCAAACTTCGCCAGTCGGTGGAAGATTTTGGCTTCACAAAACTGAATGCAAAAAAGATAAAAATAGCTGAGTTCAGTATCACCATTGACCATAATCCATAATCATATGTGTCATTCATCTCGGTTGTCCTTTTTAAGTGATTCCTTTCGGCCTTCCTCCAACCCCTGAATGTATCCATCACGATAAGCCGCGTTGTTATCACTCAATTCCTGAAAACTTTTCTGCTTGTTATCACTCAATTCCTGAAAACTTTTCTGCTTGTTATCACTGCCCTGAGAATGTTCGTGGACGTGACCATGTTTACCGTGGCTACTGTGCATGAAGATATGCATGAGTGGGCATAGCAATAAAATCAAATAGGGGAGAAACTGAAGGACATGGTGACCATGTTCAAAAATTAAAAAATAAGTAACGGCAGCGATCATCGCTAATGCTGCCCACCCTGTAGGTGTTGACCAAAATCTGGGATGACTGTTTTTCATCGCTCCTCCTATACCACCGTAAGAACGCCGCGATACATCTGCATCTGGCAGTGAAAGGTATGTTCACCCTGTGGGACGTTTTCGAGGTGTATTGGTGTTACCTCATTAAGCGTTAGTTGCTCACTGATATCTAATGAAGGGATCAGCAGTACCTCGGAGCAGGGAGACTCATCTTTGCGCAAAAACTTCAGCGTAACCGGTTGGTTTGCGCTTACCTGAATTGAGGCAGGAGAGTACACGCCATTTTTTACTTCTATGAGTACTTCATTGCTGTCAGTGACTGTCTGATCGGGCTTGTACAACCAAAACCACCAAATAATCAGTGCGATAATTGCAAGTCCTACAATATTTATCATCATCATAAGATTTCTCCTTAGTGGTCTTTTGCTTTGAACAGGCGTAGCCGGTTCGCATTCGATACTACCGTCAACGAAGAAAATGCCATGGCCGCACCGGCAATAACCGGGCTTAACAGCACACCGAAAAAGGGATAGAGCACGCCAGCTGCGAAAGGTATACCTGCAACGTTGTAGATAAAGGCACCAAACAAGTTTTGCTTAATGTTGCGCAACGTGGCCTTACTGACCGCTATAGCATCTGCTAGACCATGCAACGAGCCGCGCATTAACGTGATATCGGCACTTTCTATGGCAACGTCTGTCCCTGTACCAATGGCAAAGCCTACATCAGCCAGGGCAAGAGCCGGAGCATCATTAATGCCATCGCCCGTCATACCAACAACGTCGCCCTGCCACTGTAACTCCTGTACTTTGTTGGCTTTATCTTCGGGCAATACCTCAGCAAAAAATTCGCTTATTGCCGCCTTCTTTGCCACGGCAGCAGCCGTTTCTTTATTATCCCCCGTTAACATGATGACCCGGATACCACTGGCCTGAAGGCGCTTAATGGCAGCGACAGAGTCAGGTTTTATCGGGTCGGCAACCGCTATAATGGCAGCGAGCTGTCCATCGACAGCAAAATACATTGGCGTTTTGGCTTCTTTGGCCAGTGCTTGTGCTTTTTCTGAATAATTACCAATGTCCACCCCTTTTGTTGCCATAAGCTTGCTGTTACCAAACAGTAAGGCCTTTCCTTCACAACGCCCTTCAACCCCCATTCCGGTAATCGCGTTAAACCCTTCGGTTTTAAGCAACTCAATGTCCTGGTCGTGGGCACTTTCTACAATCGCCATTGCCAACGGATGCTCTGATCCGTCTTCAAGGCTGGCTGCCAACTGCAATACGGATTTTTCGTTACTGGCATTGGCCACAACAATGTCAGTGACTTTCGGTGTACCTTCCGTAATGGTGCCGGTTTTATCCAGTACCATGGCAGTGATCTTTGATGCCGTTTGTAACGCTTCGCCGTTGCGAATGAGCACGCCAGCTTCCGCGGCCTTTCCCACGCCTACCATGACTGACATCGGGGTAGCTAAACCTAGCGCACAGGGGCAGGCAATGATTAATACGGTGGTGGCTGAAACGATAGCAAATGCCAGTGCGGGCTCAGGTCCAAAATTTAGCCATGCCAACGCACTGAGCACCGAAATGATCATGACCACAGGCACAAAGTAAGCGGATATCACGTCGGCTAAGCGCCCAATGGGCGGCTTTGAATTTTGTGCCCGTTTAACCATTGAAATAATTTGCGCCAGCGCGGTGTCTTTGCCGACGCGTGTTGCTTTGAACAGAATCATCCCAGACTTGTTGAGAGTCCCTGCAACGACTTCATCGTCCTGTTCTTTTTCTACCGGCATGGGTTCACCGGTAAGCATGGACTCGTCGATTGACGTGTGGCCTTCGACAACCACACCATCTACGGGCACTTTCTCTCCGGGCCTGACCTTAATGACATCGTTCAGAAGCACTTGCTCGATAGCGATCTGGACCTCTTTATTGTCTCGAATGACCGTGGCGGTTTTCGCCTGTAATCCGATCAAACGTTTAATTGCCTCTGAGGTTTTTCCTCGCGCTTTCAGCTCCAACGCAAGCCCCAAATCTATTAACCCGATGATCATGGCAGTGGCTTCGAAATAAACATGCCTTGCCATTAATGGAAAAACGTCAGGAACAAACACTACCAGCATGGAATAGATCCAGGCTGTGCCGGTACCCAGTGCAATTAGCGTGTCCATATTGGCTGAATGGTTCTTTAGGCTGTTCCACGCTCCAACATAGAAATGCTTGCCTGAAAAATACATAACTCCAAGAGTCAGTAATCCGACAACAAGCCACGCGCCACGCTGGAACGTTGTTTCTACTGTCATTTCCCCGATTAGGAGACCGTAAATCATAAGTGGAATGCCCAGTGACAAAGCAATCACGGTGTCTCTGATCAGCTTTTTATAATATGCCCAGTCAGCGGCCTCTTTGTCTTCTAGCGCGTCGCTGCCAGGCGAGTCGTTAAGGGCTTTGGCATTATACCCAGCAGATTCAATGGCGTTGATCAGGGCTTCTGTCTCGGCTGTGCCTGAAACCAGTACGGTCCGGTCTGCAAAGTTCATTTCAGCACGTTCAACGCCGTGCGTATTTTTTAGCGCCGTTTCTATTTTGCCAACGCAACTTGCACAGCCTGCACCTTCAATTATTAACTGTTGTTCGGTAGTGGGTTTATTCATCTTACGCCTCCCCGATACCAGAGCTATTAACGTTTTCAATCAGATGACATACCATATGGGAGGTAGGCGCTTTGTCTTCCATTACGTCCCACTGCTTCAGAGCGCGTTTCATTCTTTTTCTCAGTTGCAACATTTCCTGAAATTGTTTTTCAGTTTCATCTAACCGCGTTTTAATAAGCTTGCGTACCAGCGGACAGGCGCTCTTTCCATGATCCGCCTCTTGTAAGATCTGCTTGATATCTTTGACGGAAAAGCCCAGTTGTCTGGCACTCAGAATGAACCGAAGCCTTGACTGATCGCTGTTTGAATAGAACTTATAACCATTGTCCGATTTACCGGGTGTTACCAGCCCCAAGCGCGTGTAATAACGCACAGTATCGGCGGTTGTCGCTAGTGACGTGGCAATTTCATTAACTGTCATATTTGCTCCGCAGTTATTTAAAATGGGTAATCTCAATGTATAGCGTAAACCTGTGTCTTACTCACAGGTCAAGACTTGCTGATTACCCGACGCGAAAAAGTGCGCTATTGGCTGTGCCAGTAGCTCATATTTGCGGCTTTCAGGCGCAACGATGCCGTGGTTAACAACTAATTGGAGGGTGGTATGGTGGGACTGAAAAGCCAGTAGCAAGTGACTGAGCTTCTGTGCTTATCGAAGAAAAGGAAAACGCCTTCTCGAACCAAATGTCATTAACAATAGGGCTGAGTGCGAAGAAGTGAAAGCCCGTATACAAACCCTCACAACACGAACATTGGTCAGGATCACACATTTCACATTGAGAAACACAATGTTTGCAGTCTGTCTCGAGATGCTGTGTATGTTGATGTGGCATAAGGCTCTTTTCGGGGGGAGTATGTGGCTGATTGGCTTGAATTTTGAGAGAGCCACCATCGTTGCACTCACTAGTATGAGCACCAGACTGCCCATGGGGCACTAGTAGCATAAAAATGACAAAGATTCCTAACCAACGGTGTTTGGTAAACATGAGCCCTCCCTGATTATTAATCATAGTCTGAGTTGAGGGGACATGTGCTGATTTAGATCAATAGAAAGACAAAATTGAAAAATTACATTGAGAGAGTAGTATGATTTTACCATACACGTTAAAACGGCTGCTTAATCACAAAACAAGCAGAAGTGATGTTACTGCTGGCTACACCGTGCTAACAGCAGAAGAGCTAAGGGAACCTGCAGATAGAATCTGTCAGAGGTTATTGGAGTGCGCAGGCGTAAAGTCAACCGATAAAGATAACGCCATTGATGACTTGACGAGGAAATTTGCGAGTTTGTCTAAATCGCATAGGCTTGAATTAATGTCAGCATTACTGGCCTAGTGTATATCTCACAATTAAAATTGGGGGGCCATTACTGAAGTGAAAAGTCGTTTCATAGTGGCTACACCGCCCATTTTTTAAAATACTTAATTGGTATTAATCAGCATCCCGGCATTCTTCGCTGGTTAGCTCAATTTCAATAGTGGTATGCGATAACTCAAACCCTTGTAGCGCGTTGGATACACTTTCTTTTAGTTCGAGGTATTCAGCTTTCGATTCAAATTGGCTAACGACGTGAACCGTAGCGACATGATGCTCTCCATCTAATGACCAGATATGCAGGTGATGCAGATCGCTCACAGCATCAAGTTCAAGCAGTTTATCAGTCACGTTTTGTAAAAGACTGTTGTCTGGTGAAGCCTGAAAAAACAGCTTCACGGTGCTGACGAGGTTTCGGATAACGTTGAACAGAATGAAAAGCGTAAATCCGATGGAAAGAACTGGATCCAGAACGGGCCAGTCTTTGAACTGCATAACAATAGCGACAATGAGTACCGCTACCCAACCTAAAACGTCTTCCAGCAAGTGCCAGTTCAGAACTTTTTCATTCAGCGATTTACCACCTTGTAATTTAAAAGCGGCGAAGCCATTGACCAGTACGCCAAGAATAGCCAGTGCAATCATGCCTTCTGTTTCTGGCATCTCTGGATTACTCAGCCGTGGCACTGCTTCATAAAGGATCCAGGCAGAACCAACGATTAAAACAATGCCGTTTATCAGCGCCCCGAGTAAGCTCAGCCGCCGATAGCCATAGGTAAACTCTTTCGTTGCGCTTTTAGTGCCGAGTTTATTCAGAAGCCACGCACTGCCAATTGACAATGTGTCACCTAAGTCATGCACGGCATCCGCCATAATAGCGGTACTGTTTGTTAACCATCCTCCAATAAACTCAATGATAGTGAAGCCAAAGTTAAGGAAAAAAGCCCAGCCAATTTTTTCTGAGCTATGGGAATGTGAGTGCCCCATACATACTCCTGTCGTGCCCTGGTTTTATCCAGGGCATTGTTGTTTTACTGTTTATCCGCTTTCCTGTGCACCAGTTGGTATAAGGTTGGGAGAACGAACAGTGTAAGTAAAGTCGATGAGATAATGCCGCCGATAACCACCGTCGCGAGCGGCCGTTGAACCTCAGCACCGGTGCCTGTGTTCAGTGCCATGGGCACAAAGCCAAGACTTGCTACCAGGGCAGTCATCAAAACGGGACGAAGCCTGACTATTGCCCCCTCAATGACAGCGGTGTAGAGCTCGCCTTTTTCAAACCACAACTGCCTGATAAAGGCGAGCATCACTAAACCATTCAATACGGCGACGCCTGACAATGCGATAAACCCTACACCGGCAGAAATAGACAGCGGCATACCCCGAATCCACAGTGCAAGTACGCCCCCAGTTAGTGCCAGCGGCACACCGGTGAAGATGATTAAAGCATCCTTTACTGAACCAAATGCAAGAATAAGGATGCCGACAATAAGCGCCAGCGTTACCGGGACCACCCAGGACAATCTTTTGCTGGCCGATTCCAACTGCTCGAACGTTCCGCCATATTCCAGCCAGTAGCCATCATCAAGTTCCAGTTCAGTCTGCAATGTAGCCTGCAACTCTGCGACAAAACTACCCAGATCACGCCCGCGAACGTTGGTTGTAACGACCACGCGGCGTTTGCCGTTTTCCCGACTGATTTGTGCTGGCGCGGGTTTGACTTCTAATGTGGCCACCTCCTGTAAAGGAACATACCCATCGGGTGTGGGGACTGGCAGTACCTTAAGCTTTTGAACGTCGCGTCGCAGTTGCTCCGGAAGGCGAATTACCAGTTTAAAACGCCGATCACCTTCATAGATCAAGCCTGCTTGCTGACCACCAATACTGGTCGACACCAGAGATTGGATGTCGTCTATATTGAGGCCATAGCGCGCCATTACTTCACGTTTGGGAATTACCGATAGCATAGGCAGACCGTCTACCTGTTCAACGCGGGTATCTGCTGCGCCAGGTAAGCCTTTCGTCAGTGATGCAACCGAATTTGCTGATGCCAGTAAGGTATCCAAATCATCACCAAACACTTTAATTGCAACGTCGGCTCTGACACCGGAAATTAACTCGTTAAAGCGCATCTGGATAGGCTGGGTAAACTCGTAGTTATTGCCCGGCAGCGCAGTGACTGCTTTCTCAAGCTCTTTAATTAGCTGTGATTTAGGCTTATCCGGAGTGGGCCACTCAGACCGGGGCTTGAGCATGACAAAGGTGTCGGCGACATTAGGTGGCATAGGGTCGGTGGCCACCTCTGGCGTCCCTACTTTGGCATACACCTTGTCAACTTCTTCAAAGTCGATAATGGTTTTTTCAAGGAGTTCCTGCATTTCAACAGACTGCTCTAATCCCGTGCCTGTAATACGCAGTGCATGCAGCGCGATATCACCTTCATCAAGCTGTGGTATAAACTCAGAACCTAATGTAGAGGCAAGCCATGAGCAAATCACAACCAGACCCAGCGCGCCTGCCAGAATAAGCGATTTGAATTTAAGCACCCATTCAAGCGCTGGTCGATAAATGGCTTTTGCGCCGCGGATAATGATGCTCTCCTTTTCGCTGATTTTTCCGCGCATAAATACCGCGATCGCAGCAGGCACAACAGTGAGTGATAACACCATCGCACAAAGCAATGCGATTACCACCGTTGTTGCCATGGGGTGAAACATTTTCCCTTCTACGCCAGAAAGGGTGAATATCGGGAAGTACACCGCGGTGATGATACCCACGCCAAACAAACTGGGGCGAATAACTTCAATAGTGGCCTCTTTAACTTCCTGCAAGCGCGCTTTAAGCGCCAGTATACCCCCTTGTTGCTTTTGCGCTTCTGAGAGCCTACGAATACAGTTCTCCACGATGATGACAGCGCCATCCACAATCAGACCAAAATCTAGTGCCCCGAGACTCATCAGATTGGCAGAGACGCCCCGCTGAACCATGCCGGTAATAGTCATCATCATCGCGATAGGAATAACAGCCGCCGTAATGAGGGCGGCACGGATGTTTCCTAACAGTAAAAACAGGATGACGATAACCAGCAGTGCGCCTTCCAGCAGGTTTTTTTGTACAGTCTGGATGGCTTTGTCGACCAGCGTAGTGCGGTTATATACCACCTCTGCCTTAACCCATTCAGGCAATGACGCTTTTATTTGCTGAAATTTATCATTAGTGAGTGCCGCAACTTCACGCGAGTTTTCTCCGACCAGCATCATCACGGTGCCCATGACGGTTTCTTTGCCGTTTCGGGTTGCTGCCCCTGTGCGCAGCTCTTTGCCCAGTCCCACTTCGGCGACATCTTTGACTAAAACAGGCACGGAACCTTTACGGCCGACAACAACGTTACTGATATCCTCAATTGATTTTAACTGGCCCGGTGAGCGGACTAACAATTGTTCGCCATTGTTCTCTATATACCCGGCTCCAGCATTGTCATTGTTGCTTACCAACGCTTTGCGGATATCTGCCATAGTCACACCCATTTCCAGCATCTTCGCTGGATGTGGCATCACGTGATACTGCTTGTCGTATCCCCCTATAGTATTCACTTCCACCACGCCTTTAACCTGAGCCAGTTGTGGTTTGATTATCCAGTCCTGAACTGCACGAAGTGCCATAGGCGTAGCGGGCGAGCCGTCCGGCATTTTGGCGCCGTTTTTCGCTTCCAGCGTGTAAACGAAGATTTCACCCAGACCTGTTGCAATCGGTCCCATCTCAGGTTCAAGCCCCGGCGGGAGTACGCTTTTCAGCGTTGCTAACCGCTCATCGATAAGGTTCCGGGCAAAGTAAATGTCAGTTCCTTCTTCAAATACCACTGTGATCTGAGAAAGTCCGTAACGTGAAATAGAGCGCGTATAGGACAAATTGGGCAGACCATACAACGCCGTTTCAACCGGAAAGGTAATTCGCTGCTCGGCTTCAAGTGGCGAATAACCTGGTGCTTCCGTGTTTATCTGAACCTGAACATTAGTAATATCCGGCACCGCGTCTATCGGTAGTCTCTGATAACTCCATATGCCGATGCCTATGATGACGAGCACCAGGGTTAACAGCAGGTAACGCCGCTCGACTGAGAGGCGAACAATATTATCTATCATTTTCTCTCCCTATCAGTGTGCGTGTGATGCGCCGGATTTTTGTATATCCGCTTTGATTAAGTAGCTGTTGTCGACAACATACCTTTGTCCGGCGGATAGTCCTGCGACGACTTCAGTAAAGTTGTCGTCCTGCAGACCTAAGGTTACAGGTGTTGCCTGATAAGCATTGCCTTCATTCAGGAACACAACCGGCTTATCGTTAAGGGTTTGAATGGCCCGATTTTCTATTTTTACCGGCACCGCTTTTTGTTGTGAGTCAACAATGCCTGTGACTAAATCGCCGGGAGAGAGTAGGCCGTCCTTGTTCACCACTTTTACCAGTGCTAGTTGATAAGGCTGCTGTTCGTGAGAAGGAACAATGCTGGTAATCGTGCTCTCGAGTTGACGACCATTTGCAATAATGTGAACAGATTTGCCTTCAGCAACCTGACTGCGCTGAGCTGGAAATATCTTTAATTCCGCCCAAAGCACTGAGGTATCAACAATCGTAAAAAGCGGTGTTGTGCTGGTAAGCTCTCCGATATTCAGGTTGCGCGATACCACAACGCCATTGATTGGCGCTTTCACATCGTAAGACTGGAGGCTGTCATTTGACTGCACCTGCGCTATTGCCTCTCCGGCTTTCACAGTCTGGCCAATATCAGTAGAGAGCTGCTCAACAATACCCGTAAACCGGGCGTAAACCTCGGCACGCTGTTGTGGCGGTATAGTCAGTTGACCATACACCTCGGTGTGCATTTTTATTTCACCGCCCGTAGCGACGCTTGTGGTTACGCCAGCCTGGCTGGAAAACGCATTGTCTATCTCAGTTCGTGCTTCGTGCTTCTTCCAATCCCACGAAAAGCTATTTTCGTCCAGTAAGAGCGTAATATTGGCGAGAAATGAGTGCGGCTCAGCGATAAAACTTGTGGATCTGAGCCCATTTTCATAGCTTTCAAAATGGATGATGTCCTTACGTCCTCCCATACGATTGAGCGTGACGTTAAGCGCGTCAGGTGGCAGCGGCTGGGAGCGATCAGCCCTTTCGGCCAGTAAATATGCTCCCTCTTTCGTATCCTGAATCCGTAATGTCAACGATACGCTGCTATTGGTAAATGTTTTCGATTCAGCCGCGTGGGATTGTTTACCACTTGTGGCGGCATTGGCATCTGTCAGACACAGTAGTAGTGAGATAATAACTAATAGTCTATTCATGGTTATTCCGGAATTCGTGAGTAGGAGAAGCCTGACCGGATAGTCCGGTCCACTGTTCAACGAGTGACTGGTTCACTAACGCGCTTTCGCTTAATTCGATGACCTTTGCATGTGCGCGTATCAACGCATCTCTGGATGCAATCCAGTCCTGGTAGCTGTATGCCCCTCGCTGGTAACCTTCGAGCACGAGCGTGGTAGCTGTTTCAAGGTCGGGCAAAACGGCGTCGTTGATATGCTTTACAGCATCAATGGAGAAATTGAGGTATTGCTGCGCTTTGAACAGTAATGCTTTTATCTCCAGTATCTGACTGTCTCTGGCAATTACCGCGGCTTCTTTCTTCGCCATGGCAGCCCGAGAAGCACCTTGGTTTCTTTGTTCAGCAAAAAGCGGCATGGATACAGCAGCAACAACAGACGTATCCTGAACCGCCTGAGAGCGTCGAACACCAATGCGCCATGAGATATCAGCACTGGCATTACTTTCTACCAGCTTTTGTTCAGCTTCCTTCACATTAATAGCTTGGGTGAGTCGTTCCACATTTGCTGATTCAAGAAACTGTTGATAAACAGCGGAATACTGCCGTTTTGCGGGAAGGGTACTAAGTGAACCCGAGATTTTATCGATTGCCTCAGCATCTCCCTTCCAAAATAGTGCAAGTGACTGCTTGGCAATAGCGAGAGCCGTTTCAGCGGATGCTTTGTCGACTCTGGCTTGATTGAGTGCGGCTCTGGCGCGCAGAAATTCAGCTTTATTGGTTGCGCCTTTCTCAACGCGCTGTTTAACAATAGATAAGGCTTCATCCGCGAGAGAAACAGACGTTTGTGCCAATGTCAGCCGCTCTTTAGCTGCGAGTGTTTTTACATATTGCCGGGTTAGTTCGCTTAACAGTTTGAGCGAAGCAACATAGCGCTCTGACTGTAACAGGGATAAATTGGCGTCAACTAAGGATACCCTTGCATCGAGCTTTCCTCCCATCTCGAAAACAGAGGAGAGTGAGACCGTCAGCTCAGCATCACTAATGCCTGATGCATCTCCTGAACCGAGCAGGTTTTCTGCTTCAACGCCAACGTGATAAGCCGGAGTGAGATTAGCCAGCGTTCTATCTGCCTCGGTAGCAGTGAGCAGCGACTGATATCGCTGTAAATCCGGGTGTTGCCGCAATGTCAGTCGTGCCGCTTGTTCGAGCGTTATCGTTTTGCTTATTGCAGTGGGTGATATGAATAGCAACACACTACTCACGATCACAGTGCACATACGCCTGCGCGCATGCGAAATAAAAGAGTTCATATTGTAAATCCTGGTCAGTAACTAAATAGATAAAAAATGACTAGGATTCAGGCTCTGGGAGGACGGTCGATACCAGGTTGTAAGTGAGAGGGAGGGAAAGGACGATATGCAGCTAGTGCCATCTCGCCAAATTTACCTAAATGGCTATCAGTATTTTTAAATAATACGATATGGGTAAAATGCCCGTGACAGGAGCAGCAATGGTCACAGTTGTCTGTACCTGCGTTGTCTGCAGCATCTTTATCTGGCTGGCAAACACTGGAGTCCTGAACACACAGTTCATGGTGTGATTCTGAGGCGCTTTCGAAGAAGCTATCAAAAGCAAACGCATCTGAGGCAAACAAAAACAACTGTGCAAACAGCATCAGGGCGGTAATCACCACCTTGCTGCTAGTTCTGTTGTTTTGATGCGATTTCATTGCGTTCCTCGTTCTATTGGCTGCATTAACCTATTAGCTTTAGCGCCGGAAATCAAGAGAAGGCGAAAGTCATATTGAATTTTGTGGACATTACAACAAAGTTTTATGCACAAAATAAGTACGTTCAGTAATAGATAAATAAATAAAAACTAAAAGATAACTAATAGCGACCCTCTACAGCCCAAGCATATTAAGGGCTTCACAGAAGATAGAACTTTTTTGATACACAAACAAAACTTTTTTCGTACGTTGAGAAGTCGATTTCAAACCTTTCTCGTACACGAACAGAACTTTTTTCGTACACACGGCGAGCTTATTTGGTACACAGCGACAGCAGCTCGCACAGGCCTTGTGCAATTACTAAATTTGAATGAAGCTCATGAAGCCAGTTGTAATGGTTGAACCGCTGTTTTTCCGCTTCTGAAGGCTATTCCTTTTTCCTTTACCTTAATAGAGCATGTTGGTAGGCAGTAGATCACATGCCTGAGAGCCTTGATGACTTTAGCCTTAAATTCGTACAGGTTCTTGCATTTACTTCTTTGGCTATGAAATACAGCTTCCAGAATTGCCCAAGGAATGAAATTACTTTTATTATTGCCCTCACTATTCATAGAGTAAGCTTTCATATTCAAAAACAGATACAAGTCGATTCCTAGTGGCGATCTCCGCTTAAAAAGTAATTGAAGTGCTCTAGAGTCTACGGGCATGGATTTTTTCACATCACTAAGTGAGAAAGGTTTGATTGTCCCTTTCGTATACATTTCTGCTGCCGTAAAGCGCTCTTCATTGAAGATCTTCATATCGAGAGCTGAGCGGAAACTAGAATAGAAGCTTGTCAACTGGCTAGATCCACTTTGCTCTCTTCCCACAACATCGAAAAATGCTTGTCGTTGAGACTTTCTAAGCTCTTCCTCAATTACTTTTTCGATTCCCGTTGTCTTTTCAAGTTTTGTGAATTGAGTTTGCCAGTAACAAATACTCATTCGCCCAAATGTACCACCTGGAATACCGCTTTCGCATTCCAACTTTAAAATTCGCCTGGCGTTTTCTTTTTCAGCCCAAGTTATCGGTACGGTTTGCTTTTGATGCAAAGGGAGTAGGACTGGATCAATCAGCACTATTGGGTAGTACGCTATATATTTTTTGGGGACATCTTCGCAAAAAGATAACTCCCGGATTAGTTCGCTTGCGGACTTCATTAGATATTTACATCCTATACGCAAACTAATCGCTTGTTTTCTGGCTATCTATCCACTTGTCAAAATCTTTGGAAGGAAAAAGTAACTTCCCATTCATCTTTATGTAGGGGGGAACGGGGTTTTGCTCACCATATACGCGGTTTCTGTATATGCGATTGTATATGGTTCTTTTACTTGAGCGGAGTATGGCCGCTACCTCTTCTAATAAATAGAAGTCAGGCTTTGGTTTTAAGTGTCGGTTCATCACAGTAGTTACCTCTGTTCACTGGTAATGTTCAATGCTTACCGATGAAACTACAACGCAATGAGCAACGGGGTGGTCGAAAAACTAGGGTGACTTTGAGGGGGGTTTTTCTGTTTTTAGGAAAAAGCGACATTAAGCTGCCAATTTGAGGCGTAGCTTTGATTAAAAAATAAACTGTGAATTTGGCATGCCAAATTCAAAAATGGAAAAGTCAGGCCTGAACAGCGGCTTTAATGCTGTTTATTCACCTTTAGATGAAATAAACAGGCAAAGAAAATGACAACGCCCAGAATCATTGCGCAACCAACAAGTAAAGGTCCCATAGTTAGATTCTCCCAGCTTTAATTGCATCAAAAAGATCGTGCTTAAGTTTGTCATAGCGTCGGGTAGCTCGAATAGCCAAAACCATCAATACCCAAACCTGAAACCATTCATATGTTGTCATGTCCGCCTCTTACTGAACTAGCGTAAAGTTTTTCATTCGTCAGAAAAAGTCCGATATAAAAATTAGGCATGCCTAATTTTTATAGATAGGTATCGTAAAGCTCGCCTCGCGCCTGAGCATCCTCAGCCTCATCACGAGTCATGTGCTCACCATCAGCTATGATATTGCTCATACCATCATCAAGTTTATCTAATTGTTCATTTTCCTTGCTGTTTGCTTCATCACTACCAAAAAAAGCACTTACGACGAATAAAGCGACAATAGCTAAAATCCCCAAAAAACCTTCGAATCCCATTTTTACCTCCACGCTCAATTTGGCATGCCAAATTGATGGCTAAGTATTCCTTAGTATCTAGGTGCTATTAAAGCTAAGAAAATCTTAGTTTTCAATAGCAGATGTCGTACACCAATTGAAAGCAAATGATGGTTCGCCGTTCCCAATACGGTTAAAACAGGCAAGAACAAGGGTAGGTCTATCCCAAAAGCAATTAGGGATACAGGCAGGGATGGACAACTTTGTAGCGTCTGCGCGCATGAATCAGTACGAGCGAGGTGTTCATACACCAGATTTTAAAACGGTGCTTGCCCTAAGTGCGGTGCTTAGAGTGCCCACTGCGTTTCTATTTTGTGTAGAAGATGATTTAGCTGAAGCGATATTGGAGTTCCATCAAAGCAGACAATAGCGAAGTATCGCGACCCCAATAATAAGCCTTTTCGTGTTTTTCAATATTTCCATCTTATTTGCCTGATTGCCTGGTAAATTACGCTAAGAACCCACTCGTAAAACAGAGGCATCATGAGCAATACCCTCTCTTTTATTCGGGCGCTCCGCCGCCCGCTATGTCGAAGTCGAAAAATCGCCTTCAACATAGCGGGCGTCTGGGTTCTGGCGCTTACACGCAGAAATTTATTTGCAGATTGCATCCTGATTTATATGCAGGTAATCTTTAAACCACTAGCCCGTTCGGGCAACGAAAAAAGTCGGCGCTCTCCAGCTGCCGTTTCCACGTAGTGAGGCACCCTCACGTCCTTCTATATATGTCATGCCGCGCCGCATTTTCGGCGTTCAAGTTCGGCGCTTAGTTGCTGCCGTTTCTATCTATTTTGATTTTTAAATCCCAGGCGAGATCGGTCCGAGCCTTGCGTTATGCGCTAAACAGGGGCGAATAGGCTTAAGTGTCGCTGAGCTGTTCACAGCCAGTTAATCTTACAACCTAAGGAATGACATAATGTTTAATGAAGTACATGAAGTGTCTCAGCTCAAAGCCGAGACCCGACTAATCGCCAGAAAGCGGCATAAGCCGTCGAAGCTAGACAAGTACAGTGTTCACTTGCGTAAACTCTATGAAGAGGGAGCAAGTAAAGCGGAGCTTCAGCGCTGGCTTGTTCGTAGAGGTGTTGCGGTAAACTGGACTACGGTGAAGCGTTGGCTGGACAGAAATGCCTAAGTTCGCAAAATCGAAAACGCAGGCAGAAAATGTAGTTAAAGGGCTGACAAAAGCAAGAATTATCAAGTCATATGGTACAGCCCGAAATTACGAACAAGCGCTTAAAACTGTAGCCAAGTGGACAAAGGAACATAAACTAAATGGTCTTCAGTCGCTGACGCCAGACGTTGCCAGGTATTATCTTGAATACCGCGCGGAAGCTGTAGGCCAGAAAGCCCTTGATATGGAGCGCCAGGCCATTCAGGCAATGATGCAACTGAATGGCAAACTCCCTCCCAAAGCAACCTTGTACCGCGTCAAGTCAGAGTTGGACGAAATTATAAGGTCCAGAGCCTACACGTCAGCACAGGCAAAAGCGGTATCGGACCGCCAAAGCGAAACGAATCAACTTTCGACTCAAATTGCCTATGCTGCTGGATTGAGAGCGCATGAGCTTCTAACCCTTGCCAGAGCAGCAGAGAGAAGTCCTGACAAACGGCCCGCTTTAAATTCAAAATGGGCTGGGCGAGAAGGTCAGCTGTACACTGTTCAAGGAAAAGGTGGATTGATACGCCACGTTTTGATTCCTAACGACCTTGTCGTGGAGCTGGAAAAACGCAGATTTAATTATCCAGTGACTGTCAGAGACCGAAGAATAAACTACCTCCAGCGTTATGATATTGGAGCCGGGAAGCGATGGTCAGATTCGTTTAGTAAAGCATCTAAGCGCGCTCTGTTTTTCTCTACAGGTGCCCATGGCCTGCGACATAGCTATGCGCAAGAGCGTATGAGCGAATTAATCGCGTTAGGATTTAGGCGAGCTGTTGCTCTGGAAACGGTTTCGCAAGAAATGGGGCATTTCAGGCCCGATATCACTGAAGTTTACCTCTTCTGAGCAGGTAAAATCAGTTATTCCCGCCTTAACTGTTTTGAATATGCTGTTATGTAGTCATTAATTAGGATGACGTTTCTCTATTTTTAGCTTCAATTACTCGATGAAATGAGGCCGCTGATTTTCAATCGGTGCCGCGAATTTTTATGCGACAAGCATTTAGAGTTTGATGTAGATGGCTTATATTATAATTTCTAAGAGTTGGGCTGTCAGGTTTCGATGCCTAAAAGACGTTGCGTGCTAAAACAATGCAGCAGGGAAGAATAGCTTGCTGGATAGAAAATAATAGATAGCGGCATAGGAAGCCCATTTGAGAGTAGCTTTGTAGAGCTTGGATGTAGGTGCTAAATTCTTTCCGTGGGTTTCAATACAAGCCTTTTATCAAGTTGCTAATCATTTATACTATAAAAAGGAATTTTCATGCCTAACCTGTTTTTCTCCTATTCGCACAAAGATGAAGAGCTTCGCAATGAGCTGGAAACACATCTCGCGATGCTTAAGCGTCAAGGCAAAATTACCACCTGGCATGATCGGCGTATTACCGCTGGTAGCGATATAGACTCACCCATTTCATCAGAGCTTGAAAATGCCGACGTTATCTTGCTTCTCGTAAGCGCGCACTTCCTGGCGTCTGACTATTGTTATGACATTGAAATGCAACGAGCGCTTGATAAACATAGCGACGGCACAGCCGTAGTTATACCGGTTGTTCTACACCCGTGTGACTGGCACAGTGCGTCTTTTGGTGAGCTTAGGGCGACACCTACCGACGGTAAGCCAGTGTCGATGTACGCAAATATGCATGAGGCATTTTCTATTGTTTCGAAGGACATTCGGGACGCGCTTGAACAGTTTCCAACCCGGGAAAAAGCGTTAAAGCCTCAAGTCGCACCAAAAGTGGGTAACGGTGTGATTGATTCGCATCCACGTTCAAGTAACCTTGCCATTAAAAAGCAGTTTAACGACCACGATCGTGACGTTTTTCTGGAAAACAGCTACGAATATATAGCACGGTTTTTCGACGGCTCACTTGATGAGCTTGCAAAACGCAACTCACAAATCCAGACACGTTTTAAAAGGATGGATGAAACCAGTTTTACTGCGTCTATATATTTAAACGGAAATAAAGAATCAGCTTGCTCAGTATGGTACGGCGGTAGTGAATTCGGCAGCAGCAGAAGCATTAACTTTTCACACAACGATTCTGGCAGATCCAACTCGTTCAATGAAATGGCAACCGTTACTGACGATGGTTACATCCTGAAGCTATCCACTATGGGTATGCAATCGTTCGGACAAGACAGAGAGAAAGAGCTCACCCAACAAGGTTGTGCGGAAATGTTCTGGGGATTGTTTATTCGTAATCTCCAGTAAATCATTTTTGAAAAATGAACACATAACCACATACCTATCAGGGAGAGAATTATGATTCGGATTAGTATTAACGGCGAAGAAAAGAACGTTGATGAAATCCATGAAAACTGGATCCACAACACAGTTAGAGAGCTGCATGCTCAAGGTACATCTGTCTGCGTAATAATTCGAATCATCGAGGGAGACGTGAACCTGGCTTTACCTGTGGGAGATTGTAAAACGAGTCCAGGACGAGCCCCTGAACCGAACTCACACACTAGAGATGTTCTGGCGTATTGGCAGAGAATGAAGGTATCAGAGCTGCCTATAAATACTGGGAAGATAGTCGCGTTTTTAAAGCAGATGAAGAAGCTTTGACATGCATCTCAATGCTATCCGAGACTTTTTTAGGATGGACTACGTATATTTTGAGAGAATACGTTAGTGAACGTTTTAACGTTAGTAAAGAATAAAATGACCTCGCTGTTGCAGGTTAAGTATGTGACAGATCAAAGAGCCATTAACGGTGTTGTGAGGCATTTGAACGTTTCTGTGAAGGAAGGTGAATCTACACACAACTTCAACGTGGAAGAGTCAGATTCCGAACAATTTCAAGCGACTTTAGATTGGGCGGCATCGGCTAATGTAGAGATTATTAAGTCGAGTAAGTGTTGCGAAAAAAAGCCATTTCAATGGCATGGAGGGAAAAGGCAGCTTAGTAATGATGCCTCGTTGTGGCGTTACATGGGATTAGCAAAATTCTTGTCACTTATATCCTCTAATGGAATTTGGCTTTCCAGATTGGATCAGAATAGGGCGTTGGATCCGCTGGAAGGAAAGGTTCCTCGTCTCTCCCTTATCGATGAGGAAGAGCAGATCCTTAATACTTCTTGGGCTCCTCAGTATATTGGAAAAGGAAAACATCAATTCGGTGGTCAACCTGAACCGGGTATGACCAAGATACCTCGGGATTTAATAGTTAAGTCACAAATTGAAATGAGTAAACAATTATCCGAGGTATCTGTATATAATTCGTATGTCTCTTGTTGGAATCAAGATGAACACGAGTCATATGGTATGTGGAAAGCTTACTGTGATAGTGACAATAGCGTCGCGGTAAGAACTTCCGTAGGCAGACTGATTGATTCCGTGGGTAAGAATAAAGATTTCACTATATCCGGAGGGATGATTCAATATTTAGATCATGAGTCCGAGCGGCCCGCTAGTTCCGGTTTTTTTAACTCACATGTGTTTTGCAAAAGCTACCCATATAAATTCGAGAATGAATTCAGGCTTTGTTTTACCGACCATGGTTTTGTTTCTGAACTGATGGATTCTGAACAGCCATATGCAAGAGATGGGCAACTCATCAAAAGCAACATTGAACGATACCCCAAAGGCGTAAACTTACCCCTTGATTTAAGTTTTCTGATAGAAGAAGTAAGAGTATCACCCTATGCTGTCCCTTGGCTGCAAGATACTCTTGTCGATCTCATGGAAAAGTTTAATACTAGCGAAAACCAGCTTAAGGGAAAGCCTGTGCTGCCTTCCACTATGAAGTAGAGTAAATAGATGGGCGAATGGCTGAAAATTTTACCTTCCTTTTTATCTGCAGGAGCAAGTATAGCAGCCGCTATAACTGCAATTGTTGCACTGAAAATAACCAGGGAATCAAAATTTCTTGCAACGCGCAGCGCACTGGCAACACACCACAGTTCGGCGTCTCTGCAACTCACGCACGCTGTTGAAGAGTTAAAGCCTAATATATTCAAAATTTCTCAATTTGCCTACTCCAGCCTTGTAAACTGGGCCAAAGAAATACAGAAGTACGACAATTGTTCCGTTGTTGGAGAAGACCCGCGCCCTTTAAGGCATGTTTTATTCGATACTGCTGAAATGCTAACCAGCCACGCTCAGGCAGCAACGAATGGTTCGGGCTATCTTCATAATGTGATGTTTGAAATCGTTCGTAGTGGCGGGCCAATACCGTCAGAGGGTGAGTTTGAAGAGTTGTTAAAGCAGGCAGACCATTGTTGCTCAAGCTTTGAGAGTGTTTTTGGACAACCTTCGCCAAAAGAGAAAATAAGTGATGCCAAGGCGTTTAGATGGTCGTTTTTTCAGTGTCATGCAAGGGTGTCTCCCCATGAATGGAGTGAAACATGGAACAGAGCCTGGTCTGACAACGGCAGGTTGGCTCAACTGGAAAAAATGCTTATATCATTCAGGCCTGAATTTGAACGGGTGAAGAGGAGCTTGCTGATTGAAGAGTCAAAGCTCGCTAACACCGTTTTTCCGTTGGAGCAGAACGGGCAACTGTTTTCAAAATTCAGGTCCCTAAAGAAGGTTTTGAATACTCTGTTGATTGATTGCGATTTAGACAAGCTATCATTTTACCGAAATAGCAGTGCAGATGATGATGCTCTGGAGCTTGTATTGTATACGTTTGGAGCGATGGAGCTACTGAGTCAACTGGAAGATGATATATGCAGTATTCAGGAGTGACTAAATGTTTTGTCAGGCAATATAGAATAAAAAAGGCGATTCAATAAGGTTGTTTGGAATAGTACGTAGTAATAAAGCTGAAGTAACCGGGTATCACTGGTGTAACTCACTGCGCTAAAAGATATTTTGCATCTGTGTTGTTGGTAAGGTTAAGAATACAGTCAAAATCTGCACCTCAGCCGTATTTTCATTGCAATTAACACCCTATACAATACACTTGAAGAATACATGGAGTAGTTAAAAGCTATAACAATATTTTACTGTGAACCTATATCAAGATTACAACATTTCAGCCATATCCAGGCTCTTCTCTTCCAGCGTTGTTAAGGAACTTGCGCGCAAAGGTAAGTCTCCGCTGTTTGCTCGGCTGATTAGTGAAGCAGGGGGAATATCTCAGAAATCACAAGGAAACGTTGCTGATGCCTTTGAGGATGCTTTCTCTATTCTGAAAAAGAAAAATAACCGACATGAGTACGTTTATAAATCTGCTTTAACCCAAAATGTACTGCTTGGCCGCCACTCTTTAAATACAGCGTCGATGCTGACAGAGTTCAGAGTAGGTGATTGCAAAGCAGATGTTGTCATTTTAAACGGCACCGGAACCGTTTACGAAATCAAGTCAGAGCGTGACTCACTGACCAGGCTTACCAAGCAGGTCTCAGCGTACCGCAATGTCTTTGCTAAGGTTTATGTCATTACAGGCGAAAATCATCTGGATGCTGTTTTAAATAGTGTTCCGGAAGATGTGGGTATAAATGTTTTGACTAGTGGGCACAATATTTCTGAGGTAAGACGAGCTCAGGAGTTACCGGAACGTACTTGTTCTTCTGCTATTTTTGATTCGCTAAGAATTAATGAGGCAAAACTGATTCTGAATAAAGCTAGTGTCGAGTGCCCTGATGTGCCAAACACCGAACAGTATGCAGTGTATAAAGAAGCCTTTTCTAAACTATCCTCCACGGAAGCACATAAAGGCTTGGTAGAGGTTTTGAAAAAAACTCGTAGCCTGTTGCCATTAAAGCAGGTTGTTGAAAACCTTCCTTTGTCACTACGTTCTGCAGCATTAACAACTCCAATAAGAAAGTCAGATCAACAAAGGCTTATTGATGCGGTAAATACGCCGTTAGATGAAGCGTTACAGTGGATGTAGAAAATGGCGATGTATTATCCTTATTTTCGTGGTAAGCAGAATGAGCTAATTACCATTCGAAATAATGCTGAGTTAATGGCGCAGGCCAACTTCGTCCCTATTATTGAGCCGGTAAAAGAAACACTTAATGGACTTAAAAGAGCCTTAGAGGCTGTGGTTGAGGCGGGAGGGAAAGCAGTTGTTATCGTAAACCCTTTCCATGGTGACTATTCCGGTAACGGAGATTCATTAACACAACTTCTGGCAGACCATTTTGAAGATGAAGACGGTGTCTCTGCGGGAATACTTCTGACCGGCGACATGTCATTAGAAGAGGCAACGAGCTGTTGCCAAACACATGAAAATCATGCTCTTACACTCATTCATTCCGGGTTTTCTAACGCAAAAGCGTTAAGTCAGGCTCTCGGGGATAAACTTAACGATATTACTCATTGTTTCTATGACGATAAGGCGGGCAAGCTTTATCAGAAATACTTTTTTAGTGCTACCACGAAAATCCTGATCCGTGACGGCTTTGAAAAGCGGAAAAACAGAGAGCATCCCGACGTTGAGTTTTTCTCTGATCTGCATGCAACTTATTTGATGGAAAACATGCAAGGGTTTGGCGACTTCCTTATTGTGGGAGATGAGTATTCTGAAAGTGGTGGCCCTGCTTATGCGGTTGCAATACATTTAACATTTATTGACGATGAACAAGATGATGCAATGTTTGTTTATCATTTTATATCCGACCGCCAGGATACACCGCAAGATCCCGCAGGGAAGTTTCTGGAAGCCCTGAATAAACTAATTCACAAATTGGATGAACCTGATTCCAAGATTCTGGCTACAAATGCGATTGCAGAGTTTCGTGACTTTCACACAAGAAAGCACTTTCCTGGCTTAGGCTACGTTAAGAAGCTCTCGATGCAGCATCACATAGAAGTTCTCGCTGACTACTTCAAAGACAAGTAGGTTTTATAATGAACTGTTGTCCAAATTGTTTTGGCGATAGCGGCCTCAAGTCCCATATCGAATTTTTATCAGAAGCTGTTGGTGTATGTGATTACTGTGGTTCTCGCAATGTGGCTCTTGTCGCACCGTCTGAGTTAGAAGATAAATTTGCCTCTCTGCTTAATACCTACGATATGAGTGAACAAGGCGAGTTAATAGCTGAGTTACTCAAAAACGATTGGAGCTTATTTGCACACGAGCGAATGACGATAGCTCAAGTACAGATGTTACTTGCTGATGTACTCGATGATGGTGAGTTTGTGCGTAAAAGTTTTGTGCCCTCAGAACTCTATAGATCAAACCGGCTTGGGAAATGGGAAGAGCTTCGACTTGAGTTGATGCATAAAAATAGGTATTTCCCTGAGACAGAGATTGACTTGGATCGTCTTGAAGAGCTTTTGTCGCACATATCAATAGGTACCAATGAGTTACAGAACATATGGTTTCGTGCCCGTACAAAGACAAAAGACGAGCTTTTCACGAACGAAGAAATGTCCGCGCCCCCTTCGAAGGTGGCATCTCATGGTCGAGCTAATCCTGCCGGGATCCCATATCTTTATTTGGGCTCAACCGTCGAAACAGCAATATCGGAAATCAGACCTCATACTGGTGACATGACCTGCGTTGCGAGTTTTGACCTACCAAACATACTTAAGCTGGTCGACTTGCGAGCGCCAAGACGGTCTGTATCTCCTTTTATGCTGGAAGATGAACAAGACATTGGAATGATGCGAACTGACCTGGTGTTTTTAGAGCGTTTAGGGCATGAGCTTACGCGCCCTGTAAGACAAATGGCTGCCGCTTTTGACTATACGCCAAGTCAATATTTGTGTGAATTTATTAAGAAAAGTCGGTATGACGGCGTTATCTATAGCAGCTCAGTAAGTGCTGGATTCAACCTTGCGCTATTTGACCAGTCAAAGGCGGTTATTCGAGCGATAGGGCAGCGCCGGGTTGAACAAGTAAGTGTTTCGATATCAGAAGAAATTTAAAGTTCTTGTTATTTATTAATGAGGTCACATTAATGTTGATTGATGTTTGTGCGTACAAAAGCACAGGTAGATATCAATTGCAAAGAAGGAGCTGTATACCTCTAATACAGAAATGGAGGAGGAACTACAGAGACCTTTATAACGTTGATAGATACGGGACAATTGAAGCGAAAAATATTATCGTTGAGCTAGGTTGTGATAAGGTACCAAGTAGCACAGAGGTAGCACCAACCAGAACAGGTTAGTAGTAACTATCGTTGAAGCGTAGGAAAAATGGTGGCCCCACCCTGACTTGAACAGGGGACCTGCCGATTATGAGTCGGATGCTCTAACCAACTGAGCTATGGGGCCTTTGAAGTGTTCTGATGTAAAAACGAATGTTTTTACAAGCGGGGCGCAGTATAAGCAGTTTTTTTTGCCTTGTCACCCCATCTCAGGTGCAAAATGTGCAGTCTGACCAAATTACGAGCAACCAGGTCAGACCGATTTATCAGCCTCGTCTCTTTCTTCTCATCAGAGTAAATACACCCAGCCCCAGTAACAGTGGAAGGCTGGTGCTTCCGCCACCTGAGCCGGAGGAATTATTAACCGGTGGTGTGATTACCGTTGTTGTTTCGTTAGATTCCACGTCAACGGTCAGGGTATCAGTGCTTTCTACGCCGAACTCATCCACCGCGGTTAACGAAAACGTGAGTGTTTGTGCTTCTGATGGTGCAGAAAAAGACGATTCTTCAGCATTAGCATTTTGCAGAGTAACGCTGTCACCACCGGTTTGAGACCACTGCACACTCACAAGGTTATTTTCCGGATCGGTTGCCGTACCCATCAAGGTAACGGTAGCGGTTGCGTTCACGGTCTGATCGTTCCCCGCATTGACTACCGGCGCTTCATTAGACTCGTCATCTTTAATGGTAATCGCAATGCTGGCATAGTCGCCGAAAAGCCCTTCATCGGATGCCGTTAGATCAACGAAAAATGTTTCTTCAGCCTCTTCTTCGTCATCGTCAATCAGCGTAAGCATGATGGTTTTCATGCCAGCCTCGCCGTCGTTCCATGTCAGCTTGCCGTTATTATCTTCAACGTCGCTGCTAACCACGGATGTATCTGAACGCAACGCGTAATTTACAGTAAGCTGGCCGCTGCTGCCGCCCTGGCGCTCTACCTCCAGTGCAAGTTCGGTGTTCGGCTCAAGCACGGTTTTCTCGGCTGCGGCGAAACTCACAACGCCGGTACTGACATTGTCTTCTCCGACTATTGTGATTTGTGTTAACCCTTTGCCCGGTGTGATTGAGCCACCCTGAGGGTTGTACAGTCTCAGAAAGAAGCTTTCAGACGTTTCAGTGCTGACATTTGCGGCAACGGGAATACTAATGGTTTTGGCGTCGGTATCGCCAGCTGCCCAGCTAAGCTCTCCGTCTGCTGCGGTAAAGTCGTTGGTTCTGGCAGAGCCAAACAGAGTATTGTAAAACACTGACATCGCGCCATCGCCTGTGCGCGTCACCGTAACATTAAGGGTGCCGTCAGCCGCTGTTGATATGTCGTCTGATTCAAAGCTCACCTGGTTGTCTTCCATGGCAACAGAGTTGTCCTTGATAACATAAAGGCCACCCTGAATGTCACTGACTAATAGGTTGCCGCTGGGTAGATAAGGGTACACGCCCCATGCGCCGTTGAAGGCGGTATTGTCTGAGCTTGGGAAAGTATCAAAATTCGCGATTTCCAGCGGGGCAGTGGGGTCGCTGATATCCAGTACCGTTAACCCTTTTTCATAGTTGGACATGTAATATCTGTCGCCGCGAACGAAACCGTTATGGTCGATGGCAGTGGTATCGCCTGTCCATGTCGCTACCAGTTGTGGGTTGGTCAGGCTGCTGATATCAAAAAAATGCACCGTAGTATTCAGACCGGCATAGGACTCATCCAGTTCATCGTGAACAATGGCGTACTGGCCATCTTCGGTCCACCAGCCGCTGTGGGTATATTCCACATTTGGGTAGCTGACAGAGGAGAGTTCTGCAGCACTGTCGGTTAGGGTGTGGTCCCAGATTCGCATACTTTGTTCATTGAAATCCAGCATCACCAGGCAGCCGCTCGCATCGCCATTCACGCAGTCAGTAGTGGCTCGGGAATCAGTGATAAACAACGAGGATGCGTCATGTGTGTAGTCGCTACGGTCAAGGCCTTCAGGCAAATAGCTGGCACCGGGAGACTGCAGGTTCTTTAATGTGTAAGAGCGCCACGCTCCGCCATAATTTTCAGAGCCTGTGATATGAATTTGCGGCGTTGTGCCGGGCAAAGCGATATTTAGTGAGTAATCGACGTTCGAAATATAGATATTGTGGGCGCGGCTGTCATCATTGGTTCTGCCGGCTTCGCTGATGCCATTTTCCAAATCGTTAAGGTCGATGATCCACAACCCTTCGCTGGCATTATCGGCGGTAATATAGGCATACGCTCGCCACTCGCGTGAGGCGGTGTGGTAATACTGATACACCTTGATATCTCGCCAGGTCGTCCAGTCACCGGAAAGGCTGCCCGCAACAACCGGCGATTCAGGATCGGTAACATCCACCACAGACACACCGTTACGCAGCCCGATAATGGCGTATTCCTTGCCGGTGTTTAGGTCAACATGGCCCCAGATATCGTTGGCGCTGGTGGAATTTTGCCCTAATTCATTCAGCGGGACATGAGACATCAAGCTCAAGTTACGGCATGCAAAACCTGCGGACTCGCCCTCGTTACATGGCGCTGCCGACTGTGCACTGTTCATCAGTGACATGGCATCAGAGGCAAGATTGGCAAGTTTGTCGTCGCGCTTGCCATCAGCAATCACCAGAAAACCCTGTTGATGCAAAGCCTCTGCATATTTGGCGGGCACGCCTGTTAGTGTGGTGGTATGCATGCCGGGGTTTTGGATCTGAAAATGATCAACGCGGCTAAAGCCACCTTTGACTGGCACAATTTCGCTAACCAGATAAAACAGGTCCTGCTGAGTGGTAATGGGGTAATCACCACTCGCCACCAGCACCATGTCGCCTTTACTGGCCTGTTGTGCAGCGTAGGCTATGGTTTTGCAGGGCCTGAATCGGTTATCACAGCGCCCCTCATCCTTACCAGCGGCGGCAACAAATCGTGCCTTATCGTGTTCGCTGTGTGCATGCACTGCTTGACTCATCATCCCAAGAGCGAGCAGTATGAGTGGAATTACGCCGTTATTCATTCGTGTTTTTCATCCTGAATTCTTAAGAAATTCACGTTAGCAGACCAGGATAAAAAGTGGAAATTTTACCTAATGTCATTAGTCGCGCCGCTGTCAGCGTATGCTTACTGTTTACGCTCAGCGCTTGCGATACTTTGTTCCCGGACAAGCGCATGGCTGGCACTATTCCGGTTCACCTCAAGCATGTCGATACCGCAACCTGCCCGATGACCATGAAAATTAACGATACAGACTGGACCGTCGATTATTTCGGGTTTTATGTGAGTAATCCTGAAGTACGCATTGATGGCAAGTGGCAGCCGGTGTCGTTTATACAAAATGAGTGGCAGACATCGAAAGTCGCGTTACTGAAATACCATCCGTCGTGCGGTGGGAATAAAGCGGGTAACACCAAACTAAAGATAAACGCTTCCGAGAAGCTGATGCAGCTGGCGACGAATCTGCGGTTCATGGTGGGACTGCCGTTTGCCGAAAACCATGCCAATCCGCTGACGCAGCCGTCACCATTAAACGATTCAACCATGTTCTGGTCATGGCAGGCGGGGCACAAGTTTATCCGGCTGGATATTCATAATAGCCAACAGCCATCACAAACCTGGTCATATCATCTGGGGAGTGTGGGTTGTGAGTCAGAGTCCGCGATGCGGCCACCGGAAAAGGCCTGTAAGTTTACCAACCGGGTGGAAATGATACTGCCAATGACGCAACTGGACTGGGAACTGGATTTGTCGTTGTCTGTGCCGGTGATGCTGTCACAGGTTAACCTCACGCAATCCGAAGGCTGTATGTTTGAGTCGCCGGAAAACCCGGTTTGCGGTCAATTACTGAAAAACCTGCTGCATCGACCATGGTTAGACTGGCAGTAGCGCTGGTAGTGGCTGCGTGTCTCGCAGCCTGTTCTGATAAGCCAGAACCCTATCAATGGAACCTTCCCTATAATATTCCTGAACCGGTAGTCCCGGCAGATAACCCGATGACAAAAGAGAAGGTGGCGCTTGGCCGGGCGCTGTTTTACGACAAGGCGTTAAGCGTAAACGTCGCGCAATCCTGTGCCAGCTGTCATAAACAGCAGTTTGCGTTTGCTGAAGCCACCAGACATTCTACCGGCACCACCGGAGACAAGGTAGAACGTAACGCGCTGGCGCTGGTGAATGTGGCCTATAACGGCAGTCTGACGTGGGCGCACCAGGGGCTTGAACATATTGAGCAGCAGCTAATGATCCCGCTGTTTAACGAAAGACCGGTAGAGCTTGGGGTTACAGGAAGTGAAGGTATTATTCTGGCGCGGTTATCGTCACCGTATTACCAATTTTTGTTCGAGGAGGCTTTTGGTGATCCCGAACCCTCATGGGATCACATTGTTAAAGCACTGGCCAGCTTCGTGCGCAGTCTGGTGTCATTCTCCAGCCCGTTTGATCACTATGCCTACGGCGGACAGGATGACGCGTTAAGTGAGCAGCAAATTCAGGGGATGAACCTGTTTTTTTCTGAACGCATGGAGTGCTTTCATTGCCACGGAGGCGTGAATTTTACTCAGTCGTCTAAGCATGCCTATCAGCAGCTTGATTTGCGCCCGTTTCACAATACTGGTCTTTATAACGAAGATGGCAAGGGCGCCTATCCTGAATCAGATCAGGGGTTGTATACGGTTTCGTTCAATAAAGCGGATATGGGTAAGTTCAGAGCCCCCACGTTACGGAATATCGTGGTGTCTGCGCCCTATATGCACGATGGTAGCGTGGCAACACTGGCGGAGGTCATAGATATCTATGCCGCAGGGGGACGCGGCGAAGGTATCACCAATCCGCACAAAAGCCCGTTCATTAAGGGCTTTAGCATGACTGATGAGGAACGAGACGCACTCATTGCCTTTTTGCAAAGCCTGACCGACCAGCAGTTTTTGCATAATCCCGATTTCGCCAAACCCAAAACGCAGACATTTCGCCAAAATGATTAAGCAATAGTTAAGAAATTGCCTACAATCAGTAAGGTAGTAAGTGCAACTGCCTTCGTTATTTGGTATCTTTTTTTCAAATTTATTTATATTGATTTAACACGGCACGCCAGCGCGGAGATAACAATGACAGAAAAGCCCTTTCTGGTAAGCGGTCGCAACACCCTTATTCATAAAATAAGAAAGCTTGATTTGCTCATCCTGAATGGTGATGACAATCCCCCGATTATTGTCACCTACAAAGGTATAAAGCGATACGAAGGGAAAATTCCTGAAAACAAACGGGATGCAAAGATGATGGATATGGAACTGGTAGATCTGACTGCCGGTGAAGTGTTCAGCGATGAGAAAACCCTGCTGTTTGTACAGACGCTCAACGGCAAAGAGTACAAAATCGATTACAGCAAGTCAGACACATCGATGTTCATCAAAATCCATCAGGACAGCTTCTTTTAAGCGAGTCAGGCAGCCTCTGACCGACCACTGGCATCGTGCTTTGTTAAGTAAACTTTGCAAAGTACGTGCTGTGATGGTTTTCTTGATTTAACAAGCTGCCAGACAACATGAAAAATTCCGGCGCATAAGTTCCGCAACATGCCAGTCTCCGCCATACTACCACATCATGAGCTTACTATTACGCCATATGGGAAAGGTTATCGGACAGCAGGGTAAGTGTTATCTTTATCGCTTTTTGCATGTACATGGCATCGCGGTTTCGCGAGTGTCGATGTAAGTAAGTGCTTTACGCAATCTGGCCCCAGTTAGTGGCATCGACGGAATTAAACCCGGTGATCATTTTCCCGTCGCCTTTTAACTGTACGTAACGCTCGCCATATATATTAAACTGGCAAATATCGTGTGGAGTCACCTCTGACGCGTTCACCCCAGACACGATCCCGGCAGTTTCCAGGCCCTCTGCAATCAGTTCTGAACAAAACCAGCTGTTGAAATCCTCGTCATTATAACTGAAGCGGCCTAACCACGGATGGTCGTCCATAAAGTCAACTGCAGCCCCAAATAATTGCCACACGTCATACTTCTTATTCCGCTGCGTGTACATGAAGTTGAAAAAGTCCACTTTATTATTTTCTAAACACCCTCGTGCCTCGTCGCTTAATGGTAACCACCATACATCGCCATCATAGGTATCAATGCGCTCACTCAGGCGGTTAGTCATGACGCCCTTTTTGCCTTCATAAACGGTAGCTTCCATGACCTGGTTAAAGTAACTGCCGGTGCTGTCATCCAGCATTTTGGTTTGCATCACCAGCGCCACATGCGTCACCACGGAACGGGTTGTCAGTTTTGTCCAGCGGGAGAAAAGACTGTCGCCACCAAAAGCGATAATGTCGCCCGGGCGCATTTGTTTTCTGATCAGATGATACGGCTGACTTTCTAACATTTTTACATCCTTGTATGCACGTAAATCAGGTTGTTTCAAAGTGTGTGTAACCCGCGACAAACGGCGGTTGCAGGCGTCAGTTTAACGGCATTTATAGCGCGTTTATCGCAATATCTCAAATAGCCGCCGTTTACCGTTTTGTCACAGTGATTATACGTTTTCTTCACTACTGTAATCCTGTCGCCGGACGCATGCAGTAATCCCGGCATTTCGCAACCGAGGAATACATTATGAAAGCATTTACCATCAACAAAACACTTTGTGCCGCTATCGCTACTGGTGTCCTTTTCACAGGCGCTGCACAGGCCGCTGGCTATCCAGCTGAAAAAGAGAACGATTTAGTGAATATCTGTAAGGCAATAAAAGCCGATAACCCTATGCGTTTGCATCTTGCGGTGAAACGCAGTGGTCTTAACTACCGCACGCTCGATGAAGGCCTTGTGTGTAATGGTCAGAACATGATGACGTTCGCTGCAACGCATAGTGCAGGCAATTCAGGCAAGTTTCTTGCGGCACGTTTACATCAATCCGACCGGACTCTGACCGCGAAACGATAGTGTGATAGCGATGAAAAAAGTCACTCTTCCCCTGGAGGTTGGGCTGTCGCGTTCACAGACAGCCCTTTTTTCAGGCCTGGCAGAAGACATCACATTCGCCTCGCGAGGCGCGGGGGTAGGTCAGCTTGCATTAGTGGCAGTTATTGTGGGGGCTGAAAAGCACGTTGCTGCAAGCCTGATGGACGCGCTCAGTGCACATGAAGATATCGTACACACGGTGTGTTGTAATACCGTGCTTGATGCCAGACCTGTACTTATCAGTTACCCTTCAGCGGTCATTTTCGCCAGTCAGGCTACCATTACTGCCCTTGGTAACCTGTTATGTGACGGTATGCATTGCGTTGTCACGGGGTCATCTAATGGCGATGCGTTATCGGCATTTCAGGTTATGGCTGACGGCTTTTTGCAGCTTCCCATACATAAGGACCAGTTGCACTGCTGTCTTGAGAAAGTGACACAAAATGCAAAACGCCAACTGTTTCGGGACCAATATCAGCGGGTTAGCGAGGGGTTATGTAAGCAGTTTGGTGTCAATCAGGAGGCACTAGCGGCGATGTTGCGTCGACAGTGTGCCAGTCGCAAGCGGGCAGGTGTGGTAGGCCTGCGTTCGGGAAACGAATGGTGCTGTCTGCAGCCCGATGATATCTGCTGGATTGAAGCGGCCGGTGATTATATGTGTGTTTATACCAGCGGTGAGAATCATATTGTCCGTTCAACCATGACCGAGTTATTACGTCGGCTGGACAATAATAACTTTTTGCACGCAAACCGCTCTGTGGTTGTGAATCTGAGCAGAGTCAGACGAATAATGCATCAGGGCCCCGGCGTGCACTACCTGGAAATGGACACCGGCACTATGATTAAAATCAGCCGTCGCTGCTACATGGCGTGTTGGCAGAACCAGCCACTGGATTAGTATATCGTACGACCATGGTCTTTGTGGCAACACCTTGTATCAGTGGTACACTGCGGTCATAGATAACTGTCTGACTGCAAAATGAAAACCATCAAAAAGACACTTATAGGTTGGTTAGGGCTGTTGGGGTGTTTTGTCACAGGTAAGCTACTGGTGCTGTTGTTTGACTTCCCGTTGCCCAGCGCATTGACGGGTTTACTGCTTCTGCTTGTTTTCCTCGTTATTCGTGGCGAACCCTCACAATCCATTACTGTTGCCGTTTCGCCGCTGCTCAAGCATATGTCACTGCTGTTTGTTCCTGCTGTATTAGGCGTGGGGCTGTATTGGGACGACGTTGTACAACACAGCGCTGCTTTAATTGGCGCCATTTTCGTCTCGACCATAGTTGCGCTGGGGTTGGCTGGAGTGGCGGCTGAGAAAATTCTTAGTAAGCGGATTGCAGCGTCGAAATGACTACAGTAGATGCCATAAAACTTATTTATCATGACTTTGCGGACGTAGTAAATGCTACGCTGTCCGTCAGTGGTGCGATATGGATAGCGGTAACGCTTGCCTGGTACTTTCTGGCTCTGAAAATTCATCGTTTCGCCAAAGGCAGCCCCTTGGTGCACCCACTGGTGGTGACAGCCAGTGGGGTAGGCATTACCATCGCGCTTGTGCATGGAGATATTCGTCAGTACCAACTGAATGCCGCTTTAATCCACTGGTTGCTGGGACCGGCAACCGTCGCACTGGCGATCCCCATGTATAACCAGTGGCATCAGGTTAGAGATCTGGGATGGCGACTGATAGCCGCTGTTGGCGCAGGAGGCATCATTGCGCCGCTACTGGCCTGGTCGGTGGTGTACACCTTCGATTCCCCACTGGCTATTCAGATGACCATGTTAGTAAAGTCTATCACTACACCGCTGGCGATGGAGGCGGGCGCAAAAATAGGCGGTGTACCTGCGCTGGCTGCGGTTTTTGTGATCATAACCGGAATCGTCGGCGCCGTAGTATCCGATCTGGTTTTCCGGCTTTGCAAAGTCAACTCGCTGCAGGCTCAGGGCATCGCGATGGGGACAGTGGCCCACGCCGTGGGAACTGCCAAAGCACTGCAAATGAACGAACACACTGGCGCGATGGCCACGCTGGGGCTGTGTTTAAATGGCATCATGACAGCGATTGTTGTGCCATTGTTATTTGGATAACACGATAATAGCGCAAAGCAAAGTCTTCGCGGTGGCAAGTTCCGTCAACTATTCCACTTTTGGCCTATGGACTTTTGACAGATAAATGCTATTTCTTAAAAGAGTTTCAGAACTGGCTTTCATGGCCGATACCTTAACAGTGTCTTAGCGACAGTGTAGTGAATAACATAAAGCGTCAATACATCGGGCATTTCATCGTGTAAATGGGAAAATGCTGTAGCCGGTAAATCGGATGGAAAGGTGGTAAATTAGCTCAATGTACTCAGTGTTAGTGTGTGACGACTCGCTGGTAGCGCGAAAACAGGTCGCGAAATGCCTTCCTCAGGATTGGGAGGTCGCAGTGCATTTTGCCAAGCATGGGCAGGAGGCGATAGATGCGATCCAGCAGGGTAAAGGGCAGTTGTTACTGCTAGATCTCAATATGCCCGTCATGGATGGCTACCAAACCCTCGAAGCCATCAAAAAAGGCGGGTACCCCACCAAAACCATTGTTATTTCCGGTGATATTCAGCCCGAAGCATATGAACGTGTTACACAGCTCGGCGCTATCGATTTCATCCGCAAGCCTGTCGACCCCGATACGCTGCAAGCCGCGTTGGTGAAACATCATATCCTTCATAATGATCAGGATGACACCGTCGAGGCGAGTCCGCTGGACCCGGATATCCGTGATTGTTATCAGGAAATCACCAATATTGCGATGGGGCAGGCGGGTGACCACCTTGCCCGCATCATGAACGTTTTTGTACGTCTTCCTATTCCCAACGTGAACTTAATCGAAGTGTCAGAGTTGCATATGATGTTGTCTGACATCGAGTCACATGAGCGGGTGACGGCTGTCTGTCAGGGCTTTCTTGGCGGCGGGATCCGCGGTGAAGCGTTGTGTATTCTCAGTGACTCCAGCTTTGAAGACGTAGCCAAAATTCTCGACATCCAAGATGACGTGGATGATCAGATACAACTTGAACTGCTGATGGACGCAGCCAGCATCCTCATTGGTACCTGTCTTACCGGTTTAGCCAATCAGATGGATGTTAATTTCAGCCAGGGGCATCCTATTGTACTGGGGCAACATCGGGCCATTACCGAAATTATCTCGATGAACAGCATAAAGTGGAAGCGAACGCTGGCGATTGAGCTCAGTTACGGCCTGGAAGGCTACAATGTGCAATGTGACCTGATCTTACTTTTTACCGAAGAGTCGATGAAGATCATGAACGATAAACTGGCACACCTGCTGGAGGACTTCTGATGAGCCAGACTGATTTAGAAGGATTGCAGGAGTTTCACTGGATGATGGACATGCTGCAAAGCGTGGACGTGGGTATTGTGGTGCTGGATCGTAATTATCGGGTGAAAGTCTGGAACGGCTTTATGGAGAGCCACAGCGGAATATTGCCCAGCGACGTCCGTGATAAGAGTCTCTTTAGCGTATTTCCCTCAATTACAGAGACCTGGTTTTCTAAGAAGGCCCGACCGGTCTTTGAACTGAAAACCCGGGCGTTCATGACATGGGAACAACGCCCCTATCTGTTTAAGTTTCCCAATTACCGGCCGATTACAGGAAGTGAGCCGTTCATGTATCAAAACATCACGCTCTCTCCTTTGGTCTCTGCCAATGGAGTAGTTGATCATATCAGTATGATGATTTACGACATGACGGATATTGCGGCGGGTAAAAAGCAGCTTGAAGCACTTCAGGTGCATCAAAGCGAAGAAGAAGAGCGCAAAGGTCGCACTTTCTTATAATCCCCCCATTTGGTTTTCAATCGCGCTTTCGACGTTAATGTCGGGGCTGGCTTCTCACTGTAATGCACAGTGAAAAATGTTGTAGGAGCGAACATGATCCGTTCTGGTTTTCACCTGTTCAGCATCGTTGGTCTGTTAATGCTGGTGTCATCTTGCGGTGGTGGCAGTGAAGATAGTAACGATTCCGCCTCACTTTTTGTTAATGCCGGTGCCGACAGAAGTATCAGTGAAGGCGTGCCGGTGTCACTGACCGCAGAATCTCGCGGCGGTACAGGCGCGCTTACATGGCGATGGATAGCGTCGCCCGCACTGACAATTTTGCATGAAGATAACACCGTACCGGATGCCAGTTTCGTCGCGCCTACGGTTTCAACCGCCAGAGATTATACGCTGACGGTGACGGTAACTGACACTACAGGGCAAACAGCGTCTGACAGCACAGTGATTACGGTGCAGCCCGATAACGCCGCGCCGGTCGCCGACATTGCGCTATCAGCCTGGGAAGGGCTGGCCGCTGGCCTTTATCCGGCAGGCGTTACACTCACACTTGATGGCAGCGGCAGCAGCGATGCCGATGCATCAAATCCAGCAAGTCAGATCGCAGACTATCTCTGGACACAAACAGAAGGAATTGATGTGCTGCAGGATGTGATGACGGAGCAGTCGCAGCTCGTGATTACAACACCCATCGCCAGCGCCAGACAAAATCTGGCTTTTACATTACGGGTTACCGATGAAGAAGGTGCCACAGATGAGACCAGTATTGCTATTACAATACAGTCGGCCTCCGAAACGCTGCCCGTAATTGATGCCGGTGTCTCACAAGCCGTATTCAGCGGCGAGCCTGTTATTCTTGAAGGGACGGCCTATACCACCATTCCATCTGCCAACCCGCTGGCCATTCGCTGGGAAGCTGATTCTGCTATTCAGTCGGCAAACTCGTTATCCACCTATGCAATTGCACCGCTGGTGGATGCTTATTCAGAAAGGGTGTTCACGCTGACAGTGACTGATGCCAATGGGAATCAGGTAACCGACAGCCTGCGCGCGGCAGTTCGTCCCTATCCGGTGTCTTTGATGAACGATACCGGGGTATCTGTACAAGCGACAGACACTGCACTTACCCCTAACCAGCAGAACTTGTGGCCAGGCCAGGATGCCCAGCGAGGGAGCGACGTTATCCATCAGGCGGGACTATTGGAGAAGGCAGGAGAGGGCGACGCCGGTTTTGATTTTACCAAGCTCAATAGCAACGGTGACGAACAAGATGCGGCCAGCGGCACTTTCTCTTGTGTGCGCGATAACGTCACGGGGCTGGTATGGGAAGTGAAAACTACGACGGCCGGATTACACAGCGCTGACAATACCTTTTCGTGGTATCAGTCTGAGGATAATGGTGGTTTTGAAGGCGATATTAACGGCGCAGCTGCCAGTTGCACGTTAACGAACTGCAATACCGAGGCTTATGTTGCCCAGGTGAATGCGCAGGGGCTGTGCGGTTTTTATGACTGGCGACTGCCTACGCACCGCGAGCTGATGTCGCTGGTGCATTTTGGTATTACTGATGCGGCAATGATCGATTCTGACTTTTATCCGAATACCGGAGATATTGCAGCACAGCCGTTGTGGTACTGGACCACAAACCCAGGAGCTGACGGAGTGCAGGACGACAGTGCACAGAATGCCTGGGCGATTGATTTTGCGTCTGGCGTTGATAATTTTCTGAATAAATCTGAGGCCGCGCGCGTTCGGTTAGTGCGTGCGGGGAGGGAAGGGCTATGAGAGTTTTGATTCTGGCGTTGTTGGCGCTATTTCCTTCATCCAGTTTTGCGCAGACCTGTCTTGCCAGCGGCGTAGAAACCACGCCCGATGAGGATTTTACGGTTCTCGGCACGGGTAATATACTGCATGAGCCGACGAATCTGGTGTGGCAACGTTGCAGTGCCGGACAAAGCTGGAACGGGAGTCAGTGTGAAGGGGAGGCCACCCGTTTTAACTGGCAAACAGCATTAGATTACGCACATCAGGCGAGCGAGGAGGATTTGCTGGGCTGGAGGCTGCCGAACATTAAGGAACTGGCCTCTATTACCGAGAGACTTTGTGTCAGGCCCTCAATCAACGAAGGCATATTCCCACAAACACCTGATGATGATTTCTGGACGGCTACGCCATCAACAGAAGATCCAGACAGAGCCTGGGTAGTTGCCTTTTTTAATGCCAGCCATTCCATAAAGCAAAAGGAACGTTTCGTTTACATCAGACTGGTGCGAACGTATGTTGAACAGTAGCGAAAATGTTCCTATCATGCTTGCGGATCGTGCGTGATGAACCTGGCCGGTTGCCCACGACTTTAACCTGAATTTTTGCCAGTTGACCTCATGTGACTTTCCTATATGTGGTTATGCCGTACACAATAACACCATGAAACATTTTACATCCCTACAGCGTGTTTTCGCTGCTTTGCTTCTACTGCTTGTGTCACCACAACAGGCATGGGCAGAATTTACCTGCGACATCGACTTTTCCTATGGTTTAGTCGTCAACCCGCAGCAGATCCGGGTGATGGACAAATCGCGCACGATCATGCAGATAAATGGCAGTGAACAGCTTTTTATCGGCGGGCGCTGGCAGTCACTGGACAAGCAACAACGCCGGTGGCTGCACGAGTACGCTGACGGACTTCACTATGTTGTACCTAAAATGATTGTACTGGCCACCGAAGGGGTAGACCTGGCCATTAAGAATATCGATCATGTTTACCTGGGTCTGGTGGGCAGCGACCATGAAAGTTACGAACGTCTCAGAAAGGCCATGGAGCGCGTTAAGATACGAGTGAAAGATAAGTTTCGCCACGCCAGTAATCACTATTTCATCGGCCCAGGCTCACTGGAAAGTGTTGATGAGTTCGTCGATACCGAAATAGAAACTCAGCTCGAAGAGGCCTTCTCCACGTCAGTTGGCGGCATTCTGTCAGCAATCAGTGGTGTAAACACCAACAGCGGTGAAAATACCAGCAACGATGCCGACGCGCTTACCCGCCAGCTCGAAAGCATGGAAGAAAAAATCGAAACAGACGTAAGACCGCGCGCTTACACTTTGAAGAATAAAGCCCAATGGTTTTGCGACAAGCTGAAAAAGCTTGATGACACCGAAGAGAAATTGCGGGCATCGCTGCCTGCGTTTGAGAAGTATAATATTATTACTTCCACGCAATAGTTTCCAAGCTGCTGCACTCATGATTGCGGCGTTAAAGACCTTCTCAAAAATCCTCATTTACTGCATGTAAACTGCGGTTTTTTCAAAAGTCTTTGCCTTGCACTCAAGTCGTTCGCGACGCTTGGAATGAACAGGCTGCACTCATGATTGCGGCGTTAAAGACCTTCTCAAAAATCCTCATTTACTGCATGTAAACTGCGGTTTTTTCCAAGGCCTTTGCCTTGCACTCAAGTCGTTCGCGACGCTTGGAATGAACAGGCTGCACTCATGATTGCGGCATTAAAGACCTTCTCAAAAATCCTCATTTACTGCATGTAAACTGCGGTTTTTTCCAAGACCTTTGCCTTGCTCTCAAGTCGTTCGGAATAATTGGAAAAACAGACTGGAATCACGTTATACACACTCTGCAATTCAAGTGAGTGCAGTTGATTGACCGTGTAATGCAACGCGATAGCCCTTTGTAAGTGACCTCAGAGCGTGTCTGTAAATAGCAGGACTGTGAGCTGTCGGCGCGAGCACGAAGGGGTTAATTACGACGTACATTTTTCGGTCTTCGCCCTGCTAAGCGAGTATATACGGAAAAGACAAAAGGTAACTGCGGCAGCGATAAGGACAGCAACCGCGTTAACCAGGAAATCGCTGAGAGCGGACGCTTCATAAGTCACACTTCCTGCTAACCGGATGGCTAGTGCAGAAAGAACAATAAACAAAATGAAAAAGAAAAAGCGAACAAGCTGACTGGATTGCATAGTAAAATCTTCATTGTCAAAAAGTAAAAGAAATACGCAATGGTAATACCCATTGCGTAACGATGGTTAACTGGATCTGGTATCGCCTACTTTTCCAAAGAAATAGCCGACAAGGCCGCCGAAAGCACCTAGTGCGACGCCGCCTATTCCACCCCGGGCACCGGCAATTGCGCCACCAGCCGCTGCACCTGCAGCGCCACTCCAGCTTGCATCGCCCCAACAGTGTTCGGCACAGCCAGCACCAACAAAATCTACTTCTGTTTCATTTAACAGTTTCATAATCAAAACCATTTAATAGTTACGTATCAAGCAGATACCCTATTGATAATAGCCGCTTATATTATGGAAGAAACTGACTCGGAGTACAGTTATTAACCCTGAATCGGCAGACTTTAATTTAGGTGGGTACGTATAAGGAAAGGAGCGCGATAGCGTTATGAAAGAAGAGGAATATAAAGTCTGTAGTGATGCGGCGATTACAGAATAGTTGTTCCTTCCAGATACTAAAACAGGCAGCCTGAACTACCTGTTTTACAATTTTTATAAGCCTGGCAGTTAGTGCGCTGGCATTGAGCCTTTCCATTTTACGGGAACGGGAAACGACTTACTGCTATCAAGGGTTACAGAACTGCCATCTCTGAATTCATATTCTGTCAATGAGTTGGCTACCTGGCGGCATCGAACACATAATCTGAAACACTGCAACCAGATCCGTTCGCGTTCTACGCTGAGTGCCCGCTCAGCTTGTGTAGGGTAGGACATCGTTATTATCTCCGGATAAATCATCCACTACGTCACGGCTGTGGCTCGTTCGGTTGTCATTGTTAGTATATCGAAACGGGTTAGTACAAAAATTGATCTGAATCTATAAAGCGTGGATCGCGACAAGTCGCGTAGATAATTTGTTGTTCACCTCCTTTCTGGTCATAGGTTGCGTGCATTACCGTTCCCCCAAGTGCGAGCTTTTAATGAGTTGCAGTAACACTGAAAATTACAAGCAAACCCAAATGCTTACTTTGTTTGTCTTGCTATGAATAAAGCTATGACAAAACCGGCGGTCTGGCCAACTTTTGTTAGTGGATTTTGTTCTATACATATCCATAACTCGCGCAATCTAGAGGGGGAAGGGCAACGTAAATATCAGAGAAAAGACAAAATACAGGAAGTTACATGGCGGCATCACAACAACTACGCAGAACTTAACGTCAGGTGTTATGCGCCGATTTGCTACAAAAAGCCGGGTGAGGTGCGGGTGAATGCCGGTGCAGGCCGACTGGCTGCTTAGACAAAACCCGTCAGTAATGTGTTCAGGTAACGACGTCCTTGTGCAGTAACCTGCCAGTGGGTAGGACTGATATCGAGAAGCCCTTGTTTTTCGGCTTGTTCAAGCGCGCGTAATTCTCCAGTTTGCAGAGATACGCCAGTGAGTGCCTCGAAATCTGTAATCGGGCAGGGCTCTACAAGCCTGAATCGGTTCATAAAGAACTCAAATGGCAGGTCTTCTGCCTGCACAACGTTTTCTTTATCCAGATAGGGCCGGCTTAGCTCCATATAGCCCCGTGGGTGTTTTACTTTCACCGTGCGCGTAATTGAGCCGTCTGTTACGTCCGTAATCTTGCCATGTGCACCACAGCCTATGCCAAGATAATCCCCAAAGCGCCAGTAGTTAAGATTGTGCTGGCACTGATGGCCCGGTTTACTGTAGGCCGATATTTCATACTGCTCAAACCCTGCCGCCTTTAAGGTATTGTGTCCCTGCTGCTGGATATCCCAGAGAATATCATCGTCAGGCAGCGCGGGCGGTTTGGAGTAGAATGGCGTGTTGGGTTCTATGGTTAGCTGATACCAGGACAAATGATATGGTGCAAGGGCAATGCCCTGTTCCAGATCAGACATCGCGTTTGCGACACTTTGCTGCGGCAGACCGTGCATCAAATCAAGGTTGAACGTTGGCAATCCGGCTTCGTGTGCCTGCTTCACTGCTTTGGTAGCCTGCGTATCATCGTGGATCCGACCCAATAAGGTTAAATGGGCTGGCTGGAAGCTCTGCACGCCAACAGAAAGACGATTTACTCCAGCTTGCCGAAACCCTTTGAAGCGGCCGGATTCGACCGTGCCGGGGTTGGCCTCCATAGTAATTTCAGCGTTCTCAGCGAGGTTCACACGTTCGCGTATGCCTGTGATGAGTGCATGCATCGCCGCTTCACTGAACAAACTGGGGGTACCACCGCCGATAAATACAGTTTCCACTGTGCGATCACCAATTCGCGCCGCATCAATTGCCAAATCATCGAGCAAATGCGAAACGTATTCTTTTTCAGGGATAGCAGACTTCAAACCATGGGAATTGAAATCACAGTACGGACATTTTTGTACGCACCAGGGAATATGCACATACAAGCTGAGCGGCGGATTACGCAAAGGCTTGCCTCATCTGCGTCATCAGCGTGGCCATCGCGGTACCGCGATGGCTAATGCGGTTTTTTACCTGCTTTTCCAGCTCTGCCGCAGTACATTCTTCCGATGGCACATAAAATACAGGATCATACCCAAAACCGGCCGTGCCAGAAGGGGTATCGGTAATTGTGCCGTACCAGGCGCCCTGACTCATCAAAGGAACAGGGTCGTCGGCATGTCGCATCATGACTAGAGTACAGAAAAAATGTGCATCACGGGGCTGTCCATCGGGAATGGCGGCAAGCAGCTTGGTGATATTGTCAGCGTCAGTCGCGTTCTCGCCTGCAAAGCGGGCAGAATAAATACCCGGTGCACCGCCGAGGGCGTTTACCACCAGACCTGAATCATCGGCAATGGCCGGCAGCCCGGTTTCTTTGGCGGCATGACGGGCTTTGATGATGGCGTTTTCAACGAAAGTGGTACCAGTCTCCGGCACATCACTTACACCAAGCACTTTCTGGCCTACTACATCAACACCAAATTCGGCAAACAGGGTCTCAAACTCTTTGAGCTTACCGGCGTTGCCGGTAGCAATTACGATTTTTTCAGGGAAAGCCATTCTGCAGTCCTATTTTTTCTTGGTTTTTGCCGCGCTTTTCTTTTTCGCTTTTTTCTTTTTCGACGACGCTTTAGGGGCTTTGTGCTTAGGACGCAGTGAGTCGATGATCCGTGGCTTAAGCGGCTCATCCATATAACGAACAACCTTGCCAATCATTTGGGCATCATGCGCTTCAACAAGTGAAATCGCGGTGCCTTTTGCTCCGGCACGACCGGTACGGCCAATCCTGTGCACGTAGATGTCAGCTTTGCGCGGCATATCAAAGTTAATGACGTGGCTGACGTTAGGCACATCAATGCCGCGTGCGGCGACATCGGTAGCAAGAAGGATGGGTACATCGCCGGATTTAAAGCGGGCTAATGCGGCAATGCGTTTATCCTGCGGCATTTCTCCCTGCAGCCAGCACACCGGAATGTCCAGCGAGGCCAGTTTGTCTTTCAGTGCCTGCAAGCGGTCGCGCGTCTTCACAAACACGATGGCGTTGGTAATTTGGTTTTGCAAAATGTGCAGTAAAAGCGCTTCTTTGTGCGCCATATCATCAGCCTGATAATACCACTGATGAATTTTATTTTTTTCTTTGCGCGATGGGGTGGCCTCGATAATGGCCGGATCGTTTAACAGCTCGTTGGCAAACTGACGAACCCCAGCACCTTCCAGCGTAGCCGAGAACAGCATGTTTTGTTTACGCCAGCGGGCTTCCGCCGCAATTTGGTTAACGATACTGGAGAAACCCATGTCCAGCATTCGGTCTGCTTCATCTAATATCAGCGATTCAATATCACGACAGTCAGCGACTTCATTTTGGATGTGCTCGAACAAACGTCCTGGTGTCGCCACCAGAATATCAAGTCCTTTATCCAGCGTTTCTCTGTCAGTGCCGTAATTAATGCCACCGGTTATTACGCCACATACCAGGTCGGTATGCTTGGTAATGGCAACGGCTTGCTCATAAACCTGTAACGCCAGCTCTCGGGTTGGCGTAAGAATGAGAACCCGGGTTGAGCCTGGTTTCTTTCTGGGGTAGTCCAGCAAAAACTGGCAGGCCGGCAGCAAAAACGCGGCTGTTTTACCGGTACCTGTAGGTGCCGAAGCGAGCACATCTCTGCCATCCATAGCCTCAGGCACTACCAGCGATTGTATTAAGGTAGGCGTGGTGAAGCCCATGTCGGCAACGCCTTGGACCAAGGCGTCATCTAGTTCGAGTTCTTCGAAAGTCATAATTGATCAGCGTATGCAAAATTGCGCGTATTGTAGCATCTGACTGGGGTCGAACAAGCGATACCGCAGTCGTAGTACCATAAGTTTTTACTTCTGCGGGGCGTGGGCAGACGCAAGAACTTTGTCTACCGCTTTGCATCTTGCGCTGCGAACCGCCTCTTTGATTGCCGGGCCCTTAACTCCCGATTCGATAATCGCTTTAATATCAACAGCTTTGGCCTGTTCAAGTGCCTCCGATATCAAGCGGCGGCGCTCATCCCAATGTGTTATACCCTGCGCGTTGGAGGTTAGCGTAAATACCTTTAGCAAATCTGCAAATCGCTCGGGTTTACGCCACGCATCGGCGGTATCGAACAAATCGACGAGGGCATGGGCGTGCAGCGATGCCTGCATAGAGTCAGATAGTTTTGCTGCCAGTAATGCCAGTGACGAAACGGCGTTAGGCATTTTAAGACGTTTAGACAGGCTGTTCACTGCCTCCGTGGTGAGAGCTGTGCACAGACAGGAGAAGCGAATCTCTAGCGGCAACGCAAGCATAGCCGCTTCAGCGAGTGCCTCGTAAACCGCATGTGGCGGGGAAGGTAACTCGGGAAACCAGACTGGCAGAGCCTGACATTGTGTCAGTACCGAAAAGTAGATCGCCGGAGAGCGTTCCATCAGACTGCGCGCGGTTTCCTGCCAGACGCGTTCTGCTGTCAGAGTTGAAAGCTCACCTGATGTTGCCATTGCTGTCATCAGACTAAGCGTATCAGTGGCAATGGTGAAGCCCAAATAATGATAGCGGGTTGCAAAGCGTGCTACCCGAAACACGCGTAAGGGATCTTCAGAAAATGCATCGGAAACATGGCGAAGAACTTTGTTTTCCAGATCCTGCTTACCGTTATAGGGGTCGATGAGCTCGCCATCCTGCGTTTGTGCAATGGCATTCACGGTGAGATCGCGGCGCTGAAGATCCTGTTCCAGCGTTACAGACGCTGACGCATCGCAAATGAACCCTGTATAGCCCTGTCCGGCCTTGCGTTCAGTTCGCGCCAATGCGTATTCTTCTTTGGTTTTGGGGTGTAAAAATACCGGAAAGTCTTTGCCAACCTGCGTGTAGCCAGCATCAAGCATTTGCTGCGGTGTCGCGCCAACTACTACCCAGTCGCGCTCGGTGACTTTTCTGCCAAGTAATTCGTCGCGAACTGCCCCGCCGACCAGATACGTTTGCATGCTTCTCCTGAGAATATTGACTGCACTTTTTGAACCTTGTCTCGCATTATACGCAAGATAAAGACGAACACATCCTCGAACAATGCCATGTGACTCCCGAAGTAGTGAGTGGAATGCGTAAAAACGGGATCCCGGCATCAGTCATGTTTTGACTTCTGGTAAGGCTCTGGTAGTTTAATCGCGTCATTCAATTTATCCGTTAATGTGGAATGTATCTGAACTATTTCGGGCTAAACGATAATCCGTTTTCAATCGCCCCCAATCCCGACTATCTCTACATGAGTCCGCGTCACAAAGAGGCGCTGGCCCATCTGACGTTCGGGCTAAGAGAAAGCGGTGGCTTTGTCATGCTTACCGGTGAAGTGGGTACCGGTAAAACTACTGTATCCAGAAAGCTGTTACAGCAGTTGCCTGACAATACCCAGGTCGCCATGATTTTAAACCCCACGTTGTCAGCACTGGAACTGTTGGCGACGGTGTGCGACGAACTGGGCATTCAGTATGATGCGGATAAGGCCAGTCTGAAGTACTTTACTGACTGCATATTGTCTAAGCTTGCAGACAATCATCAGGCCGGAATGAATACCGTTCTGATGGTGGATGAGGCGCAGCACCTGATGCCGGAAGTCCTGGAGCAATTGCGACTGCTGACGAACCTGGAAACCAACCGTGAAAAGTTGTTAAAAGTGGTACTGATTGGCCAGCCGGAGCTTCAACAGCTGTTAAAGCGCAACGAGCTCAGACAACTGGCTCAGCGGATAACGGCGCGTTACCACCTGCTGCCCTTAACCTCACCGGAAGTCAGTTCGTACATTGCCCATCGGTTGTCGGTGGCCAATGGCGATATCAGTATTTTCAGCAAAGGCACCTTACGGGCAGTACACCAAATCACGGGGGGCATTCCCCGGGTGATCAATCTGCTGTGCGACCGCGCGCTGACGCTGTCATTTACCAAGCAACATGCGGTGGTGAAAAAGCCCATATTCCTTGCCGCCGCAGAACAAATTCTGGGTGAAGATGTAGTTAGTCAGCGAATTCAGAACCAACGCAAACTTGGCTATGCGTTGACGTTTTTCATCGCCATTGTAATCGGATTTATCGCCGGGAGGTGGTATGTCTAACCTGATAGCAATATCTGATGTCACTCCGGGCATGGTGATTGTCAGGATCACCCAGCAAAACGGACCGGTAAAAATTCGTAAATCGGGGCTGGTTTCCAGCGAGGCAATGATTCAGGGACTCTCAGAAATGGGCGTTCAGGAAGTGGAAATCGACCCTTCACAAACAGTTGAAATTGCGCCGGAAGTGACTGTGCAGCGTCGTGCTAAAACGCAAACACAGGCGTTACTTCGGGGCGATCACGATACCAGTGCAAAGTTTGATCATGCACTTTCAGATCAGTTTAACCGCAGCTTGTTTTTGCCCACGGTACAGGGGTTGCCCTCATTGTGGAAAGTGTACACCCGCCAGGCATTAACGTTCGCAGTGCTTGTGCTAGGCGGAGCCGGTATTGGTTTTACCGCAGCAACCCATTCGCTATGGTGGCCCTCGGTAGCTGACAGCGTTATGCAAACACCCGCTCAGTTACCGGCGCAGACTGTGGCGGTAACGCCGCCAGGTGAAGCAGGCAGTGCAACCCAAACCGATACCGCGAGCGACAGCAGTGATTCTACCTCAACGGCGCCATCTTCCACGCAGCCGGGTCCGGTAAGTAATTCCGAACAAGATGCGCTGAATAAGGGCGCCTCGCAAACCGCCAGCGAGACCTCACAGCCTTCTGAGGCTGCCGGCCGACAAACCTTGCAAGAGGACAATGCAGAACAGGTGGCGGTAAGTGAGCCAGAAGAAGTGGGCACAGTGCTCAACGAGCGACCGGATGGCGACAATGTGTCTGTCTCACCTGAGCTGGTGGCGCGCTTTAACGCAGCGGTAGAGGCGATGGACAAACAGGCAACTGATCCTGATCCAGAACCCCAAACCAAAGTCACGGTAAGAAACGATCTGCCGCGAGTAGACCAACTGCCGGTCAGGTTGCTTACCCGCCTACCCACCATGAACTTTTCCGCACATATGTATGCCTCGCGCTCCAGCGACCGTTGGGTGCGGGTGAATGGTATACAACTGGGTGAAGGCGACTGGATTGATGACCGGGTGCAGATTGTGAACATTGAGGCTCAGCAGGTTATCCTGTCGTTTGAAGATGAGCTATTCACGATGGCGGCACTGACAGACTGGTAGCGTCGCCTGCATCATGGTCGCGTTGCACCCAACGCGATTTCTGCTTGGTAAACAAAAACAGCGCTGATGGCGCTGTTTTGCCAATACCGCGCTTTAAACGATGAGAAGTGCGAAACAAGTGTGCATGTTGCAAAAGCCACTTACCAGAACCGTACTGTCACAGGCGGCGACAGCACAGAGGGGCCAGCAACATACCTGAGTCGTAGTGAAAACGCCTCAAGGTACCTGATGAATAAACACCTCGCGAAAAAACTTAGGCAGGTCGATGCCAAAGTCATCCGGGCGAACACCTGAAACAATTTCATCGTCAGACTTGCTTAAATCGAGCCGTTTAATTTCATTGTAGTGACCGGAGTTCGTGCTGTAGAACGTCATAACAACCGGGCTCAGCAAGTCCGTTTTACCCGCCTGGCTGACGATGCCAAGCTTTCCGCTTTTTAATCGAACCAGCGACCCCACCGGATGGACTCCCACGCACTGTACAAACTGATTCACTAATTCCTGATCCAGTGCGGGTTGTTTCACCAGACGTTTCAACGCGGCGGCTGGTGCAATAGACTCCTGATGTGACCGTTTGGAAATCATCGCGTCATAGGAATCAATAATGGCTGCCATTTTGGCAAACAGGGTAATGTCGTCCTTTTTGAGCGCCTTTGGGTATCCACTGCCGTCGTTTCGTTCATGATGCTGCGCGATAATGCTTAAGGCCAGGTCGGAAATGTCGCCGCATTGCTCTACCAGTTCGACGCCAATATCCACATGGGTCTTTATCAGCTCCCAGTCACTGCCGGACAGTGATTGAGTACTGTAGCGAAGCTCTTCCGGCAGGGATGACATTCCCACGTCCATCAATAAGGCGCCCAGGCAAGCCTGCTCGATAGTGTCGCGATCATACCCGAGGTGGCTGGCGAACATGCTCATCAATATGCTGCAGTTAATAGAGTGTTCAAGCAAATAGCTGTCCGCGTCTTTAATCATGGTCAGACAGGAGAGGGCATCCTGGTTGTCGAAAACGCTGTCGATAATGCTTTGTGATAAATCAACAACCGGAGTGAGGTCGCGACCGGCTCCTGATTTCAACTCATTGATAAATGAACCCTGAATGGAAATCGCCTGAGTATATAAATCATTCGCTTTATTAAGCGCTTCAGAGTGACTCAGCGGCTTGCTTTTTATTGCTGACTTTTCTGGTTTTGATTCGGCTTTTCTGGGGGCGGGCATAGTGGATTTGTCGGTATCAATCTCAACCACCCGGATCCCTTTCGCTTTCAATGCATCGATGGCACTTTGGGTCTTTACAAGACCTTTCGAGCGCATCCGCAATGTACCTGATTGCTCGACAACCTGGTTTACAAACATGCCAGGTTGTAATTCATCAATAGCGATGTGCTTAAGCATTAACACTCCTGTTGGCGGCTCTAAAAAAATTGTAGCAGGGTTATCAACTCACAATGTGTGAATAGTCATTGTAATCGGTTTTCACTGCGCGCGCATCGTATCCATTGTGTCTATTTTCGTGAGTGACACCCACCGCTCTCACATCGCTTGATGAGGGCGCTATCTGAAATATGCAGCGAGGAAGTAATACCGGGCGGGACAGCGGCTGTGCGGTTAATTAATGAGGGTGTAAGGTATCGGAAAAGAACATGAAGGGTCGAGCATCAAAGCAGCACCGGAAGGTGGACTGCATATTCATGGTTAACAGCGTAAAAAAACGACACCACAGCGAATTGGTCGGCGCTGCAATGAAATGGAAAAAGCGGCGTGCCCAGGCCTCAGGCCTGGGCACGTACTGATGTGAAACTACGCCCAGGCCGGCTGGTTAGCTTCATACGCTTCAATTTGCGAATTTAACTCAAGTGTCTGACCAATGGCATCCAGCCCCTTAATCAGGTTGTTTTTGTGATGCTCTGCAATTTCGAATGCAAACACCAGTTCACCGGCCTTCACTTGCTGCTTGGGCAAATCTACTGCAATTGTGGTAGACGCATTTTGCTTCACTGCCGCAAATAGTTTATCCATGTCCGATGACGAAAGCGCCACGGGCAGCAGTTGGTTGTTAATGCAGTTACCGTAGAAAATATCTGCAAAGCTGGTAGCAATAACCGTTTTAAAGCCGAAGTCGGCAAGCGCCCAGGGCGCATGTTCACGGCTGGAGCCACAGCCAAAATTCTCTCTGGCAAGCAATATACTGGCACCCTGAAATTCCGGCTTATTTAATACAAAATCCGGGTTTGGCTCTTTCTCTTCCAAATCTAGGTAGCGCCAGTCATGGAACAAATGTTTGCCAAAGCCAACGCGGCTGACACTGGTCAGGAACTGTTTTGGAATAATCTGGTCAGTATCGACGTTGGCCTGATCCAGCGGACAGGCTGTGCCGCTGTGAACTGTGAAGCCTTGATTGTTGTTGCTCATGTAATTCTCCTACAGGTCTCTGACGTCAGCAAAGTGACCCTTGATAGCCGCAGCAGCAGCCATTGCCGGACTAACCAGATGGGTACGTGCCCCACGGCCCTGACGGCCTTCAAAGTTGCGGTTGCTGGTGGATGCACACCGATCCCCAGCGGTAAGAATATCGTCGTTCATCCCTAAGCACATTGAGCAACCTGGTAACCGCCACTCGAAGCCGGCATCGGTAAAGATTTTATCCAGCCCTTCTGCTTCAGCCTGACGCTTCACCGCGGCTGACCCCGGTACGACCATGGCAGTGACGTTGCTGGCAACTTTGCCTTTCCCGGCGATAACGGCGGCGGCACGTAAATCCTCAATGCGGCTGTTGGTACACGAGCCGATGAAAACGTGGCTTACCGGAACATCTGATAACCGTTCACCGGCTTTCAGGCCCATATACGCCAGCGCTTTTTTGGCGCTTTCTATTTCGATGGGATCGCTGAAATCCTCAGGCCCGGGCACCGGTGCGTTAACCCCAATCACCTGACCCGGATTTGTGCCCCAGGTAACCTGTGGCGCAATATCCTGTGCGTTTAATTCCACCACAGTATCGAACGCGGCGCCATCATCGCTGTACAGGGTTTTCCAGTAGGCGACGGCAGCATCCCAGTCACTACCTTTTGGTGCGAATTCGCGACCTTCAAGGTAAGCAAAAGTGGTGTCATCTGGCGCAATCATTCCTGCTTTCGCACCGGCTTCAATGCTCATGTTACAGATGGTCATGCGCTCTTCCATCGACAGTGCGCGGATTGCTTCTCCGGCATACTCAATCACATGTCCGGTAGCGCCAGCGTGACCAATCTCACCAATAATCGCCAGAATGATATCTTTGGCAGTGATACCGACAGGCAGCTCACCATTCACGTTGATCAGCATGCTTTTGGCGCGGCTTTGCTTAAGCGTTTGCGTGGCCAGCACATGTTCAACCTGTGAGGTACCAATGCCGAACGCCAGTGCACCAAATGCGCCATGGGTAGCGGTGTGAGAGTCGCCACAAACAATGGTCATGCCGGGTTGTACTAAACCCAGTTCCGGCCCCATAACGTGAACGATCCCTTGTTTCTGGTGCCCCACCGGATACAGCTTAATGCCGTTTTTTTCGCAGTTGTCGGCCAGTGTTTTCAATTGCAATGCGTTTTGCGGACCGCAGGCATCCAGTGCCAGTGAGCGCGTTGAGATACTGTGATCCATAGTGGCAAACGTGCGGTCCGGACGACGTACTTTACGCCCTTTTTCCTCCAGCCCGGCAAAAGCCTGCGGAGAGGTGACTTCATGGATAAGGTGACGGTCGATATAAATTAAGCTGTCGTCGCCGATTTGATCCACAATGTGGGCCTGCCACACTTTTTCGTATAAGGTCTTGGCCATGTTTCATTTACTCCTGTGCCAGTAATTGTCTGACGACTTCATCACCTACCTGCGAGGTAGTTGCAGCATTATCGCGCCTGGAAGCAGGTAGCAGTTCGCCTGTTAGCACGCCAGCTTCCAGTGTTGCCACTACGGCTTTTTCGATAGCATCGGCGGCATCCTGCAGGTTCAGGCTGAATCGCAGCATCATGGCGGCAGACAGAATTTGTGCAATCGGGTTAGCAATTCCTTTTCCGGCGATATCTGGTGCGCTGCCTCCCGCCGGCTCGTAAAGTCCGAAACCTTCTTCGTTCATGCTCGCTGACGGAAGTAATCCCATTGACCCGGTCATCATGGCGCACTCGTCAGATACAATGTCGCCAAACAGGTTTGAACAAAGCATCACATCGAACTGTGCCGGGTTTTTCATAATTTGCATGGTCGCGTTATCAATATAGATGTGCTCAAGTTCCACATCAGGAAAGTCTTTCGCGACTTCTTCGGCAATTTCGCGCCATAAACGGCTGGTAACCAGAACATTGGCTTTGTCTACGGAGGTGACTTTCTTACGACGTTTTTGCGCGGCCTCAAAGGCAGATATAGCAATACGGCGAATTTCCCGTTTGGAATAGCGCATGGTATCAAAGGCATACTCTTCCTCACCTTCACCATCACGCCCTTTAGGCTGACCAAAATAAATGCCACTGGTAAGTTCTCTGACAACCAGCACATCGACTCCGCTGGAGGCAATGTCCTCACGGAGTGGCGATAAGGCTTCCAGCCCAGGATAAATGCGTGCAGGACGCAGGTTACTGAATAAGTCAAAGTGGCTGCGCAACGTCAGCAGTGCAGCGCGCTCCGGGCGTTTTTCTAATGGCAGGGTATCCCACTTTGGGCCACCAATAGAGCCAAACAAGATAGCATCGGCGGCTTCACAGCCCGCCAGCGTGGCAGGGGGAAGCGCCTCACCTTCTGTATCAATCGCATAGCCGCCCACAGGAAAGGCGTTGCGAGCCAGAGTGACATTAAATTTGGTTTCAACAGCGTCCAGGACTTTGTTGGCTTCCTGCATTACTTCAGGTCCAATACCATCACCTGCTAATACCGCAATGGAAAACTGGCTCATTTATACTCCTGCTATTCGTTCTTGTTGGTTCTTCTGAAGATCGATCTGATCCGCTAAATAAGTGTTGTTCAGTACAAAAATTAGTGCTTTCACGCCAGCTTCAACGATGTCTGTGGCAAGACCAATACCGTGGAAGCGACGGCCATTATACTCAGCAATCACGCTCACCTGCGCCAGCGCATCTGCACCTTCACCTTTCGAGTCGAGTTTAAAGTCGACGACTTCCACGCCTTCTAACTGACTCATCTCCATGATGGCTTTGTAGGCCGCATCTACCGGTCCATTACCTATTGCAGCTTTGGTAATCGTTTCATCACCGATTTTTAAGCGCACGGTTGCACTCGGCACGATTTCGCGACCTGAGTTAGCTTGCAGGTATTCCAGTTTATAATATGCCTGCTCGTGTTTTTGCTTATCGAAAAACAGTAACGCTTCCAGGTCGTAATCATAAACCTGGCCTTTTTTGTCAGCCAGCTCAAGAAAGGCGGTATATATCGCTTCCAGATCATACTCTTCTGTTTTGTAACCCAGCTCTGTCAGACGATGCTTGATGACGTGACGCCCCGAACGCGAGGTCATATTCAGATTGTTCTTATTAATCCCGACACTTTCTGGTGTCATAATCTCGTAGGTATTCTGCGCTTTTAACACGCCATCCTGGTGGATACCGGATGAGTGACTGAAAGCATTCGCGCCAACAATAGCCTTATTGGATTGCACTGGCATATTACACAGCTGGCTTACCAGCTTGGAGGTGCGGTGAATTTCGGTAGAGTTGATATTGGTGTCCAGTCCCAGCATCTCTTTGCGGGTTTGCAGGATCATGGCAATCTCTTCCAGCGAGGCATTACCCGCTCGTTCACCGATGCCGTTGATGGTGCATTCAACCTGACGCGCGCCGTTTTCCACTGCTGCCAGCGAATTCGCTACCGCTAACCCTAAGTCATTGTGACAGTGCACAGAAATAATGGCTTTATCGATATTCGGGACGCGGTTAAACAGCTGAGCAATGATGCCGCCAAATTCGGTTGGTGTGGTATAACCCACGGTATCCGGAATGTTAACTGTGGTCGCGCCGGCCTTGATGACCGCTTCAACCATTCGGCACAAATAATCAATGTGCGTGCGGCCTGCGTCCTCACAGGAAAACTCAACGTCGTTAGTATAGCGATTTGCGTGCTTCACCGCTGCTACGGCCATCTCCACCACATCATCCTGCGACTTACGCAACTTTGCGCCTACGTGGATATCTGATGTTGCAATAAACGTGTGAATGCGGAAGTGATCCGCCACTTTGAGAGACTCTCCGCAGGCATCAATGTCGGCTTTCAGTGCCCTGGATAACCCACACACCGTGGAGTTTTTGACTTCTTTGGCAATCATCTGCACTGAGCGAAAGTCACCCGGCGATGACACCGGGAAGCCGGCTTCGATAATATCCACGCCGAGTCTTTCGAGCGCCAGCGCGATCTGGAGTTTTTCTTTGGCACTCAGACTGGCAGGCAGTGCCTGCTCGCCGTCTCGTAAGGTGGTATCAAAGATCTTTACCTGATTCGTCATGGCTTGCTCTCTTGTTTTAGTTAAAAAAAAACCCGTGCGAGGCACGGGTTTTGGCTGTTCGTTGCTGGATGCAATCTACCCGTGCAGTCTTGCTGCCATAAGGAGTAGAAGAGATAGAAACAGATGTTGGTTCATGTGACTCGTGTTTCGTTGCGTCCAGTTGATAACCGACAATGTAACGGCGCAGGTAGCAGAGGTCAACCATTGTTTACAATGTTCGATATAACAAAAGATTATATCTTTGTTGGAAGTCTTGAAATTGGTGAAATCTTATGTTTACGCGAACGTAAAGGGGAGGTTACCTGGGTTTGGTTAAGCGAAATGTTTTCCAGTCGATAGTGCCGGACAATAACATCTCCCGTAGCGATAGCGCGCGAGGAGAGGTTTTTCCCTTGTGATTCCAGGCATGGCCGCAGCACGCTGCTGTCATGATGGGTTTGGTCGGACGTAACAGCTGATGTTGAGACAGTGGGGCAGAGGATGCCTCTGCTAGCGGTTCTCCGCTAAAATGAAACCACCCATGCTTATTTACATGCAGCTTGCGTTCATCTGGTAACACGCGATCTACAGAGTCGAGTTCAACATGTTGTGTATCAAGTAACGCCACCCTGACCGGCACAACGAGGCCATGCTGGGCGTGCCTGGCAAACCAGGCCGCGTTTTTCTCCCCGTCAACCTGATAGCCCGGGCACTTCGCTGCCTGCTTTCCCTGCCAACTCGCATTATGACTGTCTACCTCAATGGGAGCATCGTTGTTAGCCAGAAAGTAAGCGGCGCGTTTTACGTGATGAGATAAGCCGCTTAACCGGCGGCGTAAAAGCTGGATTTGAGAGGGGCCTTGCGTGGCAAGCTGATAAAGCTCACGCTCATAAAGGGCGTTACACAGCTCTGCGAAGTGCGGATGCGCGGACGTCTGCGAGCTGCTCAGCTCAAAGAAGTCAGTCTGACTGGACGAATTGTCAGTGCCTGATGTCATGGCGTGCAAGTAAAAACCAACAATAAGAATAAGGTATCAATAAAATGGGGCGATAGCCAAACCTATCGCCCCATTGATGTTGGTATACGTGCTGAACTTGTCAGGTGATTAACGCGATGTGTAAATTATTGCGTTACATCCCCCGAATTCAGTAAAGCCCGTTACTGACCTTTGATCTCGCTGCGACCACGATAGGTTGCCTGGCCACCCAGCGCTTCTTCAATGCGAAGCAATTGGTTGTACTTGGCAACGCGGTCTGAACGACACAGTGAACCGGTTTTGATTTGACCGGCAGCGGTACCTACCGCCAGATCGGCAATCGTCGCATCTTCGGTTTCACCTGAACGGTGCGAAATTACCGCGGTAAAGCCTGCATCTTTTGCCATCTTGATTGCATTCAGGGTTTCGGTAAGAGAACCGATTTGGTTGAATTTGATCAGGATAGAGTTACCAATGCCATTTTCGATACCGCGCGTCAGGATCTTGGTGTTGGTGACAAACAGATCGTCGCCAACCAACTGGACTTTGTCACCAATTTTCTTAGTCAGGCTTGCCCAGCCATCCCAGTCGCTCTCATCCAGGCCATCTTCGATAGACACGATAGGATACTGCTCTGCCAGTTCGGCCAGGTAATCACCGAAACCTTCAGAATCGAAGCTCTTGCCTTCACCCGACAATACGTACTTGCCGTCTTTGTAGAATTCAGACGCCGCACAGTCCAGTGCCAGGGTAATGTCTTCATTCATTTTGTAGCCAGCGTTTTCTACCGCTTCAACGATAACAGCCAGCGCTTCGGCATTAGAACTAAGGTTAGGGGCAAAGCCGCCTTCGTCACCCACAGCAGTATTCAGGCCTTTTGCGGAAAGCACTTTTTTCAGGCTGTGGAAAATTTCCGCACCCATGCGAAGCGCTTCTTTGAAGCTCGCCGCGCCAACTGGCTGCACCATGAATTCCTGAATATCGACGTTATTATCGGCGTGCTCACCACCATTGATGATGTTCATCATCGGGACCGGCATGGAGTACTGCCCCGGCGTACCGTTAAGGTCTGCGATGTGCTCGTACAGGGCAACACCTTTTTCAGTGGCGGCAGCTTTTGCCACAGCCAGAGAGACGGCCAGAATCGCGTTCGCGCCCAGTTTTTCTTTGTTCTCGGTACCGTCAAGTTCCAGCATGGCATTGTCGATATCTGTCTGCGCCAGCGGATCTTTGCCAATCAGCGCCGGCGCAATAATATCGTTCACTGCGGCAACGGCTTTTGTCACGCCTTTGCCCAGGTAACGGGATTTGTCACCGTCACGTAATTCTAATGCTTCGCGAGAACCGGTAGAGGCACCAGAAGGTGCGGCAGCACGGCCCATTACGCCAGATTCCAGAATAACGTCAGCTTCTACAGTGGGGTTACCACGAGAATCCAGGATTTCGCGTCCAATAATGCGACTAATTTTCGCCATGTTATTTCCTCAACAATTGATGGGGAACACCACGGGAGGAAGTGTTCCCTTATTTTTGAAATCAGTGATTTTCTTTTTGATACTTGCCGGCAGCAGCTACGAAGCCAGTGAATAATTTGTGCCCGTCCCGAGGCGTTGAATTAAATTCAGGGTGGAACTGACCTGCGACAAACCATGGATGGTCAGGGATTTCGATGACTTCGACAAGTCGTTTATCAGTGGACAAACCACTTACTTTCAGGCCCGCCGCTTCAATTTGGTCACGCAGGTTGTTGTTTACCTCGTAGCGGTGACGATGGCGTTCATAAATCTCGTCACTGCCATAAAGATCATGCACTTTGGTACCAGGGATCAAGTGACAAAGCTGGCTGCCCAGACGCATAGTGCCGCCCAGGTCAGAAGACTCATCGCGCTGTTCTTTGGTGCCAGCGGCATCCAGCCATTCAGTGATAAGCCCCACTACCGGGTATGGCGTGTCAGGGTTAAACTCTGTACTGTTAGCGCCTTCCATGCCTGCAACATTGCGGGCAAATTCAATCAGCGCCACCTGCATACCCAGACAAATGCCAAGATAGGGCACTTTGTTTTCACGGGCATAACGGGCCGCGGCAATTTTGCCTTCGATGCCACGCTCGCCAAAACCACCTGGTACCAGAATGGCATCCAGATGTTCAAGAATTTGTGTCCCTTTGCTCTCAATATCCTGCGAGTCGATATAATTGATGTTCACCGTCAGGCGGTTTTTCAGACCCGCATGTTTGAGGGCTTCGTTGACCGATTTGTACGCATCAGGAAGCTCGACGTACTTACCCACCATACCGATATTCACCTCGGCTGTCGGATTCGACTCGGCATAAAGTACCTGTTCCCACTCGGTCAGGTCTGCTTCTTTGCAATCCAGACCAAAGCGGTCAACAACCAGCTGATCCATGCCCTGCGCTTTGAGCGCAGCCGGAATGCGATAAATGCTGTCTACGTCTTTCAATGAGATAACGGCTTTTTCCGCCACGTTGGTGAACAGCGCAATCTTAGAGCGCTCGGTAGCGGGCAGAGAGCCTACTGAGCGGCACACCAGAATGTCAGGCTGAATACCAATAGAGCGCAGCTCCTTGACTGAGTGCTGGGTAGGCTTCGTTTTGACTTCGCCTGATGCCGGCATGTAAGGCACCAGTGTCAGGTGCATGTACATGGCGCGCTCGCGGCCAATTTCTGTACCCAGCTGACGGATGGCTTCCAAAAACGGTTGTGATTCAATGTCACCCACAGTGCCGCCAATTTCCACAATAGCGACATCGTGACCTTCTGCACCTTCAATAACCCGACGCTTAATTTCGTTAGTGATATGAGGGATAACCTGAATGGTTGCACCCAGATAGTCACCGCGACGTTCACGCTTCAATACTTCTTCATACACCCGTCCTGTGGTGAAGTTGTTGCGCTTGGTCATGCGGGTGCGAATGAATCTTTCGTAGTGCCCCAAATCGAGATCGGTTTCGGCACCGTCATCTGTCACGAATACTTCACCATGCTGAATTGGGCTCATTGTGCCCGGGTCGACGTTAATGTAGGGGTCGAGTTTTAACATGGTGACGGTGAGACCACGCGCTTCAAGAATTGCTGCCAGCGATGCTGCAGCAATACCTTTACCTAGCGATGATACGACACCACCGGTGACGAAAATATAATTTGTCATGCGAAACCTAAGGCGTTGGGTTGTAAGGATAATGTGTTGTTCCGGACCAGAGCAGCCGGTCACACTTGGACGGCGTAATAGTATACCTAAAGAGTAGTATGCAAACAATCAGTTTGCTTTTCTGGTACGAAAAACTTTTCAGCCTTTCAAAGCGCGGTGATATCTGGTCTGGGAAAGTATCTAATTATCAGCGCTCTGGCACAAACGGCCCGGAAAAAGCGTGTAAAGTACTCACTTTACACGCAGTTATGGTGGTTTTGTTCCAAAGCGGGTGAAAACTCACTGTTTTAATAACTTGGCGAACGTTTCGTAATCAGGCGCTAGTGAGAAGACACGTCGCAACGGCTCATGTGGCATGGTAAACAGATGATTGCGGGCCTTCGGTATCCGTGAATGCCCGTATCAGCTTTTACGCGCTGCGAAGCCGCTTCAGGGTATAGAGTAAGTCCAGTGCCTGACGTGGTGACAGCTCATCCGGTTTCACATTATCCAGCGCATCCAGCACCGGGTGTGGTTTATCTTCGAACAGGATACTGGATTGCGACGGCGCGGGGGCATCCGCTTTCTCTTTTGGAGTGGCTGACGTGTCTGCGATGTCTTTCTGGTTTTCCAGAAAATGCAGCTTCTGGCGCGCAGACTGAATAACGGCTTTGGGTACTCCGGCCAACTGTGCCACCTGAAGACCATAGCTTTTACTGGCAGCACCTTGTTCAACCGTGTGCATAAAGCGAATTGCGTCGTCATGCTCAACCGCATCCAGGTGTACATTTACCACGCCTTTTTCCGTTTCAGGTAACTGTGTTAACTCAAAGTAATGGGTCGCAAACAAGGTATAGGCGTGAAGTTTTTGTGCCAGGTAGCTGGCGCACGCCCAGGCCAGAGACAGGCCATCGTAGGTACTGGTGCCCCGGCCGATTTCATCCATCAACACCAGTGAGTGCTCGGTGGCGTTATGCAGAATATTGGCAGTCTCAGTCATCTCTACCATGAAGGTCGAACGACCAGAGGCGAGATCGTCTGAGGCGCCGATGCGGGTAAAGATGCGATCCACTTTTCCAATAACCGCATTTTCTGCAGGGACGAAGCATCCCAGATAAGCCATCAGCACAATTAGCGCGGTCTGGCGCATGTATGTCGACTTACCGCCCATATTGGGACCAGTGATAACCAGCATCGACTGGCTTTCATTCAATGTGAGAGGGTTGGCAATGAACGGGTCTTTCATGACCTGCTCAACAACGGGGTGACGCCCGGCTTCATACCGAATCTCGCGGTGTTGCGTGAGGGTAGGGCGGTATAAATCCAGCGCAATCGCGCGCTCGGCAAAGCAACACATCACGTCAAGTTTGGCGATGGCCGCTGCTGTGTCGATTAGGGCATTCAGGTGCGGCGCAATGTCATCAAATAGTGCATCGAACAGCTGTTTTTCCAGTGCCAGTGCCCGGCTCTGGCTGGTCAGTACTTTATCTTCATGCTCTTTGAGCTCGGGCGTGATGTAACGCTCGGTGTTCTTCAGCGTTTGTCGGCGAATATACTCTGCCGGCGCGTTGACACTGGCGGCGCGACTGATTTCAATAAAGAAGCCATGTACCTTGTTGTAGCCCACTTTCAACGTGGCGATGCCGGTGCGCTCGCGCTCACGCTGTTCCATAGCAGTTAGGTAATCCGTTGCCCCCTGAGAAAGGTCACGCAACTCATCCAGTTCTGCGCTGAAGCCTGGTGCAATTACACCGCCATCGCGGATAACCACTGGCGGATTGTCGATAATGGCATTGTCTAACAGCGCCTGAAGTTGTGGGTATTCGCCGATATCGGTTGCCAGTTGCTGTAGCAAAGGCGTAGTAAATGACGACAGTTGCTGCTGCAAATCCGGCAACAGATTTAACGCATTCTTGAGGCGGGAAAAGTCGCGCGGTCGTGCTGAACGCAACGCGAGACGTGCCATGATACGTTCGATGTCGCCAATGGCTTTCAGGGAGCCGCGAACCGCATCGGCATCGCCCTGCATTAAGGCCTCAATAGCATCCTGGCGCAGGGTAAGTTCATGATGATCGGTAATCGGGGCGTGCAGGTAACGCTGTAACAAGCGGCTTCCCATTGCGGTGGAGGTCGCATCGAGTACGCTAAAAAGCGTGTTTTCCTGTGTGCCTGATAAGCTGTGCGTGAGTTCTAAGTTGCGTCGGGTTGCTGCATCCAGTTGCACGCGTGAGTCGTGTTGCTCCTTTTGGATCTGTCGGATATGCGGCAGGGCAGTGCGCTGAGTATCTTTCACGTACTGCAGAACGCAGCCCGCCGCGCCCAGGCCTTTGCTTAAATCGCTGACGCCAAAACCGTCCAGCGTGGACGTCGTAAACTGCGCGTTTAGCTGTTCCACCGCACTGTCGGCATCAAATTCCCATTCCGGGCGACGACGCAGACCCTTGCGGTTTTCAATCAGCGCCAGGCTCTCAAAGCCTTCCGGATAAAGCAGCTCTGCCGGGTTAATGCGTTGTAACTCGGCAAGTAGTTGTTCATCGGACTCACATTCAGATACCAGGTAGCGGCCGCTGGCAACATCCAGCGTAGCAAGACCGTAATGCATGCTGTGACCGCATACGGCGGCCAGAATATTGTCGCGACGCTCTTCAAGCAGGGCTTCATCGGTTACCGTGCCAGGCGTAACAATGCGCTGAACCTGACGGTCCACTGGTCCCTTGCTGGTGGCCGGATCGCCCACCTGTTCACAGATAGCCACCGACTCGCCCATTTTTACCAGGCGCGCCAGATAGCTTTCCACCGCATGATAAGGCACACCCGCCATCGGAATCGGATCGCCGCCAGATTTGCCCCGGGCAGTCAGTGAGATATCAAGCAGTTCGGCAGCCCGTTTGGCATCATCATAAAACAGCTCATAGAAATCGCCCATGCGATAAAAAAGCAAAATGTTGGGGTGTTGCGCCTTAATTGCCAGATACTGGCGCATCATGGGAGTGTGTGATTCCAAAAAATACCTCAAAAGCGAAGTCAGTCGACGAATACGGGCTATAAACAGCCAGCTCATTTTGTTACTAAAAATGGTACACTTTTTTCGGTCTTTCTGTCAGGTGTGAATTGATGCTATGTCGCAGAGTTTTTTAAGTGTGAGTGCAGAGCCGTTAACCGAGTCACTGATTCTTGAGTTCGGTGAGCTACTTCGTCAGCGTGGCTGGAGTGTTTCCTGTGCAGAGTCCTGCACTGGGGGTGGTGTTGCTTATGCATTCACTTCAGTAGCAGGAAGTTCTGACTGGTTCAACGTGTCGTGGGTAACGTATTCCAACGCGGCCAAACAACGCGCACTATCAGTAGAGCCAGAAACGCTTTCACGCTTCGGAGCGGTATCACAACAGGTAGTAGAGCAAATGGTGCTGGGTGTACACAATCACTCAGGGGCAGAATTGGCGGTATCGGTTAGTGGTGTTGCTGGCCCGGGTGGCGGTTCTGATGAGAAGCCGGTGGGTACGGTGTGGTTTGGGTTTTATCTGAATGGCGACATAGTCAGTGCCAGGCAATTATTTGAAGGAGACCGAAAAGCGGTGCGACAACAGTCGATTGCCTACGCTGTCCGTTTCCTGTTCCAGTGGCTGGTTGAAAACCCCGGTTGATCAACTCACTATAAAGAAAAGCGTGAAAGAGACTTGAAACTGTATAATTATACAGTATAGAATGCAGTCATTCGTTGGTAGACTTCGCAACGTCACAAATAACCGCACATCCCAGAGGATAATAACGTGGACGACAACAGATCAAAAGCACTGTCTGCAGCAGTCGGGCAAATTGAAAAGCAATTCGGTAAGGGCGCTATCATGCGTCTTGGCGACAACCAGGCAATGGATATCGAAGCCATCTCTACCGGTTCACTGAGTATCGACATCGCGCTGGGTATAGGCGGATTGCCATGCGGGCGTGTAGTAGAAATCTATGGACCTGAATCGTCAGGTAAAACCACGCTGACGTTGCAGGTTATTGCTGAAGCGCAGAAAAAAGGTAAGACATGCGCATTCGTCGATGCCGAGCATGCGCTGGATCCGTTGTATGCAGGTAAGCTTGGCGTAAACATTGACGATCTGCTGGTATCTCAGCCAGACACGGGTGAACAGGCGCTGGAAATCTGTGACATGCTGGTTCGTTCAGGTGCTGTTGATGTCGTCATCGTTGACTCGGTAGCCGCCTTGACACCAAAAGCGGAAATCGAAGGGGATATGGGTGACTCGCACGTCGGCCTTCAGGCACGTCTGATGTCACAGGCGCTGCGTAAACTGACTGCGAATATTAAGCGCTCCAATACCCTGTGTATTTTCATCAACCAGATCCGTATGAAGATTGGTGTGATGTTCGGTAACCCGGAAACCACAACCGGTGGTAATGCACTGAAGTTCTACTCTTCTGTTCGTCTGGATATTCGTCGCATTGGTGCGGTGAAAGAAGGTGATGAAGTGGTGGGTAACGAAACCCGCGTGAAGGTAGTGAAGAACAAAGTGGCACCGCCGTTTAAACAAGCAGAATTTATGATCCGCTACGGCGAAGGGATAAGCAAAGAAGCTGAACTTATCGACCTGGGCGTGAAGCAAAAGCTGGTAGATAAAGCCGGTGCCTGGTACAGCTACAAAGGCGACCGCATTGGTCAGGGTAAAGCTAACGTGATCAATTATCTTAAAGAGCATAAAGATATTGCCAACGAAATTGAGACTAAAATCCGCGAAGAGTTGCTGTTAAACAAGTCTGTGAAAGCAGAGGAAGCGGAAGGTGAATCGGAAGATACATTGTCGTAAGGCATTGTGAAAACTGACTTAGAAAAAGGCCTGCTGAATGCAGGCTTTTTTATTTATACGGACATAGCAATAGTGGTTAGTACCAAGTTCTTATCCTATCGGGTTGACGATTGTATACGCGCTAACTGCTAAGGACATCATCTGGCAAAGTGCAAGATTGTAGCGAAATGAGTCAGTTATCTCGCAATCCAAAGGTCAAAACACATCCTTCATTGAGAAAATCATTCTCCAGCGGGGTCAGGCTCGTGATCGTTACCGGACTGATTTTATCGACTTCGCCATGCTGCGAGACCTCGAAGTAGGTATGAAGATAAGGTGACGAGCCACTCAATTGAAGGTAAGGGAAACGGGTGATTTTCCAGTCTCCAGAGTAAGTCTGGTCATTTTTCTGAAGCGTGAACGTGCCGTCCTGATGCAAATTTAAAACGACGTTGCTTTTACACTGCCACCCGGTATAAACGTTGGCAAGGTCGGCCGAACTGGTTCCTCTGTGGGGGTTGACGTTCGCAGGCACAACGTACAAGCCTATAGAGCTTTTAGTGTACCAGTGATTACTTATTGAAAGTGCCTGAATGTAGCTTACCGGCCAGTCACTGGTTATGGCTTTTTCCAGTCGGAAAATAGCTTCGCGGTCTTGCAGAAGAGGGGAGTACAGGATGGTCGTACTGCTAACCTGAGAGGGAAACAACTGCGTATTGGTTTTTACCGTAAACTCTGCGGCTGTTAATTTATTAACAATTTCGCGGGTTTCCTGTTCGCTGAGGTACCGTGTGTTCACATGCACTGTGACTGTGCTGCAGCCGGTTAAAAAAACAGCCAAAAAGCATAACCAGCGAATACGTTTTCTCATTTCAATTCCATTTTACAAATACTAACAATCTCACTGTACCAAATAGATTCGAGAAGTCGTAGAGTGGGAGGCAAATCGGAATAACGATTCACGTCGGTTAATTAAACCGGGTATTGTAATAAAACTTGCCGACAAGGGACTGTAGTAATGAGAAACATACAACAACAAGAAATAAGGGGTCAGGATGATTGAAATTTCACACCTTGCTAAGAAATTTGCCGTGGAATCACCCAAAAAACTTAGTGAGCAGGAAAAAAAGGATCCACGTTTAAAAGGGCGTTATTTCCATTCCGTTAAAGACGTAAGCTTCACTTGCGATGACGGACAGGTACTGGGATTGCTGGGGCCAAATGGTGCAGGCAAAACTACTACACTGCGCATTCTTTCCACTGCACTGACTCCCGATGAGGGAGAGGTCAATATCAACGGTATAGATGTGCTGAAGGACCCTATCGTCGCGCGAAAGAAAATTGGTTTTCTCTCCAGTTCAACCGGTCTTTACGGACGCCTTTCCGGTCGCGAAAATATCGCTTATTTTGGGCAGTTGCACGGCTTAAGCAAAAGCGACATTGCTGCCAAGATTAACGAGATGGCCGATTTGCTCGACATGCATAACTTTCTTGATCGACGGGCAGAAAACTTTTCCTCTGGAATGAAGCAGAAAGTTTCCATAGCAAGGGCCGTTATCCACGATCCTGAATTAGTCATCCTCGATGAACCGACTACAGGTCTGGATATAATGGCGACCTCAACGGTAATTGCATTTATCGAACGGCTTAAAGCACAAGGCACGCCGGTTATTTTTTCAACACACCACCTTGATGAAGTGCAGGCCTTGTGCGACAAGGTTGCTGTGATCAATCAGGGAGAAACGGTATTCAATGGCACTATTAAGGCATTTAGCGACCTGTCAGGTGGCCATATGCATCAAAGTTTCCTGAGCACGTTAGACGGCACCAAAATGGAGAAGAGCAATGTGGTTAATCTTTAAAAAGGAATTCAAAGAGCTTCTACGTGATCGTAAAACTCTGATATTTATGATTGCACTGCCGCTATTGGTATTTCCGCTAATTCTTGGTGCAACCATATTTTTTACAACCAGTGCAGTAAGCGATGCAGAAAATAAAGTACTGAAATATGCGATGGTTGGGCAGGCTAACGCGCCGGCTATTTATCAGGCTATGAAAGATGCGCCTGACAAGTTTGAAGAGGTGGAAATTGCTGCGGATGCAGATTATGCCGCACTGATTAACCGGGATGACATTGACTTTGTGCTGGAAATCCCGGCTACCTATAACGAAGATATCCTCTCGTCAGGACAGCATACACTCAAACTTTATTTCAATGATGCCGGACTCAATAAGGTTTACCGGCGCGTTGAGGAAGTCGTAAAGACGCTTTCAGATGAATACCAGTCGCAGGCATTTGAGTCATTATCGCTTAGCGAAACGCAGCGTGATGCCCTGATGGAGCCCATTGTAATTGCCAGAGAAAACGTTGCTGACGAGCGCGAAGTCTGGGGCGAGCGTATAGGAGCTATGTTGCCTTACTTCCTGTTTTTCCTTTGTTTGCAAGGGGCAATGGCACCAGCGTCCGATATGGGAGCAGGGGAAAAAGAGCGTGGTACACTGGAAACGCTGCTAATCTCTCCAATGGAGCGATATAAACTTGTTCTGGGTAAGTTTTTCGCGATTGCGCTGTCAGGCGTTATTTCCGCACTCATCACTGTTACCAGTATGGCGGTTTGGGGAATTGTCATTTCGCAGGGGATGGCAGTTGAGTTTGTTGCCAATTTGATGTCAATGATTGGGCTGGCAGACTTCGCGCTGGTGTTCTTTATGCTGGTGCCGGTTGTTGCCATATTTGCTTCGTTACTGCTGACGCTGTCCATTTATGCCCGCTCATTTAAGGAAGCGCAAAGCTACATGGGAGCCCTGGTGATGGTGATTATTTTCCCAGTGCTGATCGCCATGATGCCAGGGATCGAGTTAAAAGGTGCCTGGGTTTGGGTACCGTTGACCAACGTGGCCTTAGCCATGAAAGAACTTATCAAGGGAACCATGGACTATTATGCGCTGTTCGGAATTTTTACGTCGACGGCCATAATTGCTGGAGCCCTTATCGCGTTCAGTGTCTATTGGTTTAACAAAGAAAAGGTACTTTTCCGGTAAGTGTTTCTGATAATACTTCACAAGCGTGAGTGCATTGCTGCGCTCACGCTTTGTGGACCATTCCGGGAAGATGACCTTCCCAGCCTTCTGGTACTTCTCCTTGCAGCACATAAGAGTATGCCAGCAGTTCAGCAATCACGTAATACAGCGATTCGGGGATTTCCTGCCCTAAATCCAGGGTAGCCAACACATCACTCAGGTAGGGATCCTCATGGATCAGTACACCCGCTTCTTCCGCCATCTCGATGATAGCGTCTGCGAGTTCTCCGTAACCTTTTGAAACGACCTTGGGGGCTTCTTTTTTGTCGGCTCCTTTATACCGCAGACCGATTGCGCGACGAATTTTAGACGTCATGCCTGCGTCTCAAAAATGTGGTAGGGACGATCATTCAGGCTTGATGGAATTTTACCCCGTTGATAACTGCTCTGGGCGATTTCCAGACCCAGGGCCGTAAGCCGCCGTTTTAGCAGCGGGAGCGTGTCTGCGACGCGCTGCAGCAGAACGTCCGTTGACGTATACAGATCCAGCTCAATAACATCACCCTCTATCCTCGACTTTGCCAGCAGTTCGCCAATGTCGCCAACATCCAGCTTCATTGTGAGATTCCACAGTTTTCTTTTGTCATCATTGGATTCTGCGCGTCGGCCACCACGTTCATCAGCCCGAATCAGGATTTCCGGTGGTGCCCCCTTCTGCGATGTTACCGGCAGGACATAATACAAACTATCCTGCCCCTGCAATCTGGAGTCTGCCTGAGACAGCTTTTGTTGCTGATGATTGGCAAGTAGCGTCTTTACCTGATTCATGAACTGGCTTCGGCTTTCAAGCAACGCGAGATCCTGGCTTACCCTTGAAGGAGCGGATGTTGATGCGCTGGATTGCGGTACGACTTTCTGTAGCAGTTGCTCTGGCACGTCAGCTTGCGAGGCCAGGGCTGGCTGTCTGTTGATAGCGCGACCGGCCAGAGTCAGTTGCAGCAACATTACCAGACCGGCGACGAGGTTATTCGCCGGGGCTGGGGTCGTAAGTTGTAACGGTGTCAGAGCTAGTGCCGGCGTCGAGATAAGGCTCTGAATTTGCTGTGAAAGCGTTTTTGACTGCGCGTTATTATTTGCGTCAACAGGCGCGCCAGCATCAGCCAGCTGCCCGGTGTCAGATTTGACAGGTTTGGGATCCGTGCCCTGAATCGCTGACAGTACCTGACTAAGCGTCTGTTTTGTTTGCCCGCCAGCGCTGACCTGTGCGGACCTGAGGATTTGAACCAGCTGGCCAAGGGCGTCTTTTGTCGAGCCGGTATCTTTGAGTAATATGCGCGACAACTCGATAATTTGAGCATGAATTTTAGCCCTTTCCTGCGGCTCCAGAGTGGGTTGTATCTTGTCGGCCGGGCTCATGGCAGAATTATCCGCGCCGGATTTTGGTGTCATCAATACCGGTGATTGCTCGCGGGCAGAAGTAACGTTGGTGAGACCGGAAGACAGCACCTTAGCCTCTGGGAGTGCGCCGATGGAGGACGCTGTCAAAGCTGACTTTTCCAATACGGGCAGTCGCATAGCCTGCTGGACATCGGTTGGCAGCGTGGTTTTAGCCACCGGTTGTAGTGAGACCTGCCTAGCCAGAATTTCAGACGAGCCTCTTACATTTCGCTCAACTTTGACCGAAAGCACCTGTTCAATGGGAGGGGCTGACTGCAGCGAGCGAGACACAGTGGGTACCAAACGTTCAAGTGGCTTTGGCACAGAGACCGACTCTGTTTGTCTGAGAGTAATACCGGATTGGGAAAGTTTGGCATTAATCAACGCGTTTGCAGTTTCACCGCCAGCTCTGATGGCGTCAGAAGTCAAGACAGCCGATGATGCCTGCTGTGAGCTTCTGGGCGAGATGGCAAATTCAAAACCCCCTTTAGGCAACGATTTCAGGGTAACCGTGATCGCATCTTTGGGGTTCAGCACGGCTTGACTTCCTTTGACAGGCAAAGATATGACAGACGAACTTTTAAGGTTGTCTATGCTGACGGTCAGCGTGTTTTGAGACGCTGACTCTACGCGCGCCTGAATTGTCATCGTGGTCTGAGGCTGCACGGCTGTCAGACGCGTCAAATATTGCGTGAGTGCCGTTTCAGTTTTTGCATTGAGCGGTTGTTGAATACGCTGTTCCAGTGCCTGTAACAGCACGGCAGCCGACGAATCCCTGCCTGCTGGTCTGGCGATGAAAGTCGGAGCATTGTCTTTCACTATACCGGCGGTAGGCAGGCGAAGATCCAGCTCTAGCTTTTTCTCTGCGCCAGGTACAGAAATCCGCAATATCTGTTCAGGTAACCGGGCAATTGCTACCTTAGCCACAGTTGATAACGTAGCGGCCTGAAGAAGCTTGTCAGGAGCGTTCTGGCTTGCTGGCTGTAATGATGCAGGCAGACCAGACACTTCGGGTAACTGAAAATTCATAGTTTGTTATCGGCAAGCGCCACACGGGACTAAAGTGGCGATTAGCCTGAGTAGCAATGGTCCTGAAATTTGAAGTAAATCATAAAAAAGACGAATAGGCTAACGGGTGAGGTGCGAACACACTCGTATATGGTAGAATGCGCCCAATTTCTCTCTGAATCAACGAGTAAGGGTAAAGATTGACAGGCCTTGTCGCCAACGCGCTCACCTGTATTAAGCGCGATCGTATCTTGTTCGAAAACCTCCAGCTTACACTTAGACAGGGTGAGCTGCTTTATCTGCGTGGCCCAAACGGCGCAGGCAAGACCAGTCTATTGCGATTGCTCACGGGTCTTAGCTTGCCTGAGTCCGGCGATGTGACATTTAACGGTATCAGCGTTCGTGCGCCTCACTCGGGTTTTTGCGAAGCAAGTCTTTATCTTGGCCATAAAAGCGGTTTGAGTAGTGCACTGAATGCTTTGGACAATCTCACTTACTGGTGTGCGCAACACAAAGCGTCAGTCTCTACACATACGATTTACGAGGTGTTAGAACGAGTGGGACTTATTGGCCTTGAAGACATTCCCATACGTATGCTCTCGGCAGGGCAACAGCGCCGCGTAGCGTTGTCTCGTTTGTGGCTTAAGCCTGCCGAATTCTGGCTGCTTGACGAACCGTTTACCGCGTTAGATGTCGACGGTGTCGCAATGCTGGAAGATAAGTTTTACGAGCACATCCGCGACGGCGGCGCCATAATCACCACGTCTCACCAGCCGCTCTCTGCACGTGCCGGTGAGCATAAAATATTTGATTTGGAGTATCGGTTTTGAGTCGGCTTTGGCAAGGTGTGTTAAAGCGTGAACTGGCGCTGGCGTATCAGCAAAAAACCGAACTGGTGCAGCCGCTGATGTTTATGCTGATGGTGGTAACGTTGTTTCCACTGGGGATTGGGCCAGGGCCAGATACGTTGCAAATGATTGGCCCGGGGGTTATCTGGATTGCCGCTATTCTTTCTTCGTTACTCGGTATGGAACGTTTGTTTCGCGATGATTTTCAGGATGGCAGTTTAGAGCAAATGATGCTTTCAGGTATTCCGGTAGCCTTAATCGCAGCGGTAAAAGTACTTACTCACTGGCTGGTAAGCACCGGGCCGCTATTGATAATGTCACCATTACTGGCAATGTTTCTGAATCTCACGGTGCCAATGTATATCGCGTTGCTATGTACTTTATTGCTGGGTACGCCACTGTTGTCTTTTGTTGGCGCAATCGCTGTGGGCCTAACCGTAAGTTTGCAGCGTGGCGGTATACTGCTCGCGCTGTTGTTAATTCCGGTGTTTATTCCGTTACTGATTTTTGCCACCTCAGCAGTAGATTCTGCCGCGTTACAATTACCATATCATCCCCAACTTGCTATCATAGGGGCCATGTTATTGCTGGCGATGGCGGTGTCGCCCTTTGCTATTGCGTATTCGCTAAGAGTGAGTCAAAACTGATGTGGAAGTGGTTACATCCTTACGCAAAAACTGAACGTGCTTACCAGTTATGTAAAACGTTACAACCCTGGTTCTGGACTGGCGCACTGCTTTGCCTCGCCGTTGGTACCGTCTGGGGACTGGCGTTCGCACCACAGGATTATCAGCAAGGCGATTCGTTTCGCATAATCTACATTCACGTTCCCAGCGCCATTTTGTCAATGAGTACCTACGTGGCAATGGCGGTGGCAGCGATTGTCGGTCTTGTCTGGCAATGGCGAACTGCTTACATGGCCATGATAGCCATGGCGCCAGTAGGGGCGTTGATGACGTTTATCGCATTATTCACCGGCGCGGCATGGGGCAAACCGATGTGGGGGGCATGGTGGGTATGGGACGCACGATTAACTTCTGAGTTAATTCTGTTGTTTCTTTATCTTGGTGTAATTGCCCTGTATGGTGCGTTTGAAGACAAGCAGCAAGCTGGGAAAGCGGCAGGTGTGATGGCGCTGGTTGGGGTGATAAACGTCCCAATTATTCATTATTCGGTTGAATGGTGGAATACGCTACATCAGGGAGCCACCATCAGTAAATTCGATAAGCCGTCTATTGCACCGGAAATGCTGTGGCCGCTGCTAATTAATTTACTGGGATTCGCCTTATTTATTGCGGCAGTAACCGTAATGCGAATGCGAAACGAGATTATTCGTCGTGAAATACAGCGTCCGTGGGTAAAAGCCCTGGCAGAGAAGGCGTTGGGGTAGTCCATGCAGTTTGAAAGTTTTGAAGCATTTTTGCACATGGGCGGCTATGCCTTTTATGTCTGGTTGTCCTTTGGTGTTACCGCACTGGTAATGGTGCTAATCGCCGTTATCAGCCATAAAAATCACAAGCAGTTACTGCGTCGTGTAGCAGAAGAATCGGCACGACAGGCACGTATAAAAAAAGCAAGACAACGTACCGGCGAAAAAGTGGCGCAGACCACCAAACACAATTAGTTGGTTTAGAGAGTTGTATCCATGAATCCAAGAAGAAAGCAGAGACTGGCTGTCGTAGGTGCGGTGTGCCTGCTCGTAGCAGGTGCCATTGGCCTGATGTTGTATGCATTGAACGACAGTATCGATTTATTCTACACGCCGTCTGAAATTGTCGAAGGCAAGAATGGCAAGCTTCCCCAGGTTGGTCAGCGCTTACGTATCGGAGGTATGGTCGTTCCCGGCACTGTCTCACGTGATAGCGAGTCACTGGCTGTGAGTTTTGATTTGGTCGATACCGGCCCGGCTGTGACAGTCACCTACAGCGGTATTTTGCCTGACCTTTTCCGTGAAGGGCAGGGGATTGTGGCCACCGGTGTACTGGTTACAAATAACACCATCAAGGCGCAGGAAGTGTTGGCTAAACATGATGAAGAATATATGCCGCCGGAACTGGCTGAAAAGATGAAAGGGATTAAGCACGTGAAGCCTGAGAATATGGGTGGCCAGCAGTGATCCCTGAAATTGGTAATATCGCGCTAACTTTAGCGCTGGTGCTGTCTATTTTACTGGCGGTGTATCCACTTTGGGGCGCACACCGTCAACATGACACGCTTATGGCGACTGCCAAGCCGCTGGCGATTGGCTTGTTTCTATTTACTCTGATTGCTTACCTGTGTCTGACATACGCATTTGTAACTGACGATTTCAGTGTGGCGTATGTGGCCCAACATTCGAACAGCAAACTACCTATTTATTATAAAGTCACTGCGGTATGGGGCGGCCATGAGGGGTCGTTCCTGTTATGGGTGCTGATGTTGTCAATCTGGACGGTAGCGGTAGCGATATTTAGCCGCGGAATTCCGCTGGCAATGGTCGCACGGGTGTTGTCTGTACTGGGTATGGTCGGGATTGGTTTTTACCTGTTTATGTTGCTGACTTCCAACCCGTTCGACAGCATGCTGCCGTTTTTTCCTGTTGATGGCAAAGACTTAAACCCGTTGTTGCAGGACTTTGGAATGATTATTCATCCTCCAACGCTTTACATGGGTTATGTCGGATTCTCAGTGGCGTTTGCGTTTGCGGTATCTGCACTGATTTCAGGGCAACTGGACTCCACCTGGGCGCGCTGGTCGCGACCATGGGTTATTGCCGCCTGGGCTTTTCTGACGGTAGGGATTGCGCTGGGAAGCTGGTGGGCCTACTACGAACTTGGTTGGGGAGGCTGGTGGTTCTGGGATCCAGTGGAAAATGCCTCGTTCATGCCATGGTTGGTAGGCACGGCACTGATGCACTCGCTGGCGGTAACAGAAAAACGTAAAGTGTTCAAATCCTGGACGGTACTGCTGGCTATTGCCGCGTTCTCACTAAGTTTATTGGGAACATTTCTGGTGCGCTCTGGCGTAATCGTGTCCGTACACTCTTTTGCCAGCGACCCAACGCGGGGCTTGTTCATTCTTGGCATTCTGATTGTGCTGACCGGATTCGCATTGGTGTTGTACACGTTGCGGGCCTCTCAGTTACGCTCGCCAGGGCGCTATCAGGTGTTCTCTCGCGAAGTCCTCTTAATGGGGAACAACGTGTTTCTCTGCGCCGCCACTCTGGTGGTATTGCTGGGTACATTGCTGCCGCTGGTTCATAAAGAGTTAGGGCTTGGGTCTATTTCTGTCGGCGCGCCATTCTTTAACCAAATGTTCACGTTGCTGATAGTGCCGTTTGTATTGTTCCTGGGTCTTGGGCCCCTGACGCGATGGAAGCATCAGCAAGCGGCAGCAATGAAAAAGCAATTGCTGATTGCATCGGGCCTCGCAGCAAGTGCCGCACTGCTGATTAATTTTACATACGATGCGCCCACTTATATGGCCGCGCTTGGACTTGTGATGGCCGCGTGGATAGTAGTGACATCCATACAGGAAGTGCTACAGCGCCTTTCTGCTATACCCGATACTAACACATCGACTATCAGTAAACTTCGCCAGTTAACGCCCAGTCACTGGGGTATGATCCTGGGTCATCTCGGCTTCGCCGTTACCCTGATTGGGATTACCCTGGTATCGAACTATGAAACAGAACGGGACGTGAGGATGTCACCGGGAGAAACGGTGACGCTGAGCGGATATCAATTCAAATTCACTGATCTTGTAAAGCGTGACGGGCCAAACTATACCGCCGATGTGGGCATTTTTGACGTGTACCAGAATAATGAAAAGCTGGTACATCTTGAGCCAGAGAAGCGCATGTACAAAGTGCAGCGTATGCCGATGACCGAAGCTGGCATTCATACCACCCTTACCCGAGACTTATTTATTGCGCTGGGGGAGCCGCTGGATGACGGTGCATGGGCAGTGCGTATTTACATCAAGCCCTTTGTCGTCTGGATTTGGGGCGGTGCCGTGATAATGGCATTGGGAGGCGTCTGTTCTATCTCTGACCGACGTTACCGGATGGCGAAAGTGGCAAAGGCCAAGCGCGCGATCAACCGTCTTCGTTCGCAAGCTACAGGAGAGTCAGTATGAGAAAGCTCCCTCTGGTCGCCATCCCCCTTGTACTTTTCACGCTTCTGGTAGTGTTTCTTTTCCAGGGGTTATTTTCTGATCCCAGAGAACTGGACTCACAGGTGAAGGGCAAGCCCCTTCCTGAATTCTCGCTGCCGGATTTAATGCAACCAGACGTGACTTACACCCCGGAGGTTTTCAAGGGTGACGTGACCATTTTGAACGTGTGGGGCGTATGGTGTGTCACCTGTGCAGTAGAAATGCCGTATCTGACCCAGCTTAAAAATGAACAGGGCGTAAAATTCGTTGGCTTGTATTTCGATCAGGACCTTGATCCTGACTTTGGCACCAAAACCTTAAGCCGCGTTCAGCAGGAAGTGACAGAAATGCTTTCCCGGTTTGGTAATCCTTATGCCTTCAATATTTTTGATGTATACCGTGATACGTCACTGGATTTGGGCGTGACCGGCGCACCAGAACACTTCCTGATTGATCATAACGGTATTGTACGGATGCATCATATCGGGGATATCAACGAGCGTGTATGGCAGAACAAAGTGGGTCCGCTTTATCAGCAGCTCGTGGCCGAGAAAGAGGCTGCACTGCCATCGTCGAAGCAACAGGCAGGCCAGCCATGAGAGCCATCACAATACTTCTGGCTTTGCTGTTGGTGTCGTTGACTACACATGCTTCCGAAGACAATTTCGCCTTTGAGGATCCTGCACAACGTGCGGCTTTTTTGCGCTTAACGGAAGAATTACGTTGCCCTATGTGTCAGAACCAAAATATAGCCGACAGCGACGCTATGATTGCTCATGACATGCGCCGTAAAGTGTACAGCTTGTTGAAAGAGGGCAAATCTGAGCAACAAGTGATTGATTTTATGAAGGCTAGGTACGGTGATTTTGTTCACTACCAGCCGCCGGTGACCGTGGCGACAATGTGGCTATGGGCGATACCCGTCCTGTTCGCCGTTATCGCGATTCTTGTGGTAGTGCGGCGTCGTAAGCCCGAGTTACCGGATGACATGGCAGCAAAGCTGGCTAAGGCTGAAGCAATGCTTAAGCAGGAGAAAGAATGAGTTGGTCTGAGTTTTATTTGGTGGTATCTGGACTGATCACACTGGTTATTCTGCTTATTGTTTTTCCCTGGTTACGTAAAGCGAATCATGCGAAGAGTGATTCTCTGAACAATATCCAGGTAGTAAAGCAACGCCTAATAGAGTTAGAAAGGGAAGCCAGAGAAGGACTGATTTCAGAACATGACAAGCGCCAGGCAAGTGATGAGCTTAAGCTGGCACTGGTAGATGAAACCCATTTTGAGCATGAAAGAAAGGGCAAAGCGACGTTGCCTGTCATTATTGGTGCGATTGTCGCGCTCGGTGCCGGCGTGGTTGTCTACATGCAGGTAAACCATCTATCCGAAGTGGACAGAGCAGATGAGGCAATTCGCGCTTTGCCGGCATTGAGTGAGAAGCTTAGTAGTGGCGATATGCAGGACTTCACGGGCGATGATGTGGCGAACCTGGCATTGGCTATTCGTACCCGCTTGCGACAAACCCCTGATGATGACAAAGGCTGGATGTATCTTGGCCGCCTGCAAATGTCCTTAGGCCAGGATGCACAAGCGTTGCAGGCAATTCAGCGCGCGTTGTCAATTAATCCGCAAAATCGTCAGAATCGCATTACCTATGCTCAGGCACTTATGGTATCCGGCGATGAAGCTCAACTTCGTGAAGCGCAGCGCCAGTTACAGCTATTGCTACGTGCGAATCCGGAGAATGATAATCTGGCATTAATGATGGCCGTAGCGTCAGCGCAGTTAGGCGACGCGAAGAAGACCCGACAGTATTTTGATCAGGTAAGGGATAAACTACCCGCCGACAGTGAAATGGCGATGCGACTTAGTTCCCGGCTTGAAGAGCTTGAGCAGCGTGCCTCAACAGTGCCAACCGGTAGCACACAGGAACAAGCCGTTCAGACGGGGTTTTCGCTGACAATTACGCCTGCTGACGCGATAATTGAAAAAATACCAGACCAAGGCTATCTGATTGTGTTTGCGCAGGATGCATTATCGGAAAACCGGATGCCTGCGGCTGTGATTAAAATTCCGTTACAGTCTTTTCCTGTTACTGTCACGCTATCTGGCGATAATGCTATGATGCCAGGGTATTCACTGACGCAACTTCAACGCGCACGTCTGACAGCCCGCATTTCAGTTGACGAGGACGTGACCCCCGCCCCGGGTGAACTTCAGGGGCAAATTACTGAAGAAGTCATCAACGGTGAAATGATTTCACGAGAACTCATAATCGATAAGGAACTGATGTGATAAAACAGACCCGTACGCTCCTTCTTTGCCTGCTTATTGCTTCAGGCACCCTCGCGGGATGTGCGTCAAATTCAGCACAGGAACAGGCTAATGCAGAATCCAATGCGCAAACTGATCCACGTGACCCGCTTGAGCCGGTAAACCGCGTGATGTGGGATTTTAACTGGGAAGTATTGGATGCCTATGTGTTGCGCCCGATAACAGTTGGCTATGTGACGGTAATGCCACAATTTGCGCGCACTGGATTGCTTAACGCTGCCGAAAATCTGCAGGAGCCAGCAAACTTTTTCAATAACCTGCTTCAGGGGAAGGTGGATGAGGGGATGGATAGTCTCGCCCGGTTTGTCCTCAATTCGACAGTGGGCCTGCTAGGTACTATTGATGTGGCTGAGAAAGTCGGTATTGCCCGTCAGGAAGAAGAATTTGGTGAGGTTCTTGGCGTATGGGGCGTGCAAACCGGGCCATATTTGATGTTCCCGGTATTGGGTCCTAATGATCCGCGAAGTTTCTCAGGTGATATCGTTGACGGTATGTATTACCCGATGGCTGTGCTGAATAATAATCTGGCAGTGGCGCGTTATGTTATTTCCGCGTTAGAAGGACGCGCTGCACTTCTGGATCAGGAGCAACAGCTTGAACAGGCCGTGGATGACTATGCCTTTGTAAAAAATGCGTATTTTGAAAATCTCGAATTTAAAGTGACTGACGGCAAAAGTGGTGATAAAGCCATTGAAGAAGAGGAACTGGAAAACTTCGAAGAGTTTGAGTCTATGCTTGAGGATGTCGAGCTGGAAGAAGACACGCAATAAATGCCACTTCGGTAGACCATATCCCAAAAAAACAAAAAACGGCACTCTAAATATCATTAAGTGCCGTTTTTATTGCCTGAGATTACGGTTTATCACACCACGCTGTCAGGCACATTACTATATCTTAACTAACTGGAAGTCATTAACCGAGTAGTCGGCAAAATGTGCCCTGCCAGACAGTGTTTACTTCGGATATCCGGTTGGGTTGTTCGATTGCCAGTGCCAGGTGCTGGCGCACATTTCTTCCAGCGTTTTTTCTGCGTGCCAGTTCAGCTCGGTTGCGGCGAGCGTAGGATCAGCGTAACAGCTTGCTATATCCCCACCGCGGCGAGGCGCAATACTGTAAGGTATATTCTTTCCTGATGCCGTCTCGAAGGCTTTTACCATCTCCAGCACGGAGTACCCCTGTCCTGTGCCAAGGTTGTAAGTGTCAAGTCCCATATTGAGCGCCAGTCTGTCCAGTGCCTTGAGGTGGCCGTTGGCGAGGTCTTCTACGTGAATGTAATCACGTACGCCCGTACCGTCTGGCGTGTTATAGTCATCGCCAAACACGCTGAGCTTTTCCAGTTTGCCGGTAGCGACCTGAGAAATGTAAGGCATCAGATTATTCGGTATACCGTTAGGATCTTCACCAATCTGTCCTGATGGGTGTGCACCTACCGGGTTAAAGTAGCGCAGTAATACAATGTTCCAGTCGTTATCTGATGCATACAGGTCAGTTAACACATGCTCAACCATCAGTTTGGACATGCCATAAGGATTGGTGGGGTGACCGGTGGCCATGCTTTCACGCAATGGCAGTGAGGCTGGGTCGCCATACACGGTAGCAGAAGAGCTGAATACGATATTCTTTACGTTGTGCTTACGCATGGCTTTACAAAGCGTAAGCGTGCCGTATACGTTGTTCTCGTAGTATTCCAGGGGCTTTTGTACAGACTCGCCAACCGCTTTCAGGCCAGCAAAATGGATTACAGCATGAATGTCATGCTCGCTGAAAATATCATCCAGTACTGCGGTGTCACGGATATCGCCCTGAACAAAGGTCACCGTTTTTCCGGTCAGACTTTCAACGCGACGCAGCGATTCAGCGCTTGAGTTGGCAAGGTTGTCCAAAACAACGACGGCATAGTCCTGCTCAAGCAACTGTAAGACGGTGTGACTGCCGATATAACCGGCACCACCGGTTACTAATATGGATTTCATTCTCTCTCCTTGGAAGGTTCAGGCAGGTATTTTGCACAGAGTGAGTACTGTATCGGTTTCACTGCAAGCGGGTAAAGTAAAAATACCAGTGCGGCCCATAATAATGAATGCCAGTTTTCCGCTGTTCGCAGTATAAGCGCGAAAACCGGAACAATGATCAAAAGCTTTAATACATTCAGTAGGGTTTTTTCTGGAATAGTGAGTTTTCGGGCGGCTTTTTCCAGCCGGTGTACACGTTCTTCCAAGGGCAAGCCGCTCAGAGCCGGAATGTTGCGGGTGGTAAAATACAGTCGCATGTGATTATCAGGCCTTAAAAATGAAAAACCGCTGGAGCGTATACTCCAACGGTTATTGTATGCAATTGGTGCGGTACATGATACCGCCTTAACACTTAACCTTGTTGCGAGACCGGGTGAGGTTCGTCAAGGTGGTCCTTTTCTGCCAGCTTTTCCCAATAGCGGGTTTTCAGTGACAGCAGCAGAACGACAATACCCACTGCAATACTGAACAAGCTGATTTGCAGATACAGGTTCGGCATTTCATCCAGACGGCTCGGGTCGAAATTACCAGCTAGCAGGCCAGCAATCACGTTACCGATAGAGTAGGTAAGAACGAAAACTCCCATCATCTGACCGGCAAAGCGTTTTGGAGAGAGCTTACTAACCGCGCTTAAGGCTACCGGACTCAGACACAGTTCGCCCACAGTGTGCAGGAAGTAAGTCATCACCAGCCAGTAAGGCGCCACTTTCAAACCGCTCGCAGCAAGCTGCGCAGCAAAGAACATAACAATAAAGCCACTTGCCATGATGATAAGGCCGATGGCACATTTAGCGCCGTAGGATGGGTCCAGCATTCGCTTACCCAGGTTTATCCAAAGTGCTGCGAAAAACGGCGATAACAGGATAATGAAAATAGAGTTAGCAGACTGAAACCAGGCTGGCGGAATTTCAAAGCTTCCCACGATGCGATCCGTGTAGTCACGGCCAAACAAGTTCAGCGAAGAGCCTGCTTGTTCAAAGCCTGCCCAGAAACACGCTGATGCAACACAGATAAGCAGCAGGGCGCCCATTCGCTTTTTCTCTGCACTATCCAGACTTCCGAAGAAGAAGATTGCACCAAAGTAAACGATAAATATCAGTGTGAAAGCCATCGCAACGTATGCTGCAAGCGCGACGGGGTCGATTATCAGAACGCCCATGCTGGTAGCGGCGGTCACCCCTGCCAGACCAATCAGGAACAGTGCAATCACGCTCCAGCTGCGTTTTCTAGCTTTGTCGGACATGGAAGTTGTAGGTTCAGCAGAAGCCCCTTCCAGCTTTGGTGTCGTCGCGCGGTACTGAACCAGACCGATAAACATACCAATTGCGGCTGCACCGAAAGCGTAATGATAACCCCAGTTAGGAGCCAGCCATCCACACACGCCATAGCCAATCAGTGAACCAATATTGATACCCATGTAATAAATGGTATAGCCACTGTCGCGACGACTGTCTTTGTCATCGTATAACTGACCCACCATGGCACTGATGTTTGGTTTGAGTAATCCGGTACCCAGCACCACCAGAATCAGACCGATGAAGAAGGTACTGTGCGAGGGAATGGCAAGTACGATGTGCCCGCACATGATAATGATACCGCCATACCACACGGCTTTTTGTCCGCCTAGCAGGCGGTCAGCAATCCAGCCGCCGGGAAGGCCCATGAAATAAACTGCACCAGTGTACAGTCCGTATATCGCGGTGGCGGAGGCCACGGTAAATGCAAGTCCCTCTTCCTGAAGGCTGGCCGTCATGAAAAGTACCAGCAGGGCACGCATGCCGTAATAGCTCATCCGTTCCCACATTTCTGTGAAAAACAGCGTTTGCAGGCCCCCTGGATGGCCAAAGAAGCTTGTATCGTTAGATGATTTTGTAGTCACAATAGAGTTCCGTTTTGATTATCTTTTTTATAGTGCACGAAGGTCATAGCCCCGGCGTTATTATCAAGTCCTCATCAAGGATACGTCGTTATACTAAAGGTTGGAACGTGACACAAGATGAGACGGGGATTTGTCTCGGTGTGGTGCACAAAGCCTGCACCCCGACTGATCAGGCTTTGTGTCTGTAGCAATTATCGTTTTGTGAGAAATACCGGCAACTTATAACTCGCGGATGGTCGCAATGACGATCCTGACAATCCCATAAAGTACTAACAAAATGACGGCAAACAATGTCAGGTTGTAAGTGACTTCTGGGTACTGGTTGTCATCCGGGTTGGTTGGCGACTCTATGGTCACCAGGTGCTGAAGCTTCTGATAAGTCTCAACGCGGGCATTTTCCAGTGTGATCAGAGAAGAGGAGAATGCCTGTATAGCCAGCTCAAGTTGGACTTTCAGGTTGCTGTATTGTGCCATTAGTTCGCTTACCGAGAGGGCACCTGTATCCTCATTATTGCTGATGCGCGCCTTTTGCTCTGCCAGTTGCTGCTCTAATGCACTGATTTCTCTTCTGGTGTTGATAATTTCCGGTGCCGTCTCTGACATCATGGTACGCATAGTGCGAAGTTCAGCTTTTTTCTGGGCCAGCGTGGCTTGTAATGAAAACGCAATTTGCTGAAAGGCGGCACCTTCAGCAGTTGGATCCAGAACATCGTATTTCGACTGAAACGCCAGTAAGTCGGTTTTCGCTTGCTGGAGCTTTTGCTCCACGATCGCATGTTCCCCTTTGGCAAATACCAGTTTGGATTTTGCTAAATCATTATTGATGGCATTAATAAACGCTTCAGCCTTAGCCACAATTGTGCTGTTTATCAGCGTAGCGTATTCCGGGGTAAAAGCCCGGGCCTTGAGGGTAATAACGGCAGAGGTTGAATCGACAGTGACGTCAATGTGATTAAGGTAATATTGATAGAAATCCTCTTCGCTATGAGAAGAGGGCAGTCCGCTGAATAAATCTGCTTCATCGGAGGTGTAATGCGCCCGAATCTGAATAGCGTCTTCGAGGTGATTAAGCATGTCAGCAGACTGAATGTAGGCTTCGACGATTTTGCTTTCCTCACTGGCCGCAGAGCCTGACACTGTGGCCATGAGTAAGGATGAGGGATCGAAGCTGCTGCCGCCCTCACTGGACTTTACAATGAGCTGGCTCTGACTTTCATACTGGGGGGCGGCCCAGACAATTAAGTAGAAGGCATAGAGTAGCCAGGGCATCACCAGCAACAACGTCTTGTGCTGTTTGACGAACGCATTAACTTTTAAAAGAGTGTCCTTCACGTTTTAATACCTGTTAATTTATTTTTTATTTTCCTGGGTGTAGACGTCGATGCCTTCTTCCAGGTCAGCATAGTAAGTCAGCCTGCCTTCATCGATAACCACAGCAGACGTGCAAAACTCGCGAATTTGGTCCAGTTCGTGACTGACCATAATGACGCCCGCTTGTTCACTTTTTTCTTTCAGGCTGGCTCGGGCTTTCTTTCTGAAAATGGGATCACCGACCGATGTGGCCTCGTCGATGAGGTAAATATCGAAGTCGATATTCATACAACAGGCAAACACCAGCTTGGCGCGCATGCCAGAGGAATAAGTTCTGACAGGCAGATCAAAACGTTTCCCTACTTCTGCAAATTCCTGAACCCTTTCTTCGTAGTCGCTTAGTGATCGCACATTGTTGATGCGACCAATGAAGCGGGTGTTCTCACGGCCTGTCATCTGGGGGTGAATGCCGGTCTGCAGCGCTACCGGCCAGGACATGGCTTTGTTAGTTACTATCCGGCCAGTATCGGGATATTCACTTTTTGCCAGTAAGCGGAATAGTGTCGATTTACCGGTACCATTCTTACCCAAAATGGCAACGTTATTCTCTGTCGGAAAATCAAAATTAAGATTTCGAAAGATATACTGAGGTCCTAACTTACTCGGATAGCTCTTTGTCAGGTTTTCTATGCGAATCATCGTGCTAGTACCCGTTTCCAGGTAATGTGGTAGAGGCAAAGGGCGAAAAAGAGGCTGCCGATGGTTGTTTCGGTTATAAAGCTTATGCTTACACCCGTATTACCATAGCTCGGGTAGCAGGCATAACGAGCCAATTCGTTGAAATGAACTAATGGGTTCCATGTTAAATAGGGCCAATATTCTTTGGGAATATCCTGTAAACTAAAAAATACGCAAGATATAAAGAGAAGGGGTCGCATCATCATAGACTTTACTTTGTCTATTTCAGGAATAAATGCGGCAACAATCCCAAAAATTAGCCCAATGGATATTGAAAGTATCCATAGCATAAAAAATAGAAAAATTAGCAATAAATAGTTTTCTACGGTAATTCCATCACCCATAAGATATAGCGCTATTGCTAATAGAGCAATTACAACTACTTTAATGGAAAACTCCAGAAAACCAGCAGTAATTATCGCCGACATAGGCTGAACTTGCCTGAAGGCATAAAGAGGTTTATTTTTTCTTATTGAGGTAGAAACGCTTTGCACCCCAGAGGTAAAAGACTGAAGACCTACTAAGCCAATCATCATAAAGTGAAAGAGAGATATTCCATGTATATCCCCCTCTTTCAACATTCCCCTTATCGAGGATAAAGCAAAAATAAAAACAAACGGCTCAAGAAACGCCCAGCTCAGACCAAACTTGTCGTTAAATTTGCTTTGCAACTCACGCAGGAACAGTGCAAATATCACTGTTCGCCATGCGTAGAGTTGTTCTTTAAATGTCACCATCGGCCGCTTAGTTGGTCGCTACGTTGGCAGCAACAGCAATCTGATAGATAATCTGGGTGATATCCTTGATTGCCTGCAGAGACTTGGTGTCGATAGCGGGTAATACGACAACCTGATCGCCGGCATCGAAATTCACATCCTCATCACCTATTGCGGCAAAATCAACGGTCCCGTTTTTACGGATCACCATTATACGGTCATCGTCTGCACGTTGCGTGAAGCCGCCTGCCCAGGCCACATAATCTTCGGTTGTGGCGTCAGGGTTAAAGACGACCGACTGTGGCAGCATGACTTCGCCGCCTACATGAACCAAATCGGTCATTTCCGGGATCACAACCGTATCACCGGGCTCTAATAAGATGTTTGCGACTTCGCCGTTCTGCGACACTATCACTTTACCCAGAGGTTCAATTTGGCGTGCTCTGGCAACAAAGTCAGAGACTAGTTGCGCTTCCTGCACACGTATCGACCCTTCGCCAGTCGAGCTGATGGGGGCGGTATAGACGCTTCGCTCTAAACGCTCAAGCGCTTGTTCGATAATTTCTTTTTGCTTAGCAGCGACGCTTTCCCGCATCAGATAGATACTTTGAATGTCGGAAATGTCGCGGTCGATGGCGATATGGTCCAACACGTCCATCAGACGGGTCCCTTTGTCCACCATGACCTGAGACGCGCCTTTATGGGCACCGGCAACATTAATGCGGTAAATTTGTGGCTCGTGATCGTCAACATATTCCACTGTATCGCCTGGCATCAGCGGAAGTCTGGCAAAGTTATCCAGCGTCAGGTAACGCGCGAATGCTTTGTTGTTTCTTACTCCGGCGACGGATACGTGGCTGATAAACTCCCCCGGACGCGCAAAATAGTTAACCACATCGCCTACCAGCTCTTCCTCAGAAAATTCAAAAGTGAAGCTGTTTCTGGCACCGGTTTCTACCACAACCGTGTTGCCAATTGGACGTACCAGAATGGTATCGCCATCTTTAAACGACACGTCGGGCATTTTTCCATTTCTGAAAAAGTGATACAAATCTGCGGTGGCTATAACTTTGTCATCGCGGATAACGTCGATTTCACGGAAACTGCCACGCTGAAAGTCAATGCCGCCCGCGCGCTTTAGGAAATAGAGGACACTGTCAGAGGCCAGGCCGGCATACTGACCGGGACGCAACACCGGGCCGGCAATAAACACTGATACCGGCGTCGAGGTGAGCAGATTTACGTAAAGACTGACATCGTTGGTGTAAACTTGTCGGATCCGGTTTGACACTGTCTGGTTTACAGTACCGGCAGGAGTATTTGCCACGCGGATCGGACCGATGTTCGGGATAAAGATGTTACCCTGATTATCCACTGTCACAACGTCAGAGTAATTAACAGCGCCCCAGATCCAGATTGAAATTTTGTCACCCGGTGCAATGAGGTAATTATCATTTTGACCGGTTGTTCGCTCTGACTCAAAGCCACCAATAAACAAGTTTGCGGCAAACGGCGGGTTCGCCATTGGTTCCTGTGCGGGGAAAACTGTCTCGATGGTGGGCTCGCCAGGCAATGTTTGCCCGTTGCGGGGCTGTGTGGTGTACTGGCCCGTCGACGGCAGGTTGCTGCTGGCACCCGGTAGCGTGCGTTGGCTGTTGAGAGCCATCGGGGACACTGCCTGCCCCGCCACACCTGAAGACGAGGTGCCGGCGCGCTGCGACTGCAGTTGCTGCAACTGTTGTAACTGCTCTGCTGTCTGCGAGAAAGCGGAGAAACTCATTGTTACTAAAAGCAGACAGATCGTTGATATTGCCCACTTTTCAGAATGGTTGATTAAAATCACGTTCACAAACTCTCTATACTTTTAACCAGCGGCTCAAGCATTACCCATTGCCCACGACGCTGACACATCACACGTTCATCATCGTGAGCGATGTCACCGGACTGCACCCGTAACCTGCGGCATTCAGCGCCACTGGCAGATATGTAGGCTGAATCAATCATAAATATACTGCCGTCAAGCTGGACGCGCTGACCCACTGTTGTAGAGGCTGATGGTGCAATTATTGCATCTCGATCCAGCGTGTAGGCTAGTGATGAGTGTACCAAGGGGACGTTGGCTTCAACTGCAGTGGGAGCAGAGGCACACCCTGTTAACCACGGCAATGTAGCGATTCCGGCGAGAAAAAAAGACCGTATTCGATTCATTGAGTTATATCCATATCGCAAACTGGCGGTAGGATAACATAAGTTACGCGAAATACATGTAGTAGAGTTGGGCAACATCATACGGTTGCGCTATTTTTGTCCACTACGGCATTTCGACGTCGCGTGATGAGAAAACAGGTCGCTGTTTGGAGGGCGGGAAGGCCCTTCTGAAAGTTTTTACAGTAAAAGGGTGGTCTCTGTTTTGAATGTCTATTATTATATGCAGGTTTTTTCAGCCATGCTCCGTGGTTTGGTTTATAAGGGGCTCGGGGTGAGTAAAAAGGATGCAGTATTTGTGATGGAACAGACCTCAGTTTTTCGCGTTTTTTTCAGTAGCATTCTTAATAGTCCAATGGCAGAAGTGTCTCAGGAACAATTGTAAAATGTTTGACTATCTGCAGTTTGTGCCGCTGTTCACAGCCTTCTTTGTTGCGTTGATACTATTGGTTGTCATGACGCCACTGGCTCATCAGTTTGGGTTGGTCGACCAGCCAAACATACGCAAGCAGCATGCTGGCATGGTACCACTGACGGGTGGTGTCGCCATATTTATGGCTGTACTGGTCGCCAGTGTTGCTACTGACGTATGGATGAAAAATAACCCGCTTTTCTTTACCGCTTCGGCATTTATCGTGTTGCTTGGTGCACTGGACGACCGTTTCGACCTTAGTGCTAAAGGCCGACTGGTTTGTCAGTTTGGTGTTGCATCAATCATGGCCTGGAGCGCGCAGAATTATATCACGTCACTTGGAGATATCCTTGGAACCGGCGAGGTGTACCTCGGTTTAGCTGGCTACTTTTTTACAATTGTATGCGTTGTTGGGGTGATTAACGCCTTTAACATGATAGATGGAATTGATGGTCTTGCCGGCGGAATGAGTTTGGTTGTGCTTCTGACGGTGGTAGGTTTCCTGCTGGCAACCGGTAACGGTGGGGCTATCATGGAACCTCTGATCATTGTTGCCGCCATTGTACCGTTTCTTGCGTTCAACCTGAGTTGGAAAGGCTTTAAAGGTAATAAAATATTCATGGGCGATGCGGGCAGCATGTTTGTTGGCCTCACCATTGTTTGGTTGTTGGTTGATCACACTCAGGGAGCAGAAGCTGCATTCAGACCGATTACTGCTGTGTGGTTGATTGGTCTGCCACTGATGGATATGGCTGCGATTATGTATCGACGCGCGCGCAAGGGACAATCTGTGCTGCGCCCTGACCGTAAGCACTTACACAACATCTTCATGCGCGCCGGGCTAAGCTCTCGTCAGTCTCTTATTGCGATTTTGTTCCTGGGGGCGTGTTATTGTTTTATTGGGGTCATGGGTGAGGTATTCATGGTACCTGATGCTATTATGTTCTGGGGCTTTATCGGAACATTAGTGTTATACAGTTTTGTCATCCAGAATATTTGGTCCATCATCCGCCTGTTCAAACGCAAAACAAAATAGCGCACCAATAATGTGCATATGCGTTTTTTCCGGGCAAAACTCTCTCATTTCTGCTAGCTTGCCAAAGGCATCAGGCTAATCCAAACACAGGTGTTTTTTGGCGAGCGCATTCACGGTTCTTCACGATCATTTTCATCAGGACACTATCCAGACGGTAGTGGGGATGAGCGTATATGACGGTGATAGGTTTGACTGGATAAAGCAGGCCGCGGAAAGCATTTTACAACAGACATACACCGATTTTCTGTTTGTCATCGTCATTGATGGTGAGATACCGGTGCGTACAATGAACCTGATTAAAGATCTTGCGTTCGAAGACCGCCGCCTAGTCATCGCGCAGAATGAAGAAAACATGGGGTTGGCGGCTAGTATGAACAATATTATTGCCTGGGCCGAGAAATTCGATCCTATGTTTTTTGTCAGAATGGATGCTGATGATGTCAGCATGCCAAACCGACTTGAACGTCAAATCAATTACCTCACCAAGCACAAAAATATTGCGGTGTTAGGAAGTGCACTGACAGAGGTCAATGAAGAGGGGCAGAAGGTCGGAGCCAGGGTTATGCCTGCAGGCCATCGACAAATCACACATTTGCTGCCACGACGATGCACATTGAATCATCCGACGGTTGTGATCCGCTATAACGTATTTCGCGACGGTTTTACCTACGATCCTACACTGAAAAATACGCAGGATTACTTTCTGTGGATAACGCTTGCCAGCCAGGGCTACATATTCAGAAACCTGAAAGACAGGTTGCTGCATTTTCGAAGAGTGAATAATTTTTATAAACGTCGGGGCCTTGGCAAGTCGATTAATGAATACAAAGCCCGGTTATATGCAATGCGAAGCTTAAATCGCATTACCCTCTGGAATTTCACTTATGCGACAGCCGTATTGGGTTTGCGTCTGATGCCCTCGCAAGTGGTAAAGTTAGCGTATAAGGTCGACAGACATCTACTTGAAAGGTTTATAAAGCATTGAGTATCGGTGCCGTCATTATTCTTTATCATCCCGATAAAGAGCATGTAACGCGTATGATTAACGAACTCGCCGGCGGTGAGCTTCGGGTGACGGTGGTGGACAATTCTCCAGACAAGACTGTATTGCCAGAGGCGAGCGCTCATCATTACCTGTTCTGTGGTGGCAATGTCGGGATTGCTGAAGCGCAAAACCGTGGCATTCATGATTGTGTTCGTGCAGGTTGCAGTGAAGTGCTTATTCTTGATCAGGATAGTAAGATTTCGCTAAGCATTGTTCGACGTTTACATGAACATCTACTGGCGGTCATGGCCTCAGAGCAACGCGTGGCTGCCGTAGGGCCAATGTTAATTTGTGAGTTTTCTAATAAGCAGGTCAAACCGAAGTTACAAAAGGCGCTATCGATAAAGGATAACCTCTCAGAAGTACGGCAGATTATTGCGTCGGGGATGCTTATTCCTGCATCGGCATTTGAGCGTATTGGCCCCAAAGAATCTGAGTTGTTTATAGATGGCGTTGACCATGAGTGGTGCTGGCGAGCACGTAAACAAGGCTATAAAGTTTATCAGGCACTGGATGTGGGAATGCCTCACCGCCAGGGCGACGCCCGTCATAAAATTTGCGGGCTGGAGTTTAAGCAAGGTAGCCCGGTTCGATTGTACTATCAGGTACGCAATGTGCTTCTTCTTTCGCGACGCTCTTATGTTCCGTTTTACTGGAAGTGTCGCCACCTCATGGCGCTACCATTGCGTTGGATGGTGAATCGTTGGCATTTCTCTGACGGACAGGCGCGTGGGCGGTATTTTGTGAAAGGATTGTTAGATGGAGTGCGGGGAAAAACCGGTAAATTGGGTTAGGAAATGCCTTCGTTTAATCATTGGCTTTCAGTAAAAATGTCGCTAATCTAAGACAAATTTACTCATCCACCCTGATTTTAGAAATAGAGCCGGGTGGCAGTGTATAGAGCGTAGAGCAGTCTGCGTCTCGGACCTCGGTAAGGGATGGTTTCCCTAAGACAGTGCAGGTGCGATTTCGCAGTGCAAAAATTAAGAAACAAGAGCCACCGTAGGTTCCTGAGGCTATGAATTATCCGCTCAGTACTTCAGTGTGCGCAGAAGCTTTTGTCACGTTGTAATGGGTGGAGATGAAAGAGCCGTGTACCTTTGGTCGTAGTCGGCCGCGCCAAACACTATTAATATGCGAGTGTCATGCTTTTTGTGAAGCAAAATACTCGTGATGACAGGGATATCGAACCCTGATTATGAAACAACAGAGCGCTGTCAGCAGCGTAGTTGCTCGACGGCAGGAAACTATTCGAGCCAGCACGTATGATGGAATGCGGATTGCATCAGTAAGCGATTGGTCGTGGATTATCAGTACAAGGACATAAAACTATGAGTCAAGTAAAGAAGGCCGTTATTCCGGTCGCCGGTTTGGGAACCAGAATGTTGCCTGCTACCAAAGCCATTCCGAAAGAAATGCTGCCGGTAGTAGACAAACCGCTTATTCAATACGTTGTCAATGAATGTGTGGCAGCTGGGGTGAAAGAGATAATTCTGGTGACTCATGCCAGTAAAAACAGTATCGAAAACCATTTTGATACTTCGTTTGAGCTGGAAGCCACTCTGGAAAAGCGTGTAAAAAGACAGCTTTTAGAAGAAGTTCAGTCCATTTGCCCGAAAGACGTCACGATTATGCAGGTGCGTCAAGGTGTAGCCAACGGTTTGGGGCATGCCATTTTATGTGCCCGCCCGCTGGTAGGTGATGCGCCTTTCGCGGTGGTATTGCCTGATGTCATTATCGATGATGTGGCGAGTAACCCGAAAAAAGATAACCTGGCAGACATGGTGGCGAAATTTAATACCAGCCGCGTCAGTCAGGTAATGGTTGAACAGGTGCCGCAGGAAGATATCCCTAAGTTCGGTATTGCCGATCTTGATGGTGCATCAATCAAGCAAGGTGATTCAGCAAAGATCCACGGTATGGTTGAAAAGCCAGCACTGGAAGATGCGCCGTCGGACCTTGCGATTGTAGGTCGCTACGTATTGTCGGAAAAAATCTGGGATCTGCTCGAGTACACGCCGCCGGGCGCCGGCGGTGAAGTGCAACTGACTGATGCCATTGACGCACTAATGAAAATCGAACAGGTTGATGCCTACTACATGAAAGGTAAGAGCCACGATTGCGGAAGTAAGCTAGGTTACATGATGGCAAACGTTGAATATGCGTTACGTCATCCTGCACTGGCCGACGAGTTTAAGAAATACCTTTCTACATTGAAAGTCTGAACAGACATTCATTGGCAGTGAAAAAGGCTCCTTTGGGAGCCTTTTTTGTATCGCCTGCCATCACGCTGACAATCGTCAATACATGTGACTAACTTTGATATTTATCATCGTCAAGCAGCTAAGCAGGACGCAGACAGGTATCTGACTGGCTGCTACCAGAGCAGATTGCGAAAGCGACTTAATGCACCTGCGCGACCTTCACCTGCGACTCGATTTTCGCAAGCAGCTTTTCTCCAATGCCTCTGACTTCAGTAAGCTGAGCTACCTCTACAAACCGGCCTACTTCTTCGCGATAATCAACAATTGCCTGAGCTTTGCTTTTTCCAATGCCGGGCAACATCATAAGCTGCTCAACTGTTGCAGAGTTTAAGTCCAGCGTTGCCTGTTGAATCTGCGAGCCTGCACTGTCATTTGCCTGCACCGGCGTAGGTAGAGAGCAAAACGCACCGGCGCTTGCCAGCATGAGAACGGGGAGTAGTTTCTTCATAATCAATCCTTAATGGGTTATGTACATCAATGTACAAATCGGATTGTAGTGCAAAGGCGAGGGGCGTCTAGTCTGGTTTTTGTACAGGTATAAAAAACGGGCCAGAAGGCCCGCTTTGAAATATAAGATTGCGCTTGTAGTTACAGGCGATCCAATACTGACTGAGTAAACTCCGTAGTTCCGGCTTCGCCACCCAGATCGCGAGTGGTTCTGTCACCGCTTTCGATAACGTCTTTCAGTGCACTGCGGATTTTTTCAGCTTTATCACCCATATTCAGGTATTCAAGCATCTGAATAGCAGCGAGGATAACTGATGTTGGGTTTGCCAGATTCTTACCGGCAATGTCCGGAGCTGAGCCGTGAACAGCTTCAAAGATCGCGCAGTCTTTTCCGATGTTCGCGCCAGGTGCCATACCCAGCCCACCAACCAGACCTGCACACAGATCAGACAAGATATCGCCGAACAGGTTAGTGGTTACGATAACGTCGAACTGATGCGGGTTCATAACCAGCTGCATACAGGTGTTATCTACAATCATTTCGGTAGACTCGATGTCAGGGTAACGTTCACCCACTTCACGTGCCACTTTCAGGAACAACCCTGAAGTCGATTTCAGGATATTGGCTTTGTGGACGGCAGTGACTTTCTTACGGCCTTCGCGGCGAGCCAGTTCGTAAGCGAATGTTACGATTTGCTCTGCACCTTCGCGGGTGATCTTACTCATGGCTTCCGCTTCGTTGCCATCTTCAGAAACTACTTGTCCAAGGCCGGAGTACATACCCTGCGTGTTTTCACGCACAGTGATAATGTCGATGTCTTCGTAACGTGCTTTCGTGCCTTTGAAAGAAAGTACAGGACGCACATTTGCATAAAGCTTGAATTGTTTACGCAAGCTGACGTTGATAGATGTGAAGCCTTCGCCAACGGGTGTGGTTAGCGGGCCTTTCAGTGCCACTTTATTCTTGGCGATCAGGTCCAGGGTTTCCTGAGGAAGTAGCTCGCCGTGATTTTCCAGCGCCATAAGCCCAGCGTCAGCGTAATCGTAGGCAAAATCACATCCTACCTTGTCCAGAATTTTAATTGTTGCATCAATGATGTCTGGGCCAATGCCATCACCGCGAATGACTGTAATGCGTTGCTGAGTCATGTGGAGGGATCCTCTGATAATTCTGTAAACTTGTTCGTTAGGTTTCTAATCATAGTCTGGCATAACAATCGCGCCAAATGATGTGACATCATACGGTGCGTGGGAGTCGTTGGATATGCGCGTATGGTCGTACTGCGCTTTTTGTATCGCTTCAAATCTGAAGCTGCGGGCCAGATCAGGCGTATTCTATAGGATCCGAAGAGCGAGTTATAGTCATCCGACCTATTTTCTGGCAACGAGTCTCATAAATTTACCGGGCAGTACAGCAATGTCCCGATTTCCCCCCTGATTGCAGTGATATGGTGTTCACTTATCCCTGTAATCGTCATTGCCTGATTTATCTTTGTGGGAAGCGAGCCACCGTCGCTGGTACCACGGAACATCCAGGCAGCTGACCAGTAAACTGCGAGGCAAAGCAGACTGTACTCCTTTTGCAGCGAGCGTGGCACATCTGCAGGGAGCTTACCGGTGTGATACAAAAGGGCGCGCCAAGTAGCCGGTTGATGCCAGCCCTGTGCAAGATCTGAAACCAGTGTTTGCCAGTTCTCTGTTCCTTTCACCGCCATCAGCGACTGTATATCGTGGTATTTTTCGTGGTTGACAGGCAACTTACTGACTATTTTCATTTCCGGCAACATGGAAAGGGGAGCTGTTAAAAATGTGGCCACCAGTGCGGCAGACTGACTGGTAAAACGGGTTTCAGTATGCACAGATAACTGCGCCGCCACTGCAGAGACAAGAACAGTAAAGTGTCGCACTTGCGCCACTAATGGATAGGTGTGTTGATTCAGTCTGGTTTGTACTGCCTGCTGAGTGAGCATGTCGCCAACGCGCGCTGTGCCATAAGTGAGCACCGCCTGCTTTAGATTTTGAACCGGCAACTGAAGCCGGTTATCACTGCTGGCAGAGAGACGGAGGAAATCACTGAATACTGGTTCTTTCTGAATTAGCTCACAGAGATCATCAATATCAGTACTCTCTGCCTGTAGCATATCGATGATTTGAAGCAAGCGGGCTGGAGGACGATTTATTGGATAAACCTGACGGAATGGGCCAGTATCGCTTGCTGCATCCTTATCGGGCTGACACTGCTCGTAATGTGCAAGCCAGCGAGTAAATGGTATTGGCTGGCGCGCGCTTGGCATCAGCATTTCTACCTTCACCCACTCATGAGAAGTTGTATCATGAGTTTGCTCGCGAGTTCTCACGATAGCAGCATGTTGTCCCCTAACCGCCAGGATCACAGCAGGCACGCCCTGAATTATCACTCTTTGACCGGGCTGGTTTTCCCCGGGAATTCGTAGCAGTGCAGTTAACTCATGATGACACGAGGATGGGAGAACAGCGCTCAGCTTTCGAAGCAGAATGACCAACGGTTGAAACGGCAGATGTTTTGCGAGTGTGCCGGCAATTAATGCAAGACGCTGATAGCGATTCAGTGCTGGACGGCGCAATAGCGGCAATGCTTTATGTCCAGCGAGTGCTTTGCGTACCAATATTATATCCAGCCAGATAAAAAGCCCTCGCTTTCGAAATCGCTGAATTAGATGACGCATGTCTCGTTGATTAACTTTTGGACTGTCATTATTGCTTACTGCTGCAAGTATGACTGCTGCAGAAAGATGTTGCAGCGTATGCTCGTTAAGGTGTTGATCCATGCCAAGCATGATGGTCATAAGGAGTGGCCGGCAGACAGGCACTAAGTTCTCGTCATCCTGCCCTGGTAGTTGTAAAAGTGCCAGGACAACGTCAGGGTTTGAGCGGCAAAGTTGCATCGCTTTTGTAGCGGCTTTCAGACAAGCGTTGGGAAGATCGTCTTCAAATCCTCTTGTGCAGGCCAGCTTACTGACTGCAGTGAGCTGTGCTTCAACCGCCGTGATTCCGGGGTGTCCCACCGCCAGCGCTAACTCTGCTGATAGCTTTGGTAGGCACCTTCACCCCAGGCGATTAAGGTATCGTTCTCAAATAATAATGGCGTGCATTCATCTTGTGTGGTGAGTCCGTCAGCCCTTACGTGCTGGGTGCGATAAAACATCACCTGAATGGTGGTGCCTTTTTCCATTTTCGCCTCAGTAATATCCGGTGAGCCTAACAGGGCCAGCACTTCCTCTCGGGTGCTTCCCAGTTTCAGTTTGGTGATCTGAACTTTGTTGTACTCCTCGCGATCCTGCCAGTCCATATTCTCTGGTTTGTCAGGATAAAAAGAGAGTACCAGAAATACGAACAACGCATACGCTGCTGCGCCCAAAACTATCAGCCGAATAACCTTACTGTTCATCCTTCTTCACTTTCTTAGAACATCTGAATGTAGTGTACCCTAAAAGCGCCACCATAAGGAACGCAAAAAACGTAACCAGATCTGTCATTTCCCCCGGGAAATTGTATAACAGGGTTGATATTCACTGCCTGGAAGCTTCATCCGTTGTTGTGCAACAAAAGATTTCAGTAATCCGTCAATGCGGGTCATCAACGCCGGATCGCCCGTCAGACTGAACGGACCATGTTCCTTGATTTGCTTGATGCCTTCGGCTTTCACATTACCCGCGACAATCCCGGAAAAGGCTTTACGCAGCACCACAGCGAGTTCTGCTGTACTTTGATTGTGGTGAAGTGCCAGTTCACTCATGGTTTTGTGAGTGGGGATGAACGGCTGTTGAAATGGCTCATCAATTTTTAACGACCAGTTGAAGCTGAATGCATCCCCCATAGCGCGTCGGTACTTGTCCACTCTTTCCAGGCCAGCACGCAATGTGCGAGCGACTTCCTGAGGATCATCAACAATAACCTGGTACTTGCTTTGCGCCTCTTTGCCCAGTGTCGCGCCCACAAATTCGTCAATGGCTTCAAAATAACCCTCTGAACCTGCCGGGCCGGTGAGGATTACCGGAAACGGCTGTTGTGCATTGCGTTCATTCATCAGGATCCCGAGTAAGTAAAGCAGCTCTTCCGCGGTGCCAACACCACCAGGGAAAATCACAATACCGTGAGCAGCCCGAACAAACGCTTCCAGACGCTTCTCAATGTCAGGCATGATGACTAACTCATTAACGATGGCATTGGGCGGTTCGGCGGCAATGATGCTGGGCTCGGAAATGCCAATATAACGGCCGTTTTTGTAGCGCTGTTTGGCGTGCCCAATCGCGGCACCCTTCATGGGGCCTTTCATGGCACCCGGACCACATCCGGTGCAGATATTCATTTCGCGCAGACCTAACTGGTAGCCGACTTCCTTGGTATACTTGTATTCGGTCAGGTTTATTGAGTGACCACCCCAGCACACAATCGTATTGAGCTCATCATTGCCTTCTAATACTTTAGCGTGACGCAGCATATCAAAGACCATGTCGGTGATACTGGTGCTGTCCAGAGGCGCGGATTTATGCATAAAAGCATATTTATTGCCCATGTAAAGCAGGTCTCTGAGAACGGCAAAAAGATGTTCATGAACGCCGCGTACCAGCTTACCATCGACAAATGCAACCTCTGGTGGGTTTACCAATTCAATTTTGACGCCTCGCTCGCGACGAATCAGTTTGATATCGAAGTCTTCATAGGGCGCAAACAGCATTTCATAATCGTCTTCATCCACGCCACTATTCAACACCGCAAGACAGCAGTTTCTGAACATGTCGTACAGATCGCTATGCGTCGTGTCCTGAAGCTGAGACACCTCGACCTGCGATAACTGGCTCATCCATCCTACGGGATTTAACTGCACTTTTTTCATAACACCTCGTCCTGGTCGGTGACAACACAATTGCGGCCATCATGCTTGGCCTGATAAAGGAATTTGTCTGCGCGATTGAATGCTTCATCCGGCGTATCTCCGGGTTTTAGACACGTGGCGCCAAATGACGCGGTAATCGTCACTTTTTCCTGTTTAAACTTGAACGGTGTACGCGCCAGTGAATCTCTCAGCTCATCCAGTTTTACAAATAATGCCTGTGGCGACAGCCCAGGCAGCAGCATCACAAACTCCTCTCCGCCCCAGCGGGCGATAAAATCTTCACTTCCCAGTTTCTTACGGAAATGCCTGCCAACGACTTGCAGTGTTTTGTCGCCAGCGGCATGGCCGAACCGGTCATTGATAGACTTGAAGTAATCGATATCAGCTACTGCAATGGCCAAGGGTAGCTGCCTGCTCTCAAACAGTTCAAAAGCACGCTCAACGCGCTCATTGTAGGCTTGGCGATTTGGAAGACGAGTGAGCGCATCGGTCTGGCTGGAGAGAATTTGTTCGGCCAGTTTTTTGCGGTAATTTTGTGTTTGAGTCTGCAAGTGAGTTAACTGGCTTTGCATTGACGCCAGTAATTTCATCAGTTCATGCTGCTCGTCCTGATCAGCCTGCTCTCTCTTTGACAGTGTCGATGCCAGCGACTTCACGTAATCCTGAGCCTGGTGTTTGAGCTTTTCAAGCGATTCACTTTGTTTTACCGCATCCTCAATAGTGTCGAGCTGTGCTTTTAGCTGAATGTTGGCAGCTTTTCGGGCATCGAAACTGGCTTTGGATATATCAATTGTCTGACTGACATTCTGATTAATTTGCCCAAGGCTTTTGTGCAGGCTCTGAATGACCTTGCCCGACAAGCTGGCTTCAGACATGGCCTCCTGTACAATCATACGGATAATAAGTACGCAGCTTTTCAGCAATTCATCCTCGCTCATTCCATGCAATAATCTCGCTTTCAACCGCGCCAGTTGTAAGTCATCCGGGCGTTTGCGGGAATAATTGTCTATGAGCAGATTAAGCTCTTCCAGAATGGCCTCATAATGTGCACTTTTTGCCGCCTGTCCGGGGAGGTTCGCAGCGTCATCTGCACCTTGGGGTTTTCTGATACCTGAGGCATAAAACTGACTTGCACGCTGATAAAGCGCCAGAGTATTAAATAAATCTCCGGCAGGCTGATGGAGTTTTACCAGAAGTTGTGTCGCGGTTTGCTGTACAACAGGATCTGCCGACAGTGCCTGCTGAAACTGTTTAACGTCACGTTCAAGGTCGCTAAGCGCCTTATGAATAAGATCGTCTGCCGCATCTCCGGCGCTCTGGAGTTTGGTATTGAGCTTGTTAATGCTGACGGTGGCAAGCGTGAAATTCGGAGAACCAGCCAGATGGCCGCGAAGGGTTTGCAGTTCTGCATCAATGTCCTCAGACATGCCTTCATAAAACTTACTCAACCTGATAATAAAGCGCGATAATGTTTCCGTGTGGGCTTTAAGTGACTGGAGTTGCTTGCCATCCATCCTAATTCATCTCCGGGCAGGTGAGTCTTCTACTAGTGTGACACACAATTGGCGGTTCTTCCGCTTTATTGTCTGGCAAGTCTATGATTCGGATAGGGCTTTTCAAAATTTGACCGAAATGGGTTGATATCAAGACCTCCGCGTCGGGTATAGCGTGCATTCACCGTCAGCTTTTCAGGCTGACATTGCTCTAGAATGTCACAAAATACTCGCTCAATGCACTGTTCGTGAAACTCGTTATGTTGCCTGAAACTGATGAGATATTTCAGCAAGGAGGCATGGTCAATAGCCGGGCCTTCGTAATGTATCTGGATAGTGGCCCAATCCGGCTGGCTGGTTATCAGGCAGTTAGACTTCAGCAGGTGACTTACCAGTTTTTCTTTGGTGGTATGGTTTGCTGTTTTAAGCAGCGCCGCGTCAGGTTGGTAAGCGGTAATCTCAACATCAATATTGTCGATGATATCCCCCTCAGGTTCAATCATCTGAAGCTGTCCAAAGCTGTCCGGCAGATAAATGCTGACGTCAAGTTCGCTGCCGGCGCAGGCGGATAAGTCGTTTTTGATGGTGCGGGCAACCTCATGCTCATCAGTAAAGCAAGTCTGGTTAAAACTGTTTAGATAAAGTTTAAAGGACTTGGATTCTATGAGGTTTGGTGATGTTACCGGTACGCTGCATTCCAGAATCGCCACACATGGCTTCCCTTTAGGATTCAGCCAGGAGAGCTCATATCCGGTCCAGACATCCACGCCATCAAACGGTAAGTTTTCAGGTGTCAGGTTAATTGAGTCACGATTCAGCTTGCGCGGCACCCCCTGCAGCAGAGCCGGGTTATACTGTGACTCATAGCTGACGGACTGACCTAAGGTGAGGCCTTCAGGCACATCAAAGGGCGTTGAATTCTTTTTTTCGCTCATACTACACTACACTTTAGGAAATTCTGGCTTACTTGACTTTGTCAGGATGAACGATAGTGTACCGCAAAACAGCTTACACACCTATAATGACAATGACCCTTGATACTGCCCTTGACGACTTCATTGCCCGATTCAGACAACAACACAATGATATGACCATTGAGTTTGACCCCGAGTGGCCGTCTCCCTGCTATGAGCAAACCGCTGAACCGGGGGCTATGGTGCCGTGGTCTCCGGTACGTCAGACCCAACAGAACCACTTCAGGAATGTGGAATCCGCTCTGGATCTTACGCTGGATCCGCAATATTGCGCCTATTTCACACGTTACTACAGCGAGAACCTGCCAGCCAGTGCTGAGCAGGGCAACTGTGAGTTATTGCAAGTATGGAATCAAGACGATTTTGAACGGCTTCAGCAAAACCTCATAGGTCACCTGCTAATGAAAAAGCGGCTTAAGCAGCCTCCAACCCTTTTCTTTGCGCTAACCGATGAAGATGATTTTATACTGACGGTGGACAATGACAGCGGCAGCGTCATGCTGGAACAAGTTGGAAAAGTACCTGTTAAACCCATTGCAAAAGATCTGCTCTCTTTTCTGTCAGGGCTGTCGCCGCGCTAACGTAAAGGTTAATTCTGCCTCTGCCATAGCTAACCGCGCTGACAGAGGCAATTTGCGGATTATTCCTTTTGCCAGTCGCTGAGTCGTTTTTCTAACGTAGCGACCGCACCTTCAAGGGCTGCCACTCTTTTCTCAAGACGCGTGATTGTTTCATCCTTGTTGCTGGTATCGGCAGAGGTTTTTTTGTTACTCGCCTGATACGCTTTCACAGCGTCAATAGCCTGAGTCACACTTACCTTAAATGGCGCTTTTGCCCGCAATAAGGCGATACTTGGTGTGCCTCCTTCATTGGCAATCTGGTGACAAAACATGACGAGTTTTTGGATCAGGTCGTTATCTCGCATAAAGATTAGTGATAAGAGAATTTGCAGATAGCTTACAAAAAGGCATTATAAACTCAACTCATTTTACTGTAACACTGCCTCAAACCTTACCCTAAACCAGGTTCTGACACAGAAAATTCCAGGTAACATTAACGTTTTCAGTTAAGGCTTCCTCGCTAGCGCGGTACAGTCGGGAAAACATGCCTACTTCACTGACAGAAAATCAAGTGTCGCTAGTTTCTGTTCCGGTTCCCAGCTATTGGCATTGCACAGCAAAAGGCCTGAAGTTATCGCTGGCTCTGGCGTTTAGTCAATAGCCGGATGCCACGACAGATTAACGGATCCTGTTGTTCCTTTGTGTTGGCTTTTTTCGCTAATTATTAGTCTATTCTGCAATTTTAAGCGTTATTTTCTCTGGTAGGTTTTTGTTCATATGCAACAAAATCAATGATTTATAAATTGGCCTTGTTTTTGTTTATTCCTGCACAGCACAAGCATTACTTCTATAAGGAATAACAATGAAAAATTTGGCTCTGCTACTCGCACTCACTGCTCCCGTTATGTTGTCTGGTTGCGTTATCGTAAGTGGCGATAATGACAGTAAATACTCGCAAGACTGGGAAGACCGCGAATACAACAACCGCAAGCATATCTCACAACTCGAGCTGGATATGACTTATGAATCTATTGTAAGGAAAATGGGGGTTGCAGACTTTAACGAGCTGCACCAGAAGTCAGACGGGACCTACCGGGTGTTGTTCTACCGTACCCAACGTACGATGGAAGATGGTCTGACCACAAAAGATGAGTGTACGCCACTGGTATTTAAAAATGGCAGCCTAATCGGTTGGGGTGACAGCGCTTACGCGCATATCTGATGATAGTGTGTTTAAATAACGCCAAAAGTTAACATTAAGTTAACATCCACTCCTTTTTTCGCTACAGTGCGTATTCTGTTGTGTGAAAAGTGACCTGCCAGGTTGTTTCACTACAGCACGTTACTATAGCGAAAAAGGAGAGGGTTATGACTTCTGCAGCAGCTGCAAAAATATCGCCGGTAAATCCGGACAACATCAAGGCTGTCTATCTCAGTGCTGACGATCTTAAGGTGGCTGCATCTCTGCTGTATAATGCTTACTTTGATGATCCGCTCTTTGTCGATATTTTCCAGGCTGAAAAAGAGGGCTATGAAAGCCGCCTGCGTTCAGCAATAAGGGAAGAACTTAATGCTTTTTGGGTGTCGCGACAGCCTATGGTGGGGTTGTTTGATGATGGCCGCTTATTGGCTGTAGCATGCCTGACGAGCCCTGACGCAGCTTTTGGTGCAGGTCGTTACTGGCACTGGCGTTTGAAAATGCTGCTGACTGCCGGGTTGTTTGGTACCCGCCAAATGGTTGAAAAAGAAGAGCGGGTGCGTGCAAATGTACCGGCAAAAGATTATCACATGCTGAGTTTTATTGCGGTGCATCCGGATTATCAGCATCATGGATTAGGACATATCCTGATGGGCGCTATCGACAGCGTTCTTGAGGAAGACGCCAAAAGCGAAGGCGTTGCGGTTTATGTCACCTTGCCTAAATGCCTGTCATTTTTTGCCGATGGACGGTACAACATGATAGGGCCGTTGGAAGTAGGCCACATCACTGGCCATATAATGTTCAGACCTCGCAACTAGTTGCTGACTTTTATACCGGGAGCGCAAGGTTTGAGCGTCCCGGTTTCTCAATTATCCCATTCCCGTGTAAGACATTTCCTACAAAAGTGTGAGATATCCAACGAATTTTTCTGACGATTTTTTTATACTTTAGTCTAAAGGCATTGAAAATATTAAGCTTTTAGATAATAGCCAAATGTAGATCACTTTTTCTCCTTAAATTATTTGTAATTGCATGTAGCAAAGTTTAGCAGTAGCTCTACTATAGTAATCGTCACAGGGAAACACGACGAGTCAGGAAGACATACGGACAACCCAGGACAACCCAGGACGGGAATGTCGGCGCAGGATGGTCGATAACAAAGGAAAGCATGGACAGGGAACTCAATCAGGAAGATTGCAGGGACACCTTCAGGATGAAGATACTGACTTAGGATAAGTCAGAGTCAGGATGACGAGGAACACGACCAGGAGGTCGCAGGACAAGCTCAGGACGAGCAATGCTACATCAGGATGTGTGGTATTAAAGGATGTAAACAAGGATTTGTGAAAGGACTAGCAAAAGGACAACTTCAGGGACGAAGAATGCTGCATGGAGGATGTGCAGTGAATATAAGGAAAAAGGGAAAGGGACCTGCTTAAGGATGAGTAGCTCGCACAGGATGTTGTGAGAAAAGAAGGAAAGGGGCGTATAAGGATTTGAATCTGGATGATTTTAGTCGCAATGGAACGCTGAGAAGGAAGCTCAAAATTCATAAGAAGCGGTAGCGTTTGCTACCGCTTTTTTTGTATTTGCAGACATTGCACGAGCAGCATGCAGAGCTGATAACTTAATAGCGATATAGGATTACGGTATCGCTTTCTGTCGTCCACGCCAGCAACTTTACCCGCCCGGCGATACCGGCGGACTTAGCCCTTGTTATCTTCTGTACTTTCCTTGAATGTATTGAAGCGACAAATGAGGAGACTGTTATAACTGCGCAGGATGTAGGCAGTTTGATATAAGGATGGCAACAACCGTCATCGAACGCGTTTTCCCATGCAACAGGTCAGGCATCGGGGGCTCGCGCATGGTAACAATAGCGACGCGCACAAACTTTGAGCACAAAACTCAGATGCGTTTGTCTGATCAGGCTAGCTGCTCTGGAGTGGCTCTTCGGACTGCAGGCTCTGCCGCTTTTGCGGCTAGTATCAGTTTATTCGGTAGGGAGGCAGTGACGTCTTAATGACCTGTTTACCAATAAAATACATGCAGCCGCTGTACCGGTCCTCGCCGTTACCGGAAAACTCGAAAATAAATTCACTATACCAATCCAGTTTGCCATGCCTGCCAGAGAGACGGGTTTTCTGTCTGGCCACAGAAAGCAGTTGTAATTGATTCTGATCGCAATACTGGCGGGCATAGTCATTGGCCTTCTCGCTGATACTGCGGATACGCCAGAACTGAAAAACGACAAGCCCGATAATCAGCCACAGGGTAAGTTCACCTAATGTCATTTATTTTACCTGCTGTGTTTGTGAGAACAACGCACCAATGGCGCTGCTAAGGCGTGAACTGCGCGCGTCGTCACGTAATACTCCCAGTACCTGTGATCGTAATGCAGGTACTTGGACCAAATCAGCAAAGAAGCCCTGGAACAAAGCGCCTTGCATTCGTGTGACCTCGTCTACCCTGGCGGCTTGTTCGAAAAATAGCTTGATCCGCTGCGCGTCAAGCTGTGTGAAGTGACGTGCAGCCAGCACACTTAATGTGTCTATATCCAAACCGTCATATTGCAGAACGTCGTCAATAACAGAACAGACGCGAGTATCTCTGACTGGTAGCGCCAGCCCTCTTAGCGCCGATAAGTTCAGGCCATCGGGAGTGTACAAGACGCTTTCAAATGCTCGAAAAAGTGACTCGGATACAGGAACCACTTCACAAGATTCCATCAGCGCGTCTCTGAACGCTGGCGCTAACGCGCTAAAGCGGTCGGCAACAGTGTCACCGAGCTCGCCATCAAGCTGATACGCCAGATCAGCAATTCCCTGAACGGGGATCTGTTGCCAGTCCTGCACACCAGGAGCCTGTATATAGTTTTTTGCCAGGTCAAAGCCTGATGAGGCGGGCAGTGACAGCATTTGCTTTATCTTGGCATTCGTTTGCGCCATCAGACGTTGTGGCGGCACAAAAGAGTAGGGATTATCCGGAAGTGTCTGTGCATTTTCGGTGTCATCGGCCAGACTCGACCCTAATGCATCAATGATTATTTGCAGAAAATGATTTCTGGATGCACTCACCACAAGCCCGCGCTCGTCTAATGGTAGCTTGAGAAACCAGATATAATGTTGCGTTGCGGCCTGCGTATTCCAAAATACAATCGCAAACCAGGCGTGTTGCTGACGTGGCTTTGGGGCCGGCATTTGCGCCCCTTCAATCTCCAGAAATGTCTGCGTATCCAGTTCATCCAGTCCCCGACCAAGATCTAGCACCCGGAAATTCGTTCCGGCGTGAAGTAAAAATTCACTGATTGATTCGATGCTGGCAGCGCTCATAGACGTTTCATACTCCGGCGTAAAAGGCGCCGTATTCTATCAACCTGTATCCTGTTAGGCCAGTAATTGGACGAGATGCCTCTGTCGCATGAACTTCGTCTTTCACAACACATCAGCACGTGTCTCAACTGCCTGGAAGCGTTTAAGTAACCTCACAGGTAGCGAGTTATCACAGGCGTTTGGTACTTCATTCGAAGCGAAAATGTATCCTGATAATAAAGGGGAGAGGCGTCCTGAGCGACATTTGCAGGCAGAGCCGTTATACTTGCGCGCGTTTAATTCACACCATCAAAACGATCTCAGGTAGTTCATGGACAATGCACTAGCGCTGTTAAACAAGTTAGAAGTTCAGCTTAAACGTGAAGCGTTATGGTCAGAGAAGGCAATCGGTGATGAGCCATTGAAGAGTCAGGTACCATTTGCCGCAGATACAATGGCGTTTGAGCAGTGGCTGCAGTTTATTTATTTGCCCCGGCTACGCGACTTAATACATAAGCAACACACCTTGCCCAGGGCGATGCAGGTCGCGCCTGCAGCTGAAGTGTACTTGCCGGAGCAGGTTACCATTATACAAGTTCTCAGGCTACTTGATGCGCTGGCGGCAGAGCAACCCTGATGAGTGAGTTAACAATCCTTTATCAGGACGAGTCGCTCATCGCGATAAATAAGCCGCCTGGCCTTCTGGTGCATCGAAGCCCTATCGACAAAAAGGAAACGCGGTTTGCTGTCCAGCAGCTACGCGATCAGATTGGCCGCCATGTGTTTCCGGTGCATCGTCTGGACCGGCCAACGTCCGGTGTACTACTTTTCACTTATTCTGGTGATACCGCGAGTCAGCTGGGGACCCAGCTAATGCAAAAGCAGGTCAAAAAGCACTATGCCGCTGTTGTCAGAGGTCATATGCGCGGCACCGGGTTTATCGACTATCCGCTTAAATACCGTTACGATAAATTCGCTGATAAAGATAAAAAGCGACAGCTAGCGCCACAGTCTGCGCAATCCGAGTACACCGCAATCCATCGCTTTGAGCTGCCATATCCCTCTGGTCGATATGCAACATCAAGATTTTCGTTAGTACAGTTATCGCCGAGAACCGGGCGCAAACATCAGTTACGTCGTCACTGTGCACATATTCGTCATCCTATACTCGGAGACACCACCCATGGTGACGGTAAACAAAACAAATTTCTCCGCGAGACGTTTACATTTGAAAATTTGGCCTTAAGTTGTACACAACTGGGATTTTTCCATCCCGATAGCGGGAGGTGGATGGAAATAACGTCCCCTGTACATGAGGCGATGCAAACATTGCTTAATCGCTGGCAACCCTGGCAGGTAGACTAATTTAATTATCAAATTGAGGTATACATGACAACACTGAAAATTTTTGTCGGTACAGTATACGGTAATGCGCAGCATGCCGCAGAAGAGGTAGAGAAAAACTTAAAAGACGCAGGGCATGAATGTGAGCTGTTAAGTGATCCTGATGTATCTGACTTTACCGATGCAGATGCCATTTTGGTGGTTACCTCAACGACGGGGCAGGGCGATGTTCCCCCGAATCTGGAGTTTGTCTATTCAGATTTAAAAGACGAGTTTCCGCTTTTGACCGACAAACCTTTCGCCGTTGCGGCACTGGGAGACAGTAGTTATGGCGAGACATACTGTGGCGGTGGCAGACATTTTCATGAATTATTAACCGAGCTACAGGGCAATGCAGTGGCTGATATGCTGGAAGTCGATGCAATTGAGACACTGGAGCCTGAAAAAGACGTTACCGATTGGGTGATGGGTATAAAAGATAAACTATACGGCGTATAGTCAATTCGAACCCGTGCCAGTCAACGCGTCAATAGAAGCATGGAGGTTGAGTCTGATGCAAAAATTAAGTGCAGACTACTTTCTGCCGAATCGCTATCTTGGCGTGTGGTCACGGCACGCTGGTAAGTGAAACACGGAATAAAAAAGCGGCGTGTTGCTACACGCCGCCTTTTTGTACTCAAAAATTACTCTGCACTTCTCAGCAGGGCGTTGATTCCCACTTTCGCGCGGGTTTTCGCATCCACTTTCTTCACGATGATCGCAGCATACAAACTATAGCTGCCGTCTTTGCCTGGCAAGTTACCTGGCACCACTACTGAACCAGCTGGCACGCGGCCATAGTGCACTTCACCGGTTTCCCGATCATAAATACGGGTGCTTTGGCCGATGTATACGCCCATCGAAATCACCGCGCCTTCTTCAACAATAACACCCTCAACAATTTCTGAGCGCGCACCGATGAAGCAATTGTCTTCAATGATAGTAGGGTTGGCCTGAAGTGGCTCCAGCACACCGCCTATACCTACGCCGCCAGAAAGGTGTACGTTCTTGCCAATTTGCGCACAAGACCCAACCGTAGCCCAGGTATCAACCATCGAGCCTTCATCGACATACGCGCCAATATTGACGTATGACGGCATTACAACGACATTTTTGCCAACATAAGAACCGGTTCGCACGGCAGCCGGTGGCACAATACGTGCGCCTTCTGCTGCAAACTGTGCTTCCGTGTAATCGGTATATTTCAGCGGAACCTTGTCGTAAAACTGGCTTTCAGCACCATCAATAAGTTTATTGTTGTGAAGACGGAAATAGAGTAGCACAGCCTTTTTTAGCCACTGATGAACCACCCATTCCCCGGCAATTTTCTCAGCAACCCGGGCTTTCCCTGTATTGAGCATCTCAATGGCATCAGATACTGCTTTTCTGACCTCTTCAGGTGCCGCAGATGGGCTGATGGCGTCACGGTTTTCAAAGGCATCTTCGATAATGGCTTTCAATTCATTCATGGTATGGTGATATCTTCAAGTTGATCGAGTTTAAACAGGATTTGCTTTTTCAGCGCCACCTGCTGTTCCTGGGTTAATGCTTTGCCAGCATCATTGCTGACAATAAATATATCTTCTGCGCGTTCGCCGATGGTGGCGATTTTAGCAAGTTTTAGCGTGACCTGGCAGTCTACAAAGGCATGTCCGACTTTTGCCAGGATCCCGGGCGCATCCAGCGCTTCAAGTTCGACTAAGGTGGCATCGTCGCCAACGGTAAAAAAGCGAACCTTGGTGGGAACGTCTAACTGACGCATTTGACGCGGCAGTTTACGCTTATTGTCATGCGCCCGTCCAGGCTTCTCAAGCTGTTCGTAAATGGCTTTTTCCAGTGTTTTGATGCGCGATTCTGATGACAGCCGTGACCCATCATTTTCCAGTACCAGAAGGCTGTCAAAGACATAACCATCGCGGGTAACGGTGATATGGGCGTCGTGTATAGAACAATTGCGACTATCCAGTACCGATGCGACCTGCGCAAACAGCGCTTTGCGATCCTTACCGTATATCAGGATTTCGGTCCCGCCTTTGGCGCTTCCGTCATTCGCTCTTACCAGTAAACGCGTATCATCGGCGCTCATCCAGTCTGCCTGTGCGTTAATAATCTCCTGGGTATGCCACGCAATTTGCGCAGGCTTGAAACGCACGAAATAATCGTCGTCCAGCCGCGCCCACAGCATGTTTACCGCGTCCATATCGGCGCCTTGTTCTGACAATGCCTGTTTCGCAAGCTGTTTGTGAGTTTCCACACGTTCGTTTAGTGTGACCTGACACTGCAGACCATTATCCAGCGCTTTTTGCGTCATCAGATATAGTTCACGAAGCAACGACGCTTTCCAGTCGTTCCACAAATTGTCATTGGTAGCGCGAATGTCGGCCAGGGTGAGCGTATACAGCAAATTCAGATGGGTATGACTTCGCATTGCGCCGGCAAATTCGTTGATCACATCCGGATCGTAGATATCCCGTCGCTGTGCAACGACTGACATCAACAGATGATTCTCTACCAGCCAGCTGATAAGGTGCGCGTCGTCGCTGGGGATCTTATGAAGTTCACAGAAGTCCAGCACATCTTGTGCGCCCAGGGTAGAGTGATCACCGTTTCTGCCTTTGGCAATATCGTGGAATATAGCGGCAATATATAAAATCTCAGGCTTGTCGAGGTTACGGCAAATGCGTCCGCAGCGGGGAAATGCTTTATTCTCTTTTGAGAAGTAGTGATTAACGTGTTTTACCAGACGATGCGTATGTTCATCTACGGTATAGGCATGGAACAAATCAAACTGCATCATGCCCACAATGGCATCCCACTGTGGCAGATACGCCTGTAAGATGCCGTATTGGTGCATGATGTCCCATGCAAAGTCAAAAAATTTAGGGTGACGAAACAGTGCAATAAGTTTGTCACGACAGGCTTCACGCTCTACGAAGTATTCGGTTTCAAAGGCGCGATGGGCATCTCGAAGTTGTCTGATACAGTCTGTGTCCAGGCCTTTCACCTCAGGCGTGTTAGCGATTAACATGAGGAAATCGAGTATGGCTTCCGGACTGTTAAACACGTTGTCGTGCCGTGGCGAAATCATATTGTCGAGCAGGCTAAACTCGTCATTGATGTGCAGCGTGTGCTGAACGGACTGGTTAAGCATGTCGTAACTGAAGCGTTGTAACAGCATTCGGTTAAGCTCGGATACGCGTCGCACCACACGGAAAAAATCACGCATCATTTTTTCAACAGAGCGCTTGCCCTCATCGCCATAGCCAAGCATGGCAGCGACATCGGGCTGATAATCAAACAGCAAACGGTTTTCGCTGCGACCGGCTACCAGGTGAAGGGCGCAGCGGATCTTCCACAAATGCATGCGACAGGTAATAAGCTCGCTGTGTTCCTGTTCGGTGAAATAACCGTGACCTACCAGATTCCAGCCGTCGTATTCTTTAAAGTGTTTCTTCGCTACCCAGCCAATAGACTGGATATCCCGTAAGCATCCCGGGTTCTCTTTGACGTTTGGCTCCAGGTTGTAGGCAGTGCCATTGAATTTTGCGTGACGGGCTTGCTGCTCATCATATTTGGCAGCAAAAAAAGCCTTACTGGTCCAGGTATTACGGCCGTTAACTTCTTCCCACAACTTTTCAAAGACAGCTTCGCTGCCACAAAGCAATCGACTCTCTACCAGATTGGTGGCTATTGAAATATCTTCTTTTGCCAGTTTCACGGTTTCTTTTATGGTTCTGACTGACTGCCCGACGTCAAGCTTAATGTCCCACAGCAGAGTAATAAACTGTCCGACCTTTTCCTGCGCATCTTGTGGAAGCGGCTTTTTACTGACGATCAGTAAATCGATGTCAGAATACGGCTGTAAATGGCCTCGTCCATATCCACCTACTGCACAAAGTGCCAGCTCCTGCTCTGATGTCAGTCCAAACAACTCCCATAAATGGCAAAGCAGCGCATCGACAAACTGAGCGCGGCCGGTGACAAGCTGGTTTACCGGGATGGTGTCGAATGAGGTTTTCAGCCAGTCATAACTGTTATTGACACATTGCTTGATAGCAGGCAGGTCATCGACGCTGGTAATGGTGTCTACTTGTTCTATTACAGATTGCAGAGTCAAAATTTGCCTTTTGTCGTTACTTCAAAGAAAAACGCTCTGAACCATAGCATGAATTAAATAAAATTCGCAGTGCCAAAGTGGCGCATAAGCAGCACCAAAAAGTGAATAGATATGAAAAAATAATATTAGGCAGAGAGAGGGGAATGAACGACGGAAATGAACTTGGTGACGACGGCACATTTGTCACATTATGTATGTGAAGGGGATAAATCTGCCACACGCTGTGGATCAGCAAAAATGCAGTGGCGGGGATAATACCCCGCCAACCGCTTTAGCTATGGCTGATCACGCGCGGAATATCTTCTTCTTCACGAAGCGTGAGAATTTCGACACCGTCTTCAGTTACCAGTAATGTGTGTTCCCATTGCGCACTAAGGCTGCGATCCTTGGTTACCACGGTCCACTGGTCTGGCAACACTTTAGAGTAACGTTTGCCGGCATTGACCATCGGTTCGATGGTAAAGCACATGCCCGGCTCCAGAACATCTCCTGTGCCTGGGCGACCATAATGAACAATCTGCGGTTCCTCGTGAAAGCCGGCGCCAATGCCGTGACCGCAGTATTCACGCACAATTGAATAGTTATGCGACTCTGCGTGCGTTTGGCAGGCATGACCGATATCACCCAGTGTTGCGCCAGGCTTGACCAGCTTGATGGCATTGTAAAGTGCTTCCTGCGTGACGCGCACCAGGCGCTCAGCGAGAATACTGGGTTTACCCACAATAAACATTTTTGATGTATCACCGTGGTAGCCGTCTTTTATTACGGTAACGTCAATATTAATAATATCACCGTCTTTTAACTTTTTGTCAGACGGAATGCCGTGACAAATACAGTGATTCACCGACGTGCAAATAGATTTAGGAAACGGCGGATGTCCATAATTTAATGGGGCCGGAACCGCTTTTTGTTCATTGACAATGTAGTCGTGGCAAATCGTATTCAATTCGTCAGTTGTGACGCCTTTTTTTACATGTGGCGTGATCATGGTTAATACGTCAGAGGCAAGCTTGCCAGCAATACGCATTTTCTCAATTTCTTCAGCGGTTTTGATAATAGCAGCCACTGTGACCCTCGATATCAGATAAAACGGTTTGCGCACGCAGCTCTACTTGCCGTGCGCCGTTGATGAACAATATGGTAACGGTAAAGGCTGCCGCTGTATAGTCGATGGGCTTTCAGCGAGGCGAAATGGTGTTTGAATACTTGTGTTTAATGGCATGTCATGGTATAAAGCGCCCGCCTTCGAAGACTGTCAAAAAAACTCCGGTTTTTAAACAGGCCTGGTAAAGGTACGAATCTATTAATAAAACACACATACACTGTGACTTTTTATCGGGGTGTCTGCGTAAGCGGATCGATACAAAGGGTGTATGGAGGCCTAACCCCAAGAGGAAATTAAAATGGCTAATGTTTCTATGCGTGACATGCTGAAAGCCGGCGTGCATTTCGGTCACCAAACCCGTTACTGGAACCCTAAGATGAAACCTTACATCTTTGGTGCTCGTAACAAAGTTCATATCATCAACCTTGAAAAAACAGTACCTCTGTTCAACGACGCACTTAACTACCTGTCTGGCGTTGCCGCTAAGAAAGGTAAGATCCTGTTCGTTGGTACCAAGCGTGCTGCGGGTGAAGCGGTAAAAGACGCAGCGGTAAAATGTGACCAGTTCTACGTGAACAAGCGTTGGTTGGGCGGCATGCTGACAAACTGGAAAACAGTTCGCCAGTCAATCAAGCGTCTGAAAGATCTTGAGCAACAAAGCCAAGACGGTACGTTCGAAAAGCTGACCAAGAAAGAAGCTCTGATGCTTCAGCGTGAAATGGACAAGCTGGAAAACAGCCTGGGTGGTATTAAAGACATGGGCGGTCTGCCTGATGCAATTTTTGTAATCGATGCTGACCATGAGCACATCGCTGTTACAGAAGCGCGCAACCTGGGTATTCCAGTAGTAGGTGTTGTTGATACTAACTCTAACCCAGATGGCGTTGACTACATCATCCCAGGTAACGATGACGCGATCCGCGCTATCCAACTGTACCTGGAAGCTGCTGCCGACGCTGTAAACAGCGGTCGTGAAAGCAACCTGGAAGTACAAGCTGAACAAGACGACTTCGTAGAAGCGGCTGAGTAAGCAACGACACGATGATGTGTTGTCATAGTGCAGACTTATGGCAGCGCTACATTGAACGTGTTTTAAGGGGCGCAATCGCCCCTTTTCCTATCAAATTCATTTTAATGCTGAGGAATTGAAAAATGGCAGTGACTGCAGCACTAGTTAAAGAACTGCGTGAGCGTACCGGCGCGGGCATGTTGGATTGTAAAAAAGCTCTGGTTGAAACCGATGGTGACATCGAACTGGCCATCGAGAACATGCGTAAATCGGGTCAGGCTAAAGCCGCTAAAAAAGCTGGCCGTATCGCCGCTGAAGGTGTGATCCTGACTAAAGTGGAAGGCAACCAGGCGACAATGCTTGAGCTGAACTGTGAAACTGATTTCGTTGCACGTGACGACAGCTTCCTGAAGTTCGGTAACCTGGTTATCAACGCCGCCGCTGAAAACAACATTAACGACATCGACGCGCTGATGGACGTTGAAGTTGAAGGTGGTAAAGTCAGCGAAGTGCGTGAAGCATTGGTTGCGAAAATCGGCGAAAATATTTCTCCTCGTCGCGTTATCAACGTTGAAGGCGACAACCTGGGTGCATATGTGCACGGCGGTCGTATCGGCGTTATCGCAATCCTGGAAGGTGGTGACGAAGAGCTGGCGAAAGACGTAGCAATGCACGTTGCAGCAGCAAGCCCGCAGTTCGTTAAGCCTGAAAACGTTCCTGCAGAAGTGGTCGAGAAGGAAAAAGAAATCCAGATCGAAATCGCAATCCAGTCTGGTAAGCCAGCGGAAATCGCTGAGAAAATGGTTGCTGGTCGTATGAAGAAATTCACCGGCGAAGTGAGCCTGACAGGTCAGCCTTTCGTGAAAGATCCTTCAATCAGCGTTGCTGAATTGCTGAAAAGCAAAGGCGCAGACGTTATTAACTTCATCCGTTTTGAAGTGGGTGAAGGTATCGAGAAAAAATCTGAGGACTTCGCGGCAGAAGTTGCAGCGCAGATGGAAGCGGCCAAGAAATAATTGGGCGTTTGACTTTTGCAATCTGCGATTGTCGGATACACTACGAGCACCTCTTCGGAGGTGCTTTTTTATAAGTAAGGCTCACACTTTTCGGCTTATCGGAGCAGAAGTAAAGTGAAGAGTCGGTTTGTCCTATGTTTTCCTCTAAGAAGCATAGGACAAGCCGAGTTCATGAGGACAAATCAAACAATGAGTATCACACCTAAATCTGCATACCGACGCATTTTACTAAAGCTTAGTGGTGAAGCCCTGATGGGGTCAGAAGGCTTTGGTATTGATCCGAAAGTCCTCGATCGTATGGCGCAGGAAATCAAAGAACTGGTTGAACTGGGTGTGCAAGTCGGATTGGTAATAGGTGGTGGCAACCTGTTCCGTGGTGAAGGGCTGGCGAAAGCTGGCATGAACCGCGTAGTAGGCGACCATATGGGCATGTTAGCAACGGTGATGAACGGACTGGCAATGCGCGACGCTTTACATCGTGCATTTGTGAATGCCCGCCTGATGTCTGCTATTCCACTAAATGGTGTGTGCGATGCTTACAACTGGGCAGAAGCTATCAGCCTGCTTAAATCCGGTCGCGTCGTTATCTTTGCCGCCGGCACCGGCAACCCGTTCTTTACCACCGATTCAGCTGCCTGTCTTCGGGGTATCGAAATTGAAGCCGATGCAGTATTAAAAGCCACCAAAGTTGACGGTGTTTACAGCGATGATCCGGTAAAGAACCCGGACGCCACGCTATACAGTTCTCTTACGTATCAGGAAGTGCTTGAAAAAGAGCTTAAGGTAATGGACTTGTCAGCCTTTACCCTTGCCCGTGACCACAGTTTGCCCATTCGTGTGTTTAACATGAACAAGCCGGGATGCCTGAAGCGGGTTGTAATGGGTGAGCCAGAAGGTACCCTGATTGATCACGCAGAAAGCGTTAATTAAAAAAATAGGAACACGATTGTGATTGATGAAATTGAATTAGATGCGCAAGAGCGTATGGAAAAAAGTATCACAGCACTGAAAAGTCAGTTCAGTAAAATTAGGACGGGTCGCGCGCACCCCAGTTTGCTGGATGGCATTCAGGTCCCTTATTATGGTGTGGATACACCGTTAAAGCAGGTGGCAAACGTGATTGCTGAAGACAGCCGCACGCTGGCTCTGACCGTGTTTGACAAAAGTGCAATACAGGCAGTCGAAAAAGCGATTATGCAGGCGGATTTGGGCTTAAACCCAATGAGTGCTGGCACCACGATTCGTATTCCTTTACCGCCGCTGACAGAAGAGCGTCGTAAAGATCTGATCCGTGTGGTACGAAATGAAGCAGAACAGGGCCGAGTCTCTATCCGTAATATTCGTCGTGATGCAAACAGTGATGTGAAAGAGCTGTTGAAAGAAAAAGAAATCAGTGAAGATGAAAGCCGCGCAGCGGAAGAGAATATTCAGTCAATTACTGATGATTTTATCAAGAAGGTAGACTCGATGCTTTCGGATAAAGAAAAAGAACTGATGGAAGTATAAATAACGTCATGTTAGGAAAGCGGTCTAGCGCAAAAGCAGCGACGCCTGAGGTGCAGGCCGGTGTAGCCGGCCCTCAGCACGTAGCCATTATTATGGATGGAAACGGTCGCTGGGCGCAAAAGAAAGGGAAAATTCGAACCTTTGGTCATAAAGCCGGAGTGGAGTCGGTGCGCGCGGTGGTCCGTTTTGCCCGGCGTACCGGCATCAAGTCCTTAACACTCTTTGCGTTCTCCAGTGAAAACTGGAAGCGGCCTGAAGAAGAGGTGAGTGTGTTGATGGAGCTGTTTAATCTGGTGTTAAACAGCGAAGCGAAGCGATTGCATAAAAATGGTGTTCGCCTGAAAGTGATAGGCGATGTGGATGCTTTCGACAGCAAGCTGGTGGAAAAAATCCGCAAAGCTGAGGCCATGACCGAAGACAATCAGGATTTGGTATTAAATATCGCAGCTAACTACGGCGGGCGCTGGGATATTGTTAATGCAGCAAAGTCTGTCGCAGAGGCGGTTAGCAATGGTGAACTCCAGCGTGATGATATCACCGAGGCAGTATTCAATTCTTTTACCTCAACCGCATCGTTGCCGGAACTGGATCTGCTGATTCGTACCGGTGGCGAGCATCGCATCAGTAATTTCTTGCTATGGCAGTGTGCGTATGCGGAGCTGTACTTTAGCGATGTGTTGTGGCCGGACTTTACCGAAGAGGTGTTCCAACTGGCCGTAGATGATTATAATGTTCGCCAGCGTCGCTTTGGTCTGACCGGTGAGCAGGTCGCCACAGTTCAAAGCTAGCCCTGTGCCGAGGCACAATATAAGGCCTGACGACAGGAGCTGAAAGCCTACTATGCTAAAACAACGAATAATAACAGCACTGATTCTTGCACCACTGGCCTTGATGGCCATTCTGTTTTTACCAATATGGTGGTTTGAACTGGCCATCGCCGGCGTAGTCGCGTTGGGTGGCTACGAGTGGGCAAATATGTCGGGCATTACTGAGCGCCCGAAAAAAATTCTCTATATGATTGCGACCTTCGTGATCTGCATACTTCTGACGCTGGCCGTTGATTCTTCTATGATATGGTATCAGGGCCAGTTGCACTGGTTTTATCGAGTGATACTTGGCCTCGCTATCGTGTGGTGGGCCGCGTCGCTGATCATGGTATTGGCGTACCCTAAATACACAGCTTTGTGGCGCAACAGTCGCAGCGTCAGAACGCTGTTTGGTTTTTTAACGCTGATCCCTACCTGGGTGGCAGTTATCGCACTACGCACCAGTTTGCATGATGTCGATCCCTTCTATGGAGCGTCATTAATCTTTTATGTGTTAGGCATAGTCTGGGCGGCGGATATTGGCGCATTCTTTGTCGGCGTGAAGTTCGGCCGTCATAAACTACGACCAAATGTCTCACCGGGTAAATCTCTTGAAGGGTTGTTGGGTGGTATTGCAGCGTCATTTGCCATTATTGCTTTTGCCGCTCTGCACTATCAGGTAGAGCCGTCCCGGATCTGGCTTCACCTGCTGATAGGCGGGGTAACGGTAGCAGTATCGGCGCTGGGCGATTTGAATGAAAGTATGCTAAAGCGTTGTGCTGGTATCAAAGATAGTGGACGAATTTTGCCTGGCCATGGCGGCGTGTTGGATCGTATTGACAGCCTTACCGCCGCGTTTCCGGTATTTGCGTTTTGCTATGTTACCTGGATGGCGTAATGCAGACAGTCACAGTGTTAGGAGCTACCGGCTCTATTGGATGTAACACGCTGGATGTCATCTCACGACATCCTGATGATTATCGGGTGTTTGCTATTACCGGTAACAGTCAGCTGGACCTGTTAATGCAGCAGGCCAAGGCCTGCTCGCCAAGATTTGTGGTAGTGGCTGATGAAAGTCTGTTTGACAACGCCAGGCAACTGGCCGCACGTTACGGTGTGACCGCTGATATTCTTTGCGGTCAGCGAGCGTTGGAAGAAGTAGCCAGTGCCCCAGAAGTGGATATTGTCATGGCTGCCATCGTCGGTGCCGCGGGTCTCATTCCGACACTTGCAGCGGTAAAAGCGGCTAAAAAAGTCTTGCTGGCAAATAAAGAAGCACTGGTCATGTCCGGCGCGCTGTTCATCGATGCTGCAAGACAATCCGGCGCCACCATTTTGCCTATCGACAGCGAACATAATGCGATTTTTCAATGTTTACCCCAGGATTTTGAGTACGGAGACCTGCACGCTTCCGGTATATCCAGCATTCTGTTAACCGGTTCGGGTGGCCCGTTCAGGGAACGTGATATTTCTACCTTCAAAGATATAACGGTAGAAGAGGCCTGCCATCATCCCAACTGGGATATGGGCCGAAAAATTACCGTCGACTCCGCCACTATGATGAATAAAGGCCTGGAGTTTATCGAAGCATGCTGGCTGTTTGGTGCGAGTGCCGATGACATCACCGTGGTGTTGCATCCACAGAGCATGATCCATTCTATGGTGCAGTATGTGGATGGGTCGGTGATTGCGCAAATGGGCAATCCGGACATGCGCACACCGATCGCCTACGGCCTGGCCTGGCCGCAGCGAATTGATGCCGGCGTTGAGAGGCTCGACTTTAGTAAAATCGCGAGCTTCACTTTCGATACGCCGTGTATGGCACGTTATCCCAATTTAAAGCTCGCCATAGATGCGTGCCGCTCGGGGCAGGCAGCTACCACGCGCATCAATGCCGCCAACGAAGTGGCGGTAGAGGCGTTTCTCAATAAGCAAATCAGGTTTACCGATATCGCCAGAGTGAACGAAGAAACGCTCAATAAGATGGAACCTATGACAGTTTGCTCACTCCAACAGATTCTGGAGCAGGATCACGCTGCCCGGGAAGTCGCGCAACAAATCATCAGAGGTTTTTCATAGTGTTTTCCTTTTTCTGGAGCCTGGCGGCATTCATTGTCGCACTGGGTATCCTGGTTGCTGTACACGAGTGGGGGCATTTTTACATTGCCCGGCGCTGTGGTGTAAAAGTAGAGCGGTTTTCTATTGGCTTTGGTAAGCCGTTATGGCGCCGCACTGACCGCCACGGCACGGAGTTTGTGATCGCGGCTATCCCATTAGGTGGCTACGTTCGCATGTTGGATGGCCGCGTTGATGAGGTGCCGCCTGAGTTGCAGGATAAGGCTTTTAATAACAAGCCGGTCGGGCAGCGAATGGCAATCATCGCCGCGGGGCCGGGCGTAAACTTCTTATTTGCGATATTCGCATTGTTTGTGATGTATCTGGTTGGGTTACAAACCGTTAAACCGATAGTGGGCGATGTGACTAAACAGGCTATTGCTGCTGACGCCGGCATGCAGGCGGGTGATGAAATTATTCAGGTAGGCAGTCGCGAAACAGCCGACTGGGAAGCCGTAAATATGGAATTGGTTTCGCAAATAGGAAGTGATTCAGCGCGCGTCATTGTACAAAGAAACGGCAATCAGCAGGAATCACTGACTCTTTCACTGTCAAACTGGAACTTTGACCCTGATAAGGAGTCTGCTTTAAACAGTTTGGGTATCGTCCCGTTCAGACCGCAGCCAACGCTAGAAATAGCATACATAGGTGAAGGGTCTCCGGCAGAGTCAGCCGGTATTCAGGTTGGCGATAAGATACTGGCAATGAACGACGTCGATGTCGCCAGTTGGCAATCGTTGGTGGATACGATCACGGATATGCCGGGAGAAACAGTAACGATAACTGTACTTCGGGATGGACAGGAGCAACGGATCAATGCCACCATTGCGCGTCGCGATACGCCGGAAGGTCAGAATGGCTATCTGGGTGTCAGTCCGAATTCAGAACCGTGGCCGGAAGGTTACGTGTTTACTCATCAGTATGGTCCAATCGATGCGATTGCCAACGCTATGGATAAAACCTGGCGACTGATGACGTTAAGCGTTGAAATGCTTGGCAAGCTGATTACCGGTGATGTCTCGGTGAAAAATCTCAGCGGCCCCATTTCCATCGCTCAGGGAGCAGGGATCAGTGCTGGCTACGGTCTGGCCTATTTCTTAAGCTTCCTCGCCTTAATCAGTGTGAATTTAGGCATTATAAATTTGATACCGTTGCCCATGCTTGATGGCGGCCACCTGATGTATTTCATCATTGAGTGGATAACCGGCAAGCCAGTGTCTGAAGCGACACAGGAATGGGGATTTAGGATCGGTGGCGCTCTGCTCTTTATGATCATGGGACTCGCTATCGTTAATGATATAGCCCGCATAGTTTAGATACTCGGGTAAAAGAATAACGCTAACAGCAAACGCGGCCAGGAAAAGAAAAATAGATGAAGTTAAAACAGTTAGTAGCAGCCGGAATGATGTTATCCAGTGCTAGCTTTGCCAATGCTGCAACATCAGACAGTGAATTCGTTGTCGATGATATCCGGGTAGAAGGTCTTCAGCGCGTAGCACTGGGTGCCGCATTGACCTACCTTCCGGTGCAGGTTGGGGACAAACTGAATACGTTCAGGGTAACGCAGCTTATACGTTCTCTGTATTCATCCACTCACTTCGAAAATGTCGAAATTCTTCGTGATGGCAATACGTTGCTTGTACGCGTATCTGAGCGCCCCACCATCAGTAACATCATTTTTGATGGCAATGATGACATTAAAGACGAGCAATTGCAGGAAAGCCTGGATGGCAATGGTATTCGCGTTGGCGAGCCTTTGGACAAAACCGTGCTGGCGTCTATCGAGAATGGACTGAAAGATTTCTTCTATTCTATTGGTAAATACAACGCCGATGTGACAGCGATTGTGACGCCATTGCCGCGAAACCGTGTTGACTTAAAGTTATTGTTCGAAGAAGGTGATGCGGCTGAAATTCAGCAAATTAATATCGTTGGTAACGAGCTATTCTCCGATACTGAGCTTATGGAAGACATGGAGCTTCAGTACGATACACCATGGTGGGATTTCTTATCCGAAACCCGCTACCAGCAACAGACGTTGCAGGGCGACATGGAAACCTTGCGTAATTACTATCTTGACCGCGGTTACCTGCGTTTTAATATCGACTCGACGCAGGTGTCGATGACGCCGGAGAAGTCGGGCATATACATTGCGCTGAATGTTACCGAAGGCGAACAGTACACCATTTCTGAAGTGGAGCTGGTGGGTGATCTGCTTGGCCACGAAGAGTACATTGAGCGCGTGCTGCCGCTGACACCGGGTGAGCTGTATAATCAGGCCGAAGTGACTTATACCGAGGAATTTATCAGTAAATATCTTGGTCGCTTCGGTTATGCCTATCCAACGGTTACCACCGTTCCGGATATTAACGACGAAGATAAAACCGTTAAGCTGACACTCTCAGTTGATCCCGGTAAGCGCATTTACGTTCGCCGCATTAACTTCAACGGTAATGTGATCACAGCCGACAATGTGTTGCGTCAGAACGTCTCGCAAATGGAGGGGGCGTGGCTGTCCAATGGCATGTTGGAGTCGTCCAAAAACAGCCTGTCACGTCTGACCTATATGGAAGAGGTGGAATTTGAAACTATCCGTATCCCGGGCCAGGACGATAAGGTCGACGTTGACTTTAATGTAAAAGAGCAGCCCTCGGGTTCGTTCAATGCGGGTATTGGTTACGGTGATCGTACTAAACTTAGCCTTCAGGCGGGGATCCAGCAGGATAACTTCCTAGGGACCGGTAAGCGCATTGGTTTCAACGTCAGTACTGTGGCCTATCAAAAGTCTGCACAGATTACTTACAATGACCCTTTCTTCACCATCGACGGAATCAGTTTGGGGGGAACCATTGGTTATTCCGAGTTTGACGGTTCTGACTTTAACGTCATTCAATACAACTCGAAACAGTGGTCTGTCGGCGCGAATATCGGTTATCCGATTAACGAATTTAACCGGATTAATTTTGGCCTTACGTACTCGAACGTGGAGTTGTTTAACCGCGGGTATTACGAGCAAACCGAGCAGTTTTATAATCAGTTCCTCGACAATAGCGATCCTGATGCGGCGATTAACTACCATAGCTATCTGGCGAGCGTAAGCTGGAGTCGAAGCACGCTTAACCGCGGACTTTTCCCTACCGCAGGCTCGACGCAGCGCGCATCATTCAGCATTACTACGCCAAACTCTGACGTAAATTATTTCAAAACCATCTTTGACGGTAAGTGGTATTTCCCGCTGTCCAGAAATCAACGCTGGTCTTTCCTGGCAAGATTACGTCTTGGTTACGGTAACGGGTATGGCGATATCAACGGCAACGAGCAAATCCTGCCGTTCACGGAAAACTTTACGGCCGGTGGTAGTGATACGCTGCGCGGGTTTGAAAACAACACAGTGGGGCCACGGGGTATCGAGCGAATTTCCAGTGGCACCATTACCGGACCGGACGGCGTGCAGTATCCTGCAGACCCTTCCCGCGACGTGCTTCGAATTTCACGCCGGAGCCTGGGCGGGAATGCCATGGCACTGGGTGGTGTAGAGTTAATCGTCCCTACGCCATTCGTAGAAGAGGACATGGATAATTCAGTACGAACCAGTCTGTTCGTTGATGTGGGTAACGTCTGGGATACAGAGTTTGATTACAACAGATATAAAGACCTCAGACCCTATAGCTCTCGGGACATTCTGTTGGACTATTCAGACTGGACACAGTATCGTAGTTCCGCTGGTATTTCTGTACAATGGATATCACCAATGGGTCCGATGGTTTTCAGTTTTTCGAGAGCAATTCAGGAACGTGAAGGCGATGACGCAAAATTCTTCACGTTTAATATCGGACAGACATTCTAATTATCCCGGTAACTTACCGGTAACAATAAGACGCATACAAAAAAGGAGTTCCTTTTGAAACAGTTGGCAAAACATATCGTTGCGACCGCGATGTTAGGTAGTGCGCTAGTAAGTACTTCGGTTATGGCCGAGCAGAAAATCGGCGTAGTAGATGTACAGGGTGTGTTTCAGGCAATGCCTCAGGCGGCTGAGATTCAAAACAGCATCCAGATGGAATTTAAAGACCAGATTGAAGAAGTTAATCAACTTCAGCGCGATGGTCAGTTCTTCGCTGAGCGCCTTCAGCGTGATGCTGCTACAATGAGTGAGCAGGAAAAGAAAGAGCTGCAGCAAAAAATTCTTGATGTGCGCGAGCAACTGGCAGAAAAAGGTCAGCCGCTACAGCAAAATATACAGCGCCGCAGCAATGAAGAACGCAATAAACTTCTGGGCCTGATCAAGCAAGCCATTGATGCAGTGGCAGCTAAAGAAGGTTATGACCTAGTACTGAACGCTGGCGCCGTGTCTTTCGCGAAAGAAGAACACGATCTGTCAGAGAAAGTGCTACAGCAGGTCGATAAAACCAATTAATTCTGACTGAACGATATTCTCGTTTTCAGTGTAGAATCCACAAACAGACTAACGCTGTGAGGCGTTGGTCTGATTTGTTTTTAACACGGAAAAGCGTATGGTTGCCGCCGTTAAGATAGTTTGGCAACTGAGGCTCAGAGGAAGGCTTTGCGCTTAAGTTGTGGCATTAGGAGAAACTTTTGGCCAATTCACTCAACACCATTGATATTCAGGAAATCCTCGATCTTCTTCCCCACCGTTACCCTTTTCTTATGATAGACAGGGTGACAGATTACGTTTTGGGTGAATCCATCCAGGCTTATAAAAACGTAACGGTTAACGAACCGTGTTTCACCGGACACTTTCCCGGCCGTCCTATTTTTCCGGGCGTGATGATTTTAGAAGCCATGGCACAAGCTGCTGGCGTTCTTGGTTTCAAGACCATGGGTAAGAACGATCAGCTATACTTGTACGCAGGCATTGACTGCGCGCGATTTAAGCGCCCTGTGGTTCCGGGAGACAAACTGGAATTCGATATACAACTTTTGAAAGAGCGCAGAGGGATCTGGAAGTTTAAAGGTGTGGCTACCGTCGATGGAAAGGAAGCGTGTAGCGCTGAATTTATGTGTGCAATCAGAGAGATAGTATAACGTGATCCATTCTACTGCCGTGATATCTGACAAGGCCACGTTGGGCAAAAATGTCACGGTTGGCCCTTTTTGTGTTGTTGATGACGATGTTGTTATTGGCGATAACTGCGTGCTTAAGTCTCACGTTGTGGTTCGCGGGCCAACGACAATAGGTAAAAACAATATTTTCTATCAGTTTTCTTCTATCGGTGAAGATTGTCAGGATAAAAAATATGCCGGTGAACGCACCGAACTAACGATTGGTGATGACAACGTGTTTCGCGAGGGCGTCACCGTTCATCGCGGTACCGTGCAGGATGAGAGCGTCACCATCATCGGTTCCCGCAACCTGCTGATGGTGAATGCGCATGTGGCACACGATTGTGTGTTGGGTGACGATATCATACTGGCAAACAATACCGCTGTAGCAGGCCACGTGCATATCGATAACTTTGCGATTGTCGGTGGCGCGGTGGGTATACATCAGTTTTGCAAAGTTGGCGCACACGCCTTTTTAGGTGCAGGTGGGATTATCCTTCGTGATGTGCCGCCCTTTGTGATGGTAAGCGGTCATAAACATATTCCCCAGGGAATTAATTCGGAAGGCCTGCGACGTCGCGGTTTTGGCAAAGATACCATTATGGAGATCAAACGTGCCTATCGGACAATTTACCGAGAGGGTAATACGATTGACGAAGCTGTAGAGAAGCTGACTTCTGCTGCTTCAGAAAATCAGGAAGTTGCTACATTGGTTGAGTTTTTGAAAAACGCCGAGCGCGGTATCATTCGTTAACATGCCAGACAAACCACTTCGAATTGGTGTGGTGGCGGGTGAACCCTCAGGGGACGTGCTCGCCGCTGGCATGATTGCCGAGATAAAACGCCAGCATCCCGATGCGATCATTGAAGGCATAGGCGGTGCGAATATGCAGGCGGCCGGTTGCCATTCGTTGTTTGACATGGAAACACTTTCAGTGATGGGACTGGTAGAAGTGTTGTCTCACCTTCCGGCAATCCTGAAAGTAAAGAAAGCGTTACTAGCACACTTTGAACAATTTCCCCCTGACGTGTTCGTCGGTGTAGACGCACCGGACTTTAATCTGCGCGTGGAAAAAGCGTTGAAGGCGAAGGGTATTCCTACCGTGCATTATGTCAGCCCAACGGTGTGGGCGTGGCGTGAAAAGCGTATTCACAAAATCAAAGCAGCGGTAAACCGGGTACTTGGTTTATTCCCTTTCGAACAAGCGGTTTACGACAAATATGACGTACCTTATACGTTTGTGGGACATACCATGGCGGATGCTGTGGCCTTGGTGCCAGATCAGGTAAAAGCCAGAGCCTTGCTGCATCTGGATGACAGTAAACCTGTACTTGCGGTCTTGCCTGGCTCGCGCCGTGGGGAAGTGGCTACGCTGTTACCTGTGTTCGTCGAGACGATGAAATGCATTCGCCAACGTCAGGCAGATTGTCAGTTTGTTATTCCGGCGGTGAATGAGCATCGACTATCAGAGATAGACAGCTTTCTGAATGCCCACTGCGACGATAGTTTACCTCGTGAATCAATCACCTTGCTGCAAGGACAAAGCCGCGACGCAATGATTGCCAGCGATACGATATTACTCGCGTCGGGTACCGCAACGCTAGAGGCCATGCTGTGCAAACGACCAATGGTGGCTGCTTATGAATTAGCACCTATGACCTACAGAATGATGCAGTGGCTGTATAAAGCGCCGTATTTCGCGCTACCCAATCTATTAGCGAACCAGCGTCTCATTCCTGAATTGCTGCAGGATGAGGTGAACCCGCAAAATTTGTGTGACCATGTTATGCATTATTTGCAATCAGATAACACTGACCTTATCCGAATCTTTACCGACATCCACAGCACGCTGAAATGCGATGCGGATAAAGTATCTGCAGAAGCGGTATTAGGAGAAATTCGTGGGTAAATACATTGCCGGTGTTGACGAAGTAGGCCGTGGTCCGCTTGTTGGAGATGTGGTTACCGCTGCCGTGATTCTGGATCCTGCACGTCCCATTGACGGGCTGACAGATTCTAAAAAGCTGTCAGAAAAAAAGCGCAATGCCTTTGCTGAAATCATAAAACGCGATGCGCTATGCTGGTCTATAGGTCGGGCCACCCCCCAGGAAATCGATCAGCTCAATATTCTGCATGCCACAATGCTTGCAATGATCCGTGCGGTTGAAGGACTATCAATGGCGCCGGATTTTGTCAGAGTGGACGGCAATCGCGTTCCGGACTGGTCATATGCGGCTGAAGCTGTGGTGAAAGGGGATAGTCTGCATGCGGAGATTTCTGCAGCGTCAATTCTGGCTAAGGTAGAGCGCGATGCGGATATGTTTGAACTTGATAAAACGTATCCCCAATACGGCTTTGCTGCCCACAAAGGATACCCAACCAAAGCACATTTCACTGCGCTTGCTGAGCATGGTGTGTTACCGTGTTACCGACAGAGTTTTAAACCCGTTCAGGCCGTACTCACGGCAAAATAGCGGATAACAACGAACAATAAGAGTGCTGCAAGACATGTCGTCGCCGTTTATCCATTTACGCGTTCACAGTGACTATTCCATGATGGACGGGCTTAACAAAACCAAGCCTATCCTTGCCAAAGTGGAAGAACTGCAAATGCCCGCAGTGGCAATTACCGACCAGATGAATATGTGTGGTCTGGTGAAGTTTTATTCCGATGCCCACAGTCGCGGCATCAAGCCAATTATTGGTACCGATTTCTGGGTTATCAATGAGACCTTTGCCGATGAGCCGTTCCGCCTGACCTTGCTGGCGATGAACAATGAAGGCTATAAAAATATTACCCTGCTGATTTCAAAAGCATATTTACGTGGTTATGTTTGTCATCGCCCAGCCATTGATCAGGCATGGCTGGCAGAACATGCTGAAGGAGTTATTGTGCTTTCCGGCGGCCTGCAGGGTGACGTTGGCGTGGGTCTGATGAAGAACAACGCCAAGATCCTGGATGAGTCAGTTTCATTCTATCAGCAGCATTTTCCTGACCGCTTTTATCTGGAGCTGATCCGAACCGGCAGACCCGGAGAGGAAGACTATTTACACCATGCTATCGAATTAGCAGAGCAGCGGGATTTACCCGTTGTAGCCACCAATGAAGTGTGCTTTTTGGAGCGCGAAGGCTTTGATGCGCACGAAATTCGGGTGGCGATCCACGATGGCTATACGCTTGACGATACCCGCAGGCCGAAACGCTACAGCGACCAGCAGTATTTGCGCACTGCCGAAGAAATGGTCGAACTGTTCAGTGATATTCCGGAAGCTATAGAAAATACCGTCGAGATTGCCAAGCGCTGTAATGTAACGGTGCGCCTGGGAGAATACTTTCTTCCGCAGTTTCCTACCGGCGGCATGACCACAGAAGACTTTCTGGTAAAAGTGTCAGAGGAAGGGCTGGAAGAGCGACTGGAGTTCTTGTTTCCTGATGAGAACAAGCGCCAGGAAATGCGTCCTGCTTATGATGAGCGACTGAAGATCGAGCTTGAAGTAATCAACCAAATGGGTTTTCCCGGATACTTCCTTATCGTGATGGAGTTTATCCAGTGGAGTAAGGATAACGGCGTGCCCGTGGGGCCTGGACGTGGTTCCGGTGCCGGCTCACTGGTAGCCTATGCGCTGAAAATTACCGATCTTGACCCGCTTGAATTCGACCTGCTTTTCGAACGATTCCTGAACCCGGAGCGGGTATCAATGCCGGATTTCGACGTCGATTTCTGTATGGATCGTCGTGATGAAGTTATTGATCATGTGGCTGAGCTTTACGGGCGTCAGGCGGTATCGCAAATTATCACTTTCGGGACGATGGCAGCAAAAGCTGTAGTCCGGGATGTCGGCCGGGTGCTGGGTCACCCGTATGGCTTTGTCGACAGAATTTCCAAGCTCATCCCGCCGGATCCCGGCATGACCCTTGGCAAAGCGTTTGAAGCCGAGCCGCGTTTGCCAGAGCTATATAATGACGATGAGGATGTCAAAGATCTCATCGACATGGCGCGCATTCTCGAAGGGGTAACCCGAAATGCCGGTAAACATGCCGGAGGCGTGGTTATTGCGCCGACAACAATCACTGATTTTGCCCCGCTGTATTGTGATGACGAAGGCAATAACCCTGTCACCCAGTTCGACAAAAACGACGTGGAAACCGCCGGGCTGGTGAAATTCGACTTTCTGGGGCTTCGTACTTTGACCATTATCCAGTGGGCGCTGGATATGATCAAAGAGGGGCAAGGCAAGGATATTGATATCAGCGCGATCCCGCTGGAGGATAAACGCAGCTTCCGCTCGCTGCAGGCCGCTGAAACCACTGCCGTATTCCAGCTGGAATCGCGCGGTATGAAAGAGCTGATTAAGCGCCTTAAGCCAGACTGCTTTGAAGATATCATCGCACTGGTAGCGCTGTTCCGCCCAGGCCCACTGCAATCGGGCATGGTGGATAACTTTATCGATCGTAAACACGGTCGCGAGGAGATTTCCTACCCGGATGCGGAATACCAGCACGAGTGCTTAAAAGAAATTCTCGAACCGACGTACGGCATTATCCTGTATCAGGAGCAGGTCATGCAGATTGCCCAGGAAATGGCTGGGTATTCATTAGGTGGCGCCGACCTGCTTCGCCGGGCAATGGGTAAGAAAAAGCCCGAGGAGATGGAAAAACAGCGGGCGGTCTTTGCCGAAGGGTCAAAAGAGAACAATATCGATCCTGATCTGGCAATGAAAATTTTTGACCTGGTAGAAAAGTTTGCCGGATATGGTTTCAACAAATCGCACTCCGCTGCATATGCACTGGTTTCCTATCAGACACTGTGGCTGAAAGTACATTACCCTGCTGAGTTTATGGCTGCCGTGATGTCGGCGGATATGGACAACACTGACAAGATTGTGACGCTGGTCGACGAGGTCGGTCGCATGGGGCTGGAAATTCTGCCGCCGGATCTGAACACAGGCCGTTATAAGTTCACCGTGGATGAAAAAGGGCGTATTGTTTACGGCATCGGCGCTATCAAAGGCGTGGGCGAAGGCCCGATTGAAGCGATTATTGAAGCCCGCGAGGCCCATGGTGCCTTTTCTGACTTGTTTGATTTTTGTGCTAAAGTGGATATCAAGCGCGTAAACAAACGGGTACTGGAAAAACTGGTGTTGGCCGGAGCTATGGATAACCTTGGCCCACACCGTGCCGCACTGATGGCATCGTTGCCGGAGGCGATTGCTGCTGCGGGGCAACATGCCAAAGCGGAGTCGTTTGGTCAGTCAGACATGTTTGGTTTGCTGACAACAGAGCCAGACGATGTTGAACAAGCGTTTGCGGACGTGCCTCAGTGGCCGGAGAAAGTCTGGCTTGAGGGAGAAAAGGATACGCTTGGGTTGTATCTGACCGGCCATCCGATAAACCAGTATGCCGATGAAATTCGTCAGTACTCGGACGGACGTTTGGTCGATTTAAAGCCCACGGGTAAAGACCAGATGGCAACCGCTGTCGGACTGGTGCTTGGTGTGCGGGTGATGACCAATAAACGAGGTCGTCGTTGGGCTATCGTGACATTAGACGATAAAAGCGCCAGAATGGACGTCAGGTTTTTCCCGGATATGTACGAACAATTTGAAAGTATTCTGGAATCTGACCGAATTTTGCTGATAAAAGGACAGGTCAGCTTTGATGATTTCTCGGGGGGCAATACAATCACCGCCCGAGATGCCATGGATATTATTCAGGCGCGTGAGAAAAATGCGAAAGCGCTGGCTCTGCACATCGATACAACACGATGTGAAGAAAAAACCATGACATCGCTTCAGACGATACTGCAGTCATTCAATGGGGGAAGTTGCCCGGTACAAATTGAGATTGTACACCCCGATGCAGAAGTGGCACTGGCATGCGGTGCGCAGTGGTATGTGACACCGGAGGATCAGCTTTTACATGATCTTAAACAGTGTCTGGGCGACGATGCAGTCAGAATTCACTATCACTAGGTCGCGGAAACGCTGACGAGGGTAGGCATAATAGGACAGAGAATGAGTATACAGTTTTTGGATTTTGAACAGCCAATTGCCGAACTAGAAGCAAAAATAGAAGAGTTGCGGTTGGTTAATCAGGGCGGTGAATTTGATGTAGGTATTGAGGAAGAAATCAATCGCCTGCGTGGGAAAAGTGCAGATTTGACCCGCAAGATTTTCGCCGATTTAGGGGCATGGCAGGTTTCTCAGCTAGCGCGCCATCCAATGCGCCCTTATACCAATGATTATATTGGTCGTATTTTTACAGAGTTCGACGAATTGGCAGGTGATCGCGCCTATGCGGATGACAAAGCCATCGTGGGCGGCCTGGCGATGCTGGACGACCAGCCCATTATGTTGATTGGCCATCAGAAAGGACGTGACACTCATGAAAAGATCAGACGTAATTTTGGTATGCCTAAGCCTGAAGGCTATCGCAAAGCCCTGCGCCTGATGAAAATGGCAGAGAGATTTAATCTGCCCATCGTGACGCTTATCGATACGCCGGGAGCCTACCCGGGGGTAGGAGCTGAAGAGCGGGGCCAGAGCGAGGCGATTGCGCGCAATCTCTTTGAAATGGCTGAGATCCGCGTACCTATCGTTTGTACGGTTATCGGTGAAGGTGGTTCGGGCGGTGCTCTGGCCATTGGTGTTGGCGATCGCGTTAACATGTTGCAGTACTCAACTTACTCCGTGATCTCGCCGGAAGGCTGCGCTTCAATTTTGTGGAAGAGTGCGGAAAAAGCGCCTCTTGCCGCTGAAGCGATGGGCGTAAGCGCACCGCAGATTAAAGAGCTGGGGCTGATTAACGCGATCGTTGAAGAGCCGCTGGGTGGGGCGCACCGCGATCACGATGGCATGGCTGCAAATCTGAAAGCCACTATCAAGCAGCAGCTAAGCCAACTAAAAGCATTGGATACGGATACGCTGATGGAAGAGCGTTATGATCGCCTGATGTCTTTTGGCTACTGCTAAGTCGCGTTGAGGGGCGTGCCAGCGGTTATGACTGAAACCGTCATTGACTCTATCGGTGCCTCGCTGGCGCGGCTCAAACCCCACACAGCCCACTCCCTTACCGTTGCCTACAGTGGCGGTGTTGATTCTACGTTATTACTGTATGCTGCGAAGGTGTTTGCCAGCGCACATCAGCTGGCGCTTTCTGCCTGCTATATAAATCATGGTCTGAGTACCAATGCCACCGCCTGGCAACAGCACTGCGCTGACATCTGTAAGCTGCTTGACGTAGAGTTTGAAGCGAAATCCGTATCAGTCGTGCCGACATCCAGAAAGAGTACCGAAGCGCTTGCCAGAGCGGCGAGATATACCGCGCTGCTCGAACACTGTCTTCACCGGCAGTCTGTATTGGTGCTGGGACAACACCAGGATGATCAACTGGAAACGGTGTTGTTGCAGTTAAAACGCGGCGCCGGACCTAAAGGTCTTGCGGCAATGCCGGAGTATCAGATCAGAGATGGCGTGGTGATGATCAGACCCATGCTTTCGCTGACGCGTGAACACATTGAAGCTACCGCAAAGCAGTTGGCCCTTAGCTGGATTGAAGATGAGTCAAACGCAGATCCCGCATACGATCGTAATTTTCTGCGTCAGCACATTATTCCGCGTTTGCAGGCACGTTGGCCCTCTATCAGTGAAACCGCAGCCAGAAGCGCAGCACTCTGTGCTGAGCAGCAGGAACTGGTTGAGCAAGCTGCTGCGGAAAAACTCGCACTGGTAAGTAAAAGCCGGGACAGGCTTGATGGTGCAAAACTAAGTGCGCTGCCCGTTATCTGGCAGCGAGCCGTATTGCGCGCGTGGTTTACTGCGCACGGCACAGAAGCCCCCTCACAGGCGCAGCTTAGTCAGGTAATATCACAGCTTAGCGCAAAACATGATGCCAGGCCTGAAGTGACAGTGCATGACACAGTGCTTCGCCGATTTCAGCAAGATTGGTTTTGGACTCATAAAAATTCATTAACGGAAGCATTCTCAGAACAGGTAATTCAAGCCGGCAAAGAAGTCTGTATTCACGCAATGGGTGTGACAATTTATGTATCTGAGGATTCGGTGCAAGGCACATATCGCTTAGTCCCTGTCAGTTTGAATGAGAAAGTGAAGCCGCAGGGGGAAAAGGTTTCAAAGCCAGTCAAGCAGTGGATGAAGGCGAATGGTATTCCACCCTGGCTGCGTCAGCCTGCCGCGTTGCTGTTACTCGAGCAGGCTCCTGTTGCTTGTGTGTATCCGGCTGGGATCCTGACGCTTCATGCGCTGCCGCCTTCCGTTCAGGTACGTGCCAGTTAACAGGCAACTTCTTGCCGCCTGACATCCACTTTTCGATACTGAAATCACATTCAGTCTGTAATGGGAGAGAGTCTTGACAGACTCAGGCTGCCTGATAGGTGTTCTTACCGCTTTCTTTTGCCTTGTAAAGTGCGCTGTCTGCGCGGTCAAACAAGGCATTGACGTCGTCCTGCTCACGGAAAATAGCCCCACCAAGACTTACAGTAACATTAAAGCGGCGCAGGAAAGTCGATGAACGAATCTGGCTTTGCAGTCGACTTGCTGCCGCCTCAAGCTGTGTTGTTGTCTGACAATCCAGCAAACAGCAAAATTCATCTCCCCCGAAACGGAACGCCTCGTCTTCGCCCCGTAGCGATTGTGCTATCTGAGTGGCAACGTTGACCAAAACGCTATCGCCTTCACGGTGTCCCCGGGTATCGTTAATCTGCTTAAAATTATCCAGATCGATTACCAGTAATCCAAAGCTTTGCTCGTGACGATGTGCACGACAAATCAAACGACTGAAAGAATCGTTAAATCCGTTACGATTGCCCAGCCCGGTTAATGTATCTTTTGTCGCGATTTGTTTTAAACGTCGAAACTCCAGAGCATGATTTAACTGCTGGCTGAAAAACTGATGAAAGTGGGCTAATTTGGCACGAGCCTGAGGGCCCGGTTCTTTATCAAAAGCATAATAAACGTATTTGGTCAGACCATCTGCTTCGCGCTGGCACATGGGGAGCGAAAGCTCGACATGGACAGCATTTGTGTCGGTTAGTTTGCCGTAGACGAGGCGGCTATCGTAATCAGAGAGGCTGACGTTAGCAATATTCAGGTGCTGGTGTAGCTGATGAAAGTACACCGAGCCCAGCGTGGCCAGATCAATTGTAGACAGTAACTGATTCATAAACGCATTCAACTGCGTCGCGCTGATCAACGAGCCCGAGTCAGTAGCTGCATAATAATTGTCATGGACTGTGCTATCGTAGATAGTAGTAGAGAAATCCATGTTCTGGCCCCTTAAAAAGTCAAATGGGAGTGCGAATTAGCAGACTGTCGGAAAACCGGCGCGTACTGACGTTTTCGCCTTACTCGCTAATCCTCAGCAAAAACTGTGCCTGAAAATAAAAAAGGAGACGTTGTGATCGGTAGTGGTTTTGTTCACGTGGTGATACTGATGTTTCTCGCTGTCGTTAGCGTGGCGTTGTTTAAACGATTCCATTTGCCCCCTATATTGGCGTACCTGTTTGCCGGGATCCTCGCCGGCCCCCAACTGCTCTCACTCTTCGCTCACCCCGAGCAGATGCACTTGCTTGCAGAAGTCGGTATTGTTTTTTTGCTGTTTTCATTGGGACTGGAATTCTCGCTGCCAAAATTGATGGCAATGCGCAGTCTGGTTTTTGGTGTTGGCCTTGGACAGATGTGTGTTACCACGTTTGTGTTCACCCTGATCCCGTTTTATCTTTTCGGCTTGCCACTCACAGCCTCTATCATTATCGGTGGGATGGTCGCACTAAGCTCTACAGCCATAGTGATTAAACAGGTCACTGAGGCAGGGATCCTCAACAATAGGCGAACTCAACTAGCAATCAGTATTTTGCTGTTCCAGGATTTGGCCGTTGTACCTTTCCTGATCGCCATCCCGTTACTCTCTGCAGAGCAGGATGTCAGCGTGGTGAGTGTACTGGCCGGTGCGTTGTTAAAAGGCACGTTAGTAGTGGCGTTTTTGCTTTCCGTAGGTAAGTGGTTTTTACCGTGGGTGTTTCGTGAAGTAGCTCGCACGCGCACCGATGAGCTATTTGTACTGACAACGATATTGGTGTCATTACTTGCTGCAGGTCTGACGTATATTTCCGGTTTGTCGATGGCATTAGGCGCATTTCTCGCAGGGATGATGCTTGGCGAGAGTCAGTACAAGTATCAGTTAGAAGCTGACATAAGACCCTTCAGAGATATTCTTATGGGCCTTTTTTTCGTCACAGTCGGAATGCAACTGGACCTTCGCGTGTTGATAGAAAGTGGTCACTGGATCATCGGCGGCGTGGTGCTGCTTATGGCGGTTAAGGTGGTGCTGGTGAGACTGGCGGCAAGGTTATTCAGATGCGATCCGGTTGATGCCTGGTCTGCCGGTTTCAAGCTTTGTCAGGTCGGTGAGTTCAGTTTTGTCATTGCGGCTCTGGCAACGACACATGGCGTCATTACTCAACAGCAGTCATCGGTCATTGTAAGTATGGGGGTGATCAGTATGGCGCTTACTCCGTGGTTGATAGAAAAAAGCCTTATCTTTGCCCGGTATTTGGTCAAACAGCCAGACATCGACGCCGATCAGCCTGTATTGTTTTCTCAGACTCCACTGACCGATCATGTTGTTATCGCCGGTTTTGGACGGGTTGGGCAGTCTGTGGCGAGAATGCTTAAAATGGAAGGGATCCCATTTATTGCCATTGATGGCGATCCGGTGCGGGTGCATGAAAGTCGCAATGCCGGAGAGCCTATTTTGTTTGGTGATTCCAGCCAGAAAGGTATTCTGGTAAATGCGGGGATAGAGCGGGCGAAACTGGTGCTGGTTACGTTTGACCAGCCTGATAAAGCGGCTCAGGTCATTAGTTCTACTCGTCAGGTGCGAGAGAATATAGAAGTCATGGTACGCACCAAACGCGATTATCAGCTTGACGCGTTATATAGTGCTGGCGCTTCGCAAGTGGTACCCGAGCTTCAGGAAGGCAGCCTGATGCTGATTTCTCAGGTTCTGCATTACGCCGGTGTACCAATGTCCCGCATTTTAAAACGCGTCAGAGCCGAGCGTAAAGGGCGTTATGATCACCTGCATGGTTTCTATCCGGGAGAGACTACGGAAATTACCTACGGTACTGAAGACAAGCTGGAGTTTATTCATGCGGTTGTGTTGAATTCTCATGCCTATTGTCTGGGGAAAACCCTCGAAGCTTTGGATTTAACCCGAATGCGGGTCAAAGTGAAGGGGCTTCGAAGAGACGGCACCGAAGTAGCAGAGCCTGATGGTAGCGCTATCCTTCAACAAGGTGATGTGCTGGTTATTGCCGGAAAGCCCAGACGTGTGGAACGGGCAGAACGATTCTTACTGGAAGGCGGATGAGCCTGAACTGCCGGCATGCAACAGTGCGGGAACGCGGCAACGACTATCCAGTGGTACTCATTACGAGTTTGTAAAAAGGCTCAGTGAAAGCCGGGCTGACAACGCGACAGTCGCGTTGCCCATCGGCAGCCAGCTGTAGTTAAACACATCAGGCGACTTTGTCGTTTTCCAAGTCTTTGAACTGCTTTTTCAGATCGTATTTTTCGTCGATTACAATTTTCTCAAGTACCTCGATACGAGACTTAAGGTTCGCGATTTCCTTCTGCATTTCCGCCTTTTCTTTATCGCTCATATCAGAACGCTTTTTTCTTCCGGCATTCGTGATTTCCACAATAACCCATCCGATAATAGCAACAATAGCAATAGCAGCTACGTATCCAGACATAATGATTTCCCTCTTTTTTGTACCTTAATAAATAAGTGTAATTTCAAAATGGTGGTTTAGCCCGAAATTCTTTACCCCATCTCGGCAATCGCTGGGGTATAATTTCTGTCGTATTTGAAATAACACAGTAGCGACTAATTGTAAGCAAGTCACTGACCAAAATATAAATTACAATATTTTCAATTGGTTAAGAAATTGTGACACGCTAAGCGTGGTACAGGTTAGTGAAATACACCAAATAAATAGCAGAATTCACCACATGCAGGATACACCAGAGCACGCAGACCATTACTGGATGCAGCAAGCATTGTCATTGTCAGAAAACGCTGAAGCGCTGGGCGAAGTGCCTGTTGGCGCTCTGGTGGTTTCAAACGGGGAGGTGATAGGGAAGGGCTGGAATACCCCGATCTCTGGTCATGATCCTTCGGCGCATGCAGAAATGAACGCATTGCGGCAGGCTGCGCTCTTCCGCCAGAATTACCGTGTCATTGATGCTACGTTGTATGTCACGCTTGAGCCATGTCCAATGTGTGCCGGACTGTTAGTGCATGCCAGGATAAGTCGGGTTGTATTTGGCGCATTCGATGAAAAAACCGGGGCGGCCGGTTCGGTCATGAATCTGCTTCAGCATGGCTCGCTAAATCATAAAGTGGATGTTACCGGAGGCGTATTAGCCGATGCATGTGGTCAGCGCTTATCTGATTTTTTCAAGCGTCGCAGGGCAGAAATAAAGGCGGCTAAAATAGCCAGGCGATCTCAGGTTACGAAGCCTGCGCCAAATCAGTAAACATATCGAAAGTATGGTACATTTTGCGGCGCTTTAGTACTTTCTGATGTGACCGCTTCAGCATCAGTCTGCGTCGGTTATTATTTTTCAATGATCTTCCTTTTCTCATTACTTTGTTCTTTTTCATAGATTGTCCTCCTGAATTCTCAGAAAGGTATCTGCGTTTCGCAACGCCTGAGACGTTTACTCATTCCGAATCCGGTACATTGCTCTTACTTTTGGTCGAAGATGTTAGTATCGGGTTACCAGATAGTCATGTGTTCACGCCTACCTTTCTCTTACCACAGGTTGTAGGGTGACGGGTAACTTTAATTAAGGCGGAATGCTGTTGGCAGTAAAATGGGGTACCAAACACCAGTGCTACCCTAATACAATAAGATGACGGCGTTATTACACTTTTCAAGTAATGTACTGCAAAAATCAGCAAGGCATCGTACGCCATAATCCGGCTGGAAATATGTGTAAAAAATCCGGTTAAAAGGTGCTGTCATAACGGAAACCACGAAACTATGATCTCATCAGTGGTAACTGATTTTACAGTGCAATACGCCCGTCCCGTCGTTCGTCGAGCCAAACCAGCGTATCATAATAACGGCGGATATTTTCTACATACTGCAGCGCTTCGTCACCTCTGGCATAACCGTATTTTGTTGTGCGGTAGTATTTTTTCTGACGCAACAAAGGCAAGCGCTGTTTTACGTCTACCCAGAGATCGGGGTTACCACCCTGGCGCTGGGTCAATACACGGGCATCTTCAAGGTGTCCCAATCCAATGTTGTAAGCCGCCAGAGCCATCCAGGTCTTGTCAGGCTCCTGAATTCTTGCCGGGATCCGAGACATCAGGCTGGCGAAATACTGCGCACCACCGCGAATACTCTGCTCGGCATCAATTCGGGACACTACATCCATATCTTTAGCCGTATCCAGGGTTAACATCATCAGCCCCCTGACCCCGGTAGGCGAGGTCGCATCAGGTTGCCAGTGACTTTCCTGATAGCTCATCGCGGCCAGCAGCCGCCAGTCGAGATCCTCACCGTATTGCCTGAACCAGTCTTCGTATTCAGGCAAGACTTGCTGTGCCGCCTCAATAAACGCACTGGTATCAACATAATTAAACTGGCGCACATGACCAAAATATTTCTCTTCAAGCACTTTAAATACGCCTGCCTGATGGATATTTCCGAAATATTCCACCAACGCTGCCCGTAAAGAGTCATCCAGCTGTGAATTAAGAGCCCAGGCAATTGGTTGTAACGTGTCGAGTGTGAAGCCAACACTCAACTGAGGAAACCGCCTGCGTTGTAGTGCAAGACGGTTGGTGTCTGCCAGTGTGTATGCCAGCTCTCCTTCGGCGACCATCTCTAACAACTCCTCGGCGTCCCTGTCAGCCGTTTCCTGCCAAGCTAGCGCAGTAAAATCAGATGCGGCGACCTCTTTGAGCATTCTGGCATGGCTACTGCCCTCAACTACCAGCAGTGGGGCAGTAAGGTCTTCCAGTGCTCGCGGGCGCTCAGCACCCTGCCTGAACACCAGTTTTTGGCTTACCTGCTGATAAGCAGGACCAAACGCAAAGCGGGATTTCATATGCTCGGTAACCGCATCGCCTGAGGCGACAAGATCCAGCGTGCCATCGCTAAGTTGGTCCAGCATGGCGTCATAAGAATAAAAGGGATAGATTTGCAGCTCTACACCCAGATAATCGGCAAACCCTTTTACCAGTTCATATTCGAAGCCTTTGGGGCCTTCCGGCCCTAGGTAGTAGGTCGTGCGGCCATACAGGGTGCCAACCCGCAGCACTTGCCGGTCAATCAGTTGTGACAACGCGTTTGGCACTGACGACTGAGTACAGCTCAGCATCAGCAAGCACAAAAGTAATGTCAGACCGCGTCGAAAATACACTTTGATCTACTCAATCCTGTCATTCAGTTAACGGGTAGCGTGCTGTTCGGGCAGAATGTAAAAAAAATCTGCCACATCACCGCCTTGCCGGTTATCAATTCGACGGAATTCCTCTATAATCCGCGCCGAAATACTCGTCAATCTAAGAAGCTGCCTGTCTACAACATCGTGTGGCTTCAAAACAACCAGGTAAAGCACTATGTTGGTCCTTCGAGGCGCTCCCGCACTGTCAGAGTTTAACCAAACTAAACTGATCACAAAGCTGGGTCAATCCGGCATCTCCATCAAAGGTATATATAGCGAATACGTTCACCTAGCCGAGACCCGTCAGGCGCTCTCTGACGACCACCAGTCTATTCTGGATAAACTGCTGACCTACGGCCCGGCCAGACAAAGCCAGCAGCCGCAGGGGCAACTGTTTTTCGTCACACCCCGGCCGGGTACGATTTCTCCCTGGTCTTCAAAAGCCACAGATATCGCACACAATTGCTCGCTGAATGACATTGTGCGTATAGAGCGGGGATGTGCTTATTATATCGATACTGACCAACCGCTGTCTGAGAGTGACGCTCAGGTCGTTGCGGCGGCACTGCATGACCGCATGACGGAGGTGGTGTTTCATTCCCTGGATGATGCATCTGTACTGTTTCAGCAAGCGGAGCCAAAGTCTTTCAGCTCTGTTGATGTCCTTGGCAATGGCAAACAGGCACTGGTTGAGGCCAACATCTCCCTTGGGCTTGCACTCGCTGACGACGAGATAGACTACCTGTTCGAGAGTTTCACAAAACTGGGGCGTAACCCGAATGATGTGGAACTGTATATGTTTGCTCAGGCAAACTCTGAGCACTGCCGTCACAAAATTTTTAACGCCAGCTGGACGATCGATGGCGTAGAGCAGGAAAAATCCCTGTTCAAAATGATCAAAAACACCTTCGAACTGTGCCCGGACTATGTGCATTCCGCTTACAAAGATAATGCCGCGGTTATGGAAGGCTGGACAGCAGGACGCTTTTTCCCCAACCCGCAAACTCACCAATACGAATATAATCACGAAGATATCGCGATTCTGATGAAAGTCGAGACGCACAACCACCCAACGGCCATTTCGCCGTTCCCGGGCGCGGCTACAGGATCTGGCGGTGAAATTCGTGATGAAGGCGCGACCGGACGCGGCTCAAAACCTAAAGCGGGCCTGGTGGGCTTTAGTGTCTCAAATCTACACATTCCTGGCGCACAGCAACCCTGGGAAGCGGTATACGGTAAGCCTGAACGTATCGTCAGCGCGCTGGATATCATGATTGACGGCCCGCTGGGTGGCGCAGCTTTCAATAACGAATTTGGTCGCCCCAATCTGCTGGGTTACTTCCGTACCTATGAACAGGAAGTGGCAAGTTTCAATGGTGTCGAGGTGCGCGGTTATCACAAGCCCATCATGCTGGCAGGTGGCCTGGGCAACATCCGTCATTCACACATTGAGAAGGGCGAGATCACCGTAGGTGCCAAGCTGATCGTGTTAGGCGGACCGGCAATGAATATCGGTCTTGGCGGCGGCGCCGCGTCATCAATGGCGTCGGGACAATCTAATGAAGATCTGGACTTTGCGTCAGTACAGCGTGATAACCCGGAAATGGAGCGTCGCTGTCAGGAAGTCATCGATGCCTGCTGGCAGTTAGGAGAAAACAACCCTATTCAGTTCATCCATGATGTAGGCGCGGGTGGTCTGTCAAATGCATTACCAGAACTGGTTAACGACGGCGAGCGAGGCGGACGTTTTGAGCTTCGTAATGTGCTGTCTGACGAGCCGGGTATGACACCACTGGAATTATGGTGTAACGAGTCGCAGGAGCGCTATGTGATGTCGGTGGCGGAAAAAGACCTGCCGGTATTTGAAGCTATCTGTCAGCGTGAGCGCGCGCCGTTCGCTGTGGTGGGCGAAGCCACCGCTGAGCGTCACCTGCTTCTAAACGACAAACATTTTGATAATCAGCCCATCGATATGCCGCTGGATGTGCTTTTAGGCAAGCCACCTAAAATGCACCGCGATGTTACCTCTACCCAAACCCAGGCTGTAGAGCTTAATCGTGAAGGCATGTCAGTCGATGAGGCGGTAAAACGTATTCTGGCCTTGCCAACGGTCGCTGAAAAAACCTTCCTTATCACTATTGGTGATCGTTCAGTAACCGGTCTTGTAAGTCGTGACCAAATGGTGGGCCCATGGCAAATTCCGGTAGCCGATGTGGCCGTCACTGCCACGGCGTTTGATACCTATCACGGTGAAGCGATGGCCATGGGTGAGCGCACGCCGGTAGCGTTGCTTTCGCATGCCGCATCCGCGCGTCTTGCGGTTGGCGAATCTCTGACAAACATCGCTGCGGCCCCAATTGGTGATTTGAAACGCATCAAGCTTTCAGCAAACTGGATGGCCGCAGCCGGTCATCCGGGTGAAGACGCCGGACTTTATGAAGCGGTAAAAGCCGTTGGTGAAGAGCTTTGTCCGGCGCTGGGTCTGACGATCCCGGTGGGCAAAGACTCCATGTCGATGAAAACGGCATGGCAGGATGAGACCGGCGAAAAATCAGTAACATCGCCGCTGTCTCTGGTTATTTCTGCATTTGGTGCGGTAACCGATATCCGTAAAACGGTCACGCCTCAGCTTCGTACCGACAAAGGCGATACCCGCTTATTACTGATTGACCTGGGTAATGGACAGAACCGCCTTGGCGGGAGCTGTCTGGCGCAGGTATATGGTCAGCTTGGGACATCACCGGCTGATGTGGATTCTCCTGAGCTGCTGGCAAACTATTTCAATGCTGTTCAGAAACTGGTTGCTCAGGGGCTGGTGCAGGCTTACCACGACCGTTCAGATGGTGGTTTATTTACTACCGTAGCGGAGATGGCCTTTGCAGGAAATACCGGTGTATCAGTAGAGCTGGCCGGCTTGGGGAATGACGATTTGGCCGTGCTGTTCTCAGAGGAACTGGGCGGCGTTATTCAGGTTAAGGACAGCGACCTTGATACCGTTAATGCAATACTGGACGAATACGATTTAGGCGATGTTTCACATGATATTGGAACGCTGAATGCGTCCGATAGCGTCGTCTTCACACGTGATGGCCAGACTGTTATCAGTGACAGCCGTGTCAGTCTGCGCATGCAGTGGGCATCGACCACTTACCAAATGCAGCGTTTACGAGACAACCCGGCCTGTGCAGATGAAGAGCACGAGGCCAAAAAAGATGTTGCCAACCCAGGGCTTCATGCCGCGCTTACTTACAATGTGAATGAAGACGTAGCCGCGCCCTTTATTGCCAAGGGCACTAAGCCTTCTGTCGCGATATTGCGCGAGCAGGGCGTAAACTCTCACCTGGAGATGGCAGCCGCGTTCACCCGAGCTGGCTTTAATGCGATCGACGTACATATGAGTGACGTACTTCAGGGCCGGGTCGATCTGGCGCAGTTCCAGGGACTGGCCGCCTGTGGTGGCTTCTCCTATGGTGATGTACTGGGAGCCGGTGAAGGCTGGGCGAAGTCAATTCTGTTTAACGCCCGAGCCCGTGATGCGTTTGCAGCGTTCTTTACCCGTCAGGACACGTTCAGCCTGGGTGTGTGTAACGGCTGTCAGATGCTTTCTAACCTGAAATCACTGATCCCTGGCACAGACCACTGGCCACACTTTGTGACGAACCAGTCGGCCCGCTTTGAAGCGCGTGTTGCCATGGTAGAAGTGCAGTCTTCCAAGTCTGTATTACTACAGGGAATGGAAGGGTCTCGCATGCCGATCGCGGTGTCACACGGGGAGGGGCAGGCCGAATTCACCAATACGGGGGCCATTGCATCTTTGAGTCAACAACAGCAGGTTGCGCTTCGTTACATCGACAACTATGGCAAGGTAACGACGCAATACCCGGCTAACCCGAACGGCTCACCTGAGGGTATCACCGGACTGACATCTCAGGACGGTCGCTGTACGATTATGATGCCTCACCCTGAGCGTGTGTTCCGCACCGTGGCTAACTCCTGGCGACCTGATGACTGGCAGGAAGACGGTGCGTGGATGCGTATGTTCAGAAATGCCAGGGTTTTTGTTGGCTAAATTGAACTTATTACTGATGACAGGGTCGAAAAAACGAACAGATGCCTTGTCATCAGTTTGTCACTGAATTACAGTAAGTGGCTGCATGGAATGCGCTTGAGATACAAGGACTTGTGTGTTGGGGTCAATTACCTGCGTGTATTGCGTCGGGTAATATAACAATAAGAGACGAATATGAATCGTTCATCAAAAGGGTTTGGGTTAACCGGGGTCGCCGTTGCCGTACTGCTTATGATTGTCACTGCAGTGTTCAGCTCTTCTGCTCAGTCAGCAGAAACGTCCTCAGCACCAACCAGTTTGACGTCGATTAAGTAATCAGCGCTGATAATCGCCAGCTACCTTTCTTGCCAGATGTGGCAGGGCTTCATGCGCCCTGAAAAGCGCAGCTAGTGTCCAAGCTTAAGTTTCCTGTCTTCACGCCATCTGCAAACAACGATATGTCTTGGTGATCGTTGATTTCTATTGTAGTTACGTCACGTTTCATAAAACGTTCACCGGTGGAAGATAGCAATTTCAGTAAGTACATTTGCTATGTCCACAAGCCTGCCGAAGGTTTTGGCAGTCGCGAGACAACGTTTACCGGTTTCGTTGTTACCTTATCCTCTGCGATTTTTTTCACGATTTATTAATTTTTGTTCCGGATGCTTCTTCAAAAGTGCATAGGTGGCGCCCAATCCACCATGTACTGGTTGTGCGGAGTGAAACGCTATCACCTCTTCGAGTTCTGAAAGCCAGTGGTTTACGTAGCTCTTTTTCAGTGCGGGGAATGGCTGGCTCTGCTCGCCACGGCCGTGCTGGATCAGAACCGCGCGACAGCCTCTTTCATGGCACCGGCTTAAGCTTTCGTAAAGGTGCTGACTGGCCTCTTTAAGCGTTAACCCCTTTAGTGAAATACGATGTTCAATCTCATACTTGCCTAAGCGCAGGTTTTTAAATACCCCATCCTGGATCCCAGGCTGCTGAAAGCTGAGAAAATCATCAGGTTTAACGGGCGTTACATTGTCCAGCGTCAGGGGATTGAATGTGCTCTTTTGTGTTGCCAGGTGAAGTTTTGCCCGCTTTTGCTTATCTGCGATCCGTATTTTGGGATCATGCAAATCGATGGTGTCATTTTTACCAAGTGGTTTAACGTCACCCATCTCCTCCATAAAAGACTGAAGGTCATCTGCTTGATTTGATGTAGTCATACAATACCTCTGACGTGCTATCGGCGAATTGTGTGAAAGCAGGAGAACAAAGTCAACGTTGTGCTGCGTTTACAGATACGTGTTGGTCCCGGATTTGTTCAGTTGTAGTTATACAGGGAGGTAGTTTAGAAATCCATTTGGTTCCGTGTTACGTTGAGTATGTGGACATAGTAAAAAAAGAGAAAAAAGATGAAGTCAATTCAACATCTTATTAGTTTACTGTTGGTGTGTTTGTCGTTTCACACAGCAGCTCAGTCTGATACCGCGACAACAGAAGAAGTATGGACTGTCGGGACGAAAGTGGCTCCGCCCTTTGTCATCAAGAATGAACGGGGCGAGTTCGAAGGGATCAGTATCGATCTTTGGAAACGGATTGCTGAAAAGGAAGGTATTGAATATCAGTTTAAAGAGACGTCTCTTTCAGGCCTGTTAGACGGACTGAATAATGGTCAACTGGATGCCTCAGTTGCGGCGCTGACAGTAAATGCGCAACGTGAAAAGGAAATCGACTTTACCCATCCTTATTACACCACCGGACTTGCCATCGCCGTGCCCCTCGAAGAGGACCGGCTTATGGCAGCTATCTCCGGCTTTTTCTCCTGGGAGTTTTTTGCTGCACTATCAGGGCTGTGTTTACTGTTACTTGGCGTAGGCGCACTGCTCTGGCTGTTTGAAAGAAAGAAAAACGCAGAAATGTTTGGAGGCTCCGCATCGCAAGGACTGGGCGCAAGTTTCTGGTGGGCCGCGGTGACGATGACAACAGTGGGGTACGGAGACAAGGCGCCAACGACGCTCGGTGGACGTATAATCGGGTTTATCTGGATGTTTGCGGCAATCATTATTATCAGTAGTTTCACCGCGGCTATTGCCACCAGTCTTACGGTTAGCCAGCTAAGCTCCTCCGTGGAAGGCGTTGAAGATTTACCGGATGTGCGGGTGGGAACCCTGGAGAATTCAGCCAGTGCATTATTCCTCTCTTCCCGGGATATTGGTTACCGAAAAGTGGCAAGCCTGAGTGATGGAATAGCCGCACTGGAGAGTGGGAAGCTGGATGCATTGGTATACGATAAACCAATCCTGCAATATTTGGTAAATCAGGAGGAGTCGGAAACCATACAAATTCTGCCCGATGTGATTGAACGTCAGGATTACGCGATAGCGCTGCCTGAAAAAAGTACACAACGAGAGAGATTGAATACCACCTTACTTGAAATAATAGAAGAAGACAGCTGGGAAGACACCGTGGAGTCCTATCTCGGGCAGCAGTGAAGTGCTGCCTGGGTGAGGGAGCTGGGTCAGGGAGACTCAGCACCACCTTGCCGGCTGGATGATAAGGGGGGAGCTGAAATTCCCAGCTTCTCCTCTGCTAACGCGACAAGCTGTGTGTCAATCGGGGGCGGTGTTATATCGACCCCATCACTCAGCGCTTTGACGAGCGTTTTTAACACTTTTATCCTTGCAAACCATTTACGTTCTGCAAGTATCAGGTGCCAGGGAGCCTGTACGGTATCCGTTCTTGAAAACATAGCATCGATAGCGTGCTCGTAGTCTTCGCGCTTTCCGCGATTCCTTATGTCTTCCTCTGTTAATTTCCAGCGTTTGTGCGGGTTGTGCAGACGCTCTATAAATCGTTTGAGCTGCTCTTGTTCAGAGATATGCATAAAAAGCTTAATCACACGCACACCATCGTCAATGAGTAATCTCTCCAGCTCATTTATTTCCTGGTAGGCACGTTGCCACTCACGTGTGCTGGCCAAACCTTCTATTCGCTCAACCAGCACCCTGCCATAATAAGAGCGATCTAAAATTGTCATGGTGCCGGGGGCCGGAAGTTTGGTGTAGAAGCGATACAAATAATGCCGTCCCTGCTCATCATCCTTAGGCCTGGCGATGGGGTATACGGTGAATCCTCTGGGGTCAAGCCGTTCAGTGACTCTGCGTATTGCACCGCCTTTACCTGCCGCGTCCCATCCCTCGAATACAATAAGCGCTCGACGATTCTGATGATAATAAGCTTGTTGCACATGCTGCAGTTTCTTCTGCCAGTACTTGAGTTGCTTTTTGTATTGCTTTTTATCTTCTATAAAACCGTGCTCATGCGCTGCTTTCACAGAAAGCGCACGGTTAGTCAACATGATTTCTGATGGGGAATGGTTGATACGCGCCTCGGCTTTTCACGTTTCTCCTTTAAAGAATATACAACGCGTGTCATTTTCTGCATACCCTCGCAGTCTCTTACCCCCGATGAAGGACTACCCGGCAATAGCAGCCAGACGTGCAAACACCATCGCAACAAGTCAGCCGCTGCGGCTACGCACCAATGGAAGTCATATGTTGTGTTACTCAGGAAAAAGGTAACGTTAACGGGGTTCTAATTTTGTAAAAATAGTGTAAGTATTATTATACTATTTAACTTGGTGGTGTGTGATGATAATCCGACAATGTTGTGCCGCAATAAGTAAACTAGCGGCATTATGCTGCCTGCTTTCCTTTAGTGTATTCGCGTCTGATCCAGTGAGCGTGTTATCACCCGATGGCAAAACGGAAGTGATAGTTACAGTGAACGGAGGTAAAGCCTATTATGAGGTTCTGCACAATAATAAGTTATATCTCGAGCCATCCCTGCTCGGCCTTGAAACCTCTATCGGTGATTTCTCGAAAGACCTGGAACTTCAGGCTGTAAAAACCGGAACGCAGGATTATCAGTACAGGATGTCCCGCGCTAAGGCGAGTGACATTCATTATGTAGCGAATACGGTATCTCTGGCACTTCAAAACTCCCGTTCAGACGTGCTGAGGGTTACTTTTCAGGTATCAAATAACAACGTGGCATTCCGGTATCAGGTTATCTCTGGGCATGACGCAACTTTTCTGAAGGTGAATAACGAGCTAACGGCGTTTAACCTGCCGGACAATGCAAGAACGTATATCACGCCGCAAGCGCTACCGATGACCGGGTGGATGCAGACGAAGCCAAGCTACGAAGAGCCCTACACTATGGGCGAAAAGATGCAGACACCATCCTCTAACGGCGTTGGTTATACGTTTCCTGCACTATTTCAGCTGCCTGATGAGGGGTGGGTATTGGTTTCTGAAACTGGCGTAGATAGCCATTATGTTGGCGCACGACTCAGCGAAGGAAATGCACAGGGCAATTATGTGATTCGCTTTCCTCAGCCACAGGAGAATGCAGGTATCGGAGATACCAGTGCGGCAATGGCGATCCCTGCAACTACACCGTGGCGAACAATAACCGTGGGGCAGAGTCTGGCTCCTATTGTTGAAACCACCGTGATGTTTGACGTTGTTGAGCAAAAATATGCGCCCTCTAAACAGTACCAGACCGGCCGCGCGACCTGGAGCTGGATTGTCTGGCAGGATGACAGTATTAACGAGCAGGACCAGAAAGCCTTTATCGACATGGCTGCACAGCTTAACTTTGAATACGTGCTTATTGATAACTGGTGGGATCAGAGAATTGGGCGCGAGCGTATTGAGGCGCTGGCTGAATATGCCAGCAATAAAGGTGTCGGACTTCTTCTATGGTACAACTCAAATGGTTGGTGGAATAACGCGCCGCAAACTCCACAGGATAAAATGAATACCGCTGTCGCGCGGAAAAAAGAAATGGCTTGGATGCAGCAAAACGGGATCCAGGGTATCAAAGTTGATTTCTTCGGCGGTGACAAACAGGCTACCATGGCACTGTATGAGGACATTCTTTCTGATGCGAACGATTATGGGCTGGCAGTCACTTTTCACGGCAGTACGCTACCCAGAGGCTGGGAAAAAATGTACCCCAATTTTGTGACGTCCGAAGCAGTGTTGGCCTCTGAAAATCTGGTCTTCCGACAGGACGCGCTGGACGCCCATGCTGTTAACGCGACGGTGTTACCGTTTACCCGAAACGCCGTGGGAGCGATGGATTTTGCACCGGTGTTTCTCAACAAGCGTTTGTCCCGAGATCAACAACAAGGTACGTTGCGAACCACAACTGATACGTTTGAGTTAGCAACCAGCATTCTTTATCAGTCGCCGGTGCAACATTTTGGTCTCACACCCAATAATCTGCACGAGCAGCCTTCCCATGTATTGCAGTTCCTTCGCGAGGTTCCTGCTGACTGGGATGAAACCCGCTATATTGCAGGTAAACCAGGTGATGCTGCAGTATTGGCGAGGCGCTCTGGCCAGCGCTGGTATGTGGCAGCTGTAAATGGCAGGAAGCAGACAAACCCGCTGATGTTGTCTCTGCCAATGCTGGCCGGTAAGAACGTGACGCTGCTTTCAGACAGCAAAGATAACAAAGTGCAACGTTCGCAGATTACGATTGCAAAAGACGGTAGTTATTCGCTGTCACTTCGATCTGAGGGTGGGGCAGTGTTTATTTTTGCAGGCGATGAAGCGCAGACTGAGCAATAAAAAGCCTAACGCCATTTGATTTGTCTGAGTCGTCTGGCGTCCCCACCGCGACTTGAACGCAGATCTAAAGCTTAGGAGGCTCTTGTTTTATCCAGTTAAACTATGGGGACACGCCGCTATTATAACTATCTGACAGCAAAGGGAAAGTGCTCGGCGCGCTCATTTTGATACCGGGCACTATGGGAGGCAACTATCGGCCTCTGTCAGCCTGCCGCACGCGGAATTTGCCGTTAGGAGCTCTGTAATTGCTTAGTGACTCAGACGAACAATCAGCGTTTCGCCACAAAATCATTAGGCTGGATATTTGCCAGAACGACGCCATCTGTAGCCTCTACCGTTGCTGTATCTGCGTAAGCACTCACTACTTTCACTTTGCCCGGATAGATATTGTACTGAATAAAACTCTGACCAAAGGCATCTTGAATCTGTCTTGTCTGGTAAAGAAACAGTTCATCGCCTACGCTGATTCCATGATCACGGCCCAGTGATACCTGAACACGATCTCCTGCAACCTGAATAACACGACCAGTAAGAGGCTGACAAGATACTGCTTCTTCAATATCCCGCACCATGTCCTCCAGCGTATTGTCCAATGCGCTACCGTACTGAGACTGCCAGAACCGGCCTGCCGTCAGGTCTACCTGGGCAAAGCGGTCGTAGTCCCAACTGGCTTCCAGATCATATTGCTTTTCAAGCAGTACACCGCCGTTCATGCCATCTACCAGCCGCATGGTGAAGCCAAACTGACGATAGGCAGTATCATCTTTCCAGAACGCCAGGGAAGAATGCTGTGGACGATATACGCTAAGATCAGTGATGATCCCTGTCAGCACGTATTGGGTTTTACTTTGTCGCGCCAGAACGGGCGCCTGACCCAGCACGGCGTCGTCGTTCCAATGTGCTGTATAGGGGGCAATATGCTGCAGTGACACGGCATCAGAAAAATGCGTAAACTGACGTTGCAGCCGGACAGCCAGCACCTCAGACAACGACTGCAGCTGGCCGTCTTGTGCCTGTTGACGGTGCAGTATAGGGTAATAACTGGTAGATAAGGTACGGCGATAGTCCTGGGTATTACATTGATTGGTTTGCGGGAAAATATCTGCGCGTACACGCACCGTCACGTAATTGTCGTGCCAGGTTTCATTAATAAGCTCTACCTGTGACACTTCGCCAGAGGCGTGTATTTGCAGCTCATCATTACTCAATAGTCCGTTAGTCAGTGTCTGAATGCTCTTAACCGACGCGCCGGAAAACAACAGTGCCTGCTTAAGTGCTTCTTGTGTGGCTTTCTGACGAGCCATGGCTTTATCACCGTTTACCACTACAGCCTGCCCTTTTGCTTCAAACCAGGCGGCAGAGGCTTGCCATGCCGGCAGCATCAACAGGCTTAATAAGGCGAGTTGTCGCCATGTAGTAAGGGTTTTAAAAAGCACAATACTCATTATGAGATACCGATTCTGATGATGGAAAATTTATTCGTGCCTCAACAACGAGCGCCTGCGGAACGTTGTGACAGTGCATGATACCAGCTCTGCGCCGCAAAAGCGGAAAGGCAACTTCTTTTACAATACTTTTTTGCTTGCACAAAGTATTCCCAAATTGCATATCGGCAGAATAGAAATAGGGCGGGCACAAATATTGCTATCTAGTGATTGCTAAACGTATTAGCAGTATGGCTAATATACGGTATTCAAGGTGGCGTAAGCACCAGTAGGCGAGCGAGCAGTTATGATCGTAAAAATAGTTAAACTTATCCGTCTTTCGGTTATGTCTGGAGCGATTGTCACTTCAGTAGCATTAACGGGTTGCAGTTCTCTGGTAGACAAGCATGTCGAATGGGAAACCGTGGAACCAGAGTCTTATCCGGTACTGACGGCGGTTGGTTATGCGCCAATCGACAGCCAACAGGGCGACTCTGACAGCGTGCGCTCGCTTATGGCGATGAGAGCGTCTAAGCTGGATGCTTATCGCGAGCTTACTGAGCAGGTGTATGGGCAGCGTATCGAAGGCAATGAAACGCTGGCTAACCTTGTCGTCAATGACACCCGCCTGGAGGCATCAGTAGAAGGTGTAATACGAGGCGCAAAAGTTGTGAAAACGTATCCCGTCGGTGAGGATACCTACGCCACTGAACTTGAGCTGGATATGGAACGGGTATACAACATTTATGTAAGCACAGCAAAGCCCAGGCGGATAAAAGAAGTTCGATACTACTAAACGTTTGCGTTTCTGCGTGAGATAGTTAATAAAAAAGCGCCGTCGGCGCTTTTCTTTTGAGGAGGGCTTTCTTCAGGCGCTTACGCCAGGACCGAGACCGGTACCTTTTGGCTTACCACTTTTATCGTAAGTGAGCGATTCTTTAGCGCGAACTTCCAGCATCAGATTTCTGAGGTGTGTCAAACGTAACTGGCCTTGCTCGACAGCTTTCTGATTAATTTCAGTTCGGTACTGACAATCTTCTAACAGCGCTTTCGCTTTATCAATGCCTTGCTCGACATCGTCAGTCAGCGCATCGTTTTGCTTAGCGTCTCGATACAGCGGATCAATCTTGTTATCGGTATCGTTTATGGCTTCTAACGTCGTCTCCTTCTCTTTAAGAAGTGACATCAACGACTCAGCATCACGTGTACTTATCAGATGCAATTCCTGCTCGAGCAGCGAAGACAGCTGGCTCAAATATTTCACTTGTTGTTCGACGAGTGATTGCAGAGATTGCGTCATAAGTTACCTAAGACTTTATACCGAAAACTTCAAATTCCAGGCGGGCTATTTTCTTTGCCAGCACTTCTGGATTAACCTGATACTCACCACTTTGGATGGCTTTCTTCAGTTTATCAACTTTTTCCTGATTAACCGGCGCTTCAGTGCCTTTTTTCTGCACCTGGTTCAATTGTTGCGCAGATTGGGTCAATGACACAGAATCCTGACGAGGCGCCGCAGTCGTCGCGCTCTTGGCTGCAACCTGTTGTTGCGCTGCCTGATTCTGAGTTTGCTGGTTAACCTTGTTGTTGTCTAACGGCGTCTTCGGAACCCCGTTATTGTTATTCACATTATTAATTGCCATAAAGAAATTCCACTACCTTTTTACACCTCATTAATTGTATCGGCAGGCATGTGTGTTTCTTTAGCGAATTTTCATCTTTGCCTAAAGAACGATTTACGTCGTGACTATGCCCGAATATCAAAGGCTGACGACCACTTCCTGCGCACTGGCCACTTCTGCGATAACGGCTTTCTGTGAGCTTGCATTGACCACCTGAATAGTGTCTCCCACAACACCATCCTGCTTTGCAATACCCGCCGTTTTCACCTGCATACCAGATACGTTAGCGCTTATTGTAATACGGTCGCCCTTACAAACAAAGCATAGCATGTTTGACTGTACAGGCTGACCATCACGGACACGCCGTTTCATTCTGGCGCCGACTAACCCGTCAATATCAGTATAGGCGGTGTGGCGAAGCCGGTTTACATCGATATCGGCCGCCTGCAGGTTTTCTGAAGTCAGTATGGTACCTGGGCTAATCATGCCTGAGGTTACAATAACCTGGCGGGTGCGGTTAACGTGTGCGCTGGTAAACAAATACCAGTCATTATTCCGACAGCTTACCCGAACAGAAATATAAGACTGGCTAAGTGACGCCTGATCGGCATCATAACTAAAGCCTTCCGGACAGCTTGGGATAGAAATGCGCTCATCGATATCAACGATGTCGACATTGACTTTAGTGTCGGCGCTATCTGATTCAAGCCGGGATAACAAATACGCTTTCGCACCATCCTGTACTTTCTGATGCTGGCTTTTCGAAGTAGTCGCAGCCTCCGCTGTGAAAGCGGTAAGCAAGAGCATTGCTGCACATCCGACAATATTTCGGGACAAAATCTGGCAATTTACTTTTTTCATATCCACTTTTTCGTGTTCAGTTGGTGTCATTTTGTCTATGATTACTAAAGCACAGTCAGGCAATGAGGTTTTGCGCTGCTCGTATCGGCCTGCTACATTGCTTGAAAGCGCACGCATGCAAAGCGTCACTTTTTTGGCGATGTTATGTAATCAGCATGTTGTTAAGGGACAAACGCAATGATCGTGCCCATTATTTTAGAGGTGACGTATGTCGGGAATTCTTGATTCCGTAAACCAACGAACACAATTAGTCGGCCAGAATCGGCTTGAACTCTTACTGTTTCGTTTGAATGGCCGTCAACGCTTCGGCATTAACGTTTTTAAAGTAAGAGAAGTGCTGCAGTGTCCGCCTCTTACCTCCATGCCTAAGTTAAATAAGCTGGTAAGAGGGGTTGCCCATATTCGCGGCCAGACTATCTCGGTTATCGACCTCAGTATGGCTACCGGTGGTCGTAGAATTGAAGACTTGTCTACTGCCTTTATCGTTATCGCCGAGTATAATCGCTCTGTACAGGGTTTTTTGGTAGGCGCGGTAGAACGTATCATTAACACCAACTGGGATTCGATTATGCCACCGCCACAAGGGACGGGGCGCGCCAGTTACTTAACCGCAGTGACAGAAGTCGAAAACGAGCTGATTGAAATTTTAGACGTTGAAAAAATACTGAATGAAATCTCGCCACTCAACGCAGACGTCAGTGCTGAAGTTGCCGCGGGTCTGACTACAGAAGGTAACGAAGATAAAATCATCTTTATAGCCGATGATTCTGCCGTGGCGCGGAATCAGGTGAAAAAGGCACTGACCTCGCTCGGACTGGAAATAGAACTGGCTAAAAATGGCCTTGAAGCGCTCAAACGTCTTAAGCAAATTGCTGAAGAGTATGGGGATGTTACAAATCGCGTAGGTGTGTTGGTTTCCGATATTGAAATGCCGGAAATGGACGGTTACACCCTAACTGCGGAAATTAAAAACACACCTGAGCTACAAAAGCTTCATGTGGTGTTGCATACCTCGTTGAGCGGCGTATTTAATCAGGCGATGGTTCAGAAAGTCGGCGCAGATGACTTCATTGCGAAATTTCACCCGGATGAGCTGGCAACAGCCGTTCAGAAATGGCTGGTCAAAAAAGACGACTAGCGGAGTTTCATTGGATTGAAAAATAAAGAAGTGTCGGCCGACAACTATCGTGCTTTCGGTCGTTTCCTGGAACAGCAATGTGGCATTGTTCTGGGAGAAAATAAGCAGTACCTGGTCAGGAGCCGGTTGTCTTCGTTGCTCTATCAATATGACTTTGATGATATCGATACCTTAATTGATACCACCGTCAGGGGACATCGGCGGGATCTGCTGCAAAGTGTGGTCGACGCCATGACGACTAACGAAACCTTATGGTTTCGTGATGGTTATCCGTTTGATTTGCTGATACGTAAGTTGTTGCCGGAATTTGCCGCTAAAAACCGCAGGCTTCGGATATGGAGTGCCGCCTGCTCTTCCGGTCAAGAACCCTATTCCATCGCAATGTCATGCCTTGAATATCAACGACGCAATCCCGGCGCATTGAGAGCAGGGGTGGAAATCGTTGCGACCGATCTGTCATCGGCCATGCTGGCAAAGTGTGAGCAGGGCCTGTATGACGAGTTGTCTCTGGCGCGCGGCTTGTCAGCAGAAAGGCGGCAACAATATTTTGACGTTCATGCAAGTGGAATGATGCAGGTGAAGCCGGAAGTACGCCGGATGGTCTCGTTCCGAAGCCTGAATTTGCTGCACAACTATGCCGGGCTTGGTCGGTTTGATATCGTATTTTGCCGCAACGTATTGATTTATTTCGCACCGGAAATAAAACAAAAGATACTGCAACAAATTGCCGCCCAACTGCAGCCCAGCGGCATCCTTTTCCTCGGCGCGTCTGAATCTATCAGTAGCGCCAGCGATTTGTTCAGTATGGTGAAGTGCCATCCAGGCCTTTACTACCAAAGAAAATCATAGTCTTACCTCTCTAAAAACTCCTCTTTCGTTCTGGTTGGCATCACCTTTGCAGTGCTGATTACGAATTAGGAGTTTTATCATGGCAATTAATCTCGACAATCTGGTTGGATTCCACCAAAAAGCGCTGTCTTTACGCACTGACAGAATGGAAGTCATTGCCGGCAACCTGGCAAACGCAAATACGCCTGGTTATAAAGCCAGAGACATTGATTTCAATAAAGCAATGGAGTCAGCGCGTGCGGGTCAGCGTCAGGATCTGGTGAAAACTCACGAAAAGCATATTTCCGGCTCTATGGCGTCGAATACGTTTCTGGAATATCGGGTTCCAACACAACCGGATACCGGTGACGGTAATACCGTAGAAGTTCAGGCAGAGCGGAACCGCTTCCTGGATAACGGACTACGCTATCAGGCCAGCCTTGAGTTTCTCAACGGCAAAATTAAAGGCATGAAGAAAGCACTTGGCTCCGGTGGAGGGCAATAAGAATGAGTTTATTTGATGTAATGTCTATCTCCAGTACGGGGATGGAAGCGGAAAACGTCCGGTTGAATACCACAGCCAGTAACATTGCGAATGCCAATAGTGTCAGCAGCAGTTACGAAGAAACCTACAAAGCCCGTCACCCCGTGTTTGCCGCAGAGATGCAGCGAGCGAATGAATATCAGTCAAAAGGGGCTGGCGTACAGGTAAAAGGGATTGTTGAGAGTGATGCGCCGCTTCAGGTGGAGTACGCACCCAATAACCCAATGGCAGATGAAAACGGCTACATCTATAAGCCCAACGTCAATATCGTTGAAGAAATGGCAAACATGATGTCAGCCTCAAAGGCCTATGAAACGAATGTACAGGTGGCAGACACCACGAAGCGGATCTTCCGACGTGTTCTTCAGCTTGGTCAGGGTCAGTAACACGCGCTAGCGTTTTGTGAGGAAATTAACGTGGATAGCATAACGAACAATGGCCTGAAAACCGATCTCTACTGGCAGGAAGAGAAGGTAAAGGTCGCAGACGGGTCAGAGCAAAAGCTTAGCCAGGAGGATTTCTTCTCCATGCTGACTGAGCAACTGTCTAATCAGGATCCAACCAAGCCGGTAGACAACGATCAAATGGTTGCACAGATGACGTCATTCACGATGGCCGACGGTATCTCGCAGCTTAATGAGAAATTTGATTCGTTCGCTGCGTCCATGACCTCGAATCAGGCTCTGCAGGCTTCCAGCTTAATTGGCCAGAATGTCCTGGTAGAAGGTAATGTCGGATTTATGGCCGCTGAAGGTGCCGGACTATCGGGCGTTGTAGTGAATGAAGAAACCGCCCAAAACATGAAAATTACCATCCAGAACCAGTACGGCGAAGTGGTGAAAACCATTGATGCCGGCACCCAGGCAGCTGGCAATATTCAGTTTAGCTGGGATGGTACCGACGCACGCGGCAATGTTATGCCGCCCGGTGAGTACGTGATCAGCGCTACGGGCGAAATTAATGGTGAGGGGACACAAATTGCCACCGCCGTAAATCGTCACGTTGGTAGTGTAAGCCTGGCCGGAAGTGGTCAGGGGGTTATTTTGAATTTGGATGGTGATGTTAGTATTAGTCTCGATGACGTCATCCAGATCGGCAGTTAGCAGGAGAAAGTAAGTTATGTCTTTTAATATTGCACTGAGTGGCGTATCTGCCGCACAAAAAGATTTGGATACCACCGCGAACAACATCGCCAACGTTAACACGGTAGGTTTTAAAGAGTCCCGTGCTGAATTTGGCGATGTCTATGCGGCATCATTATTAGCGGGCGGCAAAACCAAGGTGGGTGATGGCGTATTAACGCAGGAAGTTGCCCAGCAGTTTACGCAGGGTAGCCTGCAGTTTACGAATACTGCTCTGGATATGGCTATTACCGGTAACGGTTTCTTCGCCACGGTACCAGAAATCACTTCTCGGGATTTTTCATTTACCCGGGCCGGCCAGTTTAAACTGGACGATGACAATTTCGTGGTAAACAGTAACGGTGATAATCTACTGGGATTCCCGGTTAATTCGGATGGCACCAGCGCTTCGGTTGCGTTAAGTACTACGGTTCCGGTGCGGATCCCTGATTCTTCTGGCTCGCCCCAGCAAACGTCAGAAGTTGATATTCGCATGAATTTGCCGGCAGGAGAGACCGGGTTAGATCCTGCGGCATTTGACCCAACTGATCCGCTTACGTACAACGCTGCTACGTCCGTGACGGTTTACGACTCGCTGGGTGACAGCCATGTTATGACCTATTATTTCATCAAGGACAACAACCCCGCTGTGGACAATGAGTGGTACGTAGCAACCGCGGTAGATGACCAGTTGGTTGATATGGTGAACTCCGATGGTTCTGATTCAGACCCGACAACAGCAGTCCACTCTATGGGTACCAATACCGGCAACGGTGTGTCTGCAGCCAAACTGCAATTCAGCCAGGGCGGGGACTTCATCGGCATTGAGTCAGCAGACGGATTGTCCACTCCTGATTTTAAAATCACGACAGAAGCATTAGGACCGACGATTTTGACAAATGGTTCGGACCCAACGCAACAAATCAGTGTTGATTTTAATTTGGACCCGACAAGCGCAACACCCAACGAACCCACTCAGTTTGCCTCAGCCTTCGAAGTGACAGCGCTGGAACAGGACGGTCTGCCAGTGGGACGTCTGACAGGCATTGATATTGGTCCAGACGGTTTGGTAAGGGCTACATTCTCGAACGGCACCTCTGAGCCTATCGTGCGAGTCGCGCTGGTTCGTTTTTCTAACGAGCAGGGGCTGACGCAGGAAAGCAATACGCAGTGGAAAGAAAGTATTCTTTCCGGTGAAGCGTTAGCAGGTGAGGCGACGACCGGGACTTTTGGTGAAATTAATTCGTCAGCGCTTGAGCAGGCGAACGTTAACCTGACCACTGAGCTTATCGATATGATTATCGCTCAACGTAACTTCCAGGCGAACTCAAGGGCTCTGGAAGTGAATAACCAGCTTAACCAGACTATTCTGAATATCCGATAAATTCAGATAACCAGACTGAAGGACCGCAACGGCGGTCCTTTTTGTTTGTGCCTTTGGGGACTGACAATCTTTGCCGCTTTGCCGCCCCGTGTTGCCCAAATCCGGATTATCAGGACACAAAGATAATTTCAGTTGTCTTTTGGCTGTTCATAAAATCTCTTTAATTTCATATGCCTGCTGCTTTGTTAATAAGGCTTTTCCTGTAAACCTTGCCACAATTCCCACCTTGGCACTGCCTTTGCAACATCCACGGTAATCATTCACGTAACCGTCAAAAGTCAGTCATGGATAATTTTCTCTATATTGCTGCAAGCGGTGCCAAACAAGATTTGTTGGGCACCGGATTACGGGCAAACAACCTGGCAAATGCACAAACCACGGGATTTAAGGCTCAGCTTGAGCAGGCGCGTGCCATGCCTGCTTATGGTGAAGGCTTACCGACTCGCGTGTTCTCGATGACAGAAAGCCCGACGAACAATTATGAGTCAGGTCCGATGATTCAGACCGGCCGCCAATTGGATGTCGCGATCCAGGGCGACGGCTGGTTTACGGTTCAGGATGCCAATGGTCAGGAAGCGTACTCCCGTGACGGGAGTTTCCAGTTGGGGCCCGACGGAATGTTGACGGATATGCACGGCAATATGGTGATGGGAGACAACGGACCGATCTTTTTACCTGTGCCGCTGGATAATCTGAACTTCGCAACTGACGGAACGATTTCAGTTCGCCCTGTAGGTGCGCCGGAAAACGTCTCTGAAGAAGTCGGACGACTGGGACTGGTGAAGCCGGAATACCGTGATATGGAACGGGGTAATGACGGCTTATTCAGAATGAAAGACGGCACCCAGGCCGAGCAGGATGTAACGGTACAGATCCGCTCTGGCATGCTGGAAGGCTCTAACGTGAACGCCGTCGATGAAATGGTCAATATGATTAGCCTGCAACGCCATTATGAGATGCAGGTGAAGATGATGAAACAGGCAGAAGAGCTTGATACTCGCGGCAATATGCTGCTTCGCATAATTTAATGAGTAATACATAAGGCGCGAGTAGCGACCTTAGGAGGTAACTATGCATCCTGCATTGTGGATAAGTAAAACCGGTCTCGACGCGGCACAAACTGATGTGTCGGTGGTATCGAACAACCTGGCTAACGCCTCAACCGTGGGGTTTAAGAAAGACCGCGCGGTGTTTGAAGACCTGCTGTATCAGAATATAAATCAGCCCGGCGGGCGTTCGTCTGCCGACACCGAATTGCCTTCAGGATTAATGCTAGGGTCGGGGTCGAAAGTGGTGGCAACCCAAAAAGCCCACACGCAGGGCAACATGTTAACTACTGAAAACGCGCTGGATATGTCTATTCAGGGACGAGGGTATTTTGAGATCCTGCAACCTGACGGCACCATCGCCTATACCCGAAATGGTCAGTTTACGCTGAACGATCAGGGCCAGATAGTCACACCGGGTGCGGGTTTTCTGCTGCAACCGGAAATCGCGATACCAGAAGATGCGCAGCAAATCACCATCTCGCAGGATGGCGAAGTGTCTGCCACAGTGCGAGGTCAGGCCGAGCCTCAGGTACTGGGACAAATCAATATCTCGGATTTCATTAACCCTACGGGCTTGCAGCCAACAGGGCAGAACCTGTTTGTTGAAACCGCAGTCAGTGGTGCGCCGATTCAGGGAATTCCCGGGCTTCAGGGCTTAGGTACTATTGCCCAGGGCACACTGGAAACGTCAAATGTTAACGTCACCGAAGAACTGGTGAATTTGATTGAAAGTCAGCGTTTGTATGAGATGAACTCCAAAGTGATTTCATCCGTGGACCAGATGCTTGGTCAGGTGATTCAGCAGCTTTAATGGGTAACATCATGCGTACGGTTATTTTCGCTTTTTTCAGCGCTTTACTGGCCGGGTGTGCCAGTACGAATGAGCCGCCGGTGCAGGCCAACGATCCCACCTTTGCGCCGGTAGTGCCTGACTATCCGCGCGACCAGATTGTTGAAGATGGTGCACTGTTTCGTCCTTACATGGCAAACAGTCTGTATTCTGATGTGACGGCCCGCCGGGTGGGTGACATCATCACCGTTACCTTAAGCGAAAATACCAATGCATCGAAATCGGCAGGAACACAAACATCACGTGAAACCGGTGTCGATCTTCAGCCCATTACCGGACTGGGCGGCAACGCCATTAATCTGGGCGGCGAATCAATTCAGTTAGGTGTCAATTCATCAAACGATTTTACCGGCGACGCGCAGGCCAGTCAGAGTAACAGCTTAAATGGCAGTATTTCTGTGACGGTTGTCGATGTTTTGCCGAATCAGAATCTGGTCATCCGGGGAGAAAAATGGCTGACGCTGAATCACGGTGATGAGTACATCCGCCTGACCGGCATTATTCGCTCGGCTGATGTATCACCGGATAACGAAATCTTATCTACCCGTATTGCCAATGCCCGCATTCAGTACAGCGGCACAGGCTCGTTTGCCCGTTCGCAGGAAAAAGGCTGGCTGGCAAAATTCTTCTCATCTGAATGGTGGCCGCTGTAGAGGTGCCTATGAAACTGTTATCCCTCGGAATGTTGTTACTGGCTGTTGTGTCTTCGCCACTGGTGAATGCCCAGCGCATTAAAGATGTCGCCAGTATTCAGGGCGTCAGAGCGAACCAACTGGTTGGCTATGGTCTTGTCGTAGGCTTACCAGGCACGGGTGAACAAAGCCCGTTCACCGAACAAAGCTTCAGAACCATGCTAAGCAATTTTGGCATAAGTCTGGATTCCAATGTAAAGCCAAAAATTAAAAACGTGGCGGCCGTGGCCGTGCATGCGGAGTTGCCCGCCTTTGCCAAACCCGGACAGACAATTGATGTGACCGTCTCGTCCGTAGGCGAGGCCAGTAGCCTGCAAGGCGGAACGCTGTTGCAAACCTTTTTAAAAGGGGTTGATGGGAAAGTGTATGCCGTGGCGCAAGGTTCGCTTATTGTCAGCGGCTTTGGTGCGGAAGGGAATGATGGCTCACGGATTGTGGTCAACACGCCAACTGTCGGACGTATTCCCAACGGCGCGCTGGTGGAGCAAACGGTGCCAAGCGGCTTTGCTAATGGCGACACTCTGACGTTGAACCTCCATTATCCTGACTTTTCCACCGCGAAACGTCTGGCGGACACGATCAATGAGAAACTCGGTGCACAACCGGATCAGGGGTATTCAATTGCAACCCCTCTGGATGCGGCTTCAGTAAGAGTGACAGCGCCCCGCGATATCGGTCAGCGCGTCGGCTTTCTGGCAACACTGGAAAATTTCCAGTTTGAACCTGCCGATGCACCAGCCCGTGTGGTCATCAACAGCCGTACCGGAACCATCGTCATTGGTCAGGATGTGCGTCTGCTGCCCGCCGCTATTACACATGGCGGATTGACGGTAACCATTTCAGAAAATCAGCAGGTGTCGCAGCCCAATGCATTGGCTGACGGGGATACTGTGGTAACTACCCAATCCATTATCGATGTCGATCTTGCTGACAGCCGTATGTTCAAGTTTGAACCTGGCGTCACACTGGATCAGTTAGTCCGCGCAGTGAATGAAGTCGGTGCTGCCCCGGGCGATCTGATGGCGATATTGGAAGCGCTGCGTCAGGCTGGCGCACTGCATGGCGAGCTGGTGATTATCTGATGGAGGCCTTAAGCACAAAATCACAAATGGAAATGGCGAGGAACGTTCACGACCTCGGCAGTATCAACTCTATGCGTGAAGCCATTGCCTCTGGTGATGAGAAAGTGCTTGAAGAAGCCGCGCATCAGTTTGAGGCAATCTTCGTACAGATGATGCTGAAATCTATGCGTAAAGCGCAGGATGCGCTGGCGGATGAAAACAGCCCGTTTAATTCTCAGCAGGTGAAGTTCTACCGCGACATGCACGATCAGCAACTGGCGACGGATTTGTCATCAGGTGGCGGTCTGGGGCTGGCCGATCTTATTATTAAACAGCTGGGTCAAAAAGACGAAAACTACGTGCCTGGAAGTGTCATTCGCAGTGATGGCAACCTGGCGTCGCTGAACCGCGCCCGTGAGCACGCGGTGGCACAGGCCACTGACAACGTGATGGCATCTGCCAGTAAAGGCACAACCAGTGCATATAAAGCGGCTATGTTCGACACGCCTGAGCAGTTTATAGAAACCCTTCGTCCACATGCTGAAAAAGCGGCCGCGACGTTGGGTGTGGACCCAAAAGCGATTATTTCCCAAGCCGCAGTAGAAACCGGCTGGGGCAAATATGTCATTCATGACGGTAATGGAAACGCGACGAACAATTTGTTTGGTATTAAAGCCAATCACCACTGGCAGGGTAAACAGGCAGTGGTCGATACGATTGAGTTTGATGCCGGCGTACCGTCCAGACAAAAAGCAGCGTTCAGAGCATACGATTCTATTGGTGAAGCGCTGGATGATTACGTGAAGTTTTTATCTTCACAACCCCGCTATCAGAATGCAGTTACCAGTGGCGAAGATGCTGCACGGTATGCTGAGTCTCTCCAGCAGGCTGGATATGCGACAGATCCGGCGTACGCGGAAAAAATTATGGCGGTTTATCATAGTGATCGAATGCAGGGAATGATGCCATGATGCGAACGGTTGATTTATTCTCTATTGCCAGTAGTGGCGTTGCTGCCAGCAATAAGCTGATTCAGACCACAGGTAACAATATTGCCAATGTGAACACAGAAGGGTATGTCCGGGAGCGTACCATTCTGGAAAACAGCAATGTTTATGGGGTCGGTGTTGGCACTACCGAACGAGTTATCAGTATTTTTGCACAAAACCAGCTTCGCCGGGACATTACTCAGGTGGGTGAGCTGGAAGCCTTCACAGAAAAAACGATGGCGCTGGACAATATGCTGGCGAATGAAGGAAATTCGCTTTCTGAAGGGCTCAGCAAGTTCTTTGCATCACTGCAAACAGCCGCTGATGATCCTACCAACCTGGCTTCCAGAGAGCAGGTTCTGGGTGAGGGAAAGGCGCTGCTTCGCCGAATGGAAACTTTGTCCGATTTTATGCAGGCAAAAGAAAAAGAGCTGAATTTAGAGTTTACCAGCCAGGTAAACCGCGCTAACAGCCTAATTAAAAATATCGGTGAGCTGAACGAAGCGATCCTTGTTGCCAAAGGCAACCAAGGCGGCGATCAACCCACAGCATTACTAAATGAGCGTGACAACGCCATTAATGAGCTTGCCGGTATCATGTCGATTGATGTCAGAGACAGCCTCACTCAAAGCGGCGCTGTCACGGTAAATCTGACGTCAGGTGAATCGCTGGTGCTTGAAGACGGCTCGTTTAATATCTTTGAGTTAGGCAGTGATGCTGACCTGACGTTTAAAGAGCTACAACTATCTACCACCTTTACCGGCGCCAAGGCCAATACGACACTGAACGTTATGGAAGACGATTTAGGGGGCAGCCTCGGTGGTCTTTTCCGTTATCGAAATGACATTCTTGGTCCGGCGCAGCGAGACATTGGTCAGCTTTCCCTGGCTTTTGCTGCTGCGATGAATCAGCAAAACAAGCTGGGAATGGATATGGATGGCCAGCTTGGCAGTAACTTGTTTACGCTGCCAACTTTTCAGGGGCTGAACTACGAAGGCACCCCGGATAACCTTCCTGTGCTTGCCCAGGTCACCGAAGGCAAAGGGAATGAGCTTACTGATGCTGACTACAAGATTACGGTTGCTTCTGTTGCCGCGGGCGTGCCGGCATCGGTGAATGTAGAGTTACTCAACAGTGACGGTACACCTAAACTGGATGCCTCAGGTAACCCGGTTGCTTACACTGGTATTGCTATCACTGCAGGTTTCACTGAATTACCTGGCGGTTTAGAGATAGATTTTACTGCCGCCTCCGGTTATTCAGTGGACAATGAATTTCTTATACAGCCAACCAAGCGGGCCGCCTCTGAGCTGACGATGGCAACCAGCCGTCCAGAAGATTTGGCATTTGCATCGCCGGTGCGGGTTCAGCCGGGAGTGGATAATCTGGGTGACGCCAAGGTGTCACAGGTGACGGTAACCAACACCGAGGTAGACGGAACGCTGGGGGCGGATGCGTCTGCTTTTAACGGCACTGGTGGTATCCACGGTGTCGCAGGCTCGCCAAGCGCTACTGTTGGGGCTCCTGCAGAGATTGTATTCACCTCACCGACGAGCTTTCAGGTGCTCGATGGAGAAAATCCGGCGAATGTCATCACCAATGTGACAGGTGTTACCGATTACACCAATTTATTAGCGCAAGCTGAAGCCAGTGGCACCGGTCCCGCCTGGCCAGCATCGTTCTCTGCACTGAATGATTATCCCGGATATGATATCAGTCTGGACGGGGTTCCCGTTGCCGGAGACTCGTTTTCACTGGCCTACAACACAGATGGCTTCGGCGACAATGCCAATGCGTTGTCAATGGCATCACTACAAAACGAGGGGCTGGTACAATTAAGTTCTGAAGCTACCAACAAGCCGCGCACCATGCATGATGCGTATGCGTCATTAGTAGGAAGGGTTGGAGAAGAAGCCTCTTCTGCCGATATCTCTTTGCAGGCTGCCGAAACGATGAAAGTGCAGTCGGAAAACTGGTTCGACTCGGTATCTGGCGTTAGCCTTGATGAAGAAGCGGCAAATCTGATCCGCTATCAGCAATCTTATTCGGCAGCGGCGCGTATTTTAAGTACGGCTCAGGATTTATTTAACACTATCTTACAGGCAGCAAGGTAAGCTACATGCGTATTTCAACCAACCAAATATATGATCAGAATATTCGTGCGATCATGGAAAACCAGCGAGGGTTGGCCGATACGCAGGAGTCACTGGCGACCGGTAAAAAGTTGAATCGTCCTTCGGATGACCCTGTAGGCGCCGCAAAGGTCATTCGTCTTACCGAAGAACTGGACCAGTTGAAACAATATCAGCGCAACATTGATTTAGTTACCGGTTCCCTGGAGCAACAGGAAGCGGTGCTGGACAACATTACCAGTGCCGCCAACAGAGCTCGTACGCTGGCGTTACAGGCGGGGTCTGGCATCTTGTCTGATGCGGACCGTCGGGCTATTGGGGCGGAAATGGAGCAACTGCGCGACGAAGTGTTCGATTTAATGAACTCGCAGGATGCTGATGGTAATTACATTTTTGCTGGCTACCAGTCTCAGAATCAAGCTTTTACGCTCAACCCGGCAGCGGCAGGAAATGCGGTGACTTTCTCAGGGGATTCCGGAGAAAGTTTTGTGCAGCTGTCTGACAGCACACGGATCCAAAGCACCAGCAGTGGGCAGGACGTGTTCGAAAACGTGCTGGCACGCCGGAATTTTTCGATTACTCCACCGTCCACCGCAACGGTCACGGAGTCTCGGGTTGCAGAACAGGGGACTTTCGATACCTTTCACAAGAATAATTATGACCCGGTTACCCCGGCGAACAATGATTATCGAATCACCCTACAGGCCGGTAATCAGGCTCAGTTAACGAATGTAGGAACGGGTACCGTGGTTGATACCGTTAGTTATACATCCGGAGAACCGTTTACTGTGAAGGGCATGCAATTCACTCTCACAGGGAACCCCGGTGACACAGTTGACTTTGCTCTGGATACACCTGAGAAAAAAAATCTGGCGCAAACCATTGACGATCTCTACCGTAAGTTAAGCAGCGATACCAGTGGGCAGGATCTGCGGGAATCATTAAGCGATGCTATTGTCGGTATTGATAACGCGATGGAAAAGATTGGTCTGGAGCGTTCGTCTATTGGCGGTCGCCTGAATGTCGCAGAATCGATCTATGAAACCAATCTGGATTTGGAAATTGCCGCGAAAGAGTCGCGTTCCTCTATTGAGGATGTTGACTACGCGGAAGCGTCAGCAGAATTTGCCAAGCAGGAAACTGCGCTAAATGCTGCTCTGGCAACGTTTCCACGTATTTCCGGATTGTCTTTATTCGACTTCCTCTAATAGCAATCCATTAAAGATTTATTCGCACTAACCCTATAAAGCATTAACGCCGTGTAGTGTTGACAAGTAGACCCGGGTTTCGTTATCCAGGTGACCAGAGTAATAGGATATATAAAGCGTATCGCCATCTATGACCAGGCCAGGGTAGCTGTTATCACCCCCGCTGGGTAACGTCAGAATCTTCTCGAGCTTTTTGTTACTTAAGTTAAGTGTCCACAGGGTGGTAACCAGTGCTTTCCCCGTCCACTCTCTGCCGGCCACCAACATAGTTGAGGCTTTGAGCGGTATCCACGCCGGGCCCCCAATATATGCTCTTAGATCATGCCAGTACCAGCGCGTAAACGGGGCTCTACTGAAACCCAGCTGCGCGCTGAATGAATCGGCGTCGCGACGGACCAGCGCCCACATATTGCCATCACTATCAACATGCATGTCACTTTCGTTTGGGTAGCCTAATGTGTGAGTGGCAAATCCCAACGCGTGGGGCTTACGACAATACATACGCTTCCCCGGATGACCCTGATATAGGTCGATACGATCTAACCCACGATTGTACGCAAAGCCGAAGGCCTCATCTTTCCGCCAAGTAATTCGCCACAGCCACCAGTGATTAAGTCCAAGGTCATGTGATGATGACCAACTGACGCCATCATAAGAAAACCAGCTCATCATGTGTCGTTTCAACGTTGTGTTTTCGGCGTCTGCGTATCTCGCATTAGCCAGCAGCCAAATTCGTCCGTCAGGCCCCTGACTAAGTTTGGGATCACGAAGGTCCACCCCGGCTATAGCAATGTGACTACGACTTTTTACATGATGAGTTTCAGCGTCAATACACGCGATTTCTATTCTGCCGTCATTGCTTACATGATTGGTCGCCTGACGATAGCAACACAGCAGACTTCCATCTGGCAAATTATGCAGATCCGTAAATGCACTGTGCGCCGAGCGGGAGGAGATCCGGCTTATCTGATCAATTTTTAAATTATTTTTTGACATGAAATCGCTTAAAAAACCATTGTTTACGTCATTATAGGCGGCAATTCCCTGCCTCTCTACGGCAATTTTTGCAAATTTTATTAAAGGGAATTTTATCACCGTCGATAACATTTCTGAGAGAGCCAGTTCATCAATTACCCCTCAGGTGTTGATGACTACTAAATTTGTAACCGCCGGTAACCCCGGCAGCCAGCTCATGCTGGACTGAGAGTGTAGGAGAGACTTATGTCTTTATACGTCAATACCAATGTGTCTGCATTGAACGCACAACGTCAGTTGTTCGATGTCAGCAATTCATTGAGCACATCCTTTGAGCGTCTGTCGTCAGGTTTCCGCATTAACAGCGCAGCTGACGATGCTGCTGGTCTGCAAATCAGCGATCGCATGACTTCACAGGTTCAGGGCCTTAACCAGGCTGTCCGCAATGCTAACGATGCTATTTCACTTTCGCAAACAGCGGAAGGTGCGTTAAACGAGACCACGACTGCACTGCAGCGTATTCGTCAGTTGGCAGTACAATCACAAAACGGCATCAACAGCTCTGCTGACCGTGCGGCACTGCAAAAAGAAGTGGCTGCACTGAAATCAGAAATCAGCCGTATCAGCACAGATACTCAGTTTAACGGCGTGAACATCCTGAACGGGTCGTTTTCTGCTGCTTTCCTGGTAGGTGCAAATTCCAACCAATCTATCAGCGTAAACCTGTCTACCGCAAACGGTGCGAGCTTAGGGGCTTCTGGCCTTGGTGTGGGTACTGTCGACATTTCTACCGCGGGTGGTGCAAGTACGGCATTGACAGCGATAGACAATGCGATTTCATCTATCGGCGGAACACGTGCTGACTTAGGTGCACTGCAAAACCGTTTCCAGTCGACTATCCGTAACCTGAGCAACATCTCAGAGAACATTTCAGCGGCACGTTCACGTATCCGTGATACTGACTTCGCTGCTGAAACGGCTGACCTGACGCGTAACCAGATTATCCAGCAGGCAAGTACTACTGTACTGTCTCAGGCGAATCAGCGTCCTCAGGCGGCACTACAGTTACTGGGTTAATCACCTAATTAGCGTAGGAATGGGGCCAGGAGGTAGTGAACCGGGAATCCACCCCCACGCAAAAATTCGCTCAATAATCTCCTAACGTAGAGCGGTTGGCCGGACGAAAGTCCGGCTTTTTTGCGACTTCCACTGTAGCTAATTAACTGAAAAATAAGGCTTATAAAAATTTAGCGAAAAATTGCTAAAGGATTTTTCGTGTCCGAACGATAACTTAAATGTAGGCACTGGGAACAACAATAATAATCCGGGCCACAAGAGTGACACCACCCCGAAAAATAATAATACGGGTCGCTCAAACCAGACTCCAAAAATAAAAATATCGGTCTGGTCTACAAAAATCGTTAGGAGATTATTATGAGCTTGTACGTTAGCACGAATGTATCGTCGCTGAATGCTCAGCGGCAACTGTTTACCTCTAATATAGAGCTGAGCACCGCTTTTGAGCGTTTATCTTCAGGTTTCCGGATTAACAGCGCCAAAGACGATGCCGCCGGTTTGCAGATATCAAACCGCATCACATCACAAATCAAAGGTCTGGATCAGGCCGTACGTAACGCCAACGATGGCATTTCACTTGCACAGGTCGCAGAAGGCGCCATGCAGGAAATGACCACCGCACTGCAGCGTATCCGTGTGCTGGCTATCCAGGCACAAAACGGTATCAATACCTCAGCAGATCGTTTAGCACTGCAAAAAGAAGTATCTGCACTGAAGCTGGAAATCAGCCGCATTGCGTCAACTTCCCAGTTTGCCGGTGGCGATATTCTGACAGGGTCTTTTTCTACCGCTTTTCTGGTGGGAGCGCAGGCCGGTCAGTTTATTAGCTTCAATCTGTCTCGTGAGGGTGGCTATGGCTTTTCCGGGCTGACAAACGGCGCTGCGGTTTCGGTTGAAACGGCAGGGCTAGCTTCAGCGACATTACCGCTAATCGATGCCGCAATATCCATTATTGACGCCAAGCGTGCCGATTTAGGTGCCATCCAGAATCGCTTTCAGTCAACCATTCGCAACCTGAGCAATATATCGGAGAACGCGTCAGCTGCACGCTCACGAATCCGCGATACTGATTTTGCGACGGAAACTGCGGAGCTGACACGGTGGCAGATTATCCAGCAGGCGAGCACGACGGTACTCGGACAAGCAAACCAGCGTCCACAGGCCGCACTGCAGCTACTGCAGGGATAAGAAATGAACAATCTATCGACTGTTTACATGCGGGGGCAGACTGCAGTCGAGCAAATCGAATAACGATTGAGTAGATACGAAAAACGGTCGGATTGCACTATGTGGGGACAGACTGCAACCGACCGACGAGTAGAGTATTTCGCAAGACAACGTGTTAAAGCACGCTGAGCGCAACATGGTACTGCAATACTACGCCGTGTTGAATGCTGAAGCTGCTGACTGGCAGGAATGAAGCCAGGAGGTAGTGAGAGGTATGAGGTCTGGAACAACAGACCCACCCGTCAGCAAAAGTATGGGAGTGACCCATACCCGTTCAGCATCGCTTTACTAGGTACAACGCCTCGCAAAGCGTCAGTTTTTTATCACTGACAGCATTTGTGAAGCATACGGTGTGCCAACACGTTGAAAATTTTTTAAAACCTGCGCGAAAAACAATAAAAATAGCGCAAATTTCAACTGTTAGGAGAGACCAATGAGTCTGTACGTAAACACAAATGTTTCATCACTAAACGCACAACGTCAATTATTCAACACCGGCAATGGCCTGGACACTGCCTACGAGCGCCTTTCTTCGGGCTTTCGCATCAACAGCGCGGCTGACGATGCTGCCGGCCTTCAGATCTCTGACCGCATGACTTCTCAAATCATGGGATTAGATCAAGCCGTAAGAAACGCTAACGACGGGATTTCCCTGGCACAAACCGCGGAAGGTGCGATGCAGGAAATCACCACGGCATTGCAGCGTATTCGTGTTCTTGCAATTCAGTCACAAAACGGTATCAATTCATCATCTGACCGTCTGGCGCTACAGAAAGAAGTGTCTGCATTGAAAACGGAAATCAGCCGTATCGCTACAACGACTCAATTTGGGGGCGTAAACGTACTTGACGGGACATACTCTGCGGCCTTCCTGGTGGGATCAAACGGCGGCCAGACAATCGGGGTAAACATCTCTCGTACTGGCGGATTCGGTTTCTCAGGGCTGACTAACGGCGATAGTGACCTTACTATTGCCACAGCAACAGGGGCGTCTGCTGCACTGACGTCTATTGATGGTGCGATTTCAGCGGTCGATGCGAAACGTGCTGACTTAGGTGCGATTCAGAACCGCTTCCAGTCAACCATTCGTAACTTAAGTAATATTTCTGAGAACGTCTCTGCGGCAAGATCGCGTATCCGAGATACAGACTTTGCCACCGAAACGGCAGAACTTACCCGCAATCAGATCCTTCAACAGGCAAGCACAACGATACTGGCGCAGGCGAACCAGCGACCTCAGGCAGCGTTATCGTTACTTGGAGGTTAATTAACAGGTAAGGCGTAGGATTGGGAAGGAGTTGAGAGGCCATCCCCCGAACGCCGCGGCCATCTGGCCGCGGCACCAAGAAAACGCCGACTAACAGGACTGAGAGTGTAGAAGTGTTGGTTGAGAGGCCAGTTTATTCTACTATAATTCCTGCCAGCCGACTGAAACTGAATTTTGCTCAATCTCCTAACGTGAGCAAATTGGCCGGGACATTTGTCTCGGCCTTTTTTCTTTTTATTACCGAAACATCTCGTCAACTTGCTTTAAATCTAAAGCATTCCCCGTGCCAACAATGACAAAGTGCGGTCATCCTCAGAAACAAAGGGAATCAGGCAGCATACTTAATTATTATCTTTCATACTTCGCCGATTCCACACATTTTTTTGCCGTAATCGCGGCAAACGCTTGCCTCCGAGCATAAGCGTCATCCTCTACAAGAATGATTCAAGAAAATCTCATTATTTTTCATATAGATATAATTATTTTAATTTTTTTTCAAAAAAAAGCTAAAGAAGCTCAAGGAACCGCCGATACCTTTAGCTGAGGGGTAATTTAATTACTTTTTGCGGAACTTTATTGTTTCGTTACGAGGGGACCAGCGGGAGTAGTGACCTGGCTGGTCTGAACTGGAAGGGTTTGATAGTAGCACCGGTTACATCGAATCCCTAGGAGGTATAACAATGTCTTTATATGTAAACACCAATGTGTCTGCGCTGAACGCGCAACGTCAGTTGTTTGACGTAAGCGACAAGCTGAGCACGTCATTTGAAAGACTGTCATCAGGGTTTCGCATTAACAGTGCAGCAGATGATGCGGCAGGTCTTCAGATTTCAGATCGTCTGACCTCACAGGTTCAGGGTCTTAACCAAGCTGTTCGTAACGCGAACGATGCTATCTCTCTGACGCAAACAGCAGAAGGCGCGTTAGGCGAGGTAACCAGCAGCTTACAACGTATCCGTCAACTGGCAGTGCAGTCTCAAAATGGTATTAACAGTTCTTCTGACCGTGCTGCACTGCAAAAAGAAGTTGCAGCGCTGAAAACTGAAATTTCACGAGTAGCGACTGATACACAGTTTGGTAACGTAAACCTGCTGAATGGTAGCTTCTCTGCTTCGTTTTTGGTGGGCGCGAATGCGAACCAGGCCATCAGCGTTAACCTGTCAACAACTGACGGAGCAAGCCTTGGCGCTTCCGGTCTTGGAGTAGGAACCGTTGATATCTCTACAGCAGGTGGCGCTTCAACTGCACTAACAGCGATTGATAACGCAATCTCAAGCATTGGTGGCGTTCGCGCTGACCTGGGTGCGCTGCAAAACCGTTTTCAGTCTACGATTCGTAATTTAAGCAACGTATCTGAAAACCTTTCAGCTGCGCGTTCACGAATTCGTGACACCGACTTTGCCGCTGAAACCGCTGAATTGACACGTAACCAGATCATTCAGCAGGCATCTGTCTCTGTATTAAGTCAGGCTAACCAGCGTCCACAGACAGCGCTTTCGCTACTGGGATAAGCTTAACAATAAGTAACCTTGCTTAAACTGTAACGGGTGTCTGCTTAAGGCAGGCCCCGTTTTGTCGTTTTTTACTAAGGAGGTTCGCGTGGAGATTGCAAATACACAGATTGGCCAGAATTTTGCTGCAACAACAGCAGAAAAGGTACCGGTGCGCGTTGATTCGATAGGACCTGTGGAGTCATCGAATGACTCAACGGAGCCCTCAGTTGAAAATGCGCGAGCAAAAGATCTTCAAGTTGAGCGTGAAAATGCCGATAACCTGAATAGAGAGGGGCAAGCTGAAGATATTGAGCTTGCTGTACAAGAGGTCCAGGCATTTTTACAAGTACAGAACAGAAATCTGGCATTTTCCATAGATGAAGATACGCAACGTTCTGTTGTCACCGTTAAAGATTCTGAGTCAGGTGACGTAATACGCCAAATTCCTTCTGAAGAAGTGCTAAAATTAGCAGAGCGAATTAAAAGTCTTCAGGAAGATATCGGAAGTAGCGTAGGAGTGCTTGTTAACAACAAAGTGTAGTGAGGTGAGTAATGACTATTCAATCGTTGGGTGTTGGTTCAGGGCTTGCGCTTGATGATCTTGTCTCGCAATTGCTTGATGCTGAACGAGCACCAAAAGAAAACCGCTTAAATCAGCGGGAAGAACGGATTGAGGCTGAAATTTCAGGCCTCGGTCAAATTAAGTCTAAGCTGTCGGATTTCAAAGACGCTGTAAATGATTTAAGACGCGACAATGATATAAATGGTCGCGAACCTACCATTACCAATCCTTCTGAAGATATCGAGATATTAACTGCTGAGGCAACGAACTCGGCATTAAAAGGAAGTTACAAAGTCGCGGTGACTGAACTCGCCAGCGGCAGCAGAATTACCACAGACGATGGTGCGTTTTCGTCTTCGTCCGATGCGGTCCTGACTTCAGGTAGCGGCTCGTTGACCTTTTCTGTAGGCGGCTCTGACAGCTTCTCAGTCAATGTTACCAGTGGTATGACGCTGACTCAGCTTCGCGAAGCAATAAATAACAATTCTGACAACTTCGGTGTGAACGCCAATATTATTGATACCGGCACTTCAGCTGGTCCTAAACTCGTTTTTACGTCCGAAAAGACGGGTAATGGAAATGACCTGGTTATCAATAACGATGGTGGTAACACCGAGCTTGATCGTCTTTCAACAACCGGTGGCGTTGGCAGCATCAGTGCAGCCAATATTGAAGCTGCTACGAATGCGAAGGCGACAATAGACGGTATTCTCGTAGAGAGCGAGACGAACAAGTTTGAAAATACGATCCAAAACGTCTCGTTCGAAGCCAAAGAAGTCTCGCCTAAAGACACCTCTGGCGAATTTATTACTTCCAAGCTGGAAATTGGTTACGATCGAGAGGGTTTAGATAAAAAAATCCGCGATTTTGTCGATAACTACAATGGTCTGATAAAGGAAATTGAAAATTTAACCAAATACGGTGAATCAGATTTGGAAGATGATGGCGCATTAGCTGGTGATTCGTTGTTACGGGGCATTCAAAGCGGTTTGGCGTCAATTGTCGGCGGTAGCGTCTCCTCTTCATCACTTGGCGGATTATTTCAGTTGGGTATTGAGGTCAACTCGGAGGGTCGCCTGGAAATTGGTGACACTGATTTTGGGTTGGGAACCGGTGAAGAACGCCTGAGTGACGCGCTGGATGAAAGCTTTGACGATATCGCAGCGTTGTTTACCGACGAAAAAGAGGGGATTGCGGTTCGGTTATATGAGTTCGCTGACCAGTATACCTCCTACAGTGGACTTATCAGTCTGCGCGAGCGTTCAGCGAAAGATGATCGGGAACAGCTTAACGATGATCGTGAGAGATTAGAACTTCGAATGGTTAATTACGAGCAAATACTGCGGGATAAATATTTGAACCTCGACCAAACCGTTGCACAGTTAAACCAGACCGGGTCAGCATTATTGGCCGCGCTTGGGTAATGAATAGTTAGGAGTAGTTATGGCACTTAAAGGCATTAATGCATATCGGCAGGGTAACATTAAGCAAGATGTGGCAAGTGCAGATCCGCATCGTCTTACGTTAATGTTAATGCAGGGTGCGCTTGATAGAATCGCTTACGCCAAAGGTGCGATGGAGCGAAAAGACTATGTGGGCAAAGCTGACTATATATCAAAAGCGTCTGCGATTCTGATCCATCTTCGCGATACACTCGATTTGGATATTGGTGGAGACACTGCCGAGAATATGTTTGCACTCTATGATTACATGACGGAGCGGCTGAGTGATGCACATGTTAAGAATGACTTGAATATTCTTGATGAGGTATCTAGTCTATTAGCACCCATTCGCGATGCATGGCTGCAGATTCCTGAGGATGCAAAACAGGAAGCTTTTGAAGCCCAGCGTCAAAGACGACAAGCTGTGTGAAACCAGAGCAACTCAATCATTCCTATACCCCAACAGCGCTACGAGAAATCAATCACAAGATCGCAGCGCTGTGCGACAATCCCTCTGCAACAGACGTTGAGTCGCTTAACGCGCTACTAAAAATTCGCGATGAACTTATTGTCAGCCATCTTGAATCCCTCAGTCCTGAAGATAAAAAGATTTTTGCGACAAAAGAGATCAGGGTTAATGACATTATGAAAGAGGTGGCGCAGACCTTGCTTAAGTCAGCTAAAGACGACGCGTCTCACTTTGTGAGAAGCCAGGTTGCCATAAAAAAATATAAGTAGGGCTGAGTTAAAACTGATTGGATTGGTAAAAACATGGACTAACAGTAGTCATCTATGGCTAGTGGAGAATTAAGCCCAACGCAGTTTCTGATGATAAGACTGCTATAGTAACGTAGTTCAGCATAACAACTGTGTATGAAACCGATGGGGACCGGGCCTATTTGAAGAGCCGCTAAACTCCGGAAAAAGAATTTTGTAGCAGACGATGCTCACTATCACTGGAACAACTATAATGACAGTATTCGAAAATAAAACAGTGTTAATTACAGGCGGAACTGGCTCTTTCGGACACAAATTTGTTGACTATCTTCTACAGTCCTGTAAGCCAAAAAAAATAATCATCTACTCCCGGGATGAGCTAAAACAATTCGAAATGCAGCAGCGCTTTACCGACCCTTGTATGCGTTACTTCATCGGTGATGTTCGTGATAAAGACAGATTGAAGACGGCGATGAAAGATGTCGAGTTTGTTGTTCATGCCGCAGCCCTCAAGCAAGTGCCTGCAGCAGAATATAACCCTAACGAATGTATAAAAACGAATATTAACGGGGCACAAAATGTTATTGATGCTGCTATCGCAAGTGATGTATCGCGTATAATTGCATTATCTACAGATAAGGCCGCAAACCCTGTCAATTTATACGGTGCAACGAAGCTGGCTTCAGACAAACTCTTTGTAGCCGCAAACAATATTTCCGGCGCGACAGGTCCCCGGTTTTCTGTAGTGCGCTACGGCAACGTGGTGGGGTCACGTGGTTCGGTCGTGCCTTTCTACCGCAAATTACTGTGTGAGGGCGCAGAACGTTTACCGGTCACGCACCCGGATATGACGCGGTTCTGGATAACCCTTGATGAGGGCGTTGAGTTTGTTGTTAAAAACTTCTCCCGCATGCAAGGCGGTGAGATTTTTGTTCCCAAGATACCTTCCATTCGCATTGTCGATTTAGTGGAAGCGATGAGCGGAAGTAAAGAGTTTGACACGATTGGTATTCGGCCTGGGGAAAAGCTTCATGAAGTCATGGTGCCAGAAGAAATGGCACATCATACCGTCGAGTTCGATGACCATTATGTGATTGCTCCGGCAATAACCTTTTTTGACAAAGATCTAGACTATACTCGCAACCGCTTGGGCGAACGTGGCAAGCCGGCTTCAGACAAATTCGAATATCATTCGGGAACCAATCCCCACTTCCTGACCGTTGACCAACTACGAGAGCTGGACAAGGTTACTAAATGATTCCTTACGGAAGCCACAGCATCAACGATGATGACGTCAATGCTGTCATCGATGTGCTTAAGAATGAGTTCCTCACTCAGGGCGAGCAGGTGCCGTTGTTCGAACAAAACCTGTGCCGGTATACCGGCGCAAAGTATGCCGTAGCGTGCAATAGTGGAACGTCCGGACTTCATCTGGCGTGCCTTGCCACCGGCATAGGGCCGGGAGACAAGGTCTGGACCTCACCTAACTCCTTTGCCGCCTCTGCAAATTGTGCTCGTTACTGTGGCGCCGATATCGATTTTGTTGATATTGACCCTGTCACCAGAAATATGTCGGTAAGTGCACTTAAACATAAGCTGCAGCAGGCCGAACACAACGGTACCCTACCCAAAGCTATAGTCGTCGTGCATTTCGCTGGCGTCAGTTGTGATATGAAAGCGATAGCTGAGCTCACTTCTTACTATGACATCATTTTAATTGAAGATGCCGCACACGGCTTGGGGGGAAAGGATGCAGATAGTAAACCCATCGGCCAGGCTGTCTACAGCGATTTTGTGGTGCTCAGCTTTCATCCGGTGAAATCCGTAACAACCGCGGAAGGAGGGGCAGTACTGACTAACAGCGATGTCTACGCGAAGTCATTGAGGCTTTACGCCAGTCATGGCATATCCCGCGACAAAAGCCAGTTTCCAGCGGATGAGCAGGCGAGCGGCTGGTTTTATGCTCAGCAAGCACTGGGGTTTAATTATCGGCTCAGCGACCTTCACGCTGCCCTGGGAAACAGCCAAATTAAACGCCTGGATGAATTTGTCGCAAAGCGATTGGCGCTGGCAAAACGCTACGATGAGGCATTATGTTCCCTGCCGTTAATTCGTCCGGTACTGGATGAAAACAGTGCGTGGCATCTGTATGTAGTTGAGCTTCAAAACGGCCATCGACGTGAGACCTTTGATGCACTGAGAGAACATGGCATCGGCGTAAACGTACATTATATTCCGATTTATCGTCACCCGTATTATCAGGCGTTAGGGTTTGACCCTAAGGATTATCCGGCATGCGAGCAGTATTACCGCAATGCGATTACTTTGCCTTTATTTCCGGCTCTTTCTGCCGATATGCAAGACAAGGTGATTATGACGCTGGATGAGGTACTGAAGTGAATATAGCGGTTATACCTGCCCGCGGGGGAAGTAAGCGTATCGTCGGGAAGAATATTAAACCTTTCGCGGGAAAGCCGCTGATTGCTTACTCTATTGAAGCGGCGCAGGCCAGTGAGCTATTTGACGAGATTATCGTTTCTACCGACTCTGACGAGATTGCGGCGATTGCTGAGCAATATGGTGCAACGCAAATTATCTCGCGCCCCGAATCACTGTCGAATGATTATGTCGGGACATTTCCAGTAGTAAAGCATGCTGTGGAGGTTTTTGAGCAGAGCGCAGGCGAAGTTGATTATATTTGCTGTATCTATGCAACGGCGCCGTTTTTGTCGGCAGAGCGCCTGAAAGAAGGGCTCCACAGGCTTGCTGCCGACAGTACCAAGCAATTTGCCTTTTCAGTGACCAGCTTTCCTTTTCCTGTGCAACGCGCAATCAAGCTCTTTGAAGGCGGTGTCACTCCAGTAGATGCTGGCCAGATGGGCAAACGTTCACAGGATCTAGAAGAATATTATCACGATGCCGGGCAGTTTTACTGGGGCACCCGTTCAGCCTGGAAGAATGATAAAGCCACTTTTGCACCGCATTCGATTCCCGTCATTCTTCCCCGGTATCTGGTGCAGGATATCGATACACCGGAAGACTGGAAACGCGCTGAATTGATGTATCGCGCCTACACAATGTCAGAATAAAATGTCAGAAAAAATTTTACTTATCAGAATGGCCGAGCAGGGTGATGTACTTGCGATAGGGCTGCCCGCAGTCAGATATTTCCAGAAACGCTACTCGAATGCGCAAATTACCGTGCTTACTTATGGAAGTTGCGGGGTGTTTTTTGAAAAGGGGGCTCCTCAGGTCCAGGTTATGCGGCTTGAGCAGGGGCACTGGCCTGACAATATTGTCATTGCCATGGAAACGTTTCTTGGGCTGGCAGAAAAGGTTGTCGCAGAGAACTTTTCGCATATTGTGAACCTCGATACTGCGTTTATGCCATGCTTTCTCGCGCGTTTCTTAAAAGATGCCGGGGAACCGGTGGAAGGCAACTTTTTATCATACCCGGTTGCAGAATTAATTGACGAGTTGCAGCAGGAGACGCTTAAGCCAGCAAAGGTGAGTGACGCAGAAACCTATTTAGCAAGTACCTGGCTGACGTTTGGGCAGTGGTTTACACAATGGTGGGACTCTGCCGCCCCTCCTGCCGGGGGGTATCCGGAGTATTTTCTGAAACGCTGCTGTGGCTTGCGGGATATTGATATTGATATGACGTTGCCAGCTTCTGCAATTCCCCCGGTAAAACCTTACATCGCTATTTACAATGAGACAGCTCAACAGGGACTCCTCGACACACAAGCGTTTACTCGCCTTCTTGGCGAGAAGGGCGTGCAATACCGAGAGCTATCAGGCGACGGCGATATTACAGAAAATCTACAGCTCGTAAAAGGGGCTGAACTACTGGTTACCATTCCTTCTGCATTTCAATGGTATGCTGTTGCCACACAGACACCCACTCTGTTGCTTGCTGGCTCGTTCGACCCGCGCATTACGATGCCGGATTATGCAACGACGGTGAACCAGCCCATCGATGCTGAGGTGATAGTAAACGATATCGTCAATTTACTGGAGTCGTCATAAGTGAAACAGCAAATCCGGATTGGAAGCTATGAGGTAGGGGCGGATGCTCCCCCGTTTATCATTGCGGAGTTAAGTGGTAATCATAGCCAGGATTACACACTGGCTGAAAAAATGGTTGATGCGGCGGCTGATGCCGGGGCCCACGCAATAAAGTTACAAACCTATACAGCCGACTCGATGACGCTGGATGTGGATAAAGAAGACTTTGTTATTGGTGAGTCGGATAGTCTCTGGTCTGGAGAAAAGCTGCATTCGCTTTATCAGAAAGCCGCTACACCTTACGAATGGCACGAGGCACTGTTTGCGCGGGCGAAAGCGAAAGGGATGGTCGCATTTAGTTCGCCGTTTGATCCCGGCGCCGTCGATTTTCTGGATGCGCTGGATGTTCCCTGTTTTAAAATTGCCTCGTTTGAACTGACCGATTTACCGCTTATTGCTTATGCTGCCAGTAAAGGCAAGCCGCTTATTATGTCCACCGGTATGGCAAGCTTAAGAGAAATTGAAGAAGCCGTTCATTGCGCCAGGGAAAACGGTTGCCATGAGATTGTGTTGTTAAAGTGCACCAGTACCTACCCGGCTGAGCCGCATAATACCAACCTTGTCACCATTCCCAACATGCGCGCAGCGTTTGATTGTCAGGTGGGGCTGAGCGACCACTCTGGTGGTATCGGTGTCGCCGTGGCGTCGGTCGCGCTTGGCGCCAGCGTGATTGAGAAACACTTTGTACTGGACCGGAATGCAGGCGGCGTTGATGCTGCATTTTCGCTGGAGCCTGCTGAACTCAAGTCACTGGTCACAGAGTCCCGGCGTGCCTGGCAGGCAATGGGGCAGGTTCGTTACGGCGGCTCACAGGCTGAAACTGCGGCCAAACAGTACCGTCGCTCAATCTACGTTTCTGCGGATATCGGGGCGGGCGATGTACTTAGCGAGAGCAACTTAAAGATTGTGCGCCCTGCATTTGGTCTGGCTCCGCGGCACTGGGATGAGGTTCTGGGTAAGGTAGCAACGCAGGACCTCCCTAAAGGGACTGCACTGAGCTGGGAACATCTCTCGTCGTGACCGACATATTGTTGTGGGCAGAAGGCGGCAGGCAAAAAGGTATCGGTCATGTGATCCGAAGTCTGGCGCTTGCGCAGGCCGCCGATGAATATAATCTGTCCTGTCGGTTTCTGCTCGATAGCGATGCGGCCGATATTGCACGCGCGCAACATGACTGGAATTTTCCGGTTGAAGTAATGGACCAGGCCGGATTTGCGGCGACGTCGGCCGGTAGATGCAATGTGCTGGTGGCGGCACTGGAGAAGTTCAAACCAAGAGTACTGGTTCTTGACGGCTACCAGCTACCTGTAGATGTCATCAATGATGCCGCCAGTGAACTCCCTTTTACCGTGGTTATGGATGATGGTGAGCAGCGTCTTATTAAACACGCGAACCTCATTGTAAACAGCGCGACTGACGCGATGGATGCCAGTTATCACTCGATAAAGCCGGACGCTACACTGTGTACCGGACGCCGCTACAGACTGCTTCGACAAGCCTTTCGTGATAACGCTGATAAACCGCTTGAGCAGCGACATGGGATCGTGATGGCTTTTGGCGGCAGTGACCCGGCCGAAATGACTATTCCTCTGCTCTCGGCGCTTGAAGCTTTAGGATCCACTGTGCCGGTGAGAGTCATAACCGGCCCTGCGTTTAACGATCCCGCACGGGTGAACACTTTGTGCCGGACATTGCAGTTTGCTGTCCAGCATATTCATCAGTGCCAGGATATGGCGTCGGCGTGGAGCAGCGCCAGACTTGCAATCAGTGCTGCCGGCGGCAGTCAGTTTGAGCTTGGCGCCTGCTGTACCCCGTCTGTGCTGGTGATGGTGGCGGAAAATCAGCGAGAGGCGACCACCCGCGCGCAGCAGGAAGGCTGGTGTGTGGCATATGATATGAATACGGATGTGTTTGAAATCGCCCGACATGCGATGACACTGTATCAGGATAATGATGCGCTTGAGGCGATGTCGCGGGCAGCGCGACAATTCTATGATGCAGAAGGTGCCCGACGCGTGGTTGAGAGAATGCTCGAGGCGCTGAATGATTGATATAGTGGGGCAGGCTCCCAACGTTATCCTAAGTGGCTACCAGGTGACGCTTGAGCCGTTAGCCGAAGCCGATATTATGCAGTTACGAGCATGGCGAAACAGTGACTTTATCAGGCAGAAAATGGTGTCATCTGACACGATAACAGAAGCTCAGCAACGCGCCTGGTTCAGCAAAGTGCAGGCGGATCTGCATCAAACCCACTGGATAGTGCGTTATAAAGGCAAGCCCATTGGCGCGACAAACCTGAAAACACTCGCTGATGACAGTGCGGCATCTGTTTTTAATGCTGACGTGGTGGAGCCTGGCCTGTATATCGGCGACCCGGCATATCAAGGGAATATTCTTGCCTTTGCACCAACTCTTGTACTCTATGATTACTGCTTTGATTGTCTTAAAATCAATGCGTTACAGGCTACTGTGAAGGCCGACAATCGCTCAGCGCTAAACTACAACGAAAAATTAGGATACGAAACGGTGACACACTCTGATGATGGTCACTGGGTAACGCTGCGTATTACGCATAAAGGTTATGAAGAGGCAACCTCAACCATCAAGCGTTTCTTATCCCGTTAAATAAGGCATTTATACCATGAGTAATCAGGAACAACTGACGCAGGCATTTTGTGATGCATTAGGTATCGACAAAGAAAGGGTCACAGATGATCTGCAGTACAACACAATTAAAGAATGGGATTCAACGGCTCACATGGTGCTTATCTCAGAGCTTGAGAATACGTTTGATGTGATGTTGGACACCGATGACATTATTGATATGAGCTCGGTGGCGAAAGCGAAAGACATTCTGGCTAAATATGACATCGCATTCTGACAACAACACCCTCTCTGGCCATAGCGTACTGGTCACCGGGGCGACAGGAGCCATAGGGCAAGCCATCGTCAGGCGTCTTATCTGTGACGGTGCTGTCGTTTTTGCCGGTGGCCGTGACGAGGCGGCGCTGCAAACCCTCTGCGATCTGGATCCCGAACGTATTATCCCACTGGTTTATGACGTTACCGATGCGCAGGCAGTGAAAGACGCATTCCGGGTAATACAAAAGAGGCAAGCCGATCCTAAAACAGGCTCGTTAATCGGACTGGTGAACAACGCCGGGATTATGCAGGAAGCCTCGTTAATGCTGAGTAGTCTGGAGTCAGTGCAGCAGCAATTGCAGGTGAACTTTGTGGCTGCGTACCAACACATGCAACTTGCAGCCAGACTTATGGCCCGCAGCAAGCAGGGAGCGATAGTCAATATTGTCTCCCAGGTCGGTGAGCAGGGTAGTGCAGGCATGAGTGGGTACGCTGCCAGTAAAGCTGCACTTACCGGCGCCACAAAATCACTTGCCAAAGAACTGGCCACGACAGGGATCAGAGTTAATGCGGTGGCCCCGGGGTTCATTGATACCCCATTGACCGCCCATTATGAAGCAAAAACGCGAGACGAGGTTCTGTCCAGAACGGCCATGCAAGCAGCGGGGACACCAGAGCAGGTTGCGGGTGCGGTCAGCTTTTTACTTTGTCCTGTATCCTCATATACCACGGGGCATGTGTTGCCGGTGGATGGGCTTTTTCATCCGTAAACTGGGGGTAGTGAATGATTGACTGGGTCGATGCGCTGGGCTCGCGTGGAGAACAGGTTGCGCTGAATGTAGATGGCGCAACAGTGACTTACGCGATGCTGGAGGAAAAGGCGAAGCAGACACAGTCCCGGTTGCTCCGGTTACTCGAAAATACATTGTCTGCAGACTCGCCTGGGAAAAAACAGCGTCCGCTGGTGTTGCTGCAAATGGAAAACTCGCTTTCGGGGGTGGTGTACTATCTGACCTGTCTGCGCGCTCAATGGCCGGTTATTCTGGTAAACCCGCAAATGAGTGAAGAGGGGCTGGCCCAGCTGAAAGCGTCTTTTTTGCCTAATCTGGTGTTGTCGGATAGCAGCGAGTCTGTCGGATATACCCAGTGGCACAGACTGACTGGTGAACTGGCGCTGGTTCTGCTGACATCGGGTTCAACTGGCGGCGGCAAAGCCGTCTCGCTTTCCTATACCAATATTCGCGAAAATACCCGCAGCATTTGTCAGTATTTACCTATCCGTCAAAACGATATTACGCTGGCAAGTATGCCATTTTCGTATTCTTATGGCTTGTCTGTGCTTAATACGCACCTGGCGTCCGGGGCCAGTGTCGCAATAACCAAGTTAACCCTTATGGATAAAGGTTTTTGGGATCTAATGGAAAGCTTGCCTGTGAATTCACTCGCCGGCGTTCCGCACTGGTACGAAATGTTAATTCGCCTGCGTTTCACCCAACGAAATCTGCCCGCACTTCGCTATTTTACGCAGGCAGGAGGACGGCTCTCTGCGCAGACTATTCAAGCTCTGACCGAGTTTGCCGATAACAATAACAGTCAGTTTTTTCGGATGTATGGTCAGACAGAAGCGACGGCCAGAATGGCCTGGCTACACCCTCAGAGGGCTGGCAAACCGGACGCGATTGGTCAGGCTATCCCAGGCGGTACCTTGTATCTTGAGGACGAAGAGGGAAGACCGATAACCGAGCCCGGGATTGCCGGAGAGCTTTGCTATTCCGGCCCTAATTGTATGTTAGGGTATGCCGGCGACGTCGGTGACTTGGCCAGCTTTGGTGAATATGGCGATCTTAAAACCGGGGATTTGGCCTGCCTTGATGAGGATGGTGATTATCGGATAGTGGGCCGGAAAAAGCGGATCATCAAACTATTAGGCGAGCGCATAAATCTGGATGGGCTGGAAAGTCTGTTTGCCGCAAAAGCGCTGGAGGTAAAATGTTTTGGTGACGACAGTCGGTTGCACATTTGTTGCTTTGAGCACGGCCTTGGGCAAGTGCAGGCTCTCGTCCGGGAGTGGATTCGTTGTCCACCGAAATTTTACTGCGTGCATGTGGTGGACACGTGGCCGCTGCTGCCAAACGGTAAAACTGACTATCAGCAGCTTGCGTCAGTTGCGCACAGCGCCGGTTTCAGATAAATGCGTAATACAACGATTATGATTAACCAGGCCTATCAGGACAATTACCAGCAACTACTGACGCATGATGTTTACGCGTTGCGCGTTAGAGAGAAGCACCTTGCCCTCTTACCTGTCATTCAGGCCTTACACCAGCATCACAAAGCGCACTCACCGGCCTATTCCAGGCTGATAAAGCAACATGCAGATGACCCTGCCACTCTGGAAGAGATGCCTTTTCTCGCAGTTCGTCTGTTTAAGCAGTTTGCATTACGCAGCGTGCCGGAGGATGAAGTCTTCAGAGTATTGCAGTCTTCAGGGACCAGCGGACAAACCCCGGCGAAAGTCTTTCTCGATAAAGCGACCAGCGCGCGACAAAGTAAAGCGCTGGTGAAAATCATGCAAAACTTCATTGGTAAACAGCGCTTGCCTATGTTGGTGATAGATGCTCCGTCAACGGTCAAAAGCGGCGCTTTGTCGGCCCGAGCAGCGGGGATTCAGGGGATGGCTTTCTTTGGTCGTCAGACAGTCTTTGCGCTTAACGACGACATGTCATTAAATATGGAAGCCTTGGAGTCATTTCAAAACGCTTACGGAGACCAGTCGGTACTGGTGTTCGGATTCACGTTTATGGTCTGGGCGTATTTTCTGGAAGCCTTGCAGGCACAACGTAAGTCTTTGTCGTTGTCCAAAGGGGTACTGGTACACAGTGGTGGCTGGAAAAAGCTCGTTGAAAAGCAGGTGGACAACGTGTCTTTCAAGTCTGCCGTCAGCCGACTGACCGGGATCTCGCGCGTTCACAACTTTTATGGGATGGCGGAACAGGTAGGCACGGTATTTGTCGAGTGTGAGCAGGGCCATCTCCACGTGCCGGTAATGGCAGAGCTGATAGTAAGAGATCCCTATACACTGGAGGTGTGCAAGACCGGTGAGCAGGGCCTGCTCCAAGTCATTTCCGCAATACCGACCAGCTATCCGGGATTTAGCTTATTAACCGAAGATTTAGGCCGCGTACTGGGGCAGGATGATTGTCCATGCGGACGGTCTGGTAAATATTTTGAAGTACTGCGCCGGTTGCCGAAGACAGAGGTACGCGGCTGCAGTGATACGCAGGTTTCACCATGACACTGAAGATCGTCGCGCCCTCACATGCCGGCACTGAGAACACGCTTAATGAGTGGGCGCTGTGGCAACTTTCTCCGATGGCCTTCGCCTGTGACGGCGTCATTGCGTTTTTGCAGGAGATGTCCACCCGTATCATGCGCAGTCACACCTGTCGTGAACATTCCGAGCTGGTGGCGCTAGCATTCTGGCTGCGCGAAGCCAGTACGCGTCAGATGCTGGGTGAATACCCGGCCAATACTTTCAAAGCACTGGGCACGGTTGTGCATTTTACACCCGCTAACGTAGATACCATGTTTATTTACAGCTGGGTGTGCTCGTTGCTCGCCGGGAATAAGAATGTGGTGCGGGTGTCCTCACGCTCAGGCGACGTGCAGGCAGAGATACTGGCTGTGCTCAATGAGGTTTTCGCAAAGCCTGACTATCGTGATATTGCCGGGCGGAATGTATTTATTCAATATCAACACGATGTCACAGAGGGTACAGACTACACGGCATCGCTGTGTCAGCAGGCTGATGCGCGAATATTATGGGGCGGCGACGACAGCGTTAACGCAATCAGGCAGTTTCCCTGTAAACCGCGTTGCCGAGACATCAGCTTCGCAGACCGTTACTCAGCAAGCCTGATCGACGCTGGTGCTGTGTCACAGGAATATACTGCGCAGCAGGCAATGCGCCTGTTGCTTAAAGATATTGCTCCTTACGAGCAACAGGCGTGCTCTTCACCCCGCGTGCTGTTCTGGCTGGGAAGTGCTGAATCGCTTTCACAGTTCTTAACGGTGGCCAGGACACTGCCGTTAGCCCAGGATGACGTGTCGGTGACAACGAAAAACGAGCAGCTTATTACGGTGCAGTCGGTTCAGCTAACCACAAACGTCAATCAGGTGATTAATGCCGGGCCATTGTGTGCAATTGAGTGTGAAGCATTTGATGAGAGCCTGCTTGTGTATCATGTAGGGCGCCAGGTTCTGTTATGCCAGTGTGTTGACTCTATTAATAAGATTGCAGATGAGATGTCGGCGCGGCTACAGACACTAAGTTACTTTGGTGTCCCGAAAGAGGCGCTGGTAAAGTTCATTGGCCAACCGTCGATAACAGGAATAGACAGAGTGGTTCCGCTTGGACGTGCGCTTGAGTTTGCACCTCAGTGGGACGGGTATGAGTTAATAAGCCAACTGGCACGGCGTGTGGTAATAGAATGAAGCTTTCAGTGCTGATCCCTGCATATAATCTGGAAAAGTACATTGAGGAGACCATCCGGTCGGTTTGCGAGCAGCAAACTGATTTTGGGTATGAGGTTATCGTTTGTGATGATGCTTCTCCTGATGGAACTGCACGAATTATCAGGCAGTTAGCAAGCGAGTTTGGCAATCTTGTTCCTATTATCAAGACAGAAAATGGCGGGCTAGCAGAGAATATGAAGACGCTGCTGTCGCAGGCGAAAGGCGAGTATATTGCTTATCTTGATGGTGATGATGTCGCTTTGCCCGGCAAGCTGCAGTCGCAGGTCGACTACTTAGACAACCATCCTGAGTGCGGGATGGTTTATCACGAATCAGATGTGTTTGATTCCGATACCAATCAGTCGATAAAACGCTATTCGACTGATCATTATAACTGGGAACAGATACCCGAGAAGTCCGATATAACCCACCTGGTTCGTTACGGTACGTACCTTCAGGCAAGCAGCGTGATGTTTCGTCGTCACAACTGGCTCATCGAGACGGTCTTGCCTGAATGTAAAATCATTCTTGATTATCCGTTTTATATTATGAATGCGGGCTTTTTAAAAGCCTCTATCGACTTTATACCTGAAGTTCTCGGCCGTTACCGGATCCATGCAGATAGTTTTGGTGGACAAACACAAAGAAGTGTTTCCCGGCGATTGCAGAGTCTGGCCGATATACAGCACGCGACTAAACAGGCTGCACAGTTCGGTGTCGATAAGCAGTTTATTTCGCAGGGCTGCTCGCATCATCTTTTTGCCGCTGCGCTGTATTTTTTGTTCCGGGAAAATGATGAGCAGTTCACAGAATTAATCAAACTGTCGGTTAATTCTGAGTCGTTTTTTAATGAGCGTCATCAACTTGCCTGGGAATACCGTCACGCGCCACAACAGGCAAGAATCTTATTAAGGGAGTAATGCCATGCATCCACATGTCATTGTTGTTGGCGCTGGATTCTCAGGCGCTGTTATGGCTGAGCGGTTCGCCAGTGTAGCGGATCAGCGCGTGCTGGTTTTAGAGCAACGCCCCCATATTGGGGGAAATTGTTACGACTATAAAAATGAACATGGCATTGTTGTTCATCAGTATGGCCCACACTTGTTTCATACCAGTAAGCAGGAGGTCTGGGACTATTTGTCGAACTTTACGACATGGCATCCCTATGAGCATAAGGTATTGTCCCGGGTCGATGGGAAACTGGTACCGTTGCCTTTTAACCTGAACACGCTGGAACAGTTGTACCCTTCCCAACAGGCAGCGTATATCGAGTCGTTACTTATTGATCAATTCGGAGAAGGCAGCAAAGTGCCTATTCTCACGCTGAAGAAAGCCTCTGAACCGGCATTGAGGGAGCTTGGACAGTTGGTTTACGACAAGTTCTTTGTCAACTACACGGTAAAACAGTGGGGCTGTCGTCCGGAAGATATCTCGCCGGAAGTGACTGCCCGTGTGCCGGTAGTCGTTTCCCGCGATAACCGCTATTTTCATGATACGTATCAGGCTATTCCTTCAGAGGGATATACGCCCCTTTTCGAAAGGATGCTTGGACATAAAAATATTCAGGTGGAAACAAGCTGTGATGCGTTACGACGCTTAACGCTTGATGCGGCAACCGGGACCGTCTGCCTGGACGGTGAGGTATTTTCCGGAAAGCTGATTTACACAGGTACGCTTGACTCATTGTTCAGCTTCGTCGATGGCGAATTACCCTATCGCTCTCTACGCTTTGATTATGAGACCTTGCCTCAGCGGGAGTTTCAGCCTGCCACGACGGTAAACTACCCGAATGAAGAAGCCTTCACCAGGATTACCGAGTTTAAGCATATTCTTCCCTGCAATAGTGCCCACACCACTATCGTAAGGGAATATCCTCAGCAATATGACAGAGCAAACCCGGAAGCCGATGTGCCTTATTACCCGGTATTTACCGACAAGAACCAAGATGCATATGAGCGTTACCGACAAATGACGCTAAGGTTTAACTCACTAACGGTGCTGGGCCGCCTGGCAGATTACCGTTACTACAATATGGACGATGCCGTTCAGAATGCGTTGTCTACTTTTGCCTCCTTACACAAATAAAAGATGAATACGTCAACTTCACTCACCGTTGTGATTTGTAATTACAACAAGCGGGAATACCTCAAAGCGTGCCTGGATTCCTTGCAGGAGACAGACCAGCGCCAGTTGAATATGCAGGTCATGGTGGTCGATAATGCCTCTGAAGACGGCAGTCAGGACATGGTTCGAGAGCACTATTCAGATTGGGTTTCGCTGGTAGCAATGTCTGAAAACACGGGGGGGGCTGGTGGCTTCCGTCGCGGAATGGAAGAGGCGATGAAAACAGGAAGTGAATTTATTGCACTGTTGGACAATGATATTTTACTGGATTCTGATACGTTACCGACACTGATATCGTATCTGCTGTCGCGACCGGAAGTGGCGGTTGCCGGTGCGAAAATTTGTACCATGGACAACCCTGAAATACTTCAGGAGTTAGGCGCCTTTGTTGACTGGGAGCGATATTCCGTGGCAACGCCTTTTAAAGGTCATAAAGACGATGCGTCCCTCCCTGCCGCTGTTTCCTGTGATTATGTCCCTGCGTGTTGTTTGGTCACACGTCGCGATATCGTTGCCAGCATTGGTCTGTTTGATGATGCGCATTTTATCTACTGGGATGATATTGACTGGTGTCAGCGAATTAAACGCGCCGGCTTTGAAATACACGCAGTCAGAGATGCGCGTGTGTTACATAAAATGGGCGCGGTATTTACACCAAATACATTCAGTAATTATTACTTCGAGCGTAATCGCCTGCGTTTTTTTGCTAACTATCTCGATGAAAGTACGTTTGAAGCTTTCGCCCGTAAGCGGTGTGAAGAATTAGCGCCTCAGGCTTTCTTTGCCAATCGTAAAGGCAAGCTCGCGCAGGTGCACAGTGCCCACTTTGCGCTTATGGATTTTGCCCGCGGGCGCTGGTACGAACAGCCGGATGCAATTCTTCAGAAAGAAGCCGGCGACGGGTTTGGTCATCTAAGTGAAGTCACCAGTGTGCACCTGCGGGGGGCGGACGATAGTCTGATTAATCGCGTATCGGCTTTGCTGCCAAAGCGGATTCGTCAGTGTGCCGACACCGCGGCGGAAAGTGCAGAGCATGTTACGGTGTGCGCCCACGTATTATCCGTCACTCCGCCGGACGAGGGGTGGGTGATCGATCAGCATGGCAATAGCTGCCACGTGACAGAGCACGCTGGGCTAGTCGAAAGTTTTGAGCGCTTCAGACAAATTTTCAGTGACGTGCAGATCCCGGTATATCTGCGTGAAATTATGGCAGGTTATCGCAGTTATCACGCGAGCGGGAGGACCGTTTGACTATTTATGACAGTATACTGGAGCGCGCCATACAGCTACCGGCGCGTGTGGTGACATTTGATATTTTTGACACGGTGGTATTCAGGCATTTACCTCATCCTGCCTGGGTATTCGCAAACGTTGCCTTGTCTGGTGTCAGCGAACTTACCGGCGTGACTCCAGCGGATTACCGATTGCTTCGCGAGCAGGCCGAGAGGCTTGCGCGCAAGCAAGCCTCAGCGAGCGAGGACATTCCGTTTGAGGCCATTTTTAACGCGATGCCGCTCAGTGCCCAGAGCCAGTTGGCGTTACGGAATGCTGAACTTACTGCAGAGAAAGCCTGTGCAACAATTAACCATGACATGGTTAATGTCATTCGCCGTCTGGTTGATGAAGGAGTTCAGGTCGCTTTTATATCGGATATGTATTTGTCAGCCGCACAAATTAAAGAGACCTTCTTTGGCGATTCAGAGCTTCTTCAGTCATTGCCGATATATGTATCATGTGAGCAACATGTGGCAAAGTTCAGCGGCAAACTGTTTCGCAAGCTGGCGGATGAAAATGGTTGGCAACCTAGCGAATGGCTGCATATCGGCGACAACAAAGATGCCGATGTGAAGGCGGCTGAAGCGGTAGGCCTTCACACGCAATATTTTAATACCCTGTTGAATAATCACTGGATAACGTCGCTGGAAGAAAAGCAGTTTGATGCGGGCAAAACATCTCACGCAGTTCGCCTTTTGGCGAGTATGCAAAACTCGCAACAAGGCTCCCAGGAACGAGTGGCTTACGAGATGGGAAGTTATGTCTGGGGCCCTGTAATCGAGGCATTTGCGCGCTGGGCTGTTTCTCAAAGCGAACAGTCAGGGTGCAAGCAAATTTTATGTCTGATGCGTGAAGGCTTTTTGTTTACACCAGTAATACAAAAAGTGCTCTCACTGATGGGACGCTCTGACATTCATGTAAGTTCGTTTTACGTCTCCCGCAAGTCTGCATTCTGGCCTGGTATCGACACCTCTGCACCACACTGGCTGGAACAGGTGATGGATACGCTGATGACGTACCGGGGGTATACGCTTAGAAATTTCATTGACGATTTCCAAACTTCGGAATCCCTGGCTGAGCAACTTGACGACGGTATTGAACTGAAGAATATCGAAGGAGTGTTTATAGACGGAGAGCCTCTCTATCAGCGGCTTTGTCGAGAGGCAAAAGCCAATGAGTCTGGTTTGCGAGACAAAATCGCACAGCAGAGAAACCTGCTAAGTCAGTATTTCTCCCAGGTCAGCGACGCAGGGTTTGAAAATTGTGCTGTAGTGGACTTCGGTAATGGCGGCACCATACAGCATTGTCTGGAAAACATATTTGGTAGTGTAGCTGGCGCCAATCTGTTGTTCTATTCCTCGTTGCGAGCCTATCGATTTGTCGACAAAACGTTGTACCGGGCATTTTTGTCTCCGGCTAATACGCGGTTTCGGTTAACTGAACGGCTGGCACGATCCCCTGAATGTCTTGAGGCCTTATTGTTAGGCAGTGGTGGTACGACATTGGAATATCAGTGTCAGGAAGAGCAGGTTTCCCCTGTCCTGGCAGCAGGGATAAAGGCAAATGCGCCCTTATGTGATGCCTTCCTGGCGGGCTGTCTGTCTTATCTTGATACCGCGCATCAGCTGTCTCAGCCGCCAGTGGAGCACAGCACGGCTGCTGCGATTGTAGCTCGCTACGTGCTTATGCCTACGGAAGAGGAGGCGGGCCTGTTTCAACATCTGCTGCATCAAGATAACTTTGGGACCGATGGCGAATACCCCGTCATTGATGAGGGGCAAATCAACATGGTGGCATCCATCGGGTTAGAGGCAACGCTGGCAAGCAGCACCAGCAGTAACCGTTGGAAGCTTGGAGAGCTGCATTGGCCTGCAGGGGTCGTTGCACTGCAGGAGCAGGCATTTCTGGCGCGGTCTCAGGGGCTTATGGAGAATGATAACATCGCCAGCATAGAAGAACTGATGAAAAAACTACTGGCACTTCGCTGGACCCGTATAGCGGTTTATGGGGCAGGAGAATTCTTCATTCAGTTATTACCTTATCTGCGTCAGCACAACATTGATGTAACCTACCTGATTGACCGTAAAGCTGAGGTGAGCCCGGGGTACAGCGTGGCTGGTATCGGCGTCGTGACACTGGAAAAGGCGCTTAATGAGGGGGCTGATCAGTTTGTGATTTCATCGCGCGCATTCCGCGATGAAATTGCTGAGCGGATCACGCAGGCAGCAGAGCAGCAGGGAATAACGCATTTGCAACTGGTTGGTGCGTGACATGTCACAGGCAAAGCCGCAAATCACGGTGCTTATTCCGTGCTATAACGTCGCAGACTATCTTGAAGAAGCCTTAACATCGATTGTCAGACAAACGGAAACAGACCTTGAAATTCTCTGCCTTAATGACGGCTCTACGGATAACACCGGTGATATCCTGCGTAGATTTGCAAACGAAGATCCACGTTTTCGTTTACTGAATCACACACAGAACCAAGGGATAATCAACTCAAGAAATACCCTGTTGGCTGAGGCAAGGGGGCATTTGCTGGCCTGGTTTGATGCTGATGATATCGCCCACCCGAACCGACTTTCAAAACAGAAAGCCTTTCTGGAACAGCGCTCTGATCATATCGCAGTCACCTGTGAATATATTGAATTTTCTGAGCATGACGAAATCTATCGTAAGCGTGATCCTAGGGATGTATCCAGAGAGACACTATTGTTTTACAACTACGTTCTGAATCCGGGCACTATGGTTCGCGCCGACGTACTCAAAGAGGCATCAATTACCTTCGATGAAACACTTGCAGGCGCCAGCGATTATCAGTTTTGGGTAGATGTTAGTCGTCACGGCCAAATCGGTGTAATTCATGAACCGTTAATGCGCTACCGCCGTCATAATCAACAGGAATCAACAGCCCAGATCCGCCGTCAGTTGCAGGGGTGTCAGCAGATTGTAACTCGGCAACTTGCTGCAATGGGAGTGAACATTCCGGATGAAAACCTGATGGCGCAGTTTCTGATTTATCCCGCAGATATTCTCAAGCTGCCTTACAGCACGAAATCGATGCGAACCGCCGCGCTAATCGGTGCTCAGATCCTCTCCTGTTACGAGCGAGCCTCATATACCGATGAAGTGGCAGTGCTAACCGTACACTTGTTGCGCAGACATGCAGTGAGAACCGGACTTGCAGGCTTGTATTACTTTACCCGTACTGTAGGATTAAAAAAGTTTCTGGAGGGTAAATACTTTGGTGCTGCTTTGGCTCTTGATTGCCTCCGTCGTAAATATTAGCAATCGATTGCTATTCACATCAGGTCAATCAGCGTCATGATCGAGTCTATACAATTACACCTTAGCGACGATGAAGACTATCAGGTCTCACTTGAAAAAAAGTTGTCTGAGCTAATCAGCCGCCAATTCCGCAAAAACCTGATTGCCTTCAGATCTTACATGCCATCTGTCGCAACACTGCTGAACGGTATTACTTCCAGCAACCTTTCCGTTTTTTGTAACAAACACGGTGAAGCTAACGTAGTCGATTATGGCCAGGGGCGGGTATTCTATGGCACGCATCCGCAGAAAGAGGTACTTCAGCAGTATCACGATTTTCTTGCCCACCCACTTCGCTTTTCAGTGAGCGACAAGGGCAGCGAATTAGGAACGGAACATTCACTCACTGACTCACCGCTGATGTCTTATTTCTGCGATGGCTTGCCAACTCGTGTGTCTGTTATGGTGGTATTGGGTGTTGGCCTGGGCTATCACTTGGAGCACATTCTTAAGTCGGGGAAGGTTGACCACCTGATCGTTTATGAACCAGAGCCTCAGCTTTTTCGATGCTCTGCATTTGTTTTGGCCTGGAATGAACTTCTCAAGCTGGCTCAGTCCGCCAAGACCTCCATCTATTTACAAATAGGAAATACTGGTGAGAGTCTGCGCAGTGACTTGCGAGAGCTTGCTGAAAACGTCTCATTCGACGACGTCTATCTGTATCGACATTACAATACGTCGACATTCAGCTACATCGTATATGATTTGGCTATCAACGGTTTGCAGTTGAAAGAGAATACAGACTCAGGAAGCAAATTGCTGGGCTTGAAGAACCACTTTTTACCTCGATGGTCGGGGGGGCTGAAGCTCAATAAGTGGCAGGACGTGACACCGACCCTGCGCTACAAAAAAAATCTGCAGGCGTTTTCCAAATATGTGCCGGACGTTTACGAGCAATTCAAGAGCTATGAGCCGGAAAGCTGGCTCCCCGTGCAGGAAGGGGAAGCGATAAACCTGGTGAGTCGTCGCTTGCTGACACCCTGGTATGCCAGTGATCCGGTCGAGACGTGCAGACAACAATTTGAAAGTTTTTGCCAGCACCCCAGGAAAGATGGCGTCGTGCTCGGCTATGACGGTGACAAGTTAAAGCACTATCTGCACTATCAGTTCGTTAATAAATCTGAAGAGATCCTGGACGATGTCCATGAAAAGCAACAATCGTTGCCATCTCGAATTAAGTCGCTGATCATGTTTGGGCTCGGGAGTGGCTATGATCTGAAAATCATCAGCGAAGAGCGCACAATCGAAAAGCTTTTTATCTGTGAGCCAAATCGGGATTTCTTCTACGCCTCATTATTCGCTATCGACTGGGCGTCCCTACTCGAAAAAGTTGACGAAGAAGGGGGACGTATCTATTTGAACGTAGGTGATGACGGTAGTCATTTGTTCACGGACTTGCTGAACCAGTTTCACTCTATCGGGCCATACGTACTCGCCCAGACCTATTTTTATCAGGGGTATTTTGACGACCGACTGAGTAATGCAATCGCACAACTCAGAGAGCAGTTGCAGGTCGTTATTGCAATGGGAGAGTACTTCGATCACGCTTACTTTGGAATTAGCCACACGCTTGAATCCATTCGCAGAAAGCACAAATTTTTGCAGAGTAGCAAAATCACTCAACTTAACGAGCGCCTGTGTGAAACGCCAGTGTTTATTGTTGGCAATGGCCCTTCTCTGGATAGTTCGCTGGAAACGCTGCGTGAAAATCAGGATAAGGCGATAATTGTAAGCTGTGGTACTGCCATTCAGGTGCTATATCGGCATGGCATTCAGCCTGATTTTCACGCTGAAATTGAACAAAACCGATCAACCTTTGACTGGGCGAAATCAGTCTATGCTGATGAGTTTCTAAAGAAAATTGATTTGATTTCCTGCAATGGTTTCCATCCCGATACCAGTGAGCTCTACAAAGATATTTATTTGGTCTTCAAGGAAGGGGAGTCTTCTACCGTTTCTAGCCTGGCGGTAGTAGAGCAAGACAGGTTCGCCACATTGAAGTACGCGTTTCCAACCGTATCGAACTTCGCGGTAAACACAGTGATGGCTTGGGGCAGCAAGCAGGTTTATCTTTTCGGTGTCGATCTGGGGTTCAAGGATCCGAAAAAGCACCATTCCAAAGACTCAGGCTATTACAACGACGATGGTGAAGAAGTTTACGATTACAGCGAAAAAAACAATGTTTCGTTGAGGGTGCCCGGGAATTTCTCCGATCTGGTCAATACAAAGTACGAATTCAAAGTCGCTGGGACCTCTCTGGAGCGTGCGCTGGCTGTTTACAGGCCCGAGTGTTATAACACCTCAGACGGTGCGCGAATTAAAGGAACTGTGCCTTTGCCCCTTGATATGGTGCTGTTAACGAATTCTGCAGACCATAAGCAGCAGACATTGCAGGCCTTACGAGAAGAACTGTATGTTGAAATTCCGCCAGAGAGTTACTTTGCACGGTACGAGAATAGATACAGCAGACAACAACTCTCTGATGACCTGAGCGCGCTTGAACAAAGCATCCAGCAACCCTTCGAGAGTAGCGAGCAAGCTGAACAATCTATCGAATCACAAAAGAAGCTTATGTTTGATTCGTACCAGTCTCATAAAAGCCTGCTTTTTTACTACCTTTATGGCTCCATGAATTACTTTCACGCTGCACTCTCGAAAGTACTTGGGGCAGGGCTTGATGAAGAACAATGTGTTGAAGCCTGTGAAAAGATCAGAGCCCACTGGGAAACGTCATTTAGCATGATGCACAAGCAGATGTTGTTGCCTGAGCTGGCTTTCGATGTGTCAACGGCGATTTCACAGCGGCGCTACTACACCTCTTTAAAGCAAAGTCTTGACGGTTTTTCAGTCACTGTAGTGACTGACTCCGTGTCTTTTCGTGAGGCGTTGAAAGGATTTATTGCCGAAAATGACATCAGTCTGAATGTGCGCTGGGTAGAGCCTAGATTTGTCAAACATCACACGGACACTGAATCGCAGGTAATTGTTTACCTTGCACATGCTTCTCACGGTGAACTTGAAGACCTGTTGACAAAGCTGGCACGAAAGGCGCTGGTAATTTCAAATGAAAAGAGCAGTGAGATAGTCAGTATAACGGCGGGTTTTGACTGTCCTTGTCTCTGGCTTGGTGGAAACATATTTACCGACAACGCAATATTACAGGCAAACGACTTTTTCCGGGTTTCTATCGCTCTGAGTTTCCTAACGGTTGCGGAACGTTACAGTCTGATATTGCCTAAAGTCTATGTAAATGAAGGCATTGAAGAACCATACGTTTTACCTGACTGGATCTACAATGAGTATGACCACATCTACGATGCAAATATTGCCATCGCGTTTTCGAAAATGAGTCTGAGTAACAAGGAAACGTTATTACCTAACGGGCACCGCAGTATGAGAATTTTTGAGCGCCCCGGGTGGCATA